>JAZNJI010000001.1:0-74129 GCA_045577965.1 Paludibacteraceae bacterium
ATCTCTTCTTCACTGAATGACTTACGCTTGTGCTTGTAATAAGCCTGCTTAGATTTGCCAAACAGCCCGCAGAGTGTTTCCATCGTTTCGGACGGATACTCTGCGGACAGGCGTTCTACTGTTTGGCTCCACCTTTTTTTAGCAGGTCGATGCCGTCTTCTTGTTTGATAATCTCAAGAAGGCGCTCATAGCCTGTAACGCGGAGTTTCTGGTACTCCACTTCGCGACGGAGACGCTCGTTCTCCACACGCAGGTTCTCTAGAGCTTGGTCTTTTGCATCCATGTGTTTCGAGTTTGAGTGCAAAGATACACTTTTTTCTTGACTCTTGCAAGAAGTGAGCCATGTATTGAGCGTGCGTTGGGGAATTTTCCACTTGGTATAACATTCCACTTGACTCATACCTGACTGAAAATAATCATCCAAAACTTGTTGTTTGAATGATGCAGAATAACGATTTAGAGTTCGCTTCATAAAACTTGAATCTTAATAATTGATACTTTTTGTTCATTTTATGAGTAAACCTATTTCAGTATAAGACAAAGTGACTTTTCTTAAGATTGGAATCCTAAAAAAAGTTGACTAAAAAGTATCAATTTTCTTGTATATATCAGAATAAAGCAGTATCTTTGCACTCGATTTTTTTAAAACAATATTTTATGTTTCACAAATTTACAGTTCCATAGTAGGAAGAGATGCGAAAAACGAGTTTTTTCATTTGGGCAAAGTGTGTCTTTAATGACACGAAGTCAACCTTTTATCATATTGGCAGTTCTGCCAATATAGACAGGTTTGTAGATATTCTATCCCGTTTGGGAATTTACAAGATCAAGTCGCTACGCTCTATAGCATTTTATCATATCCTGCACAGCAGTATATACGCGACACAGATGTCATTTTTTCAGCGCAGAGCAAATATTCTATTTCAGCAACACGCGCTTCCGCTTCATCTAAACATTTTATGTTAAATGGTTGTCGGTCCTATTGAGGGGATCGACTGATAGCCTTTGTATATATGTCATCAGGCACTCACGTAGTGTCTTATGCGCTGTGGCTTTTCTGACCATTTTGGTCTTGTTTCATCATATTTATTAACCTTTAAACAATTAAAAACAAAAATGAAAAAAACTTTATTTTTGGTACTCGTAATGGTACTATCTAGTGTGTTAGGTTCTAACTCTTTTGCAGCAGATCGCGCTCATACACTCAAGGTGTATAATTGGGCGGATTATGTTTCGATGGATGTACTAGATGAATTTCCCGCTTGGTATTACGAACAGACTGGCGAGCAAGTAGAGGTATTACTTCAAACTTTTGACATCAATGAAGCTATGTTAGCAGAGATTGAGGTTGGGCACGAAGATTATGATGTTATCTGTCCTTCCGAATATATCATTGAACGAATGTTACGTAATCAGCTACTGCAACCCATTAATAAGGATTTTGGCAGTACGCCAGATTATACAACTAGTGTCTCATCATTTGCCGTAGAAAAATTCCAACAAATGGCACCTGACAGCACCACCTCAGTGGCTGATTACGCTGTTGGCTACATGTGGGGTACTACAGGATTTATATATAATCCTTCTTTAGTGAGCAAAAGCGAAATACTATCGATAGGCTGTCTTAATGACGAGAAATTTCGTAGGAAGATTCTGATGAAAGATGCCTTTCGCGACATATACTCATTGTTCGTATTATACGTGTATCAAGATGAGATTAATCGCGGAGAAGTGACTAGAGACGAATTAGTGGCGAATGTTACTGAGGAGCGTATTCAACGCGTGGAAGAGTTCATCCTAAGTATGAAAGATAATATCGCAGGATGGGAAGTTGATTTTGGCAAAGAAGAGATGATTAAAGGTCGTGCTTGGATTAATGTTAGTTGGTCAGGAGACGCGAACTGGGCTATTGATGAAGCAGCACAAGTAGGTGTAACTCTGGATTACATCCTTCCTAAAGAGGGAAGCAGCGTGTGGTTTGATGGATGGTGTATTCCTATCTACGCTAAAAACACTAAGGCAGCCAGTTACTTTATCAACTACATGTGCATGCCTCAGAATGCAATTCGCAACATGGAAGAAGTGGGTTATGTGAGTGTAATATCTTCCCCAGAAGTCCTCGCTTGGGCAAACGACGAAAACATTCATGAAACTGTTGACCTAACTTACTTCTTTGGAAAAGATGCTGAAGCAGTACATGCTAACAAAGTTCTATATCCTGATCAGTCAGTTATTGAATATTGCTCGCTCATGCATGATTGTGGGGATATGACGGAACCAATGTTGGCTATGTGGTCGCGTGTGAAAGGAGATAACTTGAGCATCGGCATGCTGATTTTTATTGTGATTGCATTGGTGATGAGTGTGATTTTTTGTGTTCTGAAAGTACTTTCAAAGAAGAAACAAAAAAGAGTGTATTCGAAAAAGAATAGTAATAAGAAAAACACAACCACAAAAATGTTACTAACGATTGGGCTTTCATGGATAAGTATTGCAGCCTTCCCTAATGCTGCATCTGCAGAAGAATATGAAAATAATATAGGTATCTCTATCGAGGCAGGTGCAGAACTCCTCCGTGCTGAGGGTGTGCACCTCCAAATCGTGAGTGTTCCTTCAGAGGCTATCTTCCGCCAACAAAGCAAGGAGTACCAAGCTGAGGTGCTTCCACAAGGTGTAACTCGCTTTGGTTTGATCGCAGGCTTGCCATGCAACCTCTAAGGCATTGTAGGCGAATACGGTACCGTTTGGGGACTCAACTCTTTCGGCTTCTCCGCACCATACAAAGTACTTGACGAGAAACTTGGTTTCACCGCACAAAACGTGTACGACCAAGTGAAGAAGTTGCTCTGATAAGTAATCACATCGCAAAGGCGATTGGTTTAATGCTCGGCGTTCATTCGCCGAGCATTTTTTGTCTTGTGCAAAAAGTGCTATTTGTTAAGATTACCTTCCTTTGTACCCTCCCTTTCTTCCTCGGGCTAAAGACCAAGGAGAAACCAAGAACGAACCAACCAACACCCAAAGAACTCTAAAACTAAAAATGTGCGTTTTGTTAAGATTACCCTCTCTTTTACCCCTCTTATACCTTGCCTAATTCCACCGACCGACGACCGAGAGAACTCCGAGAGAAGACCGACTCAACTCCCCGCCTACAAAAGGTGCTTTTTGTTAAGATCGGGTTTCTAAAAAGGTTGCTTCCATTCCTAAAAAAGTTGTCTCCCTTCCTAAAACAGTTGACTCATTTCCTGAAAAAGTTGACTAAAAAGTCGCTCTTCTCTTGCTCAATCCAAAATATTTCATTACCTTTGCAGAGAATTTTCGAGCACAAGGAATTATGGCAAAGAAAAGTGACATCATCGTAAAAGAGGTTGCCGTTAAAACTATCAAACATGGCAATGTTGATTATATCTGTATGACGGATATTGCGAGAATGAAAAATGCCATCGATCCCAATGGTGTTGTCGCAAATTGGATGAGAAATCGTAATACGATTGAGTTCTTGGGTATATGGGAAACTTTGTACAACCCTAATTTTAACCCCCTCGAATTCGAGGGGATTAGAGCTGAGGCAGGCTTAAATGCTTTTACCATGTCTCCAACTAGATGGGTAGAACTCACCAACGCAATAGGTATTATTTCCCAAGCAGGTCGATATGGTGGCACTTACGCATGTTCGGACATTGCTTTTGAGTTTGCATCATGGGTATCGGTGGAGTTTCGTTTATATCTTGTTAAGGAGTTCCAACGCCTAAAGGAAGAAGAACAAAAGGCACTCGGTTGGTCTGCTAAACGCGAATTGGCGAAAATTAACTACCATATCCACACAGATGCCATCAAAGCCAACCTTGTGCCTGAGGAGATTGACGACTTCCATCGCTCAATGATTTATGCGGAGGAAGCCGATGTTTTGAATGTAGCGTTGTTCGGCATGACCGCTAAGGAATGGCGTGCTGCCAATCCTGAATTGAAAGGCAATATGCGCGACTATGCTACTATTAATCAGTTGATTTGCCTGAGTAACATGGAGAATATCAATGCAGTGTTTATCAATGACGGCATGCCCCAATCCGAACGCTTGCACAAACTCAACCAAATCGCCATCCAACAAATGACAGTTTTGGAGAATGTAGAAAATAAGAAGATACTAACCAAATAATACTAACCCCATAAAATTACTTATCACTCATAGTTTATAGTTAATCCCGCAACGATCCGTTGCCCGACATATTTAATATAGCGTTATAAGCCCAAACTTGATTCATTGAAAACAGGAAACTTAAATCAAACAACAATGCGAAAATTATTCCCTCTTTTCTTGTTACTATTCGCCAATACTACCCTTTGGGCGTATGATTTCCGAGTGGGTGATTTGTGTTACAATATCACAAGCCAAACGGCTCCTTATACCGTTGAAGTAGCCAATGAGATTGGCAAAGTCGCATCTAACAACTATCCCAATCTTACCACCGCCAACATCCCCTCTTCTGTAGTACATAATGACACTACTTATGTTGTCACAGGTATTGGGGACTATGCTTTTTGGGAGTGCGAAACCCTTGCCTCACTCACGATTCCCGAAAGCGTAACATATATAGGAAAGTATGCTTTGGCAAGTTGTAACTGTGAATCTCTCATTTCTGTTGTCATTCCTAATAGTGTTACAAGTATTGGTGAAGGTGCTTTTCATAGTTGTATCTACCTTACCTCAATCAACATTCCCAATGGTATAACGCGAATAGAACCACATACTTTTGCCCTTTGTATTGCAATCCCTTCCATTACGATTCCTGAGAATGTAACAAGCATTGGCGAGCAAGCTTTCCTTGCGTGTGCTTCTATGACCTCGCTCACGATTCCTAATAGCGTAACGACTATTGAAAAAGCAGCATTCCATATGTGCCTTGCTCTTGAATCGGTGACTATTCCCAATAGCGTTACCCATATTTCAGGTGCAGCTTTTGCTGATTGCCAGTCACTTACAAAGGTAACATTAGGCACAGGAGTCAAAGAAATTGGAGAACAATCGTTTGGTGGTGAATATACCACAAAACTCTACGATATATATTGTTACGCAACCAATCCACCCAAAGCATTTGAATCCACATTCACAAACTACAATGCCATTGTACATGTGTCCTGTGAAAATTATCGGGCATATTATTCGGATATAGTGTGGGGTAATTTCAAGCAGATTGAGTGTATTGGTGCAGAAAATGGGAATGTAGTCACGGATAGTGTCATTATTGTGCCTTCCACCAATTCGGTTTCTATCACGTGGCCTACGCACACGGAAGCTGACACATATATTATTGTCATTAAGAAAGGCGATGAGATATTCTGCACCTTGACTTTCAATGCAGAAGGTCAGTTGCTCAATATTGCTTTTGCTCCAGGTCGTAATGGCAATCACCCAGCGCAATACGCAGAACAAGCAGGCAATGGCTATCGCTTCACCGTTACTGGTTTGACCGAAGCCACACAATACACTTACAGCATCACAACCAAAGATGCAGAAAACCAACCTATTACTACCTATTCGGGCGAATTTACAACATTAGGCACTCCAACAAGTGTATCCGACATCCAATTGCCAATGACCAATTGCCAAAAGATTATCCGCGACAATCAACTCCTCATCCTCCGTGATGGCAAGATCTATAACGCAATGGGGCAGGAGTTATAGTCGCTAAATGCATATCTCTCCCGTGTACATTCCGCCACCTAATCCGCTGATTTTCACGCACGCTCACCTCTGCCGCGTGTACAAATGCACATAAGTCTTGCTTGTTTGCAAAAAAAGTACTACCTTTGCAAACGAAATGGAAATGCAAGTGCTTAACATACCAGTAGCGGAAATCCTAAACATGCTCATCATGCTGTTGGGCGTGGCGATTGTCATCATTGCAGCTTTCTCGTACCAGAAACGAAGTTCCATTCGTATGCAAGCTGCCCATCAGAAGATTGATGAGTTGTCTTATCGCATGGCCGAGCAAGAAAAAGCACTCCTCAGACAACAACACCTCTACGATTTAGACAAGCGCCTCAGTACTATCCGAATGCAATACCCTGCCCCAGAGAAGAGTTGGACAAACTATCGCTCTATGCTCCAAGACATTGACACCTTATTAAACGGTTGGATAACTGCATTGGAAAGTCGCACACAATTGGCAGAACGCGAGGTGCAATTTTGTACCTATCTCCTCGTTTATCCTCACCTAACCTTAGATGAGATAGCACAACATATCTGCTACTCCGAAAAGAGCATCCGCAACTACAAACAGCGCATTGCTCATAAGTTAGGTGTATCTTCTGCCGATTTGCACGAACACTTGCAGAATGATATGCTGAGCTATTTATATAACGATACTATTAACCCTAAAAAATAAGCCGTATGAAAACAACCCATTTCCTTCCACTATCCCAATCTATCCTATGGATGACTCTATTAGCTTCCATCATCATACTCGTCGGAATAGGTGTGATAGTCTATCAATGGCTACAACTGCAACAACTTCATTTGTTGTTCGCCCTCATAGTGCTCGTCGTAGCCGTACTCAGTTGTATGGTGCTCATCCCCCGCAAACTAACGGTAACAACAGACGAGATCAACATCCACCTCCTTGCTTGGAAGATCAACATTCCTGCCGATGAAATCGAGAAAATTGAGCATTATCCACATGGTATCCAACAGACTATTCGTATTGCAGGAGCAGGTGGCTTCTTTGGCAACCTGGGATTGTTCACTTGCAAAGAATGTGGCAAACATTTGTCTTTCATTACCGACCCTAAAGATGTCTGCATCATCACCCGCAAAAACAAAATGCCAATTGTAGTAAGCATCAAAGACAACAGCGTTTTCAACGCCATTGCCGAAGTACAAGAGCAAAATTAGCAATAATCTCCTTTTATAGTAAGTGCTTCTTTTTTTTGAAGCAGATGGAGTTATGATGGCAGAATGTTATTGGGTGGGACATGAGCCAGAACAGTCAATAGAAACACAAAAACGATTCTTCTAAAAAGGCAGAAAAGCACCGAAAAAACTTCGTAAGATTCTTAAGTTGAACGACTATCTCTGATTGAGTAAAATAGTCCATTTTTAGCACTTGTGCGCAGGATAAAATTGCAATTGCTTTATTATTAAGCAGTTGCAAGTTTTTATTTGTGCGCCATTTTTTTTGAACACATCACAAAATAGCAGTACCTTTGTAGCGCACTTGGGAAACAACAAATACTTTTGTAGCAAAAAAGGAGAAATTACGTCTAATAAAATAAACAGTAACATTAACATCTTTATTATGAAAAAGTCATTTATCTTATTTTCCCTTATAGGAATAGTTGCTATAGGGATGAGTTTTAACTCTTGCGACAAAGGGGCTACAAGTGCATCATCGGATTATAGCCATGAAGAGAACTGGCTAAAATTGGAACAGCAACTCGAGCAACTGAATGCCAAGTATGAACATCTAACTACTGAAAAAGTAGAAGCAAAAAAGAAGTTGGTCGTTGAAGATGGAGAACTTGAATTAAGAAGCAAGTACAAAGGAGTGAAGTCTGGAAAGTTGATGTACCAAATGCTACAACTAGTGTTTAGCAATGACTTGAAAAAAAATACTCAAGGCATGACAAATGAAGAACGGGAAAAGCATGTTGTATCGGAGATAGAAAATATAACAAGTATCATAGATGAGCAACAAAAAGCTCCAACTATGAACACAGAGTTTGACGACATCCAAACTACTCAGTGGGATGACCAATTTACATCTATTCATACAGATTTTGTAAAATTGTCAATGAACTTAGAGTTGGAGGATCAACGTCATTATACAGAAGAATATATAAAGATCATCAATACGACTCTACAAGATCCAGAAGAAAGATTAATCCAAACTATACAAATAAGTATGATGTATTATATTTGTGCATTCTGGAGCAGAGAAGGAGCATATTTATTGGAATAAACATGCCTGACAAGGTTTGATAGTTTATTATTTAGGTTGTCGAAAGGCAACCTTTTTATTATTTCAACCAGAGTTGCACAAATCCTGCACTACCAACGCTGCCATTGCCTCGACTACTACCACCGCCAGCACAACGGTATAAGCGTTATGAGATTTAATGACAAAAATTGTATATATTAAAAAAAAGTAGTACCTTTGTCGCGAAATAGTTAGTTTGAATGAAACAGATAAAGCAAATATACTTACTACTCATGCCATTAATATGGTTTTGCACATCGTGTACTCAATGGCAAAAAGCAGAAGCCGTTGTTGCCATGGCTGATAGTTTGGATGTAACTCAGCATGTGATTTATAATGATACCGTGGCGTTGCGACAAACTATTCGTACATTGAACAATCCATTAGGTAGAACATTCAAACGCAATACATTGGCTAAAGCCTACTACTATATGGGACGAAACTTGCAGAGAAATTATGCGCAAATAGAACGTGCAGCAGAATGTTATATTGAAGCCGACTGGCTGAAAATAGACGAACCACTTTATCGGGGAAGAGTAAATTCCTGTATAGGAGGCATTTGTACGAGTTACAATGAGGATAGTTTGGCGCTACTATTTTATGAGCGCGCATTGGAGAATTTCGAGAGAAGTGGAAATGAATGGTATTATGCAAATGGATTATTAAATATTTGCATGATTAAGTGTGCAGCAAAACAATTTGCAGAAGCAGATAGTTTATGGAAGATGGCTGCAAGTTATTCATTTGATGATAGTTATCGCTGGTATCTAAATGATATTCGTGTTATTTATTTCTACTACCAAGAGACTGAGTATACACCTGATTCGATTATTTATTACATACAACAAACTCCTATAACGACATCCTATCGCGCTATCAAAATTGCAAATGCTTTTTATGATTTAGGTCAAATGGATTCAGCTGCATATTATGCAGAGAAAGTTGTAAATGATTTTGATGTGCCAGCTAATAAAGTGAGTGCTTACTATATTTTACACAAATATGCTATTTTAAATAATGATATATTGGCTGCAGATAGTCTTGCAGGTCTGCGAATGGATGTAAAACTCCAAGCAGAAACAAAAAAAATTGACTCTCTAAATGCAATACGAGTATTTCAAGATTATTTATACTATTGCAAAACCTTTATATGGCGAGTTGTTGGATATAGTACGCTCGTTATTGTCCTTGTGTTGGTAGTATTGAGCATACTTTGGTATTGGCGCAAGAAGAAAGAGCATGTAGATGCACAAATAGAAGCCTTGCAATCGGCTGAAGAAGAATACCAACAAACAATAGAAGAACAACGCCAACAGCGTCACGATGCATTAATGTCGCATATCGAGTTAGTTCGAGCACGCCATCCTAAACCCGATAAGAAATGGAATGACTATAGTGTATTTCGTAATGAATTAAATCAATCTCTGCTTTGCCTATTGGACAAATTGGCAGAGAAAAAGTTATCAGAAAAAGAGATACATTTATGCGTATATTGTCTGCTATACTACGACATTAGCACAAAAGTATTAGCAGAATATATGATTTACTCCGCAGTAGGCATTCGTACCTTCAAGCAACGGACTGCAAAAAAATTAGGTACAACTGCTGCAAATTTATATGATTTTTTAGTTGAAATGGCTATCTCTGATTGAGTAAAATAGTCCGGTTTTAGTACTTGCGCGCAGAATAAACTTGCAATTGCTTTATTATTAGGTAGTTGCAAGTTTTTATTTGTGCGCCTATTTTTTTTGTACACATTCCAAAATGGCAGTACCTTTGCACCGCAATTTAGAAACAACAAGCAACTAAAATTATTAACCACTAAAAAATTACCAGCATGAAAAAATTAATTATTTTCGCATTGTGTATTTTAGGAATATGCAATGCCCGCGCTGAAATGATGACGGAACAAGAGATCATCTTAACCGAAATGGCCACTATGCTTCCATGGGATAGTAAAGATGAAAAAGATGAGATTAAACCCATTGGTCAAACAGAATTCCACGCGTCAATTAATGGTAATCAATTATATGTAGGTACGGATGAATGCGTATCCGTATACGCTGAAGTGATTAATCTAGAAACAGGTGATATGGTAGCTAAAGAAGAGTTTGTAGGTGCTACCAATATGTACATTCCTCAATCAGGAAATTATGAACTATATATCTATTCGGAATCTGGTACAATAATGGCTGGTGAGTTTTGCGTAGAATAAATTTCATCAAAATACGCACCTCAAGAAAGAGGTGATCTAGTTGAGTGAATCTTGAAAAATTGTACCTTACACATTCACACAAAGCTCATTAGCCATTATTTTAGTAAACTTATTTTATTAATCAATTAAATTTTTACAGGTATGAAAAAAAGTATTTTTATTGCAATTTCTGCCATTATTGTTTTGGCTGTAGGAGTATTTTTGATAGCATGCTCTCCCAAATCAAGCAGTCTTAGTCCAAATGAAGATGCTATGCTCGTAGAACCAACACAGCAATCCAAGGAGACCAGTGCAGAAGAATGGGAAACATTCTATGCTGCAGTAGAAGAGCTGAATGCCACATTCTTTCCTAACCATCAGTGTGTATCTTATTCCCTCGCAAATGATACTATAGAAGATACCCAGGAATTAAAAAAGAAGATTGTTTATGCTGATATAGATGGTGCCCTAGAGGGAGCTGGGCTCGGAGCTACCGTTGGAGGTGAGATTGCTGAATCTTTAGGTGCGACCATAGGCACAATCGTAGGTGCTGTTGTTGTCGGGGCATATGAATCATACAAAGCATATGACTTATCAAAAAGTGAAGCGACTATCACAACACGTCCATTAAACAGACTCACACAAGTTAACGACACATCTATTGGCGTCGAAATAAGCATGAAACATAACATCCTTATTGACAGACTAATTAAAAGTAATGTATCTTTCGAAAACTTGTCATATCGACAAGCGATTAATTTAATAATCAATAGATATGAAACAGCTTTCTCTCCTATTGATTCTAGATTAAAAGACGTATTATTAGGAGATATTGATGTTTTTGTACCAACTATAAATAACAACGTAGTACAAGCTAATCAGAATTTCAAACAAAGTTCCACAAATCTAAGTATTGATTATTTGCATAGTTATACCACAGCCTATTTACAGATTGTAAATCAGTCTATTCCCAATGAGATTGACAAAATGTACATGTCCACCTATGCTTGTCAATTGTATTATAGCACCGCATTGTGGATTGTACGATAAAAAAAGGCAAAATGAAACCAGCGTTCAAACATCAGCATAGTCTATATGGTTATATCTCATTGATATGTTTGATTTTGGCATCTAAAGTAAGAGATCGCATATTATGGATTGATCTATTGCATGTTGTGCTTGTATTATGTACTTTAGGGGTCTTTGTATATCAAATACGTAAGCAACTAGAAATTGGGCTTTATGACATTTTAGGCTTCATCCTCCCAACATCGTATTGTATTGGTATTCTTTGCACGCCACTTTTTGAGATGTCACTCTACGTGTATTGGGGACTACTATTCATCAGTATGGTGATTTGTATGTATCAATGCAAGGAAGAAGATACCAAAGCAATTGCTTTACTGCATTTGATGTATATGACAAGTTGCGCATTGGCAATCCCTGTTTGGCTAAGGTTCTAACATCTTCTCATCCAAACAATAAACATTTATTTAGGTTGTCGAAAGGCAACCTTTTTTATTATTTTAGCCCAAATTGCACAAATCCTGCACTACCAACGCTGCCATCGCCTCAACTACTGCCACCGCCCGCACTGCGATGCAGGAATCATGCCTTCCAACAATCCTTTTATCTTCTCCCTTCCCTTCAGGGAGGGGATGGGGGTAGGCTTTTTCAAAGGTCTTGCGATTGGAAGCCGTAGGCTTGAAGACACAACGGAAAACTACTGGTGTTCCATCGGATATACCTCCAGCTATTCCTCCAGATATAAGAGTTTGGCTATCTGAGAGATACATTTCGCTTCCTTTCAAACCTATACCCTCAAAGCCTGAGCCATACTCAAAGCCTTTGCAGCCATTGATACTCATCATGGCAAATGCTAAATGACTTTGTAGTTTATCAAAAATCGGCTCGCCAATTCCAACTGGTAATCCAGTTATAGTACATTGCACAATACCGCCAATACTATCTCCTTCTTGACGGATATTGCTTATATATTCCTCAAAATGAGCGGGATTCGTTTCACAACCCACTTGCACCAACTTCGCCCTTATCTCTATGCCCTTCTCGGAAAGCAGTTGTTGTGCAATAGCACCTGCCACTACCCTAGAGGCAGTTTCTCTCGCCGAAGCTCTACCGCCGCCACGGTGGTCACGAATGCCATATTTCTCCTGATAGGTTCGGTCAGCATGCCCAATACGATAGGAGTGTTTAAGCCATTCGTAAT
The DNA here is from genome assembly GCA_045577965.1 of Paludibacteraceae bacterium. Lineage (GTDB taxonomy): Bacteria > Bacteroidota > Bacteroidia > Bacteroidales > Paludibacteraceae > Colicola. Next base: position 12,398 of record JAZNJI010000001.1, read on the forward strand.
CCTCTGGACGAGCATCCTTATTGCGAATGATAAACGCAATCGGTGTACCCAATGTCACACCATCCATAACGCCGCTCAACCATTCCACTTCATCCCTTTCGCGTTGTGCGCGTGGGGAAACTCCCTTCCCTTCAGGGAGGGGTTGGGGGTAGGCTCTTCCAGCACGCTTGTCCAACGCCTCACGAATCATATCCATATCAATATGAACACCAGCAGGCACACCATCTAGCACACCGCCAATCGCCTTGCCGTGCGACTCTCCAAAGGAGGTGAAAACAAAGTTTTTTCCTAACGTATTCATTTAACACTCCAATTATGGCTGCAAAATTACAAAAAAAATTGCATATATCAAAAAAAAGCAGTAACTTTGCACGTTATTTTTCTTCCAAGAAAATTAGATTATATTTATATATGAAAAAGATTATCCTTTTAGTACTTAGTATTGTTGTATGCGCTACTATTGCGGATGCAAAACCCAAAACATTATGGCTCGTTAGTGATGCGGCAGCAGCAAATTATACTGATAGCGCCCTATGTGTAGGTTGGGGCACATCATTTCAACAATATATTCATCCACGCATCTCATTTATCAATCTCTCAGAAGAAGAGATGAGTGCTAAAGTATTTGAAGCAACTGGTTTAATAGAACAGATGAAGAAATTACGCAGGGGTTCATACGTTTTTCTACAGTTTGGCACCAACGATCTTAAAGAAAAAAAACGCAAAACGTATAGCTCACCAGATGCACTTTCTCGTCGTATTAGCAAGATTATTGCTACTGCTCACCAGTACCGCATTAATATCATCTTGCTCACACCACTTGCACAACCTTATTACAAAGAGGGTAAATTAATTGATCGATTAGGAAGTTATCCCGACGAAATTCGTCATATAGCTATCTACTACCATCTACCTCTGCTTGATCTAGAGCAACTCACCTCCGAATGGCTCTCCAGTATGACAGAAGAAGAGGCTGCCAAGTACTACATAACATCTCAATTACCTCAAGAGGAATACAAACTTACCGCAGAGGGAGCAGTGATCGTTGCCCAAATGGCCAACGATGCTATTAAGAACGGAAAGAGCAAAAAACTAAAGAAAGTACTCCAAAAGTAATCATTACGTTATCATCGCTGTGTTCGATCATCCAACCATCCAACTCATCATTTCCTATCTGCAAGCTCACCCTTGGGGATGCGCCATGGTGTGTATATTATCAATCGCCTTTTTGCACCAAGTATATTTCTATCTCCGTTATATCCGGAAAGGAGCTAAGAAGAGCACAACTTCTCATATTCCCGAAGAAACAAAAAACCTTCCTGGGGTGAGTGTCGTAGTATGTGCACACAACGAAGAGATCAACCTAAAGAGTTATCTCCATACGCTTCTTAATCAAGACTATCCGACCTTTGAAGTGATTGTGGTTGATGATGAATCAGAGGATAATACATATACAATTCTTGAGCAATATCGCCAACAATCCAACCGGCTATATCATACCTTTGTGCCACGAGGAGCACGAGTGATAAGTAGCAAGAAACTAGCACTTTCCATTGGTATCAAAGCTGCTAAATACAATTATATTTTACTCACAGATGCTGATTGCAGACCCGAATCACGCTATTGGATTAGAGAAATGATGGGTGGTTTCCAAAATGAAAAAACAGAAATAGTATTAGGTTTTAGTCCTTATTTTGAGACAAAAGGATTACTCAACCACATCATCTGTTACGATACACTCTTCAGCGGATTACAATATATGGGAATGGCTCGTTGTGGCCATCCATATATGGGTGTAGGACGCAACCTTGCCTATCGAAAAGAAACGTTCTTTAGCAATAATGGTTTTCAAGGATTGCTTAATGAACGTGCAGGCGATGACGATTTGCTGGTCAACAAAATCGCGAACCGATCTAACACCTCCGTTGTATGCAATCCAAATGCCCTTACATGGTCATCTCCTAAACGCACTTGGTATGAATGGATACACCAGAAACGTCGCCACTTGAGCGTTTCACCACGCTATAGCACTCAGAGCAAAATACGTCTCACTTTTGAACCAATCACACGAGGATTGGTACACTTTTTGTCAATACTATGTATAGCATATGGACTAATTACTGGTCAATGGATCATTGCGGCTAGTGCGTATGGATTATGGAGTTTACGATTGCTTGTACAATTGATTATCATCAATATAGCAGCCAGACGACTCCGAATGCGAGAGATTGGAATAGAACTTGTTTTGTTTGACATCTTCCTCCCACTCATCACATTGTTCATATTCACCACACAACCCCTATTCCGCAAGAAACAACAATTTTACTGGTAACCGTATAGCCGTTAAATAACACTAAACATTACTATAAATACTAAACGCGAAGCGATCGTTTGAGCGCAAGCGAAATAAGAATTCTAAACTACACAATACAATTATGGAAGAACAAAAACTCAACATCAACCTCTCGCCAGAGGTAGCAGAAGGTACTTATTCTAACCTTGCTATCGTAGCACACTCTTCATCAGAGTTCGTAGTGGATTTCGTACGCATGATGCCTGGTCAAAAAAGTGCAAACGTGCAATCACGCATCATCATGACCCCTGAAAACACCAAGAAACTGCTCTTCGCCCTCCAAGAGAATGTAGCCAAATACGAAAAACAATTTGGTACTATCAAACTCAACGGTACACCTGCCCCAGGAAGTACTATACCTATGTCTTTCGGCGGCGGCCAAGCATAATTTCTAAATTTCTAAACGCATGAAAAAGACATTCCCTGCTAGCCAACTCATTATCAATGAGGATGGTAGCATATTCCACCTCCACCTTCGTCCAGAACATTTGGCAGACAAGGTGATATTAGTAGGCGACCAAGGTCGCGTGAATATGGTAGCTTCGTTCTTCGACGAGGGCTCTATCGAATGCGACATCCAAAGCCGCGAGTTCCATACTATTACAGGTAAATACCACGGCAAACGCATCTCGTGTATCTCAACAGGTATCGGTACCGACAACTGTGATATCGTGCTCAACGAATTGGATGCACTAGCGAATATTGACTTCGCTACTCGCACCGAGAAAGAAGAGCACCGCACCCTTGAGATTGTGCGCGTAGGCACTTGTGGCGGTATGCAAGAGGATATTCCATTGGGCACTTTCCTCGTGAGCGAGAAATCTATCGGTTGGGACGGTGTACTAGCTTTCTACGAAGGTCGCGACGAGATTGCGGACCTCGGCTTTGAGGATGCACTCGTGGACTTCATCCACTATCCTGCCAAAGCGGCTCGCCCATATGTGGTAGCTGCTAATCCTGAACTCGTCAACCGCATCGCAGGCAATGACATGATGCGTGGTTGCACCATCGCTGCCAACGGTTTCTACGGTCCTCAGGGTCGTGTGCTCCGCTGCGACTTGGCAGTGAAGGAGATCAACGACCTAATTACCGACTTCCGCTACGAGGGACAACGCATCACCAACTACGAGATGGAAGGTAGCGCTATCGCAGGTCTCAGCCTCCTCATGGGACATAAAGCTATGACCGTCTGCTGCGTCATAGCCCAACGCAAGGTAGAAGCCGCGAACACCGACTACAAACCTCGTATCAAACAATTGGTACAAACTGTATTGGAAAGAATTTAATATTGAAACTTTGAAATAGCGTATTTGCGCGTGAAACAACATTTTAATAATGAAGAAATTAGCAATCCTCTGCCTTGCGCTCGTAGCACTCAGCGCATGTTGCAAACAAGAACAAACATTCGACTACACCGTGGACAAGTTTTATGACCTAGAAATTCTGCGCTACCAAGTACCAGAATTTGACTCACTGAGTCTGCAACAAAAAACCCTCGTTTATCACCTCACCGAAGCAGCATTGCACGGCCGTGATATTCTCTTCGACCAAAACGGTCGCTATAACTTGCGTATCCGTCGTGCCCTCGAGGCGCTTTACACCCAATACAAAGGCGACAAGACTAGCGTGGAATTTGTCAACTTTGAGAAATACCTCAAACGTGTATGGTTTGCCAACGGTATTCACCACCACTATGCTTCTGATAAGTTCCAACCTGAGTTTACTCAAGAGTGGTTCGTGAACGCGTGCGCTGAAGCAGGTGTGACCTACGACGAGGCTATCTTGCCAGTCATTTTCGATCCAACCGTAATGCCTAAATCGCTCAGTCTTGAGGGCGAAGACCTCCTCCTTGCATCTGCCAACAACTACTACGAGGGCGTGACCCAAGCCGAAGCAGAGGCATACTACGAGGCACACAAGGACAACTCTGCTGAGCCACTCTGGATTGGTCTCAATAGCAAGCTCGTAAAAGAGAACGGCAAAGTCGTTGAGCGCGTGTATAAAGTAGGAGGTATGTATAGTGCAGCTCTCGAAAAAGTAGTTGAGCACCTTGAGAAGGCCCTCCCATTTGCCGAAAACGAGCAACAACGCCTCGTCATCGAGAAGATGATTGAGTTCAACAAGACGGGCGACCTCCGTGCCTTCAACGAGTACTGCATCGCTTGGGTGAAAGACCTTGATAGCCGTGTGGACTATGTGAATGGTTTTACCGAGACATACGCTGATCCTCTGGGTATTACAGGTACTTGGGAATCGCTTGTGAACTTCAAAGACATGCGTGCTACCCACCGTTGCCAAACCATCTCCGACAACGCACAATGGTTCGAAGACAACTCTCCAACCGATAAGAAATACAAGAAAGAGGAAGTCAAAGGCGTGAGCGCAAAAGTTATCACCGCAGCGATCTTAGCGGGTGACTGCTACCCAGCTACCCCTATCGGTATCAACTTACCTAACGCCAACTGGATTCGCAAGGATTATGGCTCTAAGTCTGTAACCATCGACAATATCACCCACGCATACAACGAAGCTGCCAAAGGCAATGGCTTCAACGAGGAGTTTATGATTAGCCCAGAGGTGATTGCTATGTATGAGAAGGCAGGTGCTTGTGGCGACCTCCATACGGACCTCCACGAGTGCGTGGGGCACGGCTCAGGCAAACTCATGCCTGGGGTGACCAAAGATGCCCTCAAAGAGCATGCCTCTACTATCGAGGAGGCACGTGCCGACTTGCTCGGTCTCTACTATATGGCAGATCCTAAACTCGTAGAACTCGGACTTTTGGAGGACGAGGAGGCATACAAGGGCTTCTACTACCAACAGATGATGAATGGCCTCATGACCCAACTCGTGCGTATTGAGCCAGGCAAAGACATCGAGGAATCACATATGCGTAACCGCCAACTCATTGCCCTTTGGGTGTTCAAGAATGCGAAAAACAACGAGGTAGAGATGATTGAGCGCGATGGCAAGCACTACCTCCAAATCAATGACTACGAAGGCATTCGTCACTTGTATGGCGAGCTACTCCGAGAGATCCAACGCATCACTTCTGAAGGTGATTACCTTGCTGCGAAAGCCATGGTAGAGGAGTACGCAGTGAAAGTGGATCAAGACTTGCACAAGGAGATCTTGGATCGTTACGAGAAGCTCAACTTAGCTCCTTATAAGGGCTTTGTTAACCCTGTTTATACTGCACATTATGATGCAGAAGGCAATATCACGAACGTCACTCTCGACTACACCGAAGGCTATATCGAGCAACACCTCCGATACTCCCGTGACTATTCTTTCTTACCTGACATCAATTAATGCAGATTGAATTGCCAATATCGAAGTCTATAGCCAACCGTTGGCTCATGCTTCAGGCTATACACGGAGACGAGCTTATGCCCGTCTCCTATTCTATGCCCAACGATGTGCAACTTCTTCACCGCGCCTTAACAACACTAAACAATGCATCCAATAGCTCGCAGAGCGAGCGTCCTATAGGCGAAACGCCGTCCTATAGCCCGTCAGGGCGTCCTATAGCCGCGCAAGCGGCGTCCTGTTCGAGTATCGAACTCGGCAATTGCGGTACTGCCATGCGCTTCCTCACCGCATACTGCGCTCAGTTGGAAGGCCAAACTACCATCTTGGATGGTGTGGAACGTATGCACCATCGCCCTATAGGTCAGTTGGTGGATGCCTTGCGTGAGATAGGCGCAGATATTGAGTATTTGGGCGAAGATGGTTTCCCGCCTTTGCGCATTAAGGGATGTATATTGAATAAACATAGGGAGGTGACTATCACTAACCCACAATCCACACAATTCATTTCTGCTCTATTGCTTATTGGCGTCAATGTACAAACTAACAGTACTTCTCCTTATATATATATCACGCAAGAAGTAATAAAGCAATATCAGCTTTCACCTTTCAGTTTTCACCTTACAGTTGAAAAAGATTGGAGCGCTGCTGCTTTCTGGTACGAGTATGTAGCCCTTCATGGTGGTGAGATTACGCTCCCAGGACTCTCTTGTGACTCCTTGCAAGGCGATAAGGTCGTTGCCGACATCTTCAACCACCTCGGCGTACATACTGAATATACCCCCGAAGGCATCATCCTTTCGCCTATCGCCTATAGCGAAGCGTCCAATAGCCCACTGAGTGGGCATCCTATAGCCGCACAAGCGGCGTCCCATTCCAAAATCCTTACCCAGGATTTTGGGACCTGCCCCGACCTCTACCCCGCAGTAGCACTCACCTGCGAGCGTTTGGGCATTGAGTTACATGCCACAGGCGTTGAATCCTTGCCATTGAAGGAATCCGACCGACTGCGTGCCGTAGCTGAGCACCGCGCGGATGCGGACCATCGCATGGCAATGGCTTTATTGATCGCTGGCTACGAAGTGGACGACACCACATGTATCAGCAAATCGTATCCGCAATTCTTGGAGCACTTCCATCAATTACAGGAAAATAATTGTTTGCATTCATAAAAGCAATACTATGCGTAAAGGCGATAAAATACGATTCTTAGATGCAGTGGGTGGAGGTACTATCGTGCAGTATGACGCGCAGCAGCAACTCGTCTGGGTAGAAACTGACGATGGTTTTGATGTGGGACCTATACCCGCATCCAAATGCGTAATGGACACCGCTGTCACTAGCTATCAGCGAAAAGGTTGTATCGGTACGCACAAAAAAACCGATTCACCAATACCAACCATCAGCAACACCAATGCCGCCCCTGCGAAACGCCCCAAAAGACAACGCGATGAGCATGTGATAGACCTGCATATGGAAGCCTTACCTACTAACGGAAGCGGCATGACAGATGTGGAGAAGCATCAATATCAGTTGCGCTATTTTCGCATGGGAATGCAGCAACATATCCGTCACCGCGGACGACGCGTGGTCATTATCCACGGAAAAGGCAATGGCGTACTACGCAATGAGATACGGCAAATACTCAAACGCGACTTTGGAGGGAAAGTAGAAATACATGATGCTGATTTCTCGCGCTACGAAGAAGGGGCGACGCTCGTTGTAGTGAAATGAAGAAGGAGTATAATGTTGAGGCAAAAGATCTTGAAATGAAAACCATACAAGAGCATATTACTGTGGTCGTTCCACAAAGGGGGATCAACGATGAAGGTAAAGGCAAGAAATATGCTCTTTATCGTCTCATCTCTGCAGCGAAGACAGAGTATGTATGGATGCAAGACGATGATGTCATGTTTCAGACCACAGAGCTGTCAGACTGCTTCGTTGTCGAAAATCAGACCACTATACTGTCAGACAACGATTTGATAATCCTGCCACTGCGGATGGAGTCGAAGAATGAAAAGCCATCGCTATTAGAGCGGTTGCAGATAGCGGAGTATGCTGCTATTCAACAGCTTACTATTGAGACCGCTAAGCGAGGACATGCGGTGATGTGTAGCGGAGCAAATCTAATAGCCAGACGCGATAGATGGCTAGAATCATACGAAGATTTGCACCTAGAGATACCTAGCGGTGATGATATGTTTCTCTTAGAGTCGTTTAAACGTAGGGGATTGCAGATAGCGGTGTTGGATGACCCTCACTATGAGGCCATCGTACGCCCACATACTTCGTGGCGTGCATTTTTCCGTCAACGCATGCGCTGGGCAGGCAAAGCGCCCGCATACACCGATCGCGACATTCTTCGCTGCGGAGCGGTAGTATTAGGCACTAATATGTTGCAGTTGGTTTGCCCATTGGTATTGTTGGTAAAATTCCCAATCGAATACAGCCTAATCAAACATCGCGATAAGTCTATTTCATTCTGGGTAGCTCTATTGCTTGAGGTAGTATATCCCATATATATCCTATATACATTGGTAGGGGGATTATTCCGCAAGCATTGGTAGTGACATAGTACTGTATGAACCCGTCAAGAACCCGTATAGAACCCGTAAAAACAATAAGAGAGGCACGTCTGCCTCTCTCATTTTAGATGTTGTGTGAGTCGGGATTACTCAGCAACTTCCTCAGTAGCCTCAGCCTCAAATGCAGGAACAGCTTGAGCTGCTTGACTAGCCTCAACTTCTTCTTGAGCATGCGCTGCCACCACGCTGCCTTCAACTGCATTAGCTGTCTCGCTCTTCTTCACACCTACAGCTACAATGCTCAAAGCGACAATGATAGCAATCAAAGTCCAACTTGCTTTCTCTAAGAAGTCAGCAGTCTTAGGAGCACCCATCACTTGGTTTCCACTAGAAAAACCTGCAGCTAAACCGCCACCTTTGCTGTTTTGAACCAACACCAAAAGGATGAGCAATACTGCTGCAATGATAATCAAAATAGTTAATAGTACGTACATAATTTATTGTTTTAAAAGTTTTAAAAGTTTCAAAGTTCTGATAGTAAGTCACAGAATCAGCCGACAAAGGTACAACTTTTTTTTGATACCACCAAATTTTTTACCATTTTGCGACTGTATCGTTGTATATTTGGTCAGCAATCTCAGCCACCATCGTATTGCAAAGTTCATCTTGTACATCGGTGAGCATCTGCGAAGCATCAAATGTTTGGTAGGCTGTATAGGTCTTTTCGAAGCTCTCTTCCGGCGCCACATTATTAGTAAAACGCACCTTGACCGTAATGGTCAGTTTTGTCTCTGCTGCATAACTATCCGAAGATACAGACATAGGCGTAAGGGCATATCCGGTAATCTCTCCTTCTATTTCTAGATTGCCACCTCGACGCACTTGCTCCAAACGCGTTTGCCGCTGAAAGAGGTCACGAATTCCATCGGATAGCGTGTTGGATAACGGCGCATATACTAGAGGCGCCACATTGGGGAAATCAGCAATACTAATCGTCTTAGTCTTAGAATAGTCAATGGAGGCTCCGTTGAACTTATAGGAGATAACGCACGAAGGCAATAGCAATACGACTATTATTAAAAGTATAGCGACGTGTAGTTTGGTACGGAAATTTATTTTCATAAGCCATATTCTTTTATCTTACGGTATAAGGTGCGTTCACTCAAGCCTAATTCCACTGCGGTTGCCTTTCGATTACCGCCATTCTTTGCCAATGCTTTCTGTATTGTTTCTCTAGCCATATCAGAGAGTCTTAAGTCCTTCTGAGCATCCTCAATCACCACCTCTGGTATATCTTCCGGAACCACTGAGACTGCGGAAGGCGTCAAGACATGCCCCTGCTCCCACTCAACAATTTCATCTTCAATATTAGTACGTGATTCGTGGATTTTTTGTAATTGCTCGAGTTGCGTCTTGAGCATATCCATCTCACGTTTCATAGCTCCCACCACATTATAGAGTACCTTCAGTTCTTCCATCGGAACACCTTGCTGAGTCTGGGATCCTGCTAATGCCAAACCGCGATGCATCTGGCAAGCTGGTAGATAGTGGGTTAAGATATCCGGAGTAATCTCGCGACGCTCCTCAATAAGACTAATCTGTTGTGCTACATTCTTCAGTTGGCGCACATTACCCTGCCAATAATAAGCTTTAAGCATCTCGTTAGCCTCATCCGTTAGACGAATAGCAGGCATACGATACTTATCCGCAAAATCCACTACGAACTTACGGAAAAGCAATGGGATATCATCTTTTCGTTCGCGTAGGGCAGGCACCTTGATCTCAATCGTATTGAGACGATAGTAAAGATCTTCACGGAAATGCCCTTCTTCGATGGCCTTAGGTATATTGAGATTGGTAGCAGCTACTACGCGCACATTGGTTTTCATCACTTTGGAATCACCCATACGGATAAACTCCCCTGTTTCCAACACGCGCAGCAAGCGCGCTTGCGTGGAGAGGGGCAACTCACCAACCTCATCCAAGAAGAGGGTACCTCCATCGGCAATTTCGAAGTAACCCTTGCGCTCACTCTTAGCATCGGTAAAAGCTCCTTTGGTGTGACCGAAAAGTTCAGCATCAATCGTTCCTTCGGGGATAGCGCCACAGTTGATTGCAAAATACGGACCATGCTTGCGAGGGGAATGTTGGTGGATGATCTTAGGAAAATGCTCCTTACCAACACCACTCTCACCCGTAATCAACACACTCAAATCTGTTAATGCTACTTGCACAGCAATCTCTATTCCACGATTGAGTTGAACACTATTACCAATAATGCTAAATTGCTGTTTAATACGCTGTAAATCTTTCTGGTCCATAGTACACTAAATGTTTCAAAGCAAAATGTTATTCGGTTTAATGTGATCAATCTGCCAAAATGGCAGACAAAGGTACAACAAAAAATGCACATACGCAAGAATTTTGGAGTAAAACTCATTTTTTCTCATAAAAATTTGGTCAGTTAAAAAAAAAGCAGTACCTTTGCACGCTTTTTCGCACGAAATTATTAACCAGCCCACGAGATGGGGCATAAAATAAATAAGAACAATGAAACGTACTTTCCAACCAAGCCAACGTCGTCGTCGCAACAAACACGGTTTCCGTGCTCGTATGGCTACTGCAAATGGTCGTCGCGTATTGGCCGCTCGCCGCGCACACGGTCGCAAGAAATTGACTGTAGCAGACGAAGGTCGTCACAAACGCTAATCAACGATTAGACAACCTTAGGGCTTTTTCCTAAGGCATCAGCATAGGGAAAAGAGTATAAACTCCTTTCCCTTATTGCGTATAAATCTGTTCAAAGAAACACTCCGAACTCCCAAATCCGAATAATTACACCTCGGATATCCGACTCCAGAGCTAAAAAACAAGATTATGGAATCAACAAGACAACAGAAAATTGAACGCTTGATCCAGAAGGATTTGAGCGATATTTTGTTAAAGTACGCGCGCGCGATGCGCGGGACACTGATCTCAGTAAGCGAGGTCCGCATCTCTCAGGACTTGAGTATTGCTCATGTCTATCTAAGCGTCTTCCCAAAAGACAAAGTAGCCTGCACCATTGCACAAATACAAGAAGACACCGCCAAAATTCGCGGTGAAATGGGACATATGCAACGCCACCAGTTGCGTATCATACCGGAACTGCATTTCCACCTTGACGAGACTATTGACAAGATGGCTCGCATAGACGAACTGCTGAAGCAATAACCATTTCTACTACTTCAGTAACCCTTCTGAGTGGTAACGAAAAGAATAGATGAAACCAGCGCTCAAAATAGCATGGCGATACTTGTTTGCAAAAAAACAATTTAATGCCATCCACATTATCACTGCGATTTCCTCAGTAGCGGTAGGCGTGGTTACTGCTGCCATGATTTGTGTACTGAGCGTAATGAATGGGTTCGGTGTGATGATAGAGGAACTTTTTTCACAATTCGATCCTGACCTACGCATTACAGCCAAAGCAGGTAAGTCATTTATTATCAACAAAGAAACAAAGAGCCAACTACTAAGTATCCCATCCATTAACCTTGTGAGCGAAAGCATCACCGAGACTGCGCTTGCCTATTTCGAAGAGAAGCAAATGCCTGTACAATTAATGGGTGTGGATTCGGTGTTTGGGCAACTAACGGGCATTGAGAACATCATCACGGACGGACATTACGAAGTATTTGATGGTGCATTTGATCGCGCCGTACTAGGTCAAGGCTTAGCATGGAAGTTAGGTATTGGTGTGCATTTTATTCATGGAATAGAAGTTTATGCCCCCAAGCGAGAAGGCAAGGTAAATATGCTTCGTCCAGATGTCAATTTCAATAGCGAAAGATGCTTTATCGCAGGTACGTTTGCGGTGAATCAGCAGAAATACGACGAGAATCTCATGTTGGTAGATATAGACCTTGCTCGACGACTTCTAGACTACGATACAACCGAAGTGACTGCACTGCAAGTAGGTGTTGCTGAGGGGTATAGTATTAGGAGGGCCAAGAGAGATATTGCCACCATATTGGGCGAAGGTTATCTCATACAAGATCGCTATGAGCAACAAGAAGACTTCTTTCGCATCTTACGAGTAGAGAAATTCTTAACAACCCTACTTCTTGTCTTCATACTACTGATTGCCACCTTCAACGGAATCGGCTCGTTGTCCATGTTGATCATTGACAAACAACAAGATATACGAACCCTATCCCACTTAGGCGCAAGCAACGACATGATTCGCGAGATCTTTATGCTAGAGGGATGGATGGTGAATACATTGGGGGCATTAGGAGGCGTGATAGTAGGTCTAGGAACATGTCTACTGCAAGAGCATTTAGGGTTGCTAAAATTGGGAAACGGCGCAGAATATGTAGTCTCAGCATATCCAGTGGCAGTACAACCTGGAGATATTGCGTTTGTATGTATAATTGTTTTGATATTGGGAGTTATCTCGTCATGGATACCAGCAAGAAAAATTAACATTCAAAGATGAAGAAGATATATCTATATATCGTAATCGGGTTAGTAGCAGCATGTACACCGCACAACAAGCCCACAAGACCTACAACTATTCAGCAAGTTGATAGTATCTATACCGAATCTAAGTTCTGCCTCTATGGCGATTATTACAATAGTGGTCATCAGGTGTATGCCATTGACTTATTATCAGAAGGTCTGGATTACGATTCAACAGGACATATCATAGGAACGGGGTGTAACCTTTATCTTTCGGACATCTTTGTTCCCAAAGATAGTACAAAACGATTACCTGCCGGCAGATATGAGATGGATTCTGTAGCCAAAGATATGCGTTTTTTACGCGGTATGTATTTCGACGGGAGTGTCACTGGTGCTTATTTACTGATAATACAAGAAAGCCAGATACAGCGTATAATACTCCTGAAAAGAGGAACAATGACCATCAAATATGTGGAGGACGATGTATTCTTAGATTTCAATCTTTATCTTGCCGATTCAACTCGCTATCATTGTACCTACACTGGCTCTGTTATATACCGATAAAGCGCACCTATGCTAAAGAAAGAGTACCGTACATATCTCAAATTAGAAAAGGGACTGAGTAGCAATTCTGTAGAGGCATACGAGCGTGATTTAACGCGTCTAACAAAGTATATGGATGCACACGGGATAGATCCTGTGCATGCTACTTTCGACAATCTCCAAGCATTTGTATTTGATACATTCAAAGATATATCCTCAGTAGGTACACAAGCACGACTAATAGCTGGTATACACTCGTTTTACCGCTTCTTACTATACCACCGCTATATCGAGCAAGATCCATCTGAGTTGCTCGAAACACCAAAAAAAGAAATGCATCTACCCGATGTATTGTCGACAGAAGAGATTGATCGGATGATAGCACAGATTGATATGTCGAAAAATGAGAGTCATCGCAATCGTGCGATTATTGAGATGCTCTATGGTAGCGGACTACGTGTGAGTGAATTAGTCAACTTGCGGCTGAGTGATATGTATCTCAATGAAGGATATATGCGTATTACAGGTAAAGGTAACAAACAGCGACTAGTGCCCGTATCACCGGTAGCGATAGAATGGTTTCGTTATTGGATCCAAGATCGTAATAATCTGGATATCAAGCCAGAAGCAATTGACATAGCTTTCCTCAACCGATACGGTCGCCAATTAACACGAGCTATGATATTTACAATTATCAAGACACTTGCACGCGAAGCGGGAATACAGAAGACTATTTCCCCACACACCTTGCGCCACTCGTTTGCCACACATCTATTACAGAACGGAGCAGACCTGCGCATTATCCAGCAACTACTTGGTCACGAGAGTATCAGTACTACCGAAATATACACACATGTAGACATTCACGACTTGCGCGAAGCAGTATTAAAATACCATCCCGAGAATAAATGAGACGGCTGATGAACATACTATTGGGACTATGGGTCATGGGCTCTAGTCTATGTGCACAGGAGACCATTATAGTCGGCGAAGTATATGACGCGGGCACAGGTGAACCTTTGCCAAATGTGAATGTCTATTTGCAAGGTACACAGATGGGGACCACTACTAACGCAGAAGGTCTATTCATGCTGCGCGAGAACCTAGAAAAGACACGTACTATGGTTGTCAGTGCCGTGGGCTATCATACCGAACGATTTAAGATTGAGCCAAATACCAAATCCGGCATTGATATTGCCTTGAAAGAAAAAGTAGGTAGTATTGGAGAAGTCTTTGTGAATCCCCAAGACAACCCCGCTATACCCCTCATGGAGAAAGTGAGGGCGCGTAGAGAAGCAAATCGAAGAACAATATCCACCGAAAAGGCCAACGCAAAAACTGCGTTGTACGTGTCGGACATACAATCAAAGCATCTCAAGCGCACACTATGGAAGAGTCTGCAAAGTGGTATGATCCAACAGGCAGATAGCAACTATCTAATTCCTCTCTATTGGCGTCAGCAACAGATTGATAGCGTGCGTGAAGAAGCCACATTGCTTACCGTGACTGACTATCAATTACTACTGGGACAAGTGCCTGATGCTTTTGACTTTTATGACAACACTCTTCCATTCCTTAGCACCTCTATGCTGAGTCCATTGGCAGCATCTGGCAATACCTACTATAGGTATTATTTAGTAGATAGCATAGATGTAGGCGAAGAGAAGCATTATCTACTACATTTCCGTACTAAGAATCCTTTTTATGCCACCTTCAATGGCGAGATGACAATTGACTCTGCCAGCTATGCACTGCGTAGTATCCATGTAAACCTACCAGCACAAACCAATATCAATTATCTCAAAGAATTCACTATTCATCAGACCTTTACCTCAAATAATCAACTACAGGATGAAAAGATGAATATGTTGATGGATTTTGCCATTAAGACAGGGAAAGATACCACCCATATATTCCCGACCCTATTGCTAACACGCGAAACGAACATACAACATGATCTTTATCCTGAGGAATGCATTAAAATACCCAACAATGATCTCATTCTTCCTGCATTAGACAGCCTCAATAAAACCACGCTTTTCAAGACTGCTAAACTATTAGCATACGTCATACAGACAGGCTGTATTCCAACCAATAAATATGTAGAAATAGGTAAGGTCCATCATGTCTTCAAATTAAGCAAACACGAAGGATTACGCGTTGGTATGCCAATTCGCACTACCGAGGATCTATGGGAGAATGTCTGTCTTGAAGCAATGGTAGCCTATGGTTTTGGAGATAGGGCATGGAAAGGGATTGGCCAAATCAACATTGCCCTTCCTACCGAGCGGAGACACACCCTATTTCTTAAATACAGCGACGAATATGTCTATTCGGACGTGGATGATTTTGAAGAAAACATACGCGAAAACATCATTTTCAACACGCAAATCAATCTCATTACTCGTCTAATGCAAAGCATTCCTTTCAATCCGGAATATTACTATAACACCTTCACTCGTCGTCAAGAAGGGCGCATACAGTTCGCAGATGATTGGAATAATTATCTCGAGACACAAACCTATATCAAAGTCGGGAAAATAGGTTATGGCGAGCCCACCCGCGACTATCACAGTCAATCTACTATTTCTTACTCTACAATAGGAACCACTGCTCGTATAAGTTTTAACGAGCGCAAGATTGACACCTATTTCCAACGAAAACACATCTACAACCATTTACCCGTAATATATGTAGGAGCAGAATTTGGTAGTTACCGTATGCAGCACCTGTCCTCCTACCGTCTATACGGTAATCTACAACTGATGCTACGCCACAATGTGGACCTAGGTATGGGTGGAGAACTGAATTATCTGCTGCAAGCAGGCATGGTAATGGGTAAGGTCCCATATCCAATGCTTCATCTCTTCACGGGCAACCAGTCACATACCTTTGATCCATATCGTTTCTCGCTGATGAACAACTATCAGTTTGCTGCAGATCAATACCTCTCTTTGCACGCGCATTGGGATGGCAAAGGAGTGCTATTCAATTTGATTCCGGGTTTACGATACGCAAGACTTCGCGAATTAGCAGAACTAAAAGTGGCATACGGAGGGCTACGCCAAGATCACCAATCCATACTAGCCTTTCCCACTACCCAGGCAGGACAAAGCACTCTGCATGCTCCTAGTATTCCATATGTAGAGATGGGAGTAGGCATTGGTAACATCTTACGTATTGGAGAAGTGTACGGAATATTTCGGTTGACACAATGGCAAGACAATCATACCCCATGGTGGGCAGTGCGTTTTCGCCTACACTTAGGAATGTAAATCGTTGGAACTAAGTAAAAAAAAGCGCCACCCTTGCGCAAAGGTAGCGCAAAGGTAGCAAAAAAAACAAGAAAAACTACACTTAATCTTCTCCGTTTCTATAGTTTTTTGGAGTGATTCCCGTATGAGTTTTAAAGAAGCGATTGAAGAAAGCCACATTTTCAAAGCCTAAGCTTCCAGCTATCTCTTTGATAGGAGAAATAGATAACTTAAGTTGAGCTTTGGCATCTGTGATAATAGCCTCTACTATGAGATCTCCAGCGGTGCGCGAACTAGCTTGCTTAATCGTAGAGCATAGATGAGGGACTGTAATATGCATCGCCGAAGCATACTCCGCCACGTGATGCCACTCTTGATAATGTTTCATCACTAGTTCACTATATTCCTGATATATCTCAGACTTACGATCCATCGGTTGCGATTTAGTCTCGCGATTAGCTACAAAATAATCATGAAAGACCAAGTGAATGAGGTTGTAGACATGCACCATTCGCTCAGTATCGATCATACTTGGTGTGCAGTTGACCGCCTCATCAAGCAGTTGTGAGAAATGCAAGATCACCTTCTTTTGTTCCTCAGTGGCATGTACGATTTGGCAGGCATCTATCATGGCCAGACGAGGACGACGAATGCTATAAGCATTCTTCTCCAAGAACGAAGAAGATAGCACGATATAGGTCACACGTGCATCTTCGCTAAACTCATGCACCAAGAAGAAACTATTTGGCGCCAAATACAGCACATCATTCTCCTGGAAATTATATTTCGTAATATTCACCGTAGCCCGTGCAGTACCCTTTGCCATAAAAGCATATACACCACACTTGATTTTACATGGGAAACGCATGTACTCATTCAGTGTTTTACCACTAGCCTCGCCGAAGATATAATCAATCGGACAATCAATCAAAGGTATTTCGTTTTGCATATTCGTTATGATTTACGGTGCAAAGGTACACAAAATATTTCGGATAAGCAAAAGAAAAAGTGGATTTTCTAACAAAAATCCACCTATTTATTAAGAATCCATCTATTTTATCACTTTTATTCTCTCACTGTGATATGAAAACATGCCTGCTTGTATTCATACTTCACATAGATACGTCCAGCACGTTGTTCGTTCAATAATACTTGTCCTAATACTAGTTTCAAGTTGTCTTGATGCATATACTCGCGCGTGCGCGAAACTTTATCAAATCGAAAATATGCTAAATCAAAAGTTGTACCATAGCAATGACACGACTGGCTAGTTGCATTCACATTACCGCTCTTTTGCAGATGCTTAACATCGTCTTTTGTACGCAATACACTCGTTACATAAAAACGATAATGGGGCAATCCATTACGCTGCAATATCTCAGCAAACCCTTCTCCTATTCGTTCCAACTCCCTTGCAGCTGCAGGCACAAGGTATGGGATTGAATGCGTAAGTGAGTCCACTACATAATTATCATTACTCTTAATTAGCGATAACTGACCACGCATCTTGGCTGCTTCCTGTCGGTTTTGAGGGGGGCTCTTCAAGCCAATCGCTTTGGCGGCACGCACCTGTTTGGCTTGCGTATCGCGAAACTTATCCTTATAACTAAAGGTGCGACCAGGATATGCTACCAATGTATCTTCTACTACGGCCACCTGCTCGGACTTGGAATATTCACCACCAGGTGTACAAATCCAAATCAATCCTACTACTATAATTAGTCCTGCTAGCGCTAGCAGGACTAATTTCTTGTTTGGTAAATTCTTTATAAACTCCATTCGAAGCCGTCTTTAGTATCTTTGATTGTGAATCCAAGCTCAGTGAGGGCGTTGCGAATCTTGTCGCTAGTACCCCAATCCTTGTTGCGTTTAGCTTCAAGGCGCATATTCAGCAGCATATCCACCGCACCCTTGTATGCATCCGCACCTGCACTTGCATCTTGTGCCCCGTCCAATTGTAAACCTAGAATATCCATTGCATAGGTCTTCCATACAGCACGCAACTCCTCCAAGTCTGCCTCAGAGATAGTACCCTTGCCGTCAAAGACGGTATTGATAGCACGAGCGGAATCAAACAAGTGCGAAATCACGATAGGCGAGTTAAGGTCATCGTCCATTGCCTCTTGGCAACGCTCGCGAAGGTTGCCAATCTCTACAGTAGAAGTGGCAGATGCCTTGATCTTCATCAATCGTTGGTATGCCTCAGTCAAACGCCCCAAGCCCTTCTCCGCAGCCACCAATGCGTCGTTAGAAAAATCAACTGTTGAACGATAATGCGCTTGCAAGATAAAGAAGCGAATAGTCATTGGACTGAATGGTTGCTCTAGCAACTCATGCTTACCAGCAAAGAACTGCTCCAAAGTAATAAAGTTATTATAACTCTTACCCATCTTCTTGCCCGCAATGGTAATCATATTGTTATGCATCCAATAATGCACGCTATCATGTCCAAGGGCCGCGCAACTCTGCGCGATTTCCGCCTCATGGTGGGGGAACATCAAGTCCATACCGCCGCCGTGAATATCAAACTCCTCGCCCAGGTACTTCGTACCCATCGCAGAGCACTCCATATGCCAACCAGGGAAACCTTCGCTCCATGGACTAGGCCAATGCATGATATGCTCCGGCGCCGCTTTCTTCCACAACGCAAAGTCAAAACTATGCTTCTTCTCTTGTTGGCCATCCAACTCACGGGTCTCGGTCACGATATCCTCGAGGTTACGACCAGAGAGTTTGCCGTATGGATAATCCTTGGCATATTTCTCCACATCCATGTACACGCTGCCGTTGCTCACATAAGCATAACCCTTGTCCATAATCTTTTGCACAAAGGCAATCTGCTCAATGATATGTCCGCTGGCATGTGGTTCGATAGATGGTGGTAGTACGTTGAGTAACTCCATATCCCTATGATAGCGGTTGGTGAAATATTGCACCACCTCCATAGGTTCTAGTTGCTCCAAGCGCGCTTTCTTTGCTATCTTATCCTCGCCTTCATCCGCATCGTGCTCTAGGTGCCCCACATCCGTGATATTACGCACATAGCGCACCTTGTAGCCAAGGTGTTGCAGGTAGCGGTAGAGTAGATCGAACGTGATAGCTGGGCGTGCATGTCCCAAGTGTGCATCGCCGTACACAGTAGGACCGCAGACATACATGCCTACGTGTCCCTCGTGCAAAGGCTTGAAAATTTCTTTTTGACGCGAAAGCGTATTATAGATTTGTAGCATTAGAGCAAGCTTTTAGGATCGAGGTTATTCTTCTCGATATCTTTGAAGTAGTTGTATGTGCCAACTTTGAGTTCAGCGCAAGCAGCTTCGTCTGCTACGATGATACCATGTTGGTGCAATTGGAGCGCAGAGATAGTCCACATATGAGTGATTGGCTCCTCTACAGCATGACGAAGGGCACGAGCTTTGTTGTGACCATTCACCATGATAAGCACCTCTTTAGCATCCATTACAGTACCTACACCTACGGTGAGGGCTGTCTTAGGTACTTTATTCACATCGTTATCAAAGAAACGAGAGTTAGCGATGATGGTGTCTGTTGTGAGTTCTTTCTTGCGAGTGCGAGAAGATAGTGAACTACCTGGCTCATTGAAGGCAATATGTCCATCAGGACCGATACCACCCAAGAAGAGCATGATACCACCGTAGTTCTTTATTTTCTCCTCGTAGCGAGCACACTCAGCAGCCAAATCCTCGGCATTACCATTGAGGATGTTCACATTCTCAGGACGGATATCTATGTGAGAGAAGAAGTTCTTCCACATAAAGCTATGGTAGCTCTCTGGGTGATCCTCTGGTATACCTACATACTCATCCATATTAAAGGTCACCACATTGCGGAAACTTACTTTGCCTTCTTGATACAGTTTGATCAAGTTGCGATACATGCCGAGAGGTGAAGAACCTGTTGGCAAGCCCAAAACAAATGGAGTACCCTCTTTAGGAGCGAACTCATTAATGCGTTTTGCTACATAGTTTGCTGCCCACTCTGAAAGCAGGTCATAGTTTGGTTGAACGATTAATCTCATGGTTTTTAAATGTTTTATGTTGTTGATATTTTGATTTCGAGAGTTGAGAGGCGGGACTCAATCTATTTTCTGGAGCACGACTGCACTACGTGCTGGCAAGTACATTTGCAACCAACCCTTATTTGCAGGCAAATAGCCCGTATCAGGTTGAGTGAAATGCTCCACTGTATCGTCCGACAAACCAAAGCCAGCAAACTCCTTGGCATCGGTATTGAGTACCACTTTGTATTTACCCGCCAACACTGGTATGCCGTAATCCGAGAACGATTTGATGCCATTCCAATTGAACACAAACACCAAGTCACCACGTTGGTATGCCACAACCTGATCGCCTTCGTTGTCACAGAGTTTGTCCACCCATGGCAGATGCAAACCATTCTTATCCTTGATAGGTAGCAAATGCTCACGCAGCAAATGCACCATTTTCTCATCAAAAAGATTTAGGTTACTATAATAGTAGCGTGGATTGTCCACCAAGTTCCATTGGCGGCGAGCGTATTTATGACTCCAGCCATTGCCCTGACGAGGGAAATCTATCCATTCTGGATGGCCAAACTCATTACCCATGAAGTTGAGGTAGCCACCATTGATAGTCGAAGCTGTGATGAGGCGAATCATCTTGTGCAAAGCCAATCCGCGGTCCACCATATAGTTAGCATGACCATGCTCAAAATGCCAATACATATCCGCATCGCAGAGGCGGAAGATAATCGTTTTATCACCAACCAATGCTTGGTCGTGGCTCTCAGCATAGGATATAGTCTTCTCATCTTGGCGGCGATTCGTCATCTCATAGAAGATATGTCCAGCCTTCCAATCCTCGTCGCGAACCTCTTTTATATACTTAATCCAGAAATCTGGAATACCCATTGCCAGGCGGTAATCAAATCCCATACCACCATCTTTGATTGGACAAGCCAAACCTGGCATACCCGACATGTCTTCTGCAATCGTGATAGCGTTCTTCTTCACTTCGTGAATAAGTTTGTTTGCCAAGGTGAGATAGCAGATCGCATCGCCATCTTCGTTGCCATTGTAGTAGCAGGAGTAGTCCACAAAGTCCTCGCCTAATCCATGACTCTTGTACATCATAGAGGTCACTCCATCGAAGCGGAAACCATCAAAATCATACACCTCCAGCCAATACTTACAGTTGGACAGAAGAAAATGCAACACCTCATCCTTGCCATAGTTAAAGCACAGACTATCCCATGCGGGGTGCTCGCGCTTAGGTCCATCGTGGAAGTATTGGTATGGAGTACCATCGAAGTTGCCTAACCCCTCCAATTCGTTCTTCACCGCATGCGAGTGAACAATGTCCATAATCACGTCCATACCATAGGCGTGGGCATCAGCAATCAAGTGTTTTAGTTCTTCAGGGGTACCTTGACGCGAAGATACGGCAAAGAAATTCGACACATGGTAGCCAAAACTGCCATAGTAGGGGTGCTCCTGAATGGCCATAATCTGAAGGCAATTATAACCCAATTTGGCAATTCGAGGCAATACATCGCGACGAAACTCATCATATGAATTCACTTTCTCCTCCTCGCTAGACATACCAATATGGCACTCATAGATAAACAGCGGATCATCCGCCTTTCTTCTCTTAGCCTTTCGCCTTATCGCCTTATCGCCTTTCGCCTGCTCCACAGGTTCCCACACCTGCGCAGAGAACAACTTTGTCTGTTCATCTTGCACCACGCGATTAGCGTAGCTGGGGATGCGTTCTCCCCATCCACCTTGCCATTCTACAAGCAGTTTGTACAATTGCTCATGCTTCATAGCATCGGCAGGCAACGTAGCCTCCCATACGCCATTGCCAACTGGCTGAAGGCGGTATGCTTCATTCTTTTGCCAGCCATTGAAGTCTCCGATTATATAAATAGCCGTGGCGTTAGGTGCCCACTCGCGGAAAATCCATTGCTGGCTAGCTTTGTGAAGACCAAAATACATATAACCATTCGCCCAATCGCTCAGTTTCTGACCGCCAGTCAGCTTTTTCTCTTGATAAACGACATAGTTGTATCGCCCCTCAATAGCACTCGCATATGGACGAAGATAAGAATCAGATTGGATAAGTTTCAAAGTTTTCATTTCAGCATCTCATAAAACGCGGCAAAGGTACTAATTTTTTCTCACATACGCAACTTTAATTTGCATAAATCAAAAAATAGTTGTACTTTTGCACCACATTTCAATCCACAACCACCATGACATCCATTCTATCATACATCCAACAAGCGCACAAAGTGGCCATCTTTACCCATCAATCGCCTGATGGTGATGCCATGGGTAGCAGTCTAGCCATGTATCATTTCATCCATTCCTTCGGTAAAGAGGCGCAGGTTATCGTACCCAATGCTTTCCCCGATTTTCTTGCTTGGATGCCAGGTGCGGATACTATCTTGCTATACGACACTCAAAAAGCACAAGCAGACACCTATCTAGAAGCCGCTGATTTGATAATTTGTGCCGATTTCAACGATCCAAAACGCATCGGTGCGCTCGGTGATAAGATGCTCACACTCACATGCCCAAAGGTGATGATTGACCACCACCTACACCCCTCTGATTTTGCCGATTTCATCGTATCCGTACCAGAAGCATCATCCACCTGTGAACTAGTGTACGAGGTCTTCTCAACTCTCAACTTTCAACTCTCAACTCCCATCGCCCAATGCCTCTACACAGGACTCATGACCGACACGGGCAACTTCTCCTACAACTCCAACCGCCCACAAATCTACCCCATGATTGCCTCCCTCATTGAGGCTGGCGTGGACAAAGATGCCATATACAATGCCGTTTTCAACCAGTATTCGGTAGATCGCATGAAGTTAGTCGGTTATTGCCTCTACCAAAAGATGCGCGTTTTCCCCGAACATCATACAGCGCTTATCTACCTCAATCGCAAGGAGCTCTACCGCTTCAATTTCCAAAAAGGTGATGCCGAAGGTATCGTCAATATGCCTCTCCAGAGCAAGGATATCCACTACTCTGTTTTTATGCGTGAGGACAAAGCAACTCCCGATGAAATGGAGAAAAATGGCGGTATTAAGACCAAAATCAAACTCTCTTTCCGCAGTCAAGGCGATCGCCCAGTGAATGTGTTTGCTAGCGAGGTTTTCAATGGCGGTGGACATGCCAATGCAGCAGGCGGCGAGTATTATGGCCCTCTCGCTGAAGCTGTACAATTGTTCTTAGATAACTACGCTAAATATTTCAAAGCATAACCCATCACCCGCCTTTACACTTTACACCCTACACTTTACACCCTTAGAACGTTTAAAACTCTTAAAACTTTTTCTACTCAAAATTTGCACATCTCCAAATTTTGTTGTACCTTTGCACCCGAAATTCACCTATAAATCTTAGGTGATTCTTAGGTTATTCATAGGTGATTTATAGGTTATTTTTAGGTGATTCAGCAACTTTCACTATAGGATAAGCATGACACGCCCTTAAAACTTTTAAAACTCTTAAAACCTTTTTACTTTACAAAACCATGGCAGAAATTACCCTCAACCATCCTATTGCCGAGATCCACGGCTCACTCAGCAAACGTAGCAACATCGTCAACCGCCAGAAGAAATACCGTATAAACGGTCGCGTCATTCACGAAGGCAAGCAGGAATCTTATGCTATTCAAAATCCTCGTGACTGGAAGAAAAACCCTGCCCAAGGAGCCGAACTCGCCAATCAAACTGCTTGGCAAGAGGCATGCCGCCGTACAGCCCAAATCCTGCAAGCTGCCCAACCCGACGGACCAACCGAGCAGCAACTCTTCGAACGCCGTATTAGTCAAATCCCCGACTACTACACTTTGGATGAATCCCGCACATTGCTCGAGGATTTCCGCCGTCGCTATGAGGCTCAATTGCCTAATACCCGTGGCAAACACCCAGACGCCCAAGCGCCCATTGATCCAAAGACTGGCAAAGGCAAACAATACGCCCAATTCCCAGCTTTCATTCGTGCCATGCTCTACCACACCCTCAAAGCCAATCCACAAATATAAACTTGCAAAAAACCACATCGTAACATGCTGATTATGAATAACTAACGGGGGGGGGTAAATTGTATCAAAAAAATCACAAAAGATTTGCTCAGTTCAAAAAAATTCACTACCTTTGCAGCAAGTTTGTATAACCTTATTATATATAGCCTTATGAAACGAGCATTACTTTTTCTCTTTTGTGCACTCATAAGCACACAAATATTCTCGGAATCAAGTTCTCCCTATGGCACAGCAACAAGTTTTGCAAAAACAGATGTAGCTAGTAGAACATTTGTGTATCGTAATGTACAAAACAAATGGTCTGACACTTGGTGCGACACATGGAATGTTGCAATGATGTTTAGTGTCGGTCCTGACAAACAAGTAACTACATATCGCTATCAGTTGGTGCAAGATACTGTTGTCGATGGTCAAACATATACGGTTCTAAATTGCAAAGCAACTGCCGAACCTAATACCTTGAATATAGATTTAGGTATAGTGCGCTTCGCTGATGATAGGAAAGTATATGCCAACTACAATGGCAAGGAATATTTGGTATATGATTTTTCTGTACAAATAGGCGATACTTTGGATGTACTAATCAACGCATGGGGAGATGATACGCAAAAATGCCTTGTACATAATGTCTCAATAGACGAAGAAAGCAATCGCACCATTATTACCTTGCATGTGTATCATGAATATAGAAAAGAATTTATTAATGATGATTATAGTACAATAAAATGGATTGAAGGAATCGGGTCTGAAAATGGTTTCTTTGAGGGAGTAGAAAAGTTTGTAGATGGTGGCGGTGCAAAACATCTTATCTGTGCGTATCAAGGTGATGAACTAAAATATACAGGTCCATTCTATGAGAATTATGGTTGTGAATACAATACTGCAACTAATGTAGAAGATATCACAACACCCACATCGCCATTCTCAAAAACTCTCCACAACGGTCATCTTCTTATCCTCCGTGACGGCAAGACCTATAATATTATGGGAATGGAAATAAAGTAAATCCCTCATACATAATACTTTCACAAGCCTCCTTACGGGGGCTTGTTCCTTTATCACTCATATTTTCTTGTAAAAAAACACTCGCTATATTTGCGTATATCATTTTTTTACACTACCTTTGCACCCGCATTCAGTTTAAGGGAAGCCAGTGAGATTCTGGCACAGACCCGCTGCTGTGATTTGCAATATCGTTTGTTCCGAATCTAAGTCACTGCCTATCAGGTGGGAAGGCTGAACAAACGAGCAATAAGTCAGAAGACCTGCTGCATGCTTAGTTGAACACTCTCGTGGTATAGAGTCAAACAACATGCGTAGATTAGTATCCATAGTATTTTTCGCACTCTCGTGCTTGGCAGCATTCTCTCAAAACAATGCCGCCGATAACCTATATCCGATAACCGATAGCGTAGCGTCCGTTATGTCCGATTCTTCGGACATCGCCCGTTATATCGACTTAGATGAATACACCATCACCGCTCGCGTCAAAGAGAAGGATATCATTATCCCTCAGACACTTGCGGGCGTGCAACTCAAAAAGATGAATGCCCTCAGCGTAGCCGATGCCATCCGCTATTTCTCGGGTGTACAGATCAAAGATTATGGTGGTGTTGGCGGTTTGAAGACGGTCAATATCCGTTCTATGGGTACTAATCACATGGGGGTTTTCTACAATGGTGTACAACTCGGCAATGCCCAAAACGGACAAATCGACCTCGGCAAATATTCGCTCGAAAACATCGAAGAGATCCAACTCTACAACGGTCAGAAATCCGACATCTGGCAATCTGCCCGCGAGTTTGGTGCCGCAGGTAGCATCTATCTCACCACCCGCCGTCCACGTTTCGCCGAAGGCAAGACTGTGAATGTCAAAGCACAAATGCGTGCAGGCAGTTTTGCGCTTATCAATCCGAGTCTGCTGTTCGATATCCGCCTCAGCGAAACGATGTCGATTACGGCGAACGCCGAACTCGTTTCCTCCGACGGCAAGTATCCTTTCCGTTACCGCCGCGTCACTCCGTCGGGCGAAGTGGCATACGACACTACCGCCATCCGCCAGAATGGCGACATCAATGCCATCCGCGTGGAAGCGGCACTCAATCACTACTATAGCAACACGGGCTTCTGGAAACTCCAACTCTATCACTACAACTCCGAGCGCGGTGTGCCGGGTGCGATTGTGAATAATGTATGGCGCAATGGCGAACGCCTTTGGGACCGTAACTCCTTCGTGCAAGCCACTTGGCAAGATGAGTTGTTCAATCGTTGGTCGGTGCGAGCGAACATGAAGTACGCCAACGACTATACGCGCTATATCAACAACGACGACAAACTCATCCGCGTGGAGAACCAATACCTGCAACAGGAGTTCTACTTCACTATGGCGCACAAAGTGCGTATCTTCGACTGGTGGGACGTCAGTGCAGCATACGATGTGCAGTACAACCAACTCAGCATGTTCCTCGACGCGCACCGTTGGACACATTGGCTCAGCGCAGCCACTGCTATCAACATAAAGAACTACCTGCGCCTGCAAGCCAGCGTATTAGGGACATTTGTCAATGACGCAAAATCAACCAACAACGGCGAAGCCCATCAACGCGAAGCCATTAACGCGAAGCCATCAACGCTTGCAGAGCAAGCCACTAACGCGAGCGCAGCGAGCATAAAATGGACTCCAGCTTTGTTCCTCTCCTACCGCCCTACTCAGCTCGTTGACCTCCGCCTCAATGCTTTCTATAAACAGAGCTACCGCTATCCCACTTTCAACGACCTCTACTATACCGACATGGGCAATGCCTACCTCAAACCCGAATTGGCAAAGCAACATAACGTGGGTTTGAGTTTCACGCAGCCATTCCGCATAGCTGAGAAGCGCGGTTCGGAGTTCCGCATCAATGCCGATTACTACTACAACCGCATTTCCGATAAGATTATCGCCTATCCTAAGGGGCAACAGTTCCGTTGGACGATGCTTAACCTCGGATTGGTCAAAATCAACGGTTTAGACGTCAATGCACAACTGCATCTTGTCTTGCCGATGGACTTCTACCTCACGGCCAAAGCGCAATATACCTACCAAACGGCTATCGATGTCACCGATCCCAACGACACCTATTATGGCGACCAGATACCTTATATTCCATGGCATTCGGGTAGTGCAGTGGGTATGTTCGGTTGGCAAAACGACTGGCAACAGTATGGCTTGAACTACAGTTTCATCTATGTCGGCGAACGCTATAATCAGCAAGAGAATATTATCTATAATTACACCCAACCTTGGTACACCCACGATTTGAGCGTATTTGGAGAATGGGAGATCAAACCTCTCGCCTCATCGCCTCATCGCCTTTCGCCTATAATCTTGCGCGTAGCGTTGGACATCAATAATCTGCTATCACAAGACTACGATGTGATTATCAATTACCCCATGCCCAAACGCAACTACAAGTGCACCGTAAGCATCACCTACTAAATCGGTTGTTTATCACTTATCACTCATAGTTTATACCTAAAATTAAGATTCCTTTCCCTTGTACCTTCCCTATCTCCCTCGGGTAAAAGACCAAGGACGAACCAAGGACGAACCAAGGAACTACCAAAGAACTCCCAACCGCAAAAAGTGCGTTTTATTAATATTGCTTTCCTAAAAAGGTTGACTCAATTCCTAAAAAAGTTGACTCCTTTCCTAAAACAGCTGACTACATTCCTGAAATAGTTGCCTACCCTCCAAACAAAAAATCGCCCCAAAACTGCATTTCTCTTGCTCAATTCAAAATAATTCACTACCTTTGCAGCGCAAACCAAAAGTTTGCAGACATATTAAAAGCGTTTATTAGCGCTTGTTTTGGCTGTTAGAAAACTGGAAACTTTCAACCTATCCAAAGCAAGAAGGCAGTAAACGCCCTTTGGGATATGACTATCCCGCCCGCAGAGCATCCTTTGTTGGATTGCTCTGTTTGGTGGCATCTCATATTCGGCGTGGGCGTTGCTTGCTTGTTCTTATAGGAAAGGTTTTTCCAGTACCTCTAACAGAAGAATAAGCAAAGGTAAGGTTCCACGCTTTCTTTATATACTAACGGGTCGTTTGGAGCCGACTTCCCACAAAACTTTATAAACAATGAAAAAAATTAAGTATTTAGCCATAGTGCTAATGGCGTTTGTATTTGCGGGTTGTCCAGGTGGTCCTAACTTTCCAGATGGATCAGACGACCTAACTAACAATGAAATTAATATGGATATGCTAACAGGTTCATGGTTGTTAATAGAATCTATCTATGATCCTATCTCAACAATTGAGATTACTCAAAGAGATTTTACGTTGACTTTTACAGACTCAGGAACTGTTCTTAAAAGATATTTAGATGCAGATCAATTTGAGATGTATTCATATAGAATTATTGCAGAAACGTTTATATCTATAGAATTGAGTAATGTAGGTCTAACACATAAAGTTTTGACATTAAACGATAAAATACTGCAATGGCATTTAGACTTTGGAGAAAATTTATGGTATGAACAAACATTTCAAAAAATAGAAAATATCGTTATAAATGACATCAATGCACCAGAAGGAGCTATTAATGGAGTATTTTCAGTTGGAGAAAATAAAATAGTCTATTTTTCTAAAGGAAATTTAACATATCTTCCTTGTGAAAATCGTTTCCGTTTTCATGAAGAGCAATATCATGCATGTCCAATGCTCAATAATGTATATACTACACAGCATACATGGACTTGGGAGTATTGGATGGACTTATTTTTCTGGGGAACTAGTGGATGGGATGGAGGTGTTTATGATTATCGTCCTGGTACTAGAAATAATGATAACTCCTATTATTATATAAATAATGATATCACACAAGATATGACAGGAGAGTATGCTAAAGCAGATTGGGGAGTTTATAATAAAATTGAAAATGGCGGAAATCAAGAAGGGTTATGGCGAGTTTTATCTGCGGAAGAAATAATGTATTTATTTAGCAAACGTCCTAATGCAGGTAATCTATTTGCTCTGGGCTATGTTAGTGGAGTAAATGGTATGCTTGTTTTTCCAGATAATTTTGTTTGTCCCAACAATATAGCTATTAGAACGTATAAAGAGGCAGGAACAAATCCTAAAAACAATGACTTATCTTCTTTAGAGTTTGCTTTACTTGAGCAGTTAGGTGCTGTGTTCTTACCAGGATGTGGTAGAGCAAATTATCTTGCAGGTACTATGATAACCCCAACGCCAGGCTGGTATTGGACTTCAACAACAGGAGTAGTTACACCCACATATGTTCAATGCTTATATTTCGATGAGGAGAAAGTAGGAATGGCAGAAACAATTCGCAATGAGGGTCACTCCGTTCGCCTCGTTCAAGATGTAAAATAAGTAGTAATACATTATAAATCAATTAAACATTAACATTATGAAATCTTTAAAACTATTATTTTGTGCACTGGTAGTGTTAATCATGCTGCCAAGCTGCGACTGCTCCCAAACGAATGTGGACAAAACAAATCAGCTCTTCGGCACATGGGAATTAAGCAAACGCAAGACTAACAACGGAACAGAAAGCTCCCCACCTTACGTAACTTTAACATTCGATAAATCAGGGCAATATGTAAAACGTTGGCCAGTGCAAGGTCGTTATGAACATGGCGTTTGGAGATATGACGGAAACAAAATGTTGACTCTATCGCATGATGAGATTCGCGAAGATTTCTATGTGGAAGTCTATGGCTCTACATTGGAACTATATATGGGAAATACCATAGATGGAACATGGGTCGAAGAAACGTATATTAGACCTTCAGAAGAAGATCAACCTCAAGGAGGTACAGCAGGTGCCCCTGCAAGAAAATCATTAACCCGCTAAATTTATTTATTATGAAAAAGATTATTATTTTGTGTGTTGTTGCAATGTTTACAACACTTGGCTATGCTAAACCTAAGAGCATCGAAATCGTTTCTGGTTCAGGAAAAATGTTTCTCGATCACACGAAAACTACAACTTTTATCTTTGATTACGATAGTTGCTATGTCGGTGAAATATCAAAAGGAGTTTTAAAAGAGGGAGCTTTATTGTTTGAGGAGTATATTGCCTCTGAAGATAAAGAATCTGGAGAAACATGGGCTCCTATGCATGAATTTGCCTATGAGAAATTTGTAAAAAACTGGAATGTAATGAATCGTAAACGGGCGTTATTAGTATCTGATTCGGATAATCCTGACTACAAAATTATTTTTCATGTTTCATGTATGGATTTAGGAAATAGTGCTGCTGCCTATTTTGGATTTGGTGATGGGGGATGCGTAACTTTGATGGGAGAGATAGAGGTCTTTGATTGGAGAACAAATGAGAAGTTAGCGACCTACAAAGTCAATCAAATAGAAGGAGCTGGCAATGTGATACCTACGATGCGAATGTGGAATGCTTATATGACATTGTTGGGTGATTTTACACGTTTAAATATGAAATCAAAATGAAAAATGTATTCAAAATTCTTGTCTTTACGCTATTGTGTATAGGACAAACAAGTTGTTTTATTCTAACGCGACCATCAACAACAGTACAAACTAATACTCCGAAAACAGTGGAGCAAATGTTGGTAAAACGCTGGCGCTTTCAAGAAGCATATAATGTGGTTGAATCGCGGTCATATGATAGAATTTCTAATGGCTCCTATTGGATTCTTTTTTATGCAGATGGCACATGCTATGAGAATGGCTTCTTAGGTACAGGCGGAAATCAAAGATTACAATGGAATCTATCGGGTAATATGCTACGTATCCGTGGAAGAAATCTTGTTTATGGCGAATTAAGTGGCTCGGAAGTGGTATATACTATCGAATCTATTTCCGACAATAGACTACAACTAAGCCGTTGGAATGGTCGTTCTCGAAATGGCACAGATATAGTTCGACAAATGATTTTTAGATACTAATTACTTTATTAATAATCTCATTATTACACTATTATGAAAAAGTTATTTATTATTGCATTTGCTTTTGTTGCATGCACAATTACCGCTAATGCACAGTATCGTTATGCTTCAGGTCCTATAGTGGGGTCTCTCTATGGAGGTAGTTACAAAATGTATTGTTCGGAGAACATTGTTTTTCAAACAGACCTCTATGTAGGATTACACAAAGTGGCAGGCAAAATGTTTATAGAAGATATAGAGTATGGCACCTTGAATGGTGAAAAACATTGGGATTTTGTTCTTAATCCGAATGTAATGTATCAAGCTCCTATTTGCGATGTTAAAGTAGGATGGCTGAACTATTTTGCAGGTGTGGGTATAAGTGGTGGCTTAGCTATGGAATATGGCTATCCATACGTTTATGGTAAGATAGGGACGAATGCTATTGCTGGTATGGAATATGTTTTTGAAGGAATACCATTCTCTATAAGTGCAGACTTTAGACCGGGTTATGCATATATGATTGGCGTCCCATTGGGAATAAAAACAGAACTTCATATGTTTGACTGGAGCGTAGGATTTGCACTTCGTTATTATGTGAAGTGATGTCTGTGTAGTTGCACCAATAGTCACATATTCTTATGACTTTTAATTTGCATTCTCCAAAATTGGTAAAAAGATTTTGGGGAATGCAAAAAAAGTATTACCTTTGCAAGTCAATTGTTAATATTGATTTAAAATAATATTTTATGTACACTCTTCCTATTTTATCTGCTCTCATTCCAGCTATTATATTGCTGATTTATATTTATTGGAGGGATCGCCATTCGCCAGAGCCGACACGAGAATTGGTAAAGGCTACGCTGTTGGGGGTTCTGTCTATCATACTGTCGTTATGTATGTCTTTACCATTGATGGCGATAGGTGCTATACCCAAAGATGTGCAGCATTTTTTAGATGCCATGAATCATGCATTTTTAGGTGCGGCGATACCAGAAGAATTAGCCAAACTGTTTGTACTATTGTTGTTCTTACGCAAAAATATCCATTTCGATGAGCGCATGGATGGTATTGTATATGCAGTATGCGTTTCTCTCGGTTTTGCTGGATTGGAAAATGTAATGTATATTGTGGGTTCATATATTATCGGTGATACAGAATGGCTTACCATTGCACTCTCGCGTGCAGTGACTGCTGTCCCCGCGCATTTCTGTTTTGGAGTACTAATGGGATATTTCTATTCCTTAGCCCATTTCTCTTCAAAGGATCGCGAATGGAATGTAGCAATGACTTTTATTGCGCCCATTATTGCACACGGAATATATGATATAATACCATTAACACTTAGAATTGAACCTCCATCGTGGCTCAGCGTGATATTAGTATTAGTATTTATAGCACTTTGCTTTTATCTGTGGAGACTTGCTAGCAAGGCAATCAAGGCGCATCTTACAAAAATGGGAAATGATGCAACAACGAAATTTTATGATAATAAATAAGTTTCCGCTGACCAACCACTCGTATAGATGGGAGTGCTAATCGAACGCTATGCGAATTGATAGCCAACCATATTTTGCCCACAGATAGGGTACAACGATGCCATAGATAGGCATTCGTGGTCGCGAAGTGGTTGCGTAGCCCGCAGGAAACTTTTAACTTTCGACATAATCTTCGACGATAGGAAAAAAGTACAAAAAAAGTCACTCAAGCGGTGGGCGTTGATAATCAATGCCTTCCGATTGCTTAAAGCATTTTCTTATAGCCAAATTCACAAATCTTCGACGCAAAACCTCTTCAACGTCGAAGATTTTTGCAACATTATTATAGAGACACGTTTATAGAAAGCCACCGAAAGCCCATAGATATCCCACAGATCTCCTATGGTGGTCC
The DNA here is from genome assembly GCA_045577965.1 of Paludibacteraceae bacterium. Lineage (GTDB taxonomy): Bacteria > Bacteroidota > Bacteroidia > Bacteroidales > Paludibacteraceae > Colicola. The sequence continues at coordinate 45,696 of JAZNJI010000001.1, forward strand.
CGAAACTTGCAAGTAACTTATGAGATTAAATGAAGATACAATCCAAAAATATTATCATAAATTTGGATAATAAAGAAAAAATGATTACCTTTGCACCCGCATTCAGTTAAAGAGCACCCCACTCGCCCACGAGGCTCGTCGGGGCCCCCGCTTTAGGGAAGCAGGTGAGATTCCTGCACAGACCCGCTGCTGTGATTTGCAAAATCGTTTGCTTCGTATCTAAGTCACTGGTTAACTGTCAATTGTCAACTGACAAGCTGGGAAGGCTAAGCAAACGAGCAATAAGTCAGAAGACCTGCTGCATGCATAAGGGCATCCCCACTTGCCCACGAGGCTCGTCGGGGACCCCGAAGTTGAACGCTCTCGAGGAATAGGGCTTAGACATGACAAACTGTTTTCCATATGATTGTAGGTACGCAAATGCGTATATGCTTGATAAAAGTATCAAGCGTAGTTTGTTGCTATGCATAATAGCATCTGCCGTTTTGCTGCTGACCTCCTGCCGTAGCGATGAAATTACCTACCCATCTGAGTACGAAGTTTTGCCGATGGAACCGAGAGAATTGAGCAGTTTTGCAGCGAACGAACCCATTGGTATGTACCTGCTCAACGAGGGGAATATGGGTAGCAACAAAGCTACTATTGATTACCTTGATTTCTGCAACGGTTGTTATATTCGCAATATCTATGGCGAGCGCAATCCGAATGTGATAAAGGAGTTAGGCGATGTAGGCAATGACATTAAGATATATGGCAACCGACTTTATGCAGTCATCAACTGCTCGCACAAAGTAGAAGTGATGGATGCCCGTACCTGTCGCCGTATCGGTCAAGTGGACATTCCTAATTGCCGATACATCTGTTTTCACGAGGGGAAAGCATATATCAGTTCGTATGTGGGTCCCGTGAGTATTGACCCTAATGCCCAACTAGGTGCCGTCTTTGAGATTGATACGGCTACCTTGCAGATCACTCGCAAAGTGACTGTGGGTTATCAACCCGAAGAATTGGTGGTATATAATGAGCATATTTATGTGGTGAATTCGGGTGGATATAGAGCTCCTGACTACGATTCTACGATGTCGGTCATCTCCCTTAAAGACTTCCGTCAAGTGCAGAAGATTCCTGTTTGCCTCAATCCTCACCGCTTGCGCAAAGACCAATACAATCAATTGTGGATCACATCTCGTGGAGACTATAAAGATGTTCAACCACAACTCATTTGTTTCTCGCCTGCGACCAACAACCAATTGTCAATTGCCAATGCGCCAGCAGCAAGCGAAATGGTAATAGTAGGTGATAGTATGTATTATTATGGTTCGCATTGGAACGAGCAAACAATGTCCAACACCATCACGTATGGAGTCCTCAATATTAAAGACTCCCTTTCCTTTAGGGAGGGGGGGGGGGTAGGCTCATCTTTTATTACCGATGGAACCGAGAAAAACATCAAGATTCCTTACGGCATACAAGTCAATCCTTATAATGGTGATATATATGTTACAGATGCTAAAAACTATGTCTCAAGTGGTCAATTACATTGCTACTCGCGCGAAGGCAAGCGCAAGTGGTCTGTGCGCACGGGTGATATCCCTGCTCATATGTGCTTTATCTATCGTTAGTTGCGAGCAACCCGAAACACCGATGGTCGGCCTTGGTATAGATGACACCTATACTATTGAGCGTATGCGCACGCTTATCCTTCATCCTGAGTATGAGGGCGAGCACTATGCATGGCGAATGGAGGATAAGGTAATTAGTACCGAACGCGACCTGATTTTCTGTCAAGCAGAGGCAGGTACGTATAATTTACAATTGGAAATCAACAATCCTACACCATCCTACACCATCCTACACAATACTACCATTGTCGTCTTCGAAGAAGAAGTCGCGTATTCACCGTATATTTCTAAGGTGCTGGAGTATAATCCTGCGCCAGGGCAGTTTATCAACACCATGCCTGAATACGAAGAGGGCGACACTTATCAAACCATGCTTCGTAAGGCAGAAGACGCCATTGCAGGCACCAACCGCAGTCTAATCTCGCTCGGTGGTTGGGGCGGATATGTAACTTTTGCTTTCGACCATTCCGTTGTGAATACTCCTAATTTGCCCGATTTCACCGTAGAAGGCAATGCTTTCTACTCTTCATCAGGTAATAAGAGTGGCAGTAGCGAACCAGGAATAGTGATGATCAGTATAGATGTGAATCAAAATGGTCTGCCCGATGACCCATTCTACGAACTTGTGGGTAGCGAACACACCCACTCTGCCACCATACACCAATACTCCCTTACCTACCACCGCACCCCTGCCACCCATACTCCGCAGCCCGATATAAAGAACTCCCTCACCGATACCACCTATATTTTGTGGCACAACAACCAAGGCGAGCAAGGGTATATGTATAAGAACACTTTCCACATGCAAGACTACTTCCCACTTTGGCTCACCGACTCTACACTCACTTTCTCGGGCACTCGTTTGCCCAATAATGCTGTGGACAAAAATGGCAAAGGCAATATGTGGGTACTCCAGCCATACGACTTTGGTTATGCCGATAATCACCCCAACGACAGTATCAGCCGTTGTTCGTTTGATATAGAGTGGGCGGTTACTGCCGACGGCAAACCAGCCAACTTGCCCTGTGCCGACTTCGTGCGTGTTTATACAGGCGTACAACAACAATGCGGATGGATAGGCGAAATCTCCACCGAGGTCTCCCATGCGCGCGATTTGAATATTGAAGAATACTAATGAAGCAACGATTAACACATATTTTGATTCTCTGCGCCATCCTCTGGTGCACATGTTCATGTACTTCATCTGGCAATATAGATGACTACAACATGGCGGTTTACACTCCTACATACGCCACAGGTTTTCACATTGTCGGTGCAGAGGGCAAGCAGAGCACAATCATCCGAGTAACTAATCCTTGGCAAAGTGCCGACGAAGTAGAAACGATGCTCTTTATTGCTCGTGGAGGGGAGAAAGCCCCCAATGGTTTCCGTGGTCAAGTGCTGCAAGGCGATGCTGAGCGAGTGGTATGTATGTCGTCCAGCCATATTGCCATGCTTGATGCCATAGGAGCTATAGAGAGCGTAGTGGGCGTGTCGGGCAAGGATTTCATTACCAATCCCTATGTTGTGGCTAATCAACACACTATCCCCGATGTGGGGTATGACGGTAATATGAATTTCGAACTTCTCGTGGCGCAACAACCTGATATTGTACTTCTCTTTGGTGTAACGGGTGCATGTGTCATGGAGTCTAAACTCGATGAATTAGGTATTCCGTATATGTATATTGGCGAGTATGTAGAAGAAGATCCTTTAGGAAAGACCGAATGGCTTATTGTCATTGCTGAGATTGTTGGTTGCCGAAAGCACGGCATCACTTATTTTTCTGAAGTGCCAAAACGCTACGAGCATCTTAAGTCTTTAGCCGCTTCAGCCCAAACTCCCACTCCCAAAGTAATGATCAACACACCATACGCCGACTCGTGGTTTATGGCTTCCTCCACCAGCTATGTAGCACGACTGATTGCAGATGCAGGAGGCGATTATATTTATAAGAAAAACACCTCTAACCACTCTTTGCCAATCGATATGGAGGAGGCGGCATTACTGACTACCCAAGCCGATGTATGGATTAATGTGGGCAATGTCAATTCTGTGGACGATTTGTGTCGCCAGTTCCCTAAGTTTGCCAAGATGCCTTGCGTGCAACGGGGCGAAGTGTATAATTGCGACAAGCGCAGGGTCGCTGGTGGAGGCAACGATTATTGGGAGTCGGGTGTAGTGCATCCAGATGTCATTTTGCGCGATCTAATCAAGATTTTTCATCCTGAATTAGAATCAGACAAAGAGTTCGTTTATTATAGAAAACTCCCCAACCCATAAAACTTTTATAACATGCAGCGTCATTCTACCATATTATTTGTCATCTTATCGCTCCTGCTGGTCATTCTGTTTGTACTTGACCTGCTCATCGGCTCTGTTCATATCCCGCTTCGTGATATTTTGGGTGCACTGTTTGGCGGAGATGTGGATGCTTCCACACGCCTTATCGTGCTGGATATTCGCCTTATCAAAGCCATTGTGGCAGTATTGGCGGGCATAGCACTATCGGTCAGCGGTTTGCAGATGCAGACGCTTTTCCGCAACCCCTTGGCAGGACCATATGTGTTGGGTATCAGTTCGGGTGCCAGTTTAGGTGTGGCTATCTTTATTTTGGGTATGCCATTGTTGGGTGTAGCAACCAATAGTACCTTGTCGTCTATCGGCACCGCGGGTGCTGCGTGGTTAGGCGCGGCATTGATTCTCGCTTTTGTAGCTTCCGTCAGCACCCGAATCAAAGACATTATGGTCATCCTTATTCTAGGTATGATGATTTCTTCGGGCGTGAGTGCAGTAGTGCAGATTCTACAATATTTGAGCAACGAAGAAGCGCTCAAATCCTTTGTTATCTGGACAATGGGTTCGTTGGGCGATGTCACGAGTAGCCAACTCATGCTCTTACTACCTGCGGTATTGATTGGTTTGGTCGTGTCAGTGGCAGTAATCAAACCACTGAACTTGCTCCTTCTCGGCGAACAATACGCTCGCACTATGGGATTGAATGTCCGCCGTTCGCGCTATCTGATATTCCTCTCCACCACCCTGTTGGCGGGTACTGTGACGGCTTTTTGCGGTCCTATTGGCTTTGTGGGCTTGGCTATTCCGCATATTGCTCGCATGCTATTTTGCAATGCCGATCATCGTGTCCTCTTGCCTGCCACCGCTTTGTGTGGAGCAGTTATCTTGCTCGGCTGCGATATTATCTCCAAATGGCTCACACTGCCTATCAACACCATCACCGCCCTACTCGGTATCCCAATCGTCATTTGGGTCGTTATTCGCAATAAATCTATAGTATAGCCTACCCCTAACCCCTCCTAAAGGGAAGGGAGATTAAATTGAATATGATTGAATTAAGAAATATAGCATTAGGATACGATAGCCAGCACCTGCTATTAGACAATGTATCCACCACTTTCACTTGTGGAACAACGACTGCGCTCATTGGTCGCAATGGTACAGGCAAATCCACATTGCTGCGTGCTATCATTGGCTCCGAACCGCTCAAACAGGGTGCTATTCTCATCAATGGCATTGACATTCAGCAGATTACTCCACAGCAACTGGCGCAGCAGGTGGCTTTCGTGACTACCGAACGTATCCGCATCGCTAATCTCTCGTGCCGGGATGTGGTGGCTCTTGGCAGGGCTCCTTACACCAATTGGATAGGTCGTATGCAAGCAGAAGATGAGGCGATTGTTATGCAGTCGCTTGAGAAAGTGGGCATGGCTTCCTATGCCTTCCGCACGATGGACAAGATGTCGGATGGTGAGTGTCAGCGCGTAATGATTGCCCGCGCATTAGCTCAACAGACGCCTATCATCTTGCTCGATGAACCCACGTCGTTTTTGGACATGCCTAACCGATATGACTTGTGCCGATTGCTTGCTGATTTGGCACATCAGGAAAACAAATGCATTATCTTCTCCACCCACGAACTAGATATTGCCCAGTCGCTCTGCGATACAATTGCGCTCATCGATTCGCCCACCATGCACCATCTCCCGACTCAAGAGATGATTAATAGTGGACATATTGATCAACTCTTCAAAATGCGACACTAATCACGCTACACAATGCTAAACTACTCTACACAATATTACACAAGGCAAATCTCAGTTTCGGAGTATCTGAATCACTACCGCGATGCTGAACGCTTTGGCACTTACTGCAAGGCGTGCCCCAATTATGCCAAGAGTTGGGCATGTCCGCCCTTTGATTTTGATGTTGAGCAACGCCTAAGTCAATACCACAATTTGCTATTGATTGTATGCAAAATCACGCCATCGGATACCGCTTTGCCAATTACTGTTTCTCGCGAACTCATTCGCCCAGAAAGAATTAGCTTGGAGAAGAAACTCTTGGATTTAGAACAACAATACAACGCTCTTTCCGCCGCGTATGTGGGTAGTTGTCTACATTGTCCAGAGGGCACATGCACACGCGCCAATGGCCTGCCATGTCGTCATCCAAAATGTGTACGCCCTTCGCTGGAGGGCTATGGATTTGATATTAGTAGGACGACCAAAGAGTTGTTTGGTCTTGATCTGCTTTGGGGCAAAGATGGCCACATGCCCGAATACCTCCTGTTGGTTTGTGGTCTATTCCACAACGAAAAGCACATCCAGTTATGAAAGAATCACTCCGCCATCAAGAATTGACAACGGAGTGACTTAGTGGAAAGTTACTATTCTTGACTTTACTTCAACTCTTGTCCCATTATTGTGTAAGTTTTTCCTTCGCGAAGGATAACGATTTGTCCGTTCATGAGCATTTTTTTGCCGTTAGACGATGGTACGACAAGGTTATTTACTGCTGTTTGGTCGTTCTTATCAAAGCGAACGGCTACGTCATCATAGGCGAAATAGCCAGGTGCGTTCAAACCCCAATCACCATACAAATCTGCTGAACCAACGAGGTTGAAGCCAACAGATACCACTTCGCCCAAAACCGACAAATCCCATTTCTGCCAAGTGGTAACTACGCTGTCCTTGCCCAAATAGAGCGCAAACGATGTGCGGCTGATCTCATTGCCATTGGCATCTTGACCGATAGCCACAATATGGAAAGTAGTTGTGTCAGTAGCTGGAGGATTAAATCCATCGCCATACACGAGCGAGTTGAGAGTGTAACAGATATTGGTGACATACATGTGGTCAATCACACGCGCTTTTCCATCAGCGAATGTGAATTTCTGCAATTCTGGGCACATTCCTGTAGTAGAATTATATTCGTCCACATAACCCATATGCACACAGAAGTTCTTTGATCCATTGTTGCCACCAACGAGGTTAGCGAACTGTAGTTCATACCATCCCCAGACACCTTCAGGCAAGTCTTCGGGTGCGTAGCCAGGATTGGTGAAGTTAGAGATAGCATGTCCACCGCTCCAATAAGGTGCTGTGAAACTGTGGGTTAAGAGGGTATTGCCTTCGTCGCACCAAGTATAAACACCGCCAGAGGTGTAGGTAAGTGTGCCATTGTACTGCGCATCGTCCACGAGGTCGGACCATGTGGAGATGGTCTTGTTGGCATAGTCGAGGGTGTAGGGCGCAAACTTAGCATCCGCATCCTCGAAGGTCAGGGTTCGTAACTCGTAGTCCTGTGCAAGGGCTACATTAGCAAGGCATAATGCCGCAAGAAAAATAGATTTCTTCATGTTAGTTTGTTGTTTAAAGGGTTATACAAAATGGTTCAACATTGTTCAACAGTAGTTCAACATTGTTCAACGGTTGTTTTGCGTGTATAACCACACCTCCCTGACCATCTACTTCGGATTTTCCCAAATGCGAAGTAACATGGCAGGTTGATGGTCAGGTGTGTGTGGATAGGCGTTTTGACTCCCGAGAAACACACTGACCATCGGACACAACAAATGGGTACTTGATACATCTATCAAATACCTATACGCGTACAAGCGTACCATAGATAATATTGAAAACCTTTGCGTCATTGTCGTTGGCTCGATTCCCCGAGAGCGTTCAACTTCACCAACTCCTCGTTGGTGGCACGCAGCAGGTCTTCTGACTTATCGCTCCTTCTGTTCAGCCTTCCCAGTTCGCTAAGAACCAGTGACTTATAAGAATTTGAACATCGGATTGCGAATCACAGCAGCGGGACTGTGCAGGAATCTCACCTGCTTCCCTTACACTGAATGCGGCACAAAGGTACAACAAAAAAAGCATATACGCAAGAAAATAAGCAGTTTTTTTTAGGAATTTCTAAAATTAGAATTTTTCAATAAGTTATTGGCCTATCTATAATCACAGAAGTATTGGAATAATGCGTTGTTGGAACGTATTTTATTGGAAGCAAAATTGGGGAATCTGGGACATATAAATTTCAACTTTTTCAAAAAAATGCACTCGTATGTTGCGTATATGCTTTTTTTGTTGTACCTTTGCACCCCAATTATAAATTGGGGGAGTATTGAAATAAGCGAAACATCCATACGCATTGAGCAAAATCATCTACATATTATCGCATCGTATAATCGTCGGCATACTGATTCTGTGCAGCACTATTGCTATACAAGCAGCAGAGAAAGCTGTTCCGACCATCATACGCGCATGGCAATTGGATGCATGGACTGGAGTGGCTGATACTTTAGCAAGCATAGACTCGTCATACATCGACTACCCTATGCGAGATAGATTGAATGACTATTCAATCTCCAATGTTACCAACTCTAACCTGATCTCACCTAGTCAATCACGCATCTATTTCGCGCGACAAAAGACTACAGACTTCATCTTTGCAGATGCATACACTCCATACATTATCACCCCACAACAGGTGAAATACTACCACACCACAACCCCTTACTCTACGATTGCGTACAAGAAAGGTTTTGTGACCAACCTAGACCAAAACGACATCAGTTTCTCATTCACAGGCAATGTCACTCGTCGTACCAACTTAGGAATGACTATTGACTACCTCAACTCATACGGTCGATTTGCCAACCAAGAAGGAAAGACCGTCTTTGGCTCGGTATTTGGAAGTTATAATGGAGACCATTATTCGTTGCAATCATCATTCACTTGGAATACACTGAGTAATTTCGAGAACGGTGGATTGATGAACCCAAGCGACCTTCAAGGTGTACTTAAACCAGAAGACATGCCTGTACGCATGCAAGGTATGTCCGGCCTACGATACCTATCTGGATACCTCAACCACTACTACAGCATATGCGTGGAGCGCGAGCGAAAAGTGAATTATCGTGAGCGTGATGAAGAAGGCAAATGGGTAAAGAAAGATTCCATTAAAATTGAATATGTTCCTGTAACTACTTTCCGCCATATTTTTGAGGTAAACGACGCCGTTAAGCGCTACAAAGAGAAAACAGCTACACAAAGCATTCTGCCCAATCTATACCGCAATCCCAAAACGACCAACGATTCCGCAGCTTGCTTAACCATTAAGAATACCCTAGCAGTAACCTTTGAAGAGGAATTTAACACCTGGTTGCATTTTGGCGCGATGGTATATGCCATGAACGAAAGCCAACGCCACATAACGGCCATTGGACAAACAGAGAATATCGTGCATTTGGAGCCATGGGGTAATAATTATGGCGATGTATTAGCCAACACGCTACATCTGATGCCCGATACGCTCTACAAACAGCGCTGGACCAACAACACCTATGTAGGTGGTGCATTGTATAAACATCGCGGACAATATATTCACTATGGATTTGACGGCAATGTATGTCTATTAGGATATAAATTAGGTGAGTTCCAAATAAATGGCCATTTAGATGCGGGATTCCGTTTAGGAAAAGATTCAATGACTGTTATAGCCAAAGCATTCTTCCGCAGCGAGACACCAGACTATTATTTACAACATTACCGTAGCAACCACTATCGTTGGGATAATAATTTTCAAAACACATTGCGATTGCTCGTTAGTGGCGAAATTGCCTACCCCACACAATGGGTAAAACCAAAGTTGAATGTATCATTTGAAAATATCACAAAGCACATCTATTTTGACACGGATGGTACACCTAAACAGATGGATGGAAATATACAAGTACTAGCAGCCGACCTGCAACTGAATATAACCACTCCATGGGTAAATTTGGACAACCATGTGATATACCAACACGCATCATCTGACAAGTTGCCATTGCCGGCATTGACACTATACCATAATTTATATTACCATGGCTGTTGGGTGAAGGCTTTAGATGTACAGATAGGTGTAGATATGCGATTCTTCACCAAGTACTATGCACCACTATTGAATCCTGCGCTTGGACAGTTCTGCGTACAAAACATAGAACAAGTGGGTAACTACCCAGTAATGAATGTGTATGCGAATTTTTATGTAAAGAGTTTGCGTCTGAAGTTATTTGCCCAATACCAACACTTCAACGCATCGTTTATGAACAAACAATACTATGAAATGCCAGGTTACCCCATGGGGCCCGACATGTTCCGCGCAGGCTTAGCATGGCATTTTTACAAATAATCCGCCTTTAAACTATAAACTTTCGACTATAAAAAAACATTATGCAACAAACAAATAATCTACATACTATCCTGCTATACGCACAGCAAGAGGCTCAGCGATTGGGGAACAGCGAGATCTTACCCGACCACTTGATGTTGGGTATTTTGCGATTGGCTGACGGCAAAGCTTTCGAATTGCTAATGCAGGCAGGACTGAACCCAGTAGAACTCAAGCGCGCCATTGACGAGCGACTGATGCAAGCTACCACAAGCGACAATCCTAAAATGTCACGCGCTAGTGAGCGTATTATGCGCCTCATGCTGATTGAAGCTAAGCTATATCATGCTGATGAATGCGGATCTGCACATCTGCTATTGGGCATGTTGCGCGAAAGAGTAAACTATCCTACTATGTTCGTTGAGCAACAGTTTGGCATTGATTACGAGCGTATTGAATGCTTGTATCCAAAGCCCCAACCATTGCCACAAGATGGAAGCAACCTCGATTCAGAGTTTGCAGGAGAGCAACCATTTGAATGGGGAGCCAAACACCCTGAACAAAAAAATAAAGCCAGCAAGACTGGTACTCCCGCATTGGATAAATATGGTCGTGACTTGACTGCCCAAGCGCGTAATGGCGAATTAGATCCAGTTGTGGGGCGCCAAGCTGAAATAGAGCGCGTAGTACAAATTCTCTCACGCCGCAAGAAGAACAACCCTATTCTAATCGGCGAACCAGGTGTTGGAAAATCAGCGATCATAGAGGGACTAGCATTGCGCATCGAAAATGGCGAAGCGAGTGCATTGGCAGGCAAACGCATTGTATCTTTGGATATTGCATCCATGGTGGCAGGTACCACCTATCGCGGACAGTTCGAAGAGCGCATGAAGTCCGTTATCAATGAGCTGCATAAGCATCCAGAAGTCATCCTCTTTGTTGATGAAATCCATACCATCATGGGGGCGGGTAATGCTCAAGGTTCGTTAGATGCAGCGAATATCCTCAAGCCCGCTTTGGCACGCGGCGAAGTACAATGCATTGGAGCCACCACCATCACCGAATACCGCAAATCGATTGAGAAAGATGGTGCATTGGAACGTCGTTTCCAAAAGGTAATAGTGCAGCCTACGTCTGTAGAAGAGACTTACTCTGTACTGACACGTATTAGCGAAGTGTATGGAACCTTCCATCATGTGCAATATACCGAAGAGGCACTACATGCATGCGTGAAGTTGACAGATAGGTATATTACCGACCGTTTCTTCCCAGACAAAGCCATTGACGCCATGGATGAAGTAGGAGCGTTAGTTAGCGCAAAGGTAGCAGGTGGTAATGGAGTGGTAACGGAAGCGGACGTAGCATTTGTGGTAAGCCGTATGTCGGGTGTACCCGTACAGCGTGTAGCTCAGGCCGAAGGCGAACAGTTGCGCCGAATGGGCAGTTTACTCAAGCAACGTGTGATTGGACAAGATAAGGCTATTGATACGATTGTAAAAGCAATACAACGTTCGCGTATGGGGTTGCGCAATCCAAATAAACCTATTGGCACATTCTTCTTGCTAGGTCCTACAGGTGTCGGTAAGACCCATTTGGCCCAATGTTTGGCAGAAGAGATGTTTGGCAATCGCGAAGCAATCGTACGTTTTGACATGTCGGAATACATAGAAAAGCACACAGTAAGTTTGCTAGTTGGTGCTCCTCCTGGATACATAGCACACGAAGAGGGTGGCAAACTAACAGAAGCCGTGCGCCGTAAACCATACTCGATTGTACTATTCGATGAGATTGAGAAAGCACATGCCGACATTTTTAACATCCTACTACAAGTTATGGACGAAGGTCGACTGACAGATCGTCAAGGTCGCGTGGTGGATTTTCGCAACACTATTATCATCATGACGAGTAATGTAGGTACTCGACAGCTGAATGAATTTGGTACAGGTATTGGTTTCAATGCCGATGATATAAACGCGCAGCAGACGGAACATATGCTCACGAAAGCATTGAATCGCACCTTCCCTCCTGAATTTGTCAACCGATTGGATAATGTAGTCGTATTCCACCCGTTAGACGACGAGGCTTTGGCACAGATTTTGACGCTTGAACTACACCCATTGAAACTACGTTTAGAGGCAATGGGCTATAAATTGCAACTGACAAAAAAGACCAAAGAGCAGTTGCTAGAGCGTTCGCGCGACCGCAAGTATGGTGCACGTCCGCTGAAACGCGCTATTCAAACATTAATAGAAGATCCTATCACAGACATCTTGCTATCAGGTATGACAGAAAATAAAACAATAAAAATATAACAACTATGGCAAAAGAGATTACAGATGCTAACTTTCAAGAATTGTTAGCAGAGGGCAAGCCCCTCGTAGTAGATTTTTGGGCACCTTGGTGTGGTCCTTGCAAGATGATGTTGCCTATCGTGGAAGAGTTGGCAGCTGAGTATGAAGGCAAGATTACCGTAGGTAAACTCAATGTAGATGACAATGATGAGACATGCTCTGCATACGGCATCATGAACATCCCAACAATCTTGTTTTTCAAGAATGGTGAGTTGGTAAACCGCAGTGTAGGTGCAATGCGCAAACCTGATTTACAAAAGCTTTTTGAAGAACTTTTGTAAGAAATTTGCATAATTATTTGCATAATTCAAAAAAAAGCAGTACTTTTGCGTCCAAATTGCCTTTGTAGGCACTTGTTTTTGTGCCTGCACGGGTAATTTGTGCGTAAAATGCGCGTCATGCGCGAGGGTCTGGTAGCTCAGCTGGATAGAGCAACAGCCTTCTAAGCTGTGGGTCTCGGGTTCGAATCCCGACCGGATCACAAAGCAATGATAATTATAAATTTGAGATTTAAAAAATTGGATTAGAGTTGCTTTTCATTGATTAACTATTAACTATTAACTATTAATTATTCATTAACTGCACATGCGTCAGTTAAAAATCACAAAATCCATTACCAACCGCGAGTCAGCATCGCTCGACAAGTATCTCCAAGAGATTGGTCGCGAGCCATTGATTTCGGTTGATCGTGAGGTGGAGTTGGCTGGTCGTATCCGCAATGGCGATAGAGCTGCCCTTGAGGAACTTACACGCGCCAATCTACGCTTCGTTGTCTCTGTAGCAAAACAGTATCAAAATCAAGGATTGAGCCTTCCTGACTTGATTGATGAAGGCAACCTTGGGCTTATTAAAGCAGCAGAAAAATTCGATGAGACACGCGGCTTCAAGTTCATCTCATACGCCGTATGGTGGATCCGTCAATCCATCCTACAAGCACTTGCAGAGCAAGCACGAATCGTGCGCTTGCCACTCAATCAATCAGGCTTGCTCAACAAGATTAACAAGGCTTACCAACGCTTTGAACAAGAAAACGAGCGCAAACCTAGCGCAGAAGATTTAGCAGAAATTTTGGATATTCCTGCAGACAAAATTGCAGATACTCTCAAGATGTCAGGACGCCAAGTGAGCGTAGATGCTCCATTCGTTGAAGGGGAAGACAATAGTCTCATTGACGTAATGGTCAACGAAGATTCTCCAAATGCAGATCATAGATTGATCAACGAATCATTGTCCAAAGAGATTGATCGTGCCTTGGAGCAATTAACTCCTCGCGAAGCAGATATCTTGCGTTGTTTCTTCGGAATTGGAGTTCCAGAAAAGACCCTTGAAGAAATCGGAATCGAATTAGATCTTACACGCGAGCGTGTGAGACAAATCAAAGAAAAGGCTATTCGAAAACTAAAGACAAGCTCACGTAGCGGAATTTTAAAAACATACCTCGGATAAGAGAAATCCAATTAGGTATAAAATAAGAGAGCGACTAGTCGCTCTCTTATTTATTTAGTTATCATTTATAATCAGTCATTATCCGCCCTGAATTCTTTGGGCATAGGTGTTTCAAAACGCACTTTTTTCTCAGTCATAGGATGAATAAATTCCAATACCTTTGCGTGCAAACACAAACGGTCTATAGGCGAATACTCATTGCCATGACCATACTTACGATCCCCTATCACAGGATGACCGATACTTTGCATATGTACACGGATTTGATTGGTGCGTCCTGTTTCAAGATTCAACTCTACCAATGACATTGGCAATGCTTGCTCTTCATTGCCAATTGTAGTTGATTTAAGAACCTTATAGTGCGTTACTGCTTTTTGCCCACCATCATCATTCGGTGACGAATATACCATGCCAGTGTGCGCATCTTCGGTTAGCCATGTGGTAATGGTACCCTCCTTCTTATCGAAATGTCCCTCCACAAGAGCAACATACGTGCGCTTAGTCACCAGCTGTCGCCAATATGTGCGCATATACTCTTGAAGTTCAGGCGATTTAGCGAACACTAGTACACCGCTCGTTTCGCGATCTAGACGGTGTACCACATGTACGCTATTACGATTCGACTGCTTACGCACATACTCTTTAAGGATGGAATAGGCAGTCATCTCGCTGCTCTTAGGATTATAAGGCACAGTTAGCAGTCCGTTCTTTTTCTCCACAATAATGAGCGCATCATCCTCGTACATGATGCGTAATTTCGGGTGACGAAGTTCTATGTTACCTCTACCTTGTAGTACTTGTACTAAATCGCCTGCTTTAAGCGGTGTATCATGACGGGTCTGGATACCAGCATTTACCGTCACGCGACGCTGACTAAGCAGTTGTTTTACACTAGTGCGGGTCATTCCGCCCAATTTAGCAAGCAGGAAGGGCATCAATTCTATTGCCGCCTCCACTCGAAAAGATGTATCTTGTTTGCGTTTCATTCGTTTTGCAGATGCAAGGGAACTATTAGTTCTGCGGATTCAGTTAGGCTTTTTCTATCACGCAGTTTACATTGTAGCCATCCATCTCAAGAGCATTGCCAGCGGTCAAGCCTTCCACCAAAACAAGTGAAGAAGCAAGAACCTGCGAAGCAATATATTCATTGCAATTAATAACAGCAGCAGCGATTTCCTCGCGGTTCTCAAGTTGCACTGTAATACGATCAACAATCTCCAAACCGGAAGACTTGCGCAGGTTCTGGATACGGTTGATGAGTTCGCGTGCGATACCTTCTTCGATAAGTGCAGGGGTGAGTTCAATATCAAGGGCAATGGTGATAGTGCCATTGTTCGCCACAAGCCAACCTGGCATATCCTCGGTGATGATGTCCACGTCTTCTGCGGCTAACGCATATCCGCAGAGTTCAAAGGTTCCAGAGGTTTCAAAAGTTGAAATGTCGTCTTGGGTCATTTGGGCGATGGCAGCAGCCAGTTGCTTCATCATACCGCCAACTTTCTTGCCGAGTACCTTGAAGTTTGGTTTGATCTTCTTCACGAGTTTGATCTCGGAATCCTCTGCACGCACGATAACCAACTCCTTGACGTTCACCTCGCTCATGATAAGGTCTTCTACGCGGAGGAGTGCCTCGAGGGTCTCTTGGTCAGGCGCAGGAATAACGGCCTTTTGGAGCGGTTGGCGCACGTTCTTTTCTGCACGCTTACGCAGCGAGAGAATCATAGAGGTGGCTTGTTGCGCGAGTGACATACTGCGCTCGAGCTCAAGGTTGATGCATACCTCGTCGGCTACAGGCCATGTGCTGAGGTGAACCGTCTCGCCAGTGAGGTCGCGGTAGAGGCGGTCGCCATAGAATGGTGCGTTAGGCGCCATGAGTTGGGCAACGGTCTTGAGGCAGGTATAGAGGGTGTAGTAAGCCGCTTGCTTGTCAGCATCCATCTCGCCACCCCAGAAACGCTTGCGGTTGAGACGCACATACCAGTTACTGAGGTCGTCTTGCACAAAGTCAGAGATAGCGCGACCAGCCTTGGTAGGCTCGTATGCCTCGTAAGCGGTGGTTACCTCCTTGATGAGGGAGTTGAGCTTGCTCAACACCCACTTATCAATCTCTTGCAAATCTTGGTTCTTGGCTCCTTGCTCTTGGTTCCAACCGTCCACGTTGGCGTAGAGGGCGAAGAAGCCATAGGTATTGTAGAGGGTGCCGAAGAACTTGCGGCGAATCTCGTCCACACCTTCTGGGTCGAACTTGAGGTTCTCCCATGGGCTAGAGTTGGTGAGCATGTACCAACGCACTGCGTCTGCTCCGTACTTGTCCAATGCGCCGAAAGGATCGACTGCGTTGCCGAGGCGTTTGGACATCTTGTTGCCGTTCTTATCGAGTACGAGTCCATTACTGATGACATTCTTGTATGCCACGCTGCCCTCAATCATCGTATGGATAGCGTGGAGGGTGAAGAACCAACCGCGTGTTTGGTCCACACCTTCGGAGATGAAGTCGGCGGTGCGTGGTGCGTCTTGATTCTCGAATGGATAGTGGTTTTGTGCGTAAGGCATAGCACCTGAGTCAAACCATACGTCAATGAGGTCAAGTTCGCGCTTCATTGGTTTGCCCGAAGGTGAGCAGAGAATGATATTATCCACATATGGGCGGTGGAGGTCGATGATTGAAGGGTCGTAGTTTTCTTTAGAGTAGTTGCCTACCTCATGCTTTGGCCATGGGTTCTCGGTCATGAAGCCCGCAGCGATGGACTTGTCAATCTCCTGCATGAGTTCGGCGATAGAGCCGATGCAGAGCTCCTCTTGTCCATCCTCGGTGCGCCAGATTGGAAGTGGTGTACCCCAATAGCGTGAGCGTGAGAGGTTCCAATCGTTGAGGTTCTCCAGCCATTTACCAAAGCGACCAGTACCAGTAGATTCTGGTTGCCAGTTGATGGTATCATTGAGCGCCATCATCTCTTCGCGCGCTTGGGTAGAGCGGATAAACCAGGAATCAAGTGGATAATAGAGGACAGGTTTGTCGGTACGCCAGCAGTGTGGGTAGTTGTGCACATGCTTCTCGATGCGGAACGCCTTGTTCTCGCCCTTAAGCCAAATGCAGATGCTTACGTCGAGGGTTTCGTCTTTCTCGGTGAGAGCTGGGTCGTAGGCATTCTTTACGAAACGGCCGGCCCATGGTTCATAAGCATCTACATCCACTTGATTCTTCACAAAATCCTCGTCAAGATCGGCGATATTGAAGAATTTTCCAGTCATATCTACCATTGGGCGTTGCTCGCCTTTCTTGGTAAGAAAAACCATGCCTGGCACGCCTGCTTTCTTGGCTACAAAGGCGTCATCCGCACCAAAAGTAGGCGCGATATGTACGATACCTGTACCATCTTCGGTGGTCACATAGTCACCAAGAATGATTTTGAATGCACCTTCGCCTGGGTTTGCCCAAGGAATGAGTTGTTCATATTGGATACCCTCGAGGTCAGTACCTTTGCCGCGCCAGAGGATTTCGGGTGCTTCGCCAAGTTCTTTGGCATAAGCAGCGAGGCGTGCCTCAGCGAGGAGGTAGAGGGCTTCGATCTTGGTGTATGGGTTCTCGCCTTTAACAATCACATAGTCAATCTTTGGTCCTACGCAAAGAGCGGTGTTGCTCGGGAGTGTCCAAGGGGTAGTGGTCCATGCGAGGGCGTAGAGAGGCAATTGGCAATTGGCGATTGGCGATTGGCTCTTTACGAGAAATTGCGCGGTGCAAGTGGTATCCTTGACATCGCGGTAGCAACCAGGTTGGTTGAGCTCGTGCGAAGAGAGACCCGTACCCGCAGCAGGAGAGTAAGGCTGGATAGTGTAACCCTTGTAGAGGTAGCCTTTCTTGTAGAGCTCTTTGAGGAGCCACCAAAGGGTCTCGATAAACTTGTTGTCGTAGGTGATATATGGATTATCGAGATCCACCCAATAACCCATTTGTTTGGTGAGGTTGGTCCATTCTTGGGTATATTTCATTACCTCACGACGGCACGAAGCATTGTACTCGTCCACGCTGATTTTCTTGCCAATATCCTCTTTGGTAATACCGAGCAGTTTCTCTACGCCAAGCTCTACAGGCAAACCATGGGTGTCCCAGCCTGCTTTGCGCTTCACTTGATAACCTTGCATGGTTTTGAAGCGGCAGAATGTATCTTTGATTGTACGAGCCATCACGTGGTGAATACCTGGCATACCGTTGGCTGAAGGAGGACCTTCAAAAAAGAGGAACGAAGGATTGCCTTCGCGTGTTTCGATACTCTTGTGGAACAAGTCTTCTTTCTCCCATTGGTCAAGGATTTGCTTGCTCAGTTCTGCCAAGTTTAGTTGTTTGTACTCGTTGAAGTGTTTCATTATTGCGAATATTTTTTGTTTCTATTAATTATTTTGTATGGTTTAGAGGATTTTTTTGAGAATCGGCATGATTACACTCTCCATTACAACATAGCCGTGTACATTAGGGTGAACACCATCTTTGGAATACTGGAGCGGTAAACCATTGTACTCGTCCTTTAATGCTGAATGATAATCTACATATGGGATTTTGTTGGCCTTTGCGTATGCTTGAATCATCTTATTTAGACGGACAATATCATTAGCAGGCTTCATTTCGGGACGCCACTTAAAACCTGCGGCTGGCAAAGCAGAACAAACAACAGGCTTAATCTTGTTGGCGCGTGCCAGTTCACACATAGATTTGATATTCTGCAAGACGTGCTCTAGCGTAATATAGCCATTATTTAGAGCAATATCATTGGTTCCGCAGCAAATTACCACAACTTTTGGGTGCAGATTAATGACATCCTCTTGGAAACGCACAAGCATTTGCGAAGAAACTTGCCCGCTAATACCACGACCTACGAAATTATTATCGGCAAAAAAGGCGGGCATAGAGTCCACCCAACAGTCGGTAATGGAATTACCCATAAAAACAACCTCTGGACGTGCAGTTATAGAATCGTTCAGACCCTCATAACGGTAAAATTGCGCCCAATCTTTCGTTTGAGCAGACAATCCTATTGATGCAAAAAGCAATATAAATAACAATATTCTTTTCATCTCATTAAAAAATCGCAATTTGGCGACAAAGGTACTAAAAAAAAAGCATATACACAAAAAAAAACGCGGAAAGTTGAGTTTCGACGCGCTTTTTTAGGGGTTTTATGAAAGTTCTCTATTTCTTAATAAATCGTACCACTTGCGTACCTATCTGCAGGAGATAAGTGCCGTCAGCTAAATTACTGACATGCACCTCGGTGCCGTATTCACAAAGAACCACTTGTCCTTTCATGTCGTATACTCGCAATTGCTCAGGCTCTATTCCATTGATAATCAAAACATCTTGTGCGGGGTTAGGATATATGAGGATATCTGTTTTTTTAACATCCTCTACGGCAGTAGTAGATCCTTCTACAAATGTGATTTTTCGAATATTGGCAATTGGTTCAGAAGCGAGAATAGTGCCAGATTTGTCAATCAGTTGCAAATCAGCTCCAACGAATACCCATTTGCCAATAGCAGCGATATCTTGAGCCAACTGCGCACCTGAATGCGGGGTAATGATCAATTGTGTAGCCATGAGTTGCATAGCGCAAATAGCAATGAGAGAAAGGACTGTAATTTTCTTCATAATGATGTCTTGGGTTATATATAGCTATAAATACGGGTGCAAAGGTACAAAATATTTGTGATTTAGCAATGTACAATGTATTATTTTTGCATTTTTATAGTGCATTTTCTTGCAAACTATATGAATCACTAACTAATAACTAACTAATCACTAACTTATCACTAAGTAATCACTAAGTAAACATGTGCGCCTGTGCGCGATAAATAAGGTGAAATTTGCATATTCAAAAAAAAAGCAGTACCTTTGCAGCCGATTTCGTAAAATGGGATAGTGTGGGGTTGCTGGAGTACAAAAAAAAGGATACCAAGAAACAATTGTTCATATAAGGCCAGGTAATATATGAGTAATGTAAGATCAATAGCGGTGTATTGCGCGAGTTCAAACAAAGTTCGTGCTTCTTTTATAGCCGCAGCCGAGCGTTTAGGAGAATTAATGGCTACCAAAGGCAAGCGCTTGGTGTACGGCGATGGCGGTATAGGACTGATGGCTGCAGTAGCCCGTGGTGCGCTGAATGCGGGTGGAGAAGTTGTGGGCGTAATACCTCAGTTTATGGTGGATCAAGGTTGGAACAACCCTGATAGTACAAAGACCATTGTGACTCAAACGATGCACGAGAGGAAATCCACAATCTGCGAGATTTCAGATGCTATGGTGGCTTTGCCCGGTGGTATAGGTACCTTTGAAGAGTTACTAGAATGCTTAACATGGAAACAGTTGGGCTTGCATCATAATCCTGTGGTAATACTAAATACTGATGGATATTACGACAAGTTATTAGCATGCATAGATCAAATGGTAGAGGAACAAATGATGCGTCCTATCCACAAGGACATGTATGTGGTGGTAAGCGAGCCAGAAGAAGTATTGCCTGCAATAGAGAATGCTCCTGCATGGGATCCTAGCACTCGTCGCTTGGCATCCATTTAAGGCAGCGAATAAATTGCAAGAATGGTGGAAACGATATATCGCATATCATCTGCAATGTCAAACGAATGGGTAGCATGGGTGCTACTTGCGCTGTTGATACTTTTGGCGATGAATCGTTTTTTTGTGGTAGACATAGCCTTGGTAATCAGAGGGTTGTACAGTCGCGCGGAACGTACGTATAGCGATGCTACATGGCAGGCAAAATTACTAGCATGGGTGTATCGTATTGGTATTGTCGCTTTAGTTGGGTATTTTTATGTATGGCCTGATACTACACGCTCTATAGGGGATTATTTATTGGTAGTTGGTGTAGTAGCACTGGTATTGGTGCTTAGATATGCAATCGCACAATTTGCGGGGTATGTATTTTTAGATAGAAGGCAGATTGAGAGTTCGTTTGAGTTTAGAGCATGTATCTGTAACGCTATTTGTGCATTATTGTGGCCAGCCGCATTGGTAATACGTGCCAACGGCAATGAAATCGTAATGATGGCGATATGCAGTGTGATGCTTGGTTTGTGGGCGATCCTGCTAGTATGGAAGGGTATACAATTATATTGTAAGAATTTACTTTCGGTATTTTATATACTGCTATATATTATCAGCGTCGAAGTATTTCCAATTTTGGGTACAATCTTTGCGCTAAAACAATTATTATAATGAAGAAAATAAAGAAAATTTTGGTTTCTCAACCTCGTCCATTATCCACTCGCAATCCATACGTAGATATGGAAACAGAGTTTGGTGTAGAATGTGATTTTAAGCAGCTGATTAAGATTGAGGGTTTGGGCGTGCGTGAGTTTAGAGATCAGCATGTTTATCTGGAGGAATATACTGCAGTGATTGTGAATTCCCGTTTGGGAATTGATCATTATTTCCGTTTAGCTGAGGAAACTCGTTTCTCTGTTCCAGAATCGATGCACTATTATTGTATTTCCGAAGCTGTGGGTAATTACTTGCAAAAGTATATCCAATATCGCAAACGCAAGGTATTTGTAGCAGAGAACAATCGCTTCGAAGACTTATTGCCAGCTATGCATCGTCGTCCACAAGAGAAATACCTAATGGTATTGTCGGATGTACATAATGATGATGATTTGAACATGTTTGCGGAGAATAACATTGTGGTTAAACCTGCAATTATGTACCGCACAGTAGCCACTGATTGGCCAGCGGACAAACCATTCGATTATGATATGATAGTGCTCTTTACACCTTCAGGTGTAGCTGCATTGCGCAAGAACTTTCCAGATTGGGAACAAGGAGATACAGTGATAGCATGTTTTGGAGCAAACACAGCAATTGCATTGGAGGATGCAGGATTCCGTGTGGACATCAAAGCGCCCTCAGAGAAGTATCAAAGTATCACCACAGCCATCAAAGACTATTTGGAGGAGCACCAAGGATAATGTATGAAGAATGCCACATTCCCAAAATCGGAGAAGTTGTGTGGTGACCAAGCGGTGGATCATCTATACAAAACTGGGAAACGTTTTGTGGCGTGGCCTATACGCGTAACCTATTCGCCTGCAGTTGACAAGTTAACACAGGTACTAATTTGGGCACCCAAATCTTTGTTCAAACATGCGGTAGATCGCAATCGCTTACGTCGTCAAATGCGCGAGGCATACCGATTAAACAAGCATGTGTTAATGGATGCTGATAAACATTACCACTTAGCATTTAATTACATTGACAAAGAGCTGCAGGACTTTAAAATTATTAATAAAGCGGTGATCAAGGCTCTCAAACGGCTGGCAGAAGAATCATGAAAAAGTGGTTACGACATATATTCTTGCTGCCCGTGTACTTCTACCGCTCGTGCATATCGCCATTCACTCCACCAAGCTGTCGATACATGCCTACTTGTAGCCAATATATGGTAGAAGCAGTAATGAAATATGGAATATTTAAGGGTGGATGGCTAGGAATCAAGCGTATTTTACGTTGCCACCCATGGGGCGGGAGTGGCTATGATCCAGTGCCGTAGTTGATTTAAGGTTTAGAGATTATGCGAATAGATATATTAACAGCTTGTCCAGAATTATTGGATTCGCCATTGAATCACTCCATTGTACAACGAGCAAAAGACAAGGGACTCGTGGAGATTCATGTGCATAACTTGCGTGATTTTACATTGGATAAACACCGCAAGATTGACGATTATGCTTTTGGCTTTGGTGCGGGTATGGTGCTGCAGATCGAGCCTATTGATCGTGCTATTTCTTTCTTAAAGAGTCAGCGTGAGTATGATGAGGTAATCTTTACCGCACCAGACGGTGAACGCTTTACACAGAAAGAAGCTAATACCTTGTCGATGAAAGAAAACATCATTATTCTTTGCGGGCATTACAAGGGTGTGGATCAACGTGTGCGTGATCATTTTATCACAAAAGAATACACAATTGGCGATTTTGTGCTGACGGGCGGAGAAATGCCTGCCGCTATTATGACAGATGCTATTGTTCGTTTGCTACCTGGCGCTATTGGTGACGAAACAAGTGCATTGAGCGATAGTTTCCAAGACGGACTACTTGAGCCAGGAGTCTACACTCGACCTGCAGAGTACAAGGGTTGGAAGGTTCCTGAGATATTGCTTTCAGGGCATCAAGCCAAGATAGAAGATTGGTTGTATGAGGAGAGCGTACGCCATACGCGCGAAAGACGCCCTGATTTGTTAGACGAATAAATACTGATTTTATACTATGAAACGCTTATCATTTGTTTTGGTATTTAGTTTTATTGCGCTATTATCAATGGCGCAGGCTAAGTATGTGTTTTTCTTCATTGGTGATGGCATGGGTCCCCACCAAGTGTTATCTACAGAGATGTATCTTGCTGAGTTGGAAGGTAAGATTGGTCGCAAATCGCTATTGATGACCACTTTTCCCTATTCCGGTCAGGTGGCTACTTTCTCTGCGAATAGTGGTATTACAGATTCGGCTGCATCGGGTACCTGTCTGGCTTCTGGCAAAAAGACAAACAATGGTATGATCGGTCAAACTCCAGATGGTACACCTGCTATCAGCGTTGCATCGCGTTTGAAAGAGCAAGGCTGGGGTATTGGCATTATGACTTCCGTAACTATTGATCATGCCACACCATCTTCACACTACGCGCACACGCCTTCACGCAATAACTATTATATAATAGGAACTCAACTGGCTGAATCTGGGTTTGATTTTTTTGGAGGATCAGGCTTTGATCAACCGCAAGACAAGAAAAATCCTGCAGCACCTAACCTATATGACCTATGCGAGCAGAATGGTTATGTATTGGCAGGTGGTTATGCCGATGCAAAGGCAAAGATTGGGGCACAAAAAATGCTACTAGTCCCCGCTGAGCGTTTGGAGGATCGTTCACTTCATGCCGGAGCATTGCCTTATGCGATTGACCGTAAGATAGGCGATTTGAGTTTGCCTGAGATTGTGGAAGTTGCAATTGCGCAACTGAGCACACATGATCAGTTCTTTATGATGGCAGAAGGCGGTAAGATCGATTATGCAAGCCATGCAAATGATGGTGGAACCGTATTGCGTGAAGTGCTTGATTTTGATGATGCAATCAAGGTCGCATATGATTTCTATATGCAACATCCTGATGAGACACTAATTGTGGTTACTGCAGATCACGAGACAGGTGGTATGGCACTGGGGAATAGCGATTACACACTGAATCTTAAGGTATTAGCTGAACAGAAATGCTCTTCTGATTTATTGTCTGATCAATTATCTGCGCTCCAGAAAGAGGCTGGTAAACATTTGACATGGGAACAGGTTAAAGAGGTTATTTCAAAGAATACTGGTTTGTATACTGTTGTAGAGATATCAAAGGAAGAAGATCAACTCTTGCAAGCTGCATTTGGGCAAATGATGCAACATCAAGGTGTAGAGAAGAGCTTGTATAAAGATATCAATGCATTGGCATCTAAAGCACTGGCCTTACTCAATCAAAAGTCTCGCTTGGGATGGACTAGCAAAGGACATACCGCTTCAGCTGTGCCAGTATTTGCAATCGGAGTTGGCGCAGAACGCTTTACGGGCTGGCACGATAACTCCGAGATAGCTCCGCTCATTTACGAAGCTACACAATCATACTAATTCTTCTATTTCGTCGTAGGTAAATCCTCGTTGGAGACAAAATCGAATGAGTTTTTCTCGTGCCATCAGGTCGCTAGACTTGATGGTACGTTTTTTGGCAGCTATAACTCGTTCTAGAGCAGCGAAATACTCGGTTTCGTCAATAGTATCAAGCGCCTGCGTAATAAGCAATGAGGGAATATGTTTGGCATATAATGCCGCTTTGATTTTTATTCTCCCCCACCCTTGATAGCATATTTTATCATGGGTAAATGCACAACAATAACGCAACTCGTCGATATAACGTTGTGCAGTAAGGTGGGATATGATTGATTCGGTTTCATCTGCGTTTGCACCCCATTGTTGCAACTTATTGCTTACCTCAAAGCAACAATGTTCGGCAGCTGCACAATACGCCTCTGCTTTATGCTTCAATTCGTCCAAAGACCATTCGCGCTTTACCATAGATGTCGTATTTGAGTTGAATATCTACATACCCTAGATCCTGCATCATATCGCAGACCTCCTGACCATATGCTTCGTTGATTTCAAAATAGAGTCGTTTCGCCGATTTTATCGATGCAATACGACGATAAAACAGCAATGGATCGTCATCGGGGACGAATAATGCAGAGTGGGGCTCATAGTCTAACACACGTGGTTGCATACTAGCTTTTTCACGATGACAGATATAAGGTGGATTGCTGACAATAATATCCTGGGAATCAGGTTTTTCAGATAAGATATCCATTTGTTTCCATACTATATCCACGGCATTTTTGGCTGCGTTATTCTTCGCTACCTCCAACGCTTCAGCACTAATATCAACCCCTTGTACATGCCATGCAGGGCAGTGCTTCTTGAGGGCAATGGCAATACACCCACTACCCGTACCGATGTCCATCACACGCAGTGGCTCGCTGCAACTATTGGTTGTGGCGATCCAGTCAACTAGCTCTGCCGTTTCTGGTCGAGGAATAAGGGTGTGTTGATTGACTTGCAATTGTAGCCCCCTCCACTCGGAAACACCAAAGATATATTGTATTGGCATGTGACACTTGAGTTGATGAAGAATATGAGACAAATCTTGGATGAGTTGTTTGGGTCTGCCCATCAGCACATCAGCACGGGTCATCCCTGTTTGTTGCTCAATGATCCAATATGCGAGTTCTCGTGCCTCTGCTTCGGAATAGAAACCGTGCAATTCCGAAATAATGTGTGATACCATCTCTTTCATGCCACAAAGGTAGTATAAAATTTGCAAATATCCAAAAAACACAGCAAGTATTATTTAAAAATAACAGAAAAATGCAAAAATATTTGGTCAATCCAAAATAAAGTAGTACCTTTGCACGCTTTTTCGCGCGTTTGCGTAGTCGCGTAACGCAAGATGAGTATATAACAATAATTATTAACCAAATTAAATTAACAAAACATTATGTTAAATCATTACGAAGCCGCTTTCGTGTTGACTCCCGTTTTGTCTGAACCACAGATGAAGGAAGCGGTTGACAAATTCGAGAACCTTCTCAAGGAGAATGGCGGTACCATTCTTAATCGTGAGGAGTGGGGTTTGAAGAAATTAGCTTACCCTATCCAAGGCAAAACAACGGGATTCTACGCCTTGCTTCAATTTGATGTAGAACCAGCGTTGATTGCAAAGCTCGAGACAGCATTCCGTCGTGATGAGCGAGTAATTCGTTTCCTCACCACCCGTCTTGACAAGTACGCATTCGAGTACTCTGAGAAGCGTCGTAACGTTAATCTTAAAAAAGAGGAGGCTTAATTATGGCACAGAATGACGAAATCCGCTATTTGACCCCAAAGACCAACGAGGCCAAGAAGAAAAAGTACTGCCGTTTCCAAAAATCTGGCATCAAGTACATTGACTACAAAGATCCTGAGTTCCTCAAGAAGTTCCTCAACGAGCAAGGTAAGATTTTGCCACGCCGTATCACAGGTACAAGCTTGAAGTATCAACGCAAGGTGGCTCAAGCCGTGAAGAAAGCACGTCACTTGGCTTTGCTCCCATACGTAACCGATATGATGAAGTAATTAACCATTTAATCAGAAAGGAAACATCATGGAAGTAATTTTGATTCAAGACGTAGCTAACTTGGGCTACAAGAACGATATCGTTAAGGTAAAAGACGGTTATGGTCGTAACTACCTTATTCCTAACCGTTTGGCTGTGATTGCAAATAACAGCAACCGCAAGCAATTGGCTGAGAACCTCAAGCAACAAGCTCACAAGATGGCTAAATTGCTCGCTGACGCTCAAGCATTGGCTGAGAAATTGGCTAACACTGTTATCACTTTGTCTGCAAAGGCAAACGAGGATGGCAAGATCTTCGGCACAGTGACTACCGCTCAAATCTCTGAGGCATTGGCTGCTCAAGGCATTGAGATCGACAAGAAGGTGATCACTATCGACGAGGCTGTGAAAGTATTGGGAGAGGCTACTGCTACTGCTAAACTTCACCGCGAGGTTAAGGCTGAAATTAAGTTGAACGTTGTTGCTGAATAAGCGCTAAAGAAAGGAAAACGAATTATGAAAAAAGGAATTCATCCAGAGAACTACCGCATTGTAGTTTTCAAAGATATGTCCGATGGAACACAGTTCTTCAGTCGCTCTACAGCTAACACGAAGGACACCATCGAAATCGATGGCACAACCTATCCACTCATCAAGTTGGAGATTTCTAACACCAGTCACCCATTCTATACTGGTAAATCTAAACTTGTGGATACCGCAGGTCGTGTTGATAAGTTTATGTCTCGCTACGGCAACCGCCGCAAGTAATCATACAACAGCGAAAGGCGAGCTTCGGCTCGCCTTTTTTGTCTATTACACGTTACCTTCGCTATACACTTAACACCACACACCGCGACGCAGTCGCCTTTACACCATGAAAAAGACCCTTTGGCAAGAATTTGCCCGTAATATCTTGATTTCCCTTGGCATCTACGCTGCCTTATTCCTTATATTATATATAATAGAGTGGTATATACCTTCGCTCCGTGGCACCCTGTTGCAGTGGCATGACTTGGCATTCATTGTAGGTATTCCTGCTAGTGTGGCGGGTACGGCGTATGTGCTAACCATTCAAAATCCTAAGAATTATACGGGCTTTTTCGGTGCTATCACTATGGCTGCACTGCTGGCATGGCAGTTTGCGTTGTGGGGTAATTGGGATTTGGTGGTATTGCATTTTGCTTTGTTTATACCTTTTCAAACAACCTCGCTGCTTCGTTGGAGAAAACAAGCTTTGGAGAGCATGGAGCAAGGAACCAAGAGTCAAGACGTATTGCCCGCGTGGCTCAATGCTAAGGGCGTGGCTTTCAATATTGTATTTACTATTGTCATCGTGTTGCTTGATGTGCTCTTCGTGAGCTGGATGGCAGGGAATGGATTCGCAGATAATCTCCTCAGCAAAGTCATGGGTGGCTTGATGATTGCCGCATCTATTCTAGCAAATTTTTGGATGATTCACAAGAAGATAGATACATGGATTTGGTGGATTATCTATACCTTAGCAGGAATGGTGATTTATGTCTTAACTAGCAATATCTTCACGTTTGTATTGTTCCTTATTACCTTGGTACTCAATATAAAAGCTGCTATTGAGTGGATTAAAGTCATGCGTGCCAATAAAAGTGCTTTTTGTTAAGATTGACGTTTCTTTTACCTCTCTTATACCTTACCTAATTCCACCGACCGAAGACCGAGAGACGACCGAGAGAACTCCGACAGAACTCCCTGCCTCCAAAAAGTGACTAAACCTGAAAAAGGTTGACTCGATTACTGATATATAATCTTAAAAAACGTACTTTTTTGACTCGTTTCCTGAAAAGGTTGACTCTTTGAAAGAGGATGCAAAGATACTACATTCTTTTGACATATGCAA
>JAZNJI010000002.1:0-71830 GCA_045577965.1 Paludibacteraceae bacterium
TCGGTCACATCGCTGATGAGCTGACCTTTTTCAAAAACAGCCCGACGTACCTTCCCATCGCGGAAGCTGGCCACTTCAAAACGACTGCTAAGCGCATTTACAGCCTTGATGCCCACCCCGTTCAAACCAACACTTTTCTTGAACGCTTTAGAGTCATATTTACCACCGGTATTCAACTTACTGACCGCTTCGATAAGTTTGCCTTGCGGTATGCCTCGACCATAGTCCCGGATACTGACACGCAATTCATCCTCAATAGTGACTTCTATTTTCTTCCCAGCCCCCATTTTGAACTCATCTATACTGTTATCCATCACTTCTTTAAGAAGTACATAGATACCGTCATCGTTTTGTTGTCCGTCACCCAATCGGCCGATGTACATACCAGAACGGACACGGATGTGCTCCATGTCGTCCAAATGACGGATGTTATCATCGGTATATTCAGGAGTTGTGAGTTCTGAATTATGAGTTATGAGTTCTTCATTTAACCGCTCCTTGCAGATGTTCAGGGTGCGACGCATGATGCGTGGCATTTGCTTGGTTTGGTTGCGGGCACAAGCACTGCGGATGGTCGCCATCCACTTGTCGCGAGCTTCGCCGTAGGTGGGCAGAATCTGTGCTATCCAGTTGGCATCGTCGTTGCATACATACCGCAAGTGGCATGCCATGGAGAAGATGAAGTTGTTCCGCGAACCATGCTCGGGTTGTCCGCCCATTTGCTCTTCAAGAGTCTCCACGATTTGCGAATACGGGATGTCCTCGTAGGTCTGCGGGTAATTGTTTTTCACCACAGATTTCACAGATTTACACGGATTATTTTCTTTATTTTCATCCTGTATGCCATCCGAAGGTAAATTATTATCTGTGTTAATCTGTGTAATCCGTGGTGAAAAAAGAGCATCCACATCCACCCACAGCACATACTCCCGTGGCACGGCAAACGAGCAGCGGGCATAGTCCTTTACGCACGCATCGTATTGCGTGTCGCCCAACTGACGGGCCATCCATGCCTGTGCATCGGCCAGATTCATTCCTTGCGGCATGACGAACACCAACCGCAATCCCTCGGTGCTGGGCGTGATGTGCGACAGCATAATGCCCAGTTCGTCCTTCCTCGGCTCTATCTCCAGCCATCGTTCACGCGGATTCTCTATGTGGTCGAGGTCGTAAATGGAGAGTCCGCTGGGGATGGCTTCGTCGTTCTTGCGTCGGCCGTTCTTGAAGGTGGCGTGAAACGTAAGGATGGGCAACCGCTTCTTCAAGGCACCCTTCAAGGTTTCGTACTCGTCCCTCGTCAGTTCGCCCCGACGGCACTTCTCGAGTGCATCTTCCAACTCTGCACACACTTTCGCAACTTGCACCGAATCCAGTGCTGCGTTCAAGAGGTCGGGCGTGCATTCCCGAACCTCGCTCTTGATATCTTTAGCTATTCCAAACATATTTTATGAGTATTATTGATTTTTTATTCCTATATTTGTCGCAACCAACTAAAACGATGGATTATGACAACTTCACAAATGAATGCTGAAATCCTTCATAACCTCAGCGTCCTGGCCGAAAGCGAGGACATGATGAAACGCGTGGCCAAGTACCTTCGCAAACTCGTGAAGGAGCAGAAAGCCGACCCTACGCTGATGAGCAAGGAGGAATTCTTTGCGAAACTGGACAAGGCGGAGGAGGATTACCACCAAGGAAATTACACCACATTACAACCAGGTGAATCTGTCACCGATATGCTAAAACGGTGCGGCTATGGTGTATGAAATCCGATTCACGGACTTAGCCCTTCAAGGATTGGCTAAGCTGGCTAAGAGCGAACCGAAAGCCTATCAAAAAGCCCTGCGTTTTATCGAAGAATTGAAAGAACATCCGTCTATGGGAACCGGACATCCCGAGCCCTTAAAGGGTAAGCCCGAAGGGCGTTGGAGCCGTGAAATCACCAAGAAGCACCGGATGGTCTATCGTATCTTCGATACGGAAGTGGTGGTGCTTGTCCTCTCCGCCTATGGCCACTACGACGACAAATAATCAGCCCAGTTCAATCAGCGGAAGAATCCCCGCTTTCTTCAGTTCTTCGTACAAGAACAGGCGTCCGCCCTGCGTCCATCGGGTGTGGAGCTTGACCTGCACCTCACCGTCCGCCTTCACGAAGTACGACGAGAAACTCTGTACATATCCTTTATTCAGATACGGCGTGTAGAGTATCCACTGCCCGCCCACCTTGTGCTGGATGCGGAGGTCGCACAGCAGTTCGTTGAAGCGGATGGCCGTGAAGCCGTAGTCCTGTGCTATCTGGGTGATGGTGACGGTCTGCGTGCTGCTCAGGATGGTGCGTGCATAGTCCGTGAGGGGCTTTTGCCGGGCGTTGATTTCCTCGAGCAAGGCATTTCGGTTTGTCAGCTGACGGTTGTGCTGCTCCAGTTCGTAGCGTCCGTTCTGACGGATGGCCGGAAGCACTTCGCTGGTAACCCATCGCTTGAATCTTTTTGAGCTTTCCAGCTTCGACGAGAGGATGAGTGAGTAGAGTCCGGACTCGTTGATGACGGTCATTTCTTGGTTTCCACCAAGGGTATAACGTTTCGTTACCCCCTTGTCCTCGTCATCCACATGGTCTGCCATCGCTTTCGATGCATTTTTGTATCCCAAGGCCGAAGCCACGTCCTTACCTACAAAATACGTTTCGCCCTCTACGGTGCAAGTGCGGATTTGTCCGAACTCTGCATTCTTGAAAATCTGATTCTTCATTGTTCTTTTTTATTTACGTGTTAATACTTGCGTGGAGTGTTGGTTTGTCGACAAAAAAAACTCCTGCAGCCACGGTTTCTTCGTGATTGCAGGAGCAAAGTTAGGGTGCGAAAAACGGTTTTGAAATTTGTTGTCGGGTGTGTGCGGTGAAGTTTCTGAAATGTGGGGCGAAGTTTTCGGATGAATGCAAAGAAAGTAGGGTGAAAACATCGAACGCATTGGGGCTGCCAAGGGTGGTTGGTGGAAGGTGAACTAACTTGGCAAGTGGCACTTGCAAAAATTACTTGAAATCTAAAAAATCGCTCAGAGGAAGTATTTTAGCCACATGGGTATAGGCTCGTTGTTTAAGATTTACAGAATGATTGTATATAATCGGACTCTTGGAATCAAACCTCAATACAGCATAATAAGGTGCATTTTCGGCTGTAAATCCCAATGCCTGCAAACCATCGGCTGTCCAAATTTGAAACCCCTTCTTCCGCAATGGAAATAATTGTGCATTATCCCCATTCGTATGCAACAAGACATAGCCTAATCTATCGAAACCTTTCTTTACGAGCAATGAACCTTTACTATCGCCTGCACGAAGATATAACATTCCTTTCTCTAACATCAATTCATAATCATTCTGCCGGGCATGGTTTACCAGAACGGTTGTTTCTTCGGGAGTTTCACGCATCCTTTTCAGCAACTTTTGTGCTTCGGCTGGGTTATCCAACATTTTGCGGCGACTATGGGCCAATGCAATAAATTCTTCCTCTTGCTCAATGCCTATAAACTTACGTCCAAGCAAATATGCAGCGATACCTGTAGTTCCACTACCAGCAAACGGGTCAAGAACAGTATCTCCCTCGTTAGTAGAGGCTAACAATATACGATAGAGCAAACGAAGGGGTTTTTGAGTAGGATGCTTTCCACAAGTTTTTTCCCACATTCCTACAGCAGGAATACGCCAAACATCGGTCATCTGTGAACCTCCATTGAGCAGTTTCATCGTTTCGTAATTAAACTTGTGCGGTTTCTTTGCATGCTTGCGTGCCCAAATCACCAATTCTGTCGAGAAATTGAAATATCGGCAAGAAAGATTGGGTGGAGGATCTGATTTTTGCCATGTTATGACATTCAATATCTTGTAGCCCAATTCTTGCAAGCAGCGTTGCACGACAAAGATGTTATGATGCGTACCCGAAATCCAAATCGTACCATTATCTTTTAGCTTTGGGCGACATAACGAAAGCCATTCTTTGTTGAATTGGTAAATATGCTCGGGAGTTCCTCCTTTGTCCCAATCTCCTTTGTCCACACAAACTTGCTTACCACTTTGCACACTGATACCGCCATTACTCAAAAAGTATGGCGGGTCGGCAAAAATAGCATCCAACGAATTATCGGGAAGCTGTCCGATAACTTGCATACAATCACCATGATAGAGGGTGAAATCTGTATTGACGGATTTTAAAACAGGAGTCATAAACTTTCCAGCAATTCTTTATATGGTTGCCATGACATATATCTTCCATCCCCGTTTGGATAATTAACGTCTTCTTGCCCCCAAATCCATTTATATGCTTTGATTAAGACTTCAGGGTGTTCTCCACTTACAAAATTCAACTCTGAAATTTCATCTATAAAGTCATTGGGTTCTTCACCATTTAGTGTTCTTTCCAATAGCCACAATAGCTTCTTGCATTCTTGGGGATTTTCATTCAACTTCTGAATAATATCTTCCAAAATTTGCTTGTGTGATATTTGCCATAACGTATTGTTGACCGGATTTTGTATAAAGACCAAAATATCTTCTCTTTTCAATGCTCCATAAACAGTTTTTCCGCCAGGCTTTGTGACTACTATTTTCAGACCATTCCCACACTGTTCTACTTCATACCCTCTGTATGGCAAATCCACAATATGCTGTGCAAACAAATTCCGTTCCATATTGGATATGGAAATATCTTGTAAATCTATTGAATGTGTGTAAATATTTTTACGAGCCATTATGCTATATATTTTTTACAAAATCTTCTATTGAAGTCAAATTGTAAATATTGGGAATAATATTGAATGCCTCTTGCAGTTTATTTTTTGCAGATTTCCAGCCGATGCCATCAGTAATCCAAACAAATTCAAATCCGTCAACAGCATTGATTTTAGGTGCAATCTCAGAGTATGCACGAGCTACCTCATTAAGTTTTGAGCCACCGCCAGAATAGAAGTTCACCTCAATCAAATATGTTTTCTGAGATGTTTCGACAACAAAGTCAAAACGCTTTTCATCTTCACCCAATGCTTGTGCCAGTGCCGGCCATTCGCTGGAATACACTTCGGTACGATAACTGACTTCATTTTCCGCGAACAAATTTGCTATTACATTCTCCATCACATGACCACTACGATTTTTCCGGGCATTAGAATCAAGACCTGTTTCAACACCAAATACATAATCAACCAAATTAGTAATTTTCCGAGTCTGGAAGACATCGGCTAATCCCGTATCCGTCAAAAATTCCATTACTCCATCTACAGAATGAAACAATGTATCAAGTACGATGCTTTCACCCAATGCATTCAACACTTTCTTTTTGCCCTCACTGCGAACAGCAATCAAAATATCCATTACATTAAATGCTGTTCTATCCCGATTCCAAATCGTTTCGACAGAAGCACGCAAGTTTGTAGAACCTATCAAACAATTTAGCATACAAAGACTAAGTTTAATATTTTCAACATTGTCGTTTATCTTGCCGAAGTCGCAAAAGAAATCCAATGTTTGATTCGTTTCTTTAAGTTGTGACATGAATGTCATAAACTCTTGTGGTGTGTGTGCTGCCATCATCATGCATAATTTCTAATTAATAATTCGGTTAGTTTTCCTCGTTTTTTAGGATTGGCATTGACACTTCTTGATGCCCAAACACGAATAATTTGATATTGCATATATAGGTCATCAAAAAAGCCATCCTTACAATCGGAATTACTCAGCATAAACCGATGCCCAGCCGCTTGTACTTGGTCACAAAAGGCCTTCAACCGTTGTTGTGCCATATCATTGAATGATTCTTTTGTGTAATCATTAAAACTACTTGTATCATTCAAAGGTCTGTAGGGAGGGTCAAAATAAAAAAATGTATTGCCTGCTGCTTGTTCCAATGTTTGGGTATAGTCTCCTGTCAGGATTTCAACCCTTTGCAACAATTCGCTATCTGCATAAATGGTATTTGCATCGCAAATGGTTGGTGTTTCATAACGCCCAAAAGGGACATTGAAAAGACCCGACTTGTTCACTCGGTACAATCCGTTGAAGCATGTGCGGTTCAAGAAAAAGAACAAAGTTGTATTGCGTATCGGGTCAAGTGCTTTTGTATTAAATTCAGCACGCATCAGCATAAAGAACTCTTTCCGACTATCTTCCGAACGAAGGGAATAATATTCTTTCTGAATCTGGCTAAGAGATTCAACCAAAAGTTGTGGAAACTGCTTTACCACTTTATAACAAGTAGTCAAATCTGCGTTGATATCATTAATGACTGCCGACCGGATGTTAGAGTGCCTTTGTAACATGTGGAAGAGCATTGCTCCTCCGCCCACGAAGGGTTCAATGTAAGTGACATTCTCCCATTGGTCAAAGTCAGCTGGAAGCTTCGCTTCGAGTTGGTCAATGAGTTGCGTCTTTCCGCCTACCCACTTGACAAATGGTTTCGCTTTCATTGTTGGTATTTTTTATTACGACTGCAAAGGTAGTGAATTATTTTGGATTGAGCAAGAATGGTGCAAATAAAAATGCCATTTATGCGGATTTTGCATAAATGGCATAGGAGTTTGGCTTATAACGCTATATTAAATCTATCCTTCTGTTTTTACGTCGGGGAGCGACGGTATGTTAGTTAATCTTCTTGCTCGTAGTAATACGAGTAGTCTATACCTTTCATAAAGATCTCGCGGTCGTAAATCTGGTCAGTCATCGCACCGCGGAGTAATTCGCGGATAGCAGAACTATCAGTCGTGCTCAGGCGCATGGCTTGCAGATAAGCCTTCTTGTCTATCTGGCTCCAATCCACACATTGTTTGATAGACGACTTGAAAATCAAATCTAACCACAAACGGGTGCTTCTGCCATTACCCTCCATAAACGGATGAGCAATATTCATCTCAACATACTTGTCCACAATCTCATCAAAAGTAGTTTGAGGCATCTGCTCAATCTGTTCCAGATTATAACGCAAGTACTCTGCACGGCAAAAGAGCGTGCCGTCTTTCCAAATGGTTTTGGTGCGAATCTGCCCCGCGAAATCATATAATCCACCAAAGAGATAAGCGTGTACCTGTTGCAACGATAGGATAGTGCCCGCTTGCATATCATCCAATATACCGCTCTCGAACAATGTATATGCCTTCTTGCGGCTCTGTCCGTCGATAGAGTTATCGGAGTATGTGAACCAATCAAGAAAGGCGGTTATGTTCTTGCTTGACAAAGTCTTAACAACCGCTGCAATATCCTCCTGCGCGAAGCAATCCGTTGCATAGCGCTTGCCGTCAGCTGACTTTAATTTCAGTTGTATACATTTTGAATACAACTCAGCATGCGTGTCTTTTTGGCGATTCTTGACAGTTCCCCAATAGACACGTGGACGAGGGCTATTGGTGATAACTGCTACAATATCCACGATAGAGAAGTACCACTTGTTTTGCTCTTCGTTCCAAATGGCACGCACCTCTCGGTCGTTATAGAATCGTATGGATTGTTTCATGCTCATATGTCTCATAGACCTTTGCGGTGCAAAGGTAGTGAATTTTTACGAGAAAAGCAAGAAAATGGCGAAAAAATCGCCATTTTCTGTTTAGAGGGGGCAGCAGAGCTGCTGTGTAAGGTGTAGAGAAGGATTTTAAGCGGAAGCGGGAAGTGGTATGCGAACTGACAAGAAAGATAAAAGAAATTCGCCACTCATGCTCGTTGTGAACACAAATGGCGAAGAAAAAGGCGGGATTATGACCCGCCTTTCATGTGTTTGGAGATGAAGTAACCACGGATGGTTTTCTTGGCATCGGGCTGCGAGCGTTGAGCTAAGTACTCCTGCTCTAGGACGAGCCACTCGGGCGAGCCTTTGATCAGTTCGTTGTAGGCCGTTGTTGCGGCCGTAAGGCGCAAAGTGCCTGCCTTTTCTGCTTCAGACTGGGGTTTGAGACTATAGTCACGAGGATGATTTCTGTGACCGGTGAACTGAGTGCCATGGCGTTCCATGAGCCATGTATCGCTTTGGCTGTGGAGCTTGCCATGCATAGATTTGATAGGATCAATGTAAGTTACTTTAGACATATTAATTTTAGGTTAAATGTTCATAATATGGGAGACGGGACACGCGAGGCAAGACACCGTAATGTCTGCTACTATGTAGATATGGAAATCATTCGGAAATATATGCTTATGAACCCGTCATGAACCCGTAATTGATAGTTTAGGGTTTAATGGACGCCCTTTGGGATATAGGTTATAGGTGATAGGTGAGGATTACTCGGCATGTACGCCGAGGGTAGGACATACACAGGAAATTGATGAGAAAATAAAGGTGCAGTTTCTGCGGTTATTGCGGTTTTAGCGGTTTTTGGAAAACCGCAATAACCGCAGAAACCGCTAAAACCGCTTATGCAATTTCATCTATTATTTTGCTATATATTCCATGTGCAACATGTTGGATTTCATGGCAATTGATGCTTTTCTGTAGCCAGCGATCAATCGTCTTCTTACCTACTCCAAGGACTTCCGCCTGCTTCACGGCGTCTTGCTTGGTGAAGTCCGCAGGAAGCATTTCGAAGAATTGTTTTTGGATCAAGGTATGACCGATTTCTCCAGGAGCAGCGTCTTTGTTTTCGGGCAACATCTGGAACATCATCGCGGCATGCATCAGCAATTTGTGACCAATCAAGAGCATCGTCTCAAAGTCATCCTCCGAACATACTACACGCTCTGGCAGCGGTTTAGAGATATCCAATCTGAGTCCCGTGAGAATCATCCCTATGCGCTTCATAATCACAGGCATACGCTTGAGGATAGAATCAAACTCATTGCCAAAAGCATGGCGCTGCGTCTCATACATGGCTCTAAACATGCGAGTGATGGTCTTGCGCTGAGCGTCCGTCAGATAGAAGAAGCAGCTGTGTTTCGCCTTGCGCATCCAACCATATCGATGGCTTAGTTCGCGACCCAACTGCTCATATAGGGCGATCTCTTGTGGCACAGCGTCTTCTTCTGCGTCCAACCAAACGCGGTCGTCGAAGTCTTGCGTCTGCTTGACTACATAGCAGGCGAAGCGGCTCATGAGACCATTCTCTCGGCTCTTAATCAGAGGCTTAAGCTGGTTGTACGTACCTGAGATTAAGACGGCAAAGTGGGGGTCAGGGATCTCGATAAGCTCTTCTTGGTTCTTGCGAAGTTTGCTGATGGTCTCGTGCTCAAACATACAGCGAAGCGTGTCGGAGAAACCGCCTGTCGTGCTGCCAAGGGCTTTGCTCAGGGTGTCAATCTCCGTGGCCATCATGATACCTCGTCCCTTGAGCATTTTTAGATAACTCATCAGTGCAGCCGAGGAGGTGTTGGCGGGCAGGAAGATAAAGTCACCATGCTCATTCTCAATGCCTTTCAGCAATTGTTTGGCGTAGTTCATGATACCTTTGCCCGAAGCTGCAGGGGCGAGCACCATGGTCATGAGTTCGGGACCATAGACATGGTGTGGGAAGCCGTGGTACATACGCATGGCGGGCAGGGCGTAGGCATAATTGGTTAATAACGAAAGCAATAGCATGTCGCGCATCTCGCCCTCTGGGGCAATGCTGATGGCTTTCTCGACTTGCCAAGGGAGTTGTCCTTGGCGTAAATGGGTGGTGATGAGGGTGTCTGCACCCTCGGAAGAAATTAAGTTGGACATAAATTTAAATGGTTAAGGTTATTATTATATATAAGGTGTACCTCTCAATAGGCAACCTGAAGATCGCTCTTCACTCCTATATACACAAGAAATCAAAAAAACTGTACTTCTTTCACAATTTTTATATTATTTTTGTTTCAAAAAAAATTTTAGATAATTTTAGATAATTTACTACAATTTTGGAAGTAAAAGGAGATTATTCATATCTCTACTTATATTATACCCAAAAAGCTAAAAATGTTTACGTTTTTTTTACTATTTTGATAAAAAATTTAATTTTTGTAAAGTCGAAGTAGCAAAATAAGAGTATTGAGTGTAGAGTTTAGAAGACAGGAATACCTACAGGACGGCTACGCCTACGGTTTAGGATGTAAAGGATAGAGGAATGGCAAGTAACATCCCATAAAATATCTACCGACGAGTACACAGACTCGTCGGTAGATACTACATTGTATTTTCTAACCTCAATTCTTAAACTGCAATTCGCCACCTAAGAGCTCCACAATCACAGGCTTTTGGTGATCCACCTTGCCCGCAATGATGGCTTTGCTGAGTTCGTTGAGCACGAGGCGCTGCAATGCACGCTTCACAGGGCGAGCACCGAACTGTGGATCGTAGCCCTCACGAGCGATATAGTCGATGGCATCGTCGGTAATACGCAAGTCTATTCCACTCTGCATCAGCATCTTATGCACACCCTCAATCTGCAAGCCCACGATGTCACGAATCTGGCTCTCGTTGAGCGGAGTGAACATAATCGTCTCATCGATACGGTTCAAGAACTCAGGGCGAATCGTCTGCTTCAATAGCTCCATCACCTGCTGACTCGTCTTCTCATGGTCAATGCCCTGCTCCTCATTCTCGCGGATGAGTTGGCTACCGAGGTTCGAAGTGAAGATAATCAGGGTGTTCTTGAAGTTCACCGTGCGACCCTTGTTGTCGGTCAAGCGGCCATCGTCCAGCACTTGCAACAGCACGTTGAACACATCGGGATGCGCTTTCTCAATCTCGTCAAACAGCACCACGCTATAAGGTTTGCGGCGGATGGCTTCGGTGAGTTGTCCACCCTCGTCATAGCCCACATATCCCGGAGGCGCACCAATGAGACGGGTGGCAGCGAACTTCTCCTGATACTCCGACATATCGATGCGGGTCATCATATTCTCGTCGTCAAAAAGATACTCCGCCAAGGCTTTCGCCAACTCCGTCTTACCCACACCCGTTGTGCCCAAGAAAATAAACGAACCGATAGGACGTTTAGGGTCTTGCAAGCCCGCACGACTGCGACGGATAGCGTCGCTAACTGCCTGAATAGCTTCGTCTTGACCCACAACACGCTTGTGCAGCTCCTCCTCCAAATGCAGGAGTTTATCTCGTTCGGATTGCATCATCTTCGTTACAGGGATGCCCGTCCAACGAGCCACTACTTCGGCAATATCGTCCTCATCAACCTCCTCCTTAATCAGACTCTCGCCTTGCATCGCATGCAGTGCCTCTTGCGCAGCTTTGATGTTCGCCTCTGCCTGCTGCAAACGACCATAGCGAATCTCCGCTACCTTGCCGTAGTTGCCCTCGCGCTCAGCGACCTCTGCTTCGTGTTTCATCTGCTCAATATGCGCTTTCTCGTTTTGGATAGTCGCCACATAGCCCTTCTCCTGCTCCCAACGCGCGTTCATCTCTTTCGCCTCGGCTTGCAGTTTGCTCAGTTGTTCCTCAATAGTAGCCAATTTAGCTTTGTCGTGCTCTTTCTTTATCGCCTCACGCTCGATTTGCAACTGCATGATTTGGCGGTTGAGGTTATCCAATTCTTCGGGCTTAGAGTCCACTTCTAGGCGTAGTTTAGCCGCCGCTTCGTCCACCAAGTCAATGGCTTTATCAGGAAGAAAACGGTCTGATATATAGCGAGTTGAGAGTGTCACCGCAGCAATCAGTGCATCGTCTTTGATACGTACCTTGTGGTGAGTCTCGTAGCGCTCTTTCAATCCACGCAGAATAGAGATAGTAGCCGCCTCATCGGGCTCGTCCACCATCACCATCTGGAAGCGACGTTCGAGAGCTTTGTCGGTCTCAAAGTACTTCTGATACTCATCCAAAGTAGTCGCACCCACGGCACGCAGTTCGCCACGCGCCAAAGCAGGTTTGAGGATATTTGCCGCGTCCATCGCACCAGAGGTCTTGCCCGCGCCCACGAGCGTGTGTATCTCATCTATAAAAAGGATAATCTCGCCCGCTGCACTAGTCACCTCCGTGATGACACCCTTGAGACGCTCCTCAAACTCACCTTGGTACTTCGCACCTGCGATCAGCGCACCCATGTCAAGGGAGTAGATTTGTTTCTTTTTGAGGTTCTCGGGCACATCACCACGGATGATACGATGTGCCAGCCCCTCCACAATAGCGGTCTTACCCACACCGGGTTCACCGATGAGGATAGGGTTGTTTTTTGTACGACGTGAGAGGATCTGCAAGACGCGACGAATCTCGTCGTCACGGCCAATCACAGGATCCAGTTTGCCCTGTTGGGCGCGTTCGCAAAGGTTAATAGCGAACTTCTGTAGGTTTTCGGTTTTGTTGTTCATTGTATTCATAGTTGTATGTTTTTTAGTCATTAAGCTCCTTAAGGTCGTCAAAGACTTTAAGATTGTTACTAGGTTTTAGACAAAACCTGTACCAACATAGATATACTGACAAAATGGCAGTCATAGGATTTTTCATAAAAAAACGTAGAATTATTTGCAAATATGCAAAAAAAAAAGTAATTTTGCAAGCAAAATTGATTTGACACATAAAATGAAACGAAATATAGCCATTATAGCAGGAGGAGATAGCTCCGAATACGAGGTATCGCTGCGTAGCGCAGCGGGCATAGAGTCTTTTCTTGCTGACCAACAACAATACACCACTACCATCGTTCTCCTACAAGGTAACGATTGGAAAGCAAAAGTAAGCGAAAACGAGTGGGCTGAGATAGATAAGAATGATTTTTCGTACACCTACAACGGAGTTAAGCACAGCTTTGACTTCGCCTATATCACCATCCACGGCACACCCGGCGAGAATGGCGTACTGCAGGGCTACCTGGACATGATTGGTCTCCCCTACTCTTGCTGCGGTGTTTTGGCAGCTGCCATGACCTTCAATAAATACACTTGTAATCACTATTTGAAGGGCTTTGGTATAAAAGTGGCGGAGAGTGTTTTGCTGCGCAAAGAGGCGATGAGGCGATTAGGCGATAAGGCGATAGGCGAAGATATTATTGAGCAAGTGGGATTACCATGCTTCATTAAGACCAATGTGGGTGGTTCGTCCTTCGGTGTGACCAAAGTGAAGACCTTGGAGGAAGTGAAGCCTGCTATTGAGAAAGCATTTGCAGAAGGCGATGAGGTGATTTGCGAGGCATTTATGAAGGGTATTGAAATCACTTGCGGCGCATATAAGACCAAAGACAAAGCGGTTGCCTTTCCTATTACTGAAGTAGTGACTAGCAACGAGTTCTTTGATTACGATGCCAAATACAATGGTCAGGTGGACGAAATCACCCCTGCACGCATACCTGATGAAGTACGCGATGCGGTGCAAGCCATGACATTGAAGATCTACGATATCCTCGGCTGCAAAGGCATTATTCGTGTGGATTATATATTAACTAGTTTAGAGGACGGCACTAAGTGCCTACAGGACGGCTGCGCCTACAGTTTAGAGGCGAAAGGCATGGAGATTAACCTCCTAGAGGTGAATACCACACCAGGTATGACCGCTACCTCCTTCATCCCACAGCAAGTGCGCGCAGCAGGATTGAATATTGGCCAGGTACTGAGTGAAATTATAGAGGACGCCGCAGAGCGGCTATAGGACGGCACAAAATGCCTACAGGACGCTTGCGAGCGAGCTATAGGACGCGCTGATGGCGCTATAGGTTAAAGGTTAAAGGTTAGAGGCAAAAGGCGAGAGGCTATGGATATAAATAAAGAGATACTTAATCTGGATTGGAAGCGTGAGCCATATGGCTTGTACGAACCTATCGAATATACCTTGGCGGCAGGCGGCAAGCGCGTGCGCCCACAGTTGGCGATGATTGCTAGTCAGATGTTTGGAGGCAAAGATGAAGAAGTGCTGCCTGCGGCATTGGCCTTGGAGGTATTCCATAACTTCACTCTCCTGCACGACGATGTGATGGACAAAGCGGATGTGCGTCGTAGTCGTCCAACCGTACATGTCAAGTGGAACGAGAACACCGCCATCCTGTCGGGTGATCAAATGGTGATTGAAGCATACAAGTTGCTATCGGGTGTTCCCACCGACAAACTGCCAAAAGTATTGCAACTCTTCAACAAAATGGCGACAGAGATATGCGAGGGGCAGCAATACGATGTGGATTTTGAGAGTCAGGAGCACGTAACCATAGAAGAGTATCTCAAAATGATTCGTCTGAAAACCTCCGTACTACTAGCCAATGCACTGCAAACAGGAGCATATATTGCTGGTGCAGATGATCAAGCACAAGAAACTCTGTATCAATTTGGTATCAACATCGGACTAGCCTTTCAAATACAAGATGATATCCTAGATGTATGGGGCGACCCTAAAACATTCGGAAAAGCCGTTGGAGGTGATATCAGTTGCAATAAGAAGACGTTTGTATATCTAGAGGCGAAAAGGCGAGGAGGCGAGAGGCTAGAAGAATGGTACAGTCAAGTGCTAGAAGACAATACGGAGAAGATTGCAGCTGTAAAAGAGATATTTGAGCAACTAGAAGTGCGTGCGGTGTGCGAAAAGGTGGTTGAAGATTATACTCAAAAAGCACTTGCATTACTGGACCAACTACCTCAAAACGAAGCTACTGAGCAATTGCGTCAGCTTGCCAATAAACTCACCACCCGAAAGGATTAACATAATTTAAACACTTGAAACATTTTTAACCCCAAAACATATGCCTTACCGTCGATTACCCAAAACCGATCAAGCACGTTTGCATGCGCTGCAGAGAGCAGTACAACAAGCAGCTAATGCGCCTTACAACGAACAAGCCATCAATTATCGTACCTTGAGCGAGGCACAGCGATTCTTGATGCAATTTGAAAATCAAGTTGCGCAATATCATGCGAATTTTGATAGCAAAGTGTCAGCCAACAGACAGTACCGACACCGTGTTCGCAATGCCCGCATGTATATATCACACTTTATTCAAGTGCTCAACTTGGCTGTGGTTCGGGGTGAGATCAAACGCAACCAAAAAGAGTTGTACAAGCTCAACCCAAAGAGCAATGCACTACCCGACTTAACAACGGAAGAAGGTTTGTTGGAATGGGGACAGAATATTATTGATGGTGAAAATCAACGTATTGCAGCGGGAGGATTTGCAATTTATAATCCAACCATCAATAAGGTAAAAGTGCACTACGAGATGTTTAAAGAGGATTATAC
This sequence comes from Paludibacteraceae bacterium, assembly GCA_045577965.1. Taxonomy (GTDB): domain Bacteria; phylum Bacteroidota; class Bacteroidia; order Bacteroidales; family Paludibacteraceae; genus Colicola. The sequence continues at coordinate 15,090 of JAZNJI010000002.1, forward strand.
CAATCATCAGTTACACAAGAAAACACATAGTCGCGTTTTTGAAGATACAGAAACATTACGCAAGCAAGCTGACACCATCATCTTGAGCATATGGGACCAAGTGGAAGCATTCTACAAAGACGAGTTACCCTATGCTAAACTACAGAAATGTCAAGCCTATGGTATGATCTACTACTATCGAACTGGAGAAGCGAAACTCACACCACACACTGATGAGCAAATCATTGCTCAACGCGCACAACAAACGAAACTAGATCTTTAAGATGGGTACATAAAAAGGGATTGATCGTGGTCAATCCCTTTTTATTGCAATCACCCCCGCTGTAGGAGTAACTATATAATCCATTATTTTGTCTCTACGATTGGCTGGCACTTCTTCTATCAGCTGGAAATCATATCCAACTCCTATTAACGTTGTCTTTTTATTAACAGATGCGATAAACTTATCGTAGTATCCTCCGCCACGGCCAAGGCGGTGCCCATCCTTGTCGAACCCAACTCCAGGTACAATAATCAAATCAATCTGACCTTTGAATGGAGCAGTAGTTGGCTCCGGTATTTTGTATCTTCCACGATGCATTTTCGCATTGCCTTCATACGGACAAGCATCCATGGAAGAGCGGTGGGTAACGGGGAAGAGAAAAGTCTTAGTCTTTTTGTATTTTTTTATCAACGACAGAACATCTACCTCGTTGTGGGTAGGATAATATATTAGAATAGTCTTAGCAGATTGGAATATAGGCATTTGCTCAAGCGTATCAACAATTAATGTGGATTGCTTCGCTATCTCTTCTTTGGTCAGCAATCTACGTTTCTGCGCCAATAGTTCTCGTACCTGTTTCTTCTCTGCAAGCAGTTTATTACCCGGCAAAAGCCGTAAAAAATCTACAATTACTGATTCAAAAAGCATAATTATTCAAAAAAACTATGCAAAATTACAACTTTATTTGCAGATTTGCAAATAAAGCAGTAACTTTGTGCAAAATTTTGAAATTATGCGTTATATTTTACCTATATTATTATCATTTTTGTGTTTGATTGGATGTGCATCCAAGAATAGCGAGACAATGGTGTCGTCCGAAGCAAGAGTATCTACCTTTACATTTCAATCAGACACAGCCAACCCTGGCCTGACCGCTGCAATGTATACCATAGAGCATCGTGAAGATACAGGACTTATATATAGTAAGGATTCGCTGCGTTTTGGTACACAGTTGGATTCCGTAGTACCATTGGTAACCTATAAGGCGACACCTGGTATAGTTCGATTCATATTACCTGATACCACAATCATTAGTACAGGTGCGGATACAATCAATTTCAACCAAAAGCCGATTTATCTGCATATCACAGCATCTGATATGCAAACCAACAAATGGTACTTGATTGATATTGCAGCCCACCAAGCAGATCCAGATTTGTACGTATGGACCTGCATGACAGAAAACATGTTTGCCCCACAACCTGTACAAAACTGCGAAACAAAAGCATTTCGTATTCACGATAATTTGGTAGTGTATGTCAACAACGGATTATCGACAAGCATTTACCAATCTACCAATGGTGAGATATGGGCGCAACTAGCAGACAAGATCAACGATTTGCCAGTCCCATGTCATGTGCGCGATATTGTACAGCATAATGATACTTTGTATTATATAGACGGCACGAGCCTATACAAATCGGCAGATTTGCTTACATGGTCAAAGACTGATTATGCTGCAGCTAGTTTCACACCTATTAATATGCTGCTTGCATATAACAATCTACCATGGTGTATTGTGCAAGATAAAGAGAGCCAGCAGCTTATGCTAGCCACTATCATCGAAGACAGCATTCAAGTGGCAACTAATATTGCAGAGCTAAAGGATGGATTTTTACCAGCAGAATTCCCTATTAGCGATTTTTCTGCACTAGCGTTTAGCGGCAGTAGCGAGCGTCCACGTGCAATGATTGTAGGAGGTAGAACCATCAATGGTGATATTGTCAACTCTCGCTGGAACCTAGAATACGCATCTCAAACTGGTTATCGACTGAAAGATTTCTCGATCTCTCAACCATCGTTTGAGTCATTGATAGGTGTCTCTATCATCCATTATGATAATCATTTCATTATGTTTGGCGGTACAGACAACGACCTTACCCTACGTAGCGATATTCTCTACTCGGACGACGAAGGTATGAATTGGTATGTCCCTGATACTGCTAGTAACAAATTGCCAGCTACCTATCTATCAAGAAGCAATCAAACAGTGCTTGTAGACGATCAAGACAATATCTACATAATCGGAGGACAATCTAAAACGCGAGCTTTTAGTGATGTATATCGCGGCTTCCGCAACGCAACAAAATGGGAATAATGGATCGTATTCGTGCTGTCATACAAACGGAGTTTCGACAATTTGATCTAGAAATTGCGAAAGCACTCCACTCCGACAATCAACTACTCAATGACGCCTTAGATTATGTCCGCACTCAACGTGGCAAGCAACTGCGTCCTATCTTGGTGTTATTATCTGCAGGTATCTGCCGCGGTATCACCAATAAGACCATCAAGACAGCAGCATCACTGGAACTAATGCATACAGCATCACTCATTCATGATGACGTAGTGGATTGTTCTCCTATGCGCAGAGGTCAAAAGGCATTGCACGAACAGTGGAACAACAAGATTGCCGTCCTAGTAGGTGATTATATGTTGGCCAAATCAATCGAATTGCTAGCATCTACTCATAGCAATACGATTCTGAATATTGCAGCCAATATGACAGCAGAACTAACTTCGGGCGAAATATTGCAATTGCATGCGAATCAATCCATGTGGATTAACGAGGAACAATACCTTCGCATCATTGAGAAAAAGACGGCATGTCTATTTGCTGCGTGTTGCGAATCTGGTGCTGCAAGTTCGGGAGCTACCACACGCCAACAAGCAGCGCTACAACAATTCGGTATGTACCTAGGTATGTGTTTTCAATTGAAAGATGATATTTTTGATTTCTCTGATATTGAAGATCTTGGCAAGCCAACCATGAATGATATCCGAGACAGCAAGGCTACATTGCCAATCATCAAATCATTACAACGTGCTAGTAAAGAAGAAGTAACACATATCAAAGAGATTGCAGAGGCATTAGCCAGCAAATCATCACATATTGATGTGTTTGAAGCGGAGCAAGAGATTCGATCATTTGTACTCCGATATGACGGCATACGTTATGCTACCCAATTGATGGATAAATACCGCGCAAAAGCTATTGAAGCGCTTAAGATATTCCCTGAGAACGTGTACAAGAATAGCCTAATCTCCTTGCTAGATTATGCTATCAATCGCATGCATTGATTGCTCGATCAATTGCTCCTTCTGATTTTCATCTGTGATAGTACGGAGTACATCATCAAAAAACGCACACAATAGGAGGCGATATGCTGTATCGCGACCTATACCGCGCTGTTGCATATAGAAAATTGCAGACTCATCCAGTTGGCCCGTAGTAGCACCATGACTAGCTTTTACGTCATCTGCATAGATTTCCAATTGAGGTTCAGTAATCATCTCCGCATGACGAGAAAGTAATATATTGCGGTTAGTCTGATAAGCTTCCACATGCTGCGCATCAGGCATTATCTTCAATTCTCCCTTGAACGATGCTTTAGAAGTACCCCCTAAGACCATTTTGATAAGTTGTGAAGAATATCCACCACCTACAGTATGCAACACCTTCGTTGTAATATCACAACGTTGCTCCCCGCCTAATAATCCCATTCCAAAAATCTCTGTTCGGCAGTCCTTTGCAACATGTTCTACTGTAATATTTACCACTTGTGCATTAGCAGTATCTTTCAAGTCTGGTAATGCAATTATATGCAACAACAACGATGAACCAGCTTCTTGTACGATATGCCAATCCACAGAAGGATCATTGATTAGAATCCACTCACGTCTTTCTCCCGCAGGAATTATAATTTGCTTAGCACTGTTCATTGAGGAAAGCATAACCTTGTTCTTCTAGTTCTAGGGCAAGTTCTTTTCCAGCAGTACGCACAATCTTACCATCTGCTAGTACGTGCACAAAATCGGGTACAATATAGTCAAGCAAACGTTGATAGTGCGTAATCACAATAGAAGCTGTATGAGGTGTCTTGAGAGCATTAACACCTTCAGCCACTACACGTAAAGCATCTATATCCAATCCAGAATCCGTCTCATCTAAGATAGAGAGGCATGGTTCGAGCATCGCCATTTGGAAAATCTCGTTACGTTTTTTCTCACCACCTGAAAATCCCTCATTCACAGAGCGTTTCGTAAGTTTATTATCCATGCCAACGAGTGCCTTTTTCTCGCGCATTAGTTTGAGAAAATCAGTAGCAGATAGCATAGGTTTGCCTTCATGTTTGCGTTTTTCGTTCACTGCGGTACGCATGAAATTTACCATGGAAACACCAGGAATCTCCACTGGATATTGGAAGGAAAGAAACATGCCCTCGCGCGCACGTTCCTCTGGAGACATTTCTAACAGGTTCTTACCTCGAAAAATCACTTCACCAGCAGTGACTGTATAAGCGGGGTGTCCTGTCAGGACATTAGAGAGAGTAGATTTACCAGCTCCATTAGGGCCCATAATAGCATGCACCTCGCCCTCTTTGACGGTGAGATTAAGCCCCTTGAGTATTTCTTTGCCTGCAATTGAGGCATGTAGATTCTTTATTTCGAGCATATCGTAGTTAATACAGTCTCTCCGACTGCATGCAATGTTTGTTTGTTAATATTTCGCATATCATCTTGCTGAGTATGCCACCACTCAGCAAATCCAGTTTCAGTATTTGGTTTGTAATCTATAATATCCACACAGGGAACACCCGCTATCGTGCTCACATAGTAATGATCATCCGTAATGGGGTAGAATGTAGGAGATTGCACAAAGTAACGTCCATATCCTAGAGTATTTGCAGTACGCCATAATTGCTCCACGTAACTGTTCGCATACTGGATAGAAAAATATTCACGTGGGAAAGTAGCAGAAGGATCACCTACCATATCCAGCAAAATACCATATTGGAGTTTTATGAGCGACTCTTGTGCATATTGCTTAGCCCAATACTGACTACCAAGACACCATGTATGCTCACGTTGCACTCCTGTATAATGGTTGGGAGTACCCATATCTTCACAATCAAAGAAAACCACCTGTATGGAAGTAACAGGCTCTCCTTGAGCCTTTCGGATGGATAGTTGGCGAATAATCTCAAGTATTACCCCTACCCCACTCGCACCATCATTGGCACCCAACACAGGATGAAAGCGGTCGTTATAATCAACTTCCTCATCACTCCATGGACGAGAGTCCCAATGCGCACAGAGCAGAATAGCATGTGGCGTATTTCCTTCGAAGAAGGCTACAATATTACGAAGTTCTTGCTTCTTGCCCGCATAGTTGATCATACTGCCATATTGACTCTTGACCTGTGCTCCATGACGAGCCAACTCCCTTATCAACCAATCGCCACATTGCTCATGCGCCAAACTACCTGGCACGCGTGCGCCGAAAGCCACTTGCTGTGCGATATACGCATATGCAGAGTCCGCCGAGAAAGTCGACTGTTTACGATTGGTAGTTGAAGACTGTTGCTGTTTTACGCAGGACGCGCATAACAGCAACAGCACTAGTATACTATATTGAATTATTCGGAACACCTACCCCCTAATCACTATACCCTGATCACTAAACCCTTAGTGTATATTCAATTCGCTAACTGAACGATGATTTTGGATAGCAAGGATCGTCTCAGCAATTGGTTTAGCCATAGAAACGACACTCACCTTCGAGCAACGCTCCTTATTGAATGGAATAGAGTCTGTGTAAACTAGCTCCTCAAGGGCCGAGTTAGCAACGCGCTCACAAGCAGGACCTGACATCAAACCATGGCTTACCAGCGCACGAACAGACTTAGCACCAGCGGCCTTCATCACTTCAGCAGCTTTGCAGAGAGTACCTGCTGTATCTGCAATATCATCAATAATAACCACATTCTTATCTTTCACATCACCCAAAACGCGCATTTCGCCAATTTGGTTCGCATTTGGACGATGCTTGTAGCAAATCACCATTGGTACATCCTGCTTTGTAAGCGCAGTAAGCTTCTTTGCAAAAACAGAAGCACGCTTGGTGCCACCTACATCGGGAGATGCCACAATCAAGTTGTCAAGTTTAAGGCTTTGCACATAATCAGCCAATACGTTAGCACCGTAGAGGTGATCAACAGGGACATCAAAGAATCCCTGAATCTGGTCTGCGTGAAGATCCACTGTGATAACACGATCAACGCCAACGCCTTGTAACAAATTCGCACACACCTTAGCACCGATTGATACACGTGGTTTGTCCTTGCGGTCTTGACGTGCCCAACCAAAATATGGAATTACAGCAATCACCTTGTATGCACTTGCACGCTTAGCAGCATCGATAGCCAGCAAGAGCTCCATAATATTGTCGCTATTAGGACATGTAGATTGCACGATGTAAACAGACTGACCACGAACAGACTCTTCGAAACTTACGGCGAACTCACCGTCAGAGAAACGAGCAACTTGGATATTACCCAATGAACATCCTAAATACTCACAAATACGCTTAGCGAGCTCACCTCCTTGAGAAAGAGCAAAAACCTTGTACGGACTGGTTTCAACAATCATGACAAACAGAATTTATTGGTTATTTTTAAATTAAAGTGCAAAAGTACTGCTTTTTTTTCAATTTTGCAAGTCTTATTTGCATATTTCAACAAAAAATCGTATCTTTGCAGTCGATTTGTATAATGGGAAGTATGACCAACAAAGAAAGATATCGTGCATTTTGCCAAAATAATCCATCCCTACCTATCTTTATGATGGATTGGTGGATGGATGCCGTATGTGCAGGCAAACAATGGGATGTATTGCTCAGTTTGGACCAAGATGGAGAAATTCAAGCCGCATTACCCTATTTGCTACGCAAGCGCGCGCGGATGAAATACATCATCATGCCTCAGCAAACGCAAATCGGCGGTATCTGGCTGCGCGACGACATCAAGGTCAACATCGAAGGCACCAAACGTGTATGTCAAGTTTTTACACAAGAGTTGGCAGCTTTGGGAGTATGTTATTACTACCAGCATTATCCTATTAAAAGTCCGGCTGTATTTGTCATGCAGGCATTGGGATTCAAGACGACTCCACGCATCACCTATCGCATCGAAAATACAGCTGATCTAGAAAAGATTGTTCAATCATTTTCTAAAAACAAGAAACGCCAACTGCAAAAAGCAGAAAACTTGCATGTAAAACTGGATATGAATATAGAAGATTTCTATCGTTTTCATGCATCATGCCTACAAAATCAAGGCAAAAAAATCAGCTATACCAGAGAATTTTTACTAGTTTTAGAGCGCAAGACTCATCGCTTAGACCAATCTCAAATCCTATCGATTTGTAATGCGGATAATCAAATACTAGCCGCAGCATTTCTAGTATGGGACAAGCAGAGCATGTACTACCTTATCCCTTGTTACGATCCCACATATAGAGCATCGGGAGCCAGCGCACGCCTCGTACTAGAATCAATCAAATTAGCACAACAGAAGGGGCTTGCCTTTGACTTTGAAGGTAGCATGATCACAGGAGTTGCTGAGCATTACAAGCAATTTGGCAGTACTGCTACGTGCTACTACAGTGTTGAAAAGTATTACAAGTGGTATTTTTGGTTTGCAAATGCCTACAACAAACTTAGAGAAAGGATCTTGTCATGAAAGTGCTGTTCCTAAGTGCATGGTATCCCACCGAGCGCGATGCAATGGCAGGACTATTTGTCAAGAAACACGCAGAGGCAGTCGCACAACAGGGGCATGATGTGCGTGTCTTGTTTTCCGAAAAAACGGGATTGAGTTGGGCAAGGGATATGTATAAATCGTGGAAACGACTCAAAAAGGATTGGGGCAAGCCCGACATTGTACAAATGAATGTGCTGGACAAAAATGGCCTGATAGCACTATGGTTAAAACAACGCTACCACATTCCTTACACAATAATAGAACACTGGTCAGGATATCTACCAGCCAACTTCGCTTTTCGTGGCGGATGGCATGGATGGATTATGCGCAAGATAGCACAAGAAGCTTCATGTATTTTACCCGTCAGCCAGATGCTAGAAGATGCCATGAAAAATTGTGGCATTACCAATACGCATTGGCAACGCATCCACAATGTGGTGGACGACTTTTTCTACCAACCGATCACCCCTATAACTATTACACCTAAGGGAAATAAGTTTCGCTTTCTACACGTAAGTTGCTTTGATGAAAAAGCCAAAAACATACAAGGCATGCTGCGAGCAGTGCGTATAGTAGCCAAACAAAGACAAGATTTCGAGTTAATTTGCGTGGGGACAGGGATAGACTATGCAGAAGATGTTGCATACGCTCAAACACTTGATTTTCCCAAGGGACTACTGACCTTCACGGGCGAACAGACACCTCATGAAGTGGCACAATGGATGCAGCAAAGCGATTGCTTCTTATTTTTTTCTAGATACGAAAATGCACCTGTTGTGCTCTCGGAATGCCTCGCTATTGGCTTGCCAATCATTAGTAGCAACGCAGGAGGAATACCTGAAATGATCGACCATGAATGCGGTATATTGGTACCATCAGAAGACGAAATAGCACTTGCGAATGCAATGCTAGAAATGATTGATAATCATAGTACTTACACAGCAAACACAATCCGAAAAAGGGGCGCAAAATACACCTATCAAAACATTGGGAAGCAGTTATCCGACACGTACCAAAGATTGGTCATATCTGCGAACTAACGAGGCCAACCATATCAATTGCGCCAACACAGCAATGGCGCTACCTATGGAGTAGGCTGCAATGGCTATGGTAAAATCATTCACAACAATGCCTATACATAGCCCCGCCGCACGACACACAGCCAATAATATCTCAAAAAACAGCCCTTTCTTCTGCTGCATAAATACATCCGATAAAAAGCACACACTACCCGTTAGCAACGAGACGTACAACCATGGCAGCATCCAGCGGATATACTTGCCTACTATTCGCCATTCTTCGCCTAACAACCATGCGGTGATAGTTGGCAGCACCACTCCTAATCCCACAAAAAGTGGCACGATAACTATAGTAGCATATCCTACAAAACGACCAAACACATCACCTATCTTTGTCGCAGCATGCACACGCGAAGTTGTATGCTGATACAATACTTGATAGAATGCACGCGTGATGGTGCCTATCGGAGTATATCCCAGCAATAACGCCATACTCAACAAACCTACATACTCCGCCCCAAAAAATGGAGTCAGCAACAAAACAGGCAACTGAGTTGCTAGAACATTGATAAAACTACGAGGTAGCACATACAACGGGAAATTGCGATATTGCTTAGCAGTCGCAATTACATGGGAATAGTCAAACCGATCAAAACACCTAAATTTAGCCGACTTCACACCACGCCACAGTGATATCATCAATGATATAAACGGCGCTATCACCATGGAATAGATCATTCCTCCATGTAATATACCTGCATACCCAAATCCAATCTTACTGCCTGCAGAGAGCACACTCTGAGAAATCTGATAGCCACTAATTCCGCCAAACGCCTTTTGACGAATATACCAATAATTCAATATATTCCAAGCACCCATCACAAACACATACAATGGCATCATCCAATAATATTTAGCCAAATCAGGCGACTTAAATAATATGCTTATTGGCTGCGAGAATATGATTGTAATGGCAGTCAAAAGAGTGGTTATTATCAATAGTGACAACGACACATACGTCAGCGACGTCGCATCCTTTTCCTCCTTAGGCAAAACGATTGCATAGTAGTAATCAGCAATTGATAATACAATGAGCACATTACCAATGCTCAAAAACAAATTCTGCAGACCAAAATCTTCGGGCGCGTAGATGCGCGTTAGTATAGGATATACCACCAACCCGATGACCTGAGCCACCACATTGGCTGAGAGCAATTTGGCAAAATTGCGAGCCCCAGATGATTTTATTATACTACGGACATCCATTTCGTGTGCAAAAGTACTACTTTTATCCCAAAAGTACAACTATTTTCTAAAAAAATCGTAAAAAACATGGAATATATTTGCTCATTTCAAAAAAAAGCAGTAAATTTGCACGCTGAAAGAGAAGGTATATCTCAATTGTAAAATTGACTGAATTTTAAATTTAATAGTATATGCAACTGAAAAAATCTCCTAAAGCGAGCTTGGAAGACAAAAAGTTTACCTATGTCCTCATGGGGCTCGTGCTCGTATTGAGCATTTGCTACGTCGCTTTCGAATGGACTGAGAAAGAAGTGACCAAGTACGAAGTTTCGGACACAGATTTCTTCTTTGAAGAGGAAATTGACATCCAGCAAACCACTCAAGAAACTCCTCCACCACCTCCACCACCAGCAGTACAAGAAGTTGAAGTGCTCAACGTGGTAGAAGATGACGTAGAAGTAGAGGAAATCGAGATCAACACCGAGGATGACAAGGATGTTGAGGTAGTGATTGCTCCTCCAGTAGAAGCTCCTGTAGAGGAAGAGGAGGAAGAGGTTATCTTTATGGTTGTAGAGACTATGCCTGAATTCCCAGGTGGTCAACAGGCGCTCTTCAAGTACCTCGGCGATAACGTTAAGTACCCAGTTATCGCACAAGAGAATGGTATCCAAGGTCGTGTTATCTGCCAATTTGTGGTAAATAAAGATGGTAGTATCGTAGACGTGGTAGTTGTTCGTTCTTCTGGCGAACCATCTTTGGACAAAGAGGCGCTCCGCGTGATCAACTCAATGCCTAAATGGAAACCAGGTAAACAACGTGGTAAACCAGTACGCGTGAAGTACACCGTACCTGTAAACTTCCGTTTGCAATAATATTCTCGCCTTTAGCCTAATCGCCTATAGCCTTTAGCCTAATTGCGATACGAAATGGATTTATCCATTCAAAACATAGAATTTTGTAAGGGTGTCGGCGCAAAACGTGCCGACATTCTTCGTAAAGAGCTCGGGGTAAAGTCCGCGCTCGATATGCTATACCAGTTTCCGTACAAGTATATCGACCGCAGCCGATTCTATTTCATACATGAGATAGATGACGAAGACACCTACGTACAAATCATTGGCCATATCACGGAATGGCATACTATTGGCACGGGAGCTGCCGCACGATTATCTGCCACTTTTACCGATGGACGTCATACCATTGAATTAGTATGGTTCAAAGGAATCAAATACCTCAAATTAGAGCGCAACATACAATACCTGCTATTTGGCAAACCCTCGCGCTTCAATCATCAGTATAATTTCGTCCATCCCGAACTAACCCCCATGTCGAAGGTCAAGCCCGAGATGACACAAGGGCTTGAACCATACTACAATACCACGGAAGGTATGAAACGAGCAGGGCTAAACTCCAAGGCCATACGCAATATCACTTCCGAACTCATGCCACTGCTACGTCAAAATGGTGTACGAGAGACTTTGGGCATTGACCTCATTGAGCAGCAACATCTAATGCCACTCAGCGAGGCACTAGCAAACATTCATTTCCCTAAGGATCATATTGCTATACAAAAAGCACGCGAACGACTCAAGTTTGAAGAGCTATTCTATATCCAATTGCAGATCCTTCGTCAGATGAAGCGCCGCGAGCAAAACGAAGGCTTCCGCATGCCGATTGTCGGCAAAGCATTTCACGCACAATATAACGATCTCCCCTTCCCACTCACCAATGCACAAAAACGTGTACTGCGCGAGATACAAACCGACCTGAAATCTGGTAGACAGATGAATCGCTTGCTGCAAGGTGATGTAGGTAGTGGAAAAACAATTGTGGCGCTGCTCACAACTTTACTAGCAGTGGATAATGGGTATCAAGCCTGTATCATGGCACCTACCGAGATCCTCGCCAACCAGCATTACGAGACTATCACTCAGCTTTTGGGACTATCTGCCAAAGGGACCTCCGTCAATTGTAAGTTATTAACAGGTTCTACCACCACCAAACAACGCCAGCCACTGCACGAGCAACTCCGTAACGGCGAAATCAATATTCTTATCGGCACACACGCGCTCATTGAGAAGGATGTCCAATTTGCCAACCTCGGACTATGTATCATCGACGAACAACATCGTTTTGGCGTGGCACAACGTGCTAAATTGTGGGAAAAGAACATCCGCCCCCCTCATGTCCTCGTGATGACTGCAACCCCTATCCCACGTACTTTGGCTATGACTGTGTATGGTGATCTGCATGTGAGTATCATCGACGAACTTCCACCTGGTCGCAAACCAGTGCAAACTCTTCATTACAATATTGAGAGACGCACAACTATCAATCAATTTATCACCCAGCAAATTGACCTTGGGCGACAAGTATATGTGGTGTATCCACTTATACAAGAAAACGAGAAGCTGGACCTACAAGACCTCCAAAACGGCTACAACACCTTATGCCAAACGTTCCCGCAGTACCGCATCTCCATGGTACACGGACAGATGCGTGCCAAAGACAAAGACGAGCAGATGCAGCGTTTTGCTAGTGGTCAAACACAAATACTCGTAGCAACTACGGTCATTGAGGTAGGTGTAAACGTGCCCAACGCCAGTGTGATGATCATTGAGAACGCCGAGCGCTTTGGTCTGAGCCAATTACACCAGTTGCGCGGACGGGTGGGTCGTGGTGCGGATCAAAGTTATTGCCTACTCCTTACAAAACTAGAGATTAGCAAAGACACACGCAAACGCATGGATATCATGGTGGCCACCAACGATGGCTTTCGCATTGCCGAAGCCGACCTACAACTGCGCGGACCTGGTGATCTAGAGGGTACACAACAATCCGGGTTGCCATTCGATTTGCGAATAGCGTCTCTCACTCAAGATGGGCAAATTCTTGATCTTGCACGCCAAGTAGCACTATCTATCCTAGATGCCGACCCTCTGCTCGAAAATACACACAATCGTATATACAAGCAACGGCTTGACTTTCTTCGTCAAACCGTCGTCAATTGGGGAGAAATATCTTAGCCTTTGAATCGGGAGTCGGGAATCACGACACCAATCATCTTGGAGGTCCCATTGGCGGACGACCACCGCTCTCAATCATCTGTTGTTGCCATGCAGCAGCACCTTTGGCCCTTAAATCACCCATACGATTAAGCTTGTAGGTGTAGGTTAACATACAATAGGTGGGTAAGGTGTTGAATTTTTGGTAACTCACACTTGTCTCATTCACCATCTGTACAATATTTTTCTTGTCATTCAACAGGTCATACACCTTTAATGTCAAAGTAGAATTTTTCCAGGTTTTATCTACCGAGAAGTTCCAAATCAACTCATTCACATCATTCAATCCCTCATAGCCAGAACGCGAAGTATAACTTAGGTCCGTAGCTATATTCCATGACCCAGGCAAGTGGAAAGTGATATCCCCAGAAATAATCCAATCGCCGACATGGCTAATATTCTTCTTATTTAGCGAGTTATGCGTCAAGGAATAGATATTGGTATTCTTCACACCCACATCCACCAACTTGTGTGTAAAACGCAAGGCCAAATCACTACTCATACGGAAGGTACCCGTTTTAGATGCATCACCCAATGGCAATTGATTAACTGCTATCATCTGCGCTATAGCATCTGCATCTTGCTCACGCAATACGTACGCCACTCGTTGATTGTAGCTCACTGCGGTGCGAGAGTGGAATTGGAACATCTTCTTATAAAATGGGGTATTCGACATCAAGTCTGCACCAATATCCCATGGCAGCATGTCAGCATTCACTGTTTGCATATATCGTTTGCCTGTTTGATCATAGATCGTATTATTTACCAATGCATCCTGGGTAATACTAGCGCGCAAACCTGTCATCAAACTCGAGAATTTCTCTTGATTAAATCGCGAGTACATCGCAAATATATTGTGATTAAACGCTGGGTTTAAGGCTAGATTTCCCACAGTCTCATTCATCGCATCGGAATTATTACGTACAGGTTCTAGTTGTTGAATAGATGGTTGGTTCACATTACCGCGATACACTATACGTGCAAATTCTTTTCTACCAAACTTATATCGGAAACGCAGATTCGGAGACCAATTCCATCTATTATATAAGGTATCGCGCGCGAGCAAACCGCCATAATACGTTTTCGAATGGTTTTGTATTGCCAACACACGTGCACCTGCTGTCAAATCAATTTTCTCAGTTACCCAACGATAATTTAGCTCCAACTGCTCGGTATACATATTATTGCTCAATTCATTAGAGAACACACTATCATATTGATAGTCATCTGTTAATGAATTCATCGAATATTGATCCTTCACTGAATTACGGTTGCTACCCGAAAGCAAAAGTGCCGTTTCCAAGAAATGATTCTTGCCATAAATTGGTTCTACATATGAAGTACGCAACGAATAATTCAATGCATTATTCCCAGATAATGTATATTGATCCACCAACGCTCTATTCGTCATTCTATCCCACGCATATGTATCGGTTTCTCCTTTCGTATTCTTGAAACTAACATTTCCTTGCATCGTCAGTGCACGACCTGCTTTGGCAAATTTATGGTTATATATAGCTCGTATCGAAGCATTTATCTCCTCTTGTAAACTATTCTTATTTTGATAACCATCATTGATTCGCACCGAATCACGATCATAAGTATAGTCATTCATTTGAGCAGAGTTTGTGTGCGTATAACCAATTTGCGGACGAAGAATAATCTTGTTCATCGAGTCTATCTGATATTCCATCTCCAAACGCATTTGTGCATCCCAGGATTGAGTCAGTTTATTGGTAGAGTCCTTGTCTATATAGGTAGCCTCTTCGCTATAACTATCTCTTTGTGAGATGGTTCTGGTGTCATTATTAGAATGATTTATCGTAGCATCGCCTCCTAGCAGCAAACTCGTCTTTTCATCTTTTTTATCCAATTTACTTGTGAAATCGAGGTTGGTATTCACACCCAGATTTTCCGAAGCAGTTACACCCGCATTCTGTCCGCCAAACCAGCCACGTCCTCGTCCCGAACGTATCTCGTTTGTATTATTTGCACCACCTACAATAGTGGTTTGACTCTCTCCTAATAGTATATTGGTAAACACATTCGCATTATAGCGAAAATCATTCTCAAAGAAATGTTTAGCTTGATCGGCCGATGTTGCGCCATAAGCAGGATTAGCATAGTCAAACCATCCACCATTATCAGTCACCATATCCGTACCCAAAGCACCTGAGTAGTTTCCAAACACACCTTTCTTGCGGTTTTTCTTGAGGCTCAGGTTGATGATACGCTCGCTATCGTCATCTTCAAAGCCAGTGAGCTTCGCCATATCGCTCTTCTCATCAATCACCTGAATCTTCTCCACCATCTCCGCAGGGATATTCTTGGTCGCTGTTTGTACGTCATTACCAAAGAATTTCTTGCCATCTATGCGTACAGCCTTGATCTCTTCTCCGTTGATTGTGACCTTACCCTCTTTGTCCACCTCCACACCATTCATCTTTTTGAGAAGTTCCTCTACTGTAGCTGTCTCAGACACTTGATAAGCAGCAGTATTATACTCTATTGTATCTCCCTTCACAGTCATCTCGGCAGCCTTTCCCTGCACACTCACTTCTGCAAGATGTTGTACTTGCTCAGACAGTCGAATAGATGGCAAATCCATATCGGCATTATTCATCTCTACCCATTGAGCATGCTCATTGTATCCAACCGACGATACTATCAAGCGGTATTTTCCCCCTTTGATATTGTTCAAAATAAATAAACCATCGTGATAGGTCTGCGCACCTTGCACCAAAGTAGAATCACCATCTTGATACGCGAACAAACGCACGGTGGCCATCTCTATAGGACGACCATCTGTCTTCGAAAGTATTGTTCCAGATAATGTTTTTTGTGCCATTGCCACCATAGCAAATACACACAATATCAATATAAGACTAAACCGTTTCATGCATATAAATTATAAACAACGTTTATACTACAAAAATTATGCCACAAAAATAGTATCGCATATTTTTTGCATATTTATTGCATATATGCCTTTTTTTTTGTACCTTTGCAGGCTAATTCTTTTTTAGCAAAAAATGCATATAAGATTTATACTATCACACAATAATGAATACACCAGAGCAATTTGATATTGTGGCAGGTAAATGCCGCCGCATATATGGCCTCAAGATGAAGGACTACGGACCTAGTTGGCGCATTATGCGTCCACAAACGGTCAACGATCAACTATTTATCAAAGCCAAACGTGTTCGCGAGATTGAGCTAACAGGCGTCAACATGGTAGGCGAAAGCATCGAAGGAGAAATGATGGCTATCGTCAATTATAGCATCATCGGACTCATCCAATTGCACGAGGGATTTGCCGATTCTGTAGATATGACCGCTGAGCGAGCTATTGAGCTATACGATCACTATATGGCAGAGGCTAAGGCGCTGATGCTCAAGAAGAATCACGACTACGGAGAAGCATGGCGTGATATGTTTGCATCCAGCCTAACGGATATCATCCTCACCAAGATTAATCGCAATAAGTCCATTACTGCCAACGATAATCAGACGCTGATTTCCGAAGGGGCAGATGGCAATTATTTCGACATGCTCAACTATGCAGTATTTTACCTCATAAAAGTAATGGAAAATGAAACGCGCTAAAACTATCATGGCCGCTTTCAGTCGTACGCTGTTGGGCCTAGTATTTATCTTCTCAGGAGCGGTTAAGGCGATTGATCCTCTGGGAACGGTTTATAAAATTGAGGACTACCTCAAAGCTTTCGGTGGATTCTTCACCGACTTATTACCTGCAGCGGAAGCAGCAGCATGGATCTTAATCATACTGGAACTGATGCTTGGAGTATGCATGGTATTAAATGTTCGTACAAAATGGACATCATGGATTGCACTACTATTCTACTGCGTAATGACTCCGCTAACGCTATATATCGCTCTCACCAACCCGGTGAGTGATTGCGGATGCTTTGGTGATGCGATTGTATTAACCAATTGGCAAACATTCTGGAAGAATGTCGTACTAATTATTTTGGCTATCCTATTAGTAATCTTGCGCAAAAGCACACGTCCACTCTGGCGTGGATGGATGGAACTAGTGATTGCCGCTACTACTATCGCTGCTGCTATCTCCTTCATGACATGGACAAAACAACATTTGCCAATCGCGGATTTTCGCCCATATAAAGTTGGTAATCACCTGCCTACCATTATGGAGGATTACGAACCAGATCAATACGAATATACGTATATTTGTGCGAAAGATAGTATCGAACAGGCATTTACTGCTGAAAATTATCCGGATAGCACATGGACCCTCGTTCGCTACGAGTCCAAACTGATCAAGAAGGGGTACGATTCGCCTATTCACGATCTAGAGATCATCAACACATACGGGGATGATCTTACATGGGATATCCTAGAGAGCGAAGAGCCTGTGACGCTGGTCATCATGTACGACCTAACTAAAACAGATAAATCACAAATGGCGAAGGTAGAGGCATTGTATAGCAGCCTAGCACAATCCTATACCACCCCTGTAGATACTATACAATCCGACACAACACTATACGATACTACACCAGATTATACCACACCTTTCTATATCATCACAGGTTCTAGCGACGAGGTAAGCACATTTGCCCAGGAATACCCTACATTGGGCGAATGCATTTGTACGTGCGACCCTGTCACTTTGAAGACTATTGTACGCGCAAACCCAGGTGTGATTGTCCTACAAAATGGTACCGTCATTGACAAATATAATATCAGGAATAGATAATTCATTCCATTAAAACTTTTAGAACATTTAAAACTTTTAAAACGATAATAGATTATGAGAACAAAAATGGTTGCAGGCAACTGGAAAATGAACATGACCCTGCAAGAAGGTGTAGCTCTTGCTACCGAGTTGAAAAATCAAGTTGTAAACCCATCATGCGCTGTAGTTATCGGCACTCCATTCATCCACTTGGCTACCGTGGCTGAGTTGTTGAAAGACAGCCCAATCGCTGTAGCAGCTGAGAACTGCGCCGACAAGGAAAAAGGTGCATACACTGGTGAGGTAAGCGCTGCTATGGTAGCCTCTACTGGTGCTGAGTATTGCATCCTCGGTCACTCTGAGCGTCGTGCATACTATGGTGAGACATACGAGATCTTGAAGGACAAAGTAGAGCTCGCACTCGCTAACAACCTCAAACCAATTTTCTGCATCGGTGAGGTAAAAGAGGAGCGCGAAGCTGGCCAACAAAACGAGGTTGTTAAGGCTCAACTCGAGGGTTCTGTATTCCACCTCAGCGCTGAGGACTTTGGCAAGATCGTATTGGCATATGAGCCAGTATGGGCTATTGGTACTGGTCTTACCGCTACTCCTGAGCAAGCACAAGAGATCCACGCATACATCCGCAGCCTCGTAGCTGAGAAATATGGTGAGCAAGTAGCTGACGATTGCACCATCCTTTACGGTGGTAGCTGCAACGCTAAGAACGCTGCTGAGCTCTTCGCTAACCCAGACGTAGATGGTGGTCTTATCGGTGGCGCATCATTGAAGGCTGCTGACTTCTGCGCTATCATCGCTGCACGATAAGCAAACGAAGTTTGCGTAAATGGTCGCTCATGAGCGATGAATGATGGCTAAGGCGACAGTGGCAGCAGGGCTGCGAAAATGGCTCAAGCGTGATAACGTGAAACCACTTTCGCGAGCGTAGCGAGCCATAAACGCAAAGCCACTTTCGTGAGCGCAGCGAACCATGAACGTGAGCAAAGCGAACAAAGATTATGGCACTTATTGTTCCTGTACGCGGATTTACCCCGCAAATAGGCAAGGATTGCTTTCTGGCTGAGAATGCAACTATCGTTGGTGACACCGTCATCGGCGATGGTTGCTCCATTTGGTTCAACGCCGTTTTGCGCGGTGATGTCAATTGGATCAAGATTGGCAACCACGTGAATATCCAAGACGGCTCCGTCTTGCACACCCTCTACGAGAAAAGCACCATCACTATTGGTGACTATGTGTCGGTAGGACACAACGTCACTATCCACGGCGCAGATGTACATGACTACGCACTCATCGGTATGGGCTCAACCCTGCTTGACGGCGTGGTAGTTGGCGAAGGTGCGATCGTAGCAGCAGGTTCGTTGGTACTGAAAAACACACAAATTGGCCCATACGAAGTATGGGGCGGTGTGCCAGCCAAATTCATCAAGAAGGCGGATCCTGAACAAACCAACGAGATCAATCGCAAGATAGCGCACAACTATGCGATGTACGCTTCTTGGTACAAAAACGACGAGGAATAAATACATTGGTATGAAAAAGAATGCATTATTGCTGATCCTGATCGCATGCGTATCCCTAGTATATGCGCAGACTCATATACATGTATGGGTCAATGGTGTGGAGACCTCTTTTCCTATTGCCAGCGTAGATAGTATCACCTTTAATAGCGCAGAACCAGATTATTCTCATGGCATAGGCACTTTCTCTGTGAGTGATACTAGCCAAGTGACTTTCTCCAAAGGTAACCTACAGTATCATCCCAAGAACGATGAATGGCGTTTTGCTGAGCAACAAACAGATTATGTGGGTAATGCCAACACAAACATCTCACCGACCTACGACGGATGGATCGACCTGTTTGGCAAGGGCACAGGTGATAATCCCACATGTTGCTCCAATGTTCATGCCGACTATTATACCAGTGTAGAATGGGGTGTCAATGCGATTGGCGAAGATGCTCCTAACACATGGCGCACGCTTACTTATGCAGAGTGGCAATACCTGCTCGACTTGCGCAACAACGCTAGCGAGTTGCGCGGTGTGGCACAAGTGAATGGCGTGAATGGCATGGTCTTTTTGCCAGATGATTGGGTATGTCCTAGCGACATCACTTTCAAGGCGGGTTACCACGCTAGTTGGGGAAAGGCCAACTATGCTGCCTATCAAACCATCACCGCTGATCAGTGGAATAAAATGCAAGAAGCTGGCGCTATCTTTTTACCAGCGGCAGGCTATAGAGGCGAAAAGAAAGTAATTGATTTACAAGATATTGGTCGCTATTGGTCAGCCACAAATGATCCATATTCGGATTTCATGGCAGGCTATATCACCATGTATTCGGATGATGCATTCATGATGTACAGCATGCGCTACTATGGCATGTCAGTACGTTTGGTGAAAGATTTATAAATCGTAGCGATCAGTTCATGCCATGCCAGATCGGGAAACAATTTGCCCATCTGCCAGGCGTCAAACAGCAATCTACATGCAGTATATCCGACCTGCAACACACGATGTCGTTCAGGTCGCTCCCATGGAAATCGCCTCATCAGGGCGATTTCTTGTATATTTAGTTTAGCTGGTCGCGCGCCATGTCCATCGCGCAGTAGTTGGCGCAATAGTCGCTCGGCACGGCCTTTGTACTTAGTCGTATATAGCGGCATAGCCTCAGCCGGCAAATGCAACTGATCCACCATCACATACCCAAAGGTCTGCCAAGCTGTCTTCATATGCAGCGCCTGCAATATGCAGTCTATCTCTTGGCACAACGCTTGCCAATCCTCCACCGACAATTGCTCATGCGCCTTGTGGAGAGCTAGTGCCCAATCGGCTAACGGACGAAAGCCCACACCCGTACTCTCGAAGTGATGCCATGCGTGCATAAACACATACAAGGCGTTGTAGGCTGCACTAGGCACAGGCAATTCCACCCCCTTCCATGCCACACTACTCCTTCCTACTCTACTGCTACTCCCCAAATACTTATGGGTAAAGGCCTGATAGAGTGCATCGGCTTTCTTATCACGAAACTCCATGGTCACGCGGTGCAGTTCCACCACGCGATCTAGATTCTCATCGATCACCAAGATATAATGTATTCCTCCGTAAGTCGCTGAATGCCAATGTGCATCGGGGTAAGCAGCGGTCACAATCTCTGCCGCGCGCAAGTAGTTCTCTTCGCCCACATAGATATCCACATCGCCGAAGTCGCGCATGTCGGCATCGGGGTAGAGGGCGGATAGACTATATCCTTTGATCAGGGTCGAGGGTATATCGTGCTTCGCGAGCAATGTGATCACGTCGGCCGCCAAATGATTCAGCCGAGCAGTTCGTCCCATCACCGCGAAGATGGCAGGTTGCAGTTTCTTGTCGAAAGGAGTAACGATCTTGTGAGATTTAGTCCACATGCTAAAGGCGTGCAGACATTTTTGGCGTGCTGCCAAGTTCAGCACCCCTCGCCAGTCGGTGTCAGCAGGCACTTCCACCGTCGTGCCCCACATCACCGAGCGTAATATCGAGAAAAATATCTGAGCTTGTTTCATATCTGTATCCGGTCTCCCGACTTCCCATATTAGGCGAAGCCGTCCAATACCCATTAGGCGGAACGCCGTCCATTACCCATTAGGCGAAGCCGTCCAATAGCGAAGCGTCCACTAAACAATAATCCCCACTTCCTTCCAATCCTCGATGGTAGCTTGTGCATCTTTGCGAGCGATCTCTTCGCTCACCTCATACTCTGCTAGTAGGAGTTGGGTGAGGGTTTCCACATCAAACTCCTTGCCCTCAACCTGCTGCCACAGGTATGCGGCTGCCTCGTTGAAGGTGATGAGATTATTGAAATTCACGAGTTCGGCGCTCTCGCCAATCAGTATATAATCGCCGCCTAATTCGCGCAGGCGAAATCCCTCCTTAGTCTTCATATTTCATTGATTGTAAGACAACTACTACACGATGTATCTTCAGATACAATCGCTTGATAAATGTTGGTAAATGACGCCAGACACATCCGCTAGTTACACGTTTGCGTTTGCCTATCACTTTTATTTGTACCACACGTCCGATAATATCGTTGGCCGTACAAGTCTCCGAGCCTTTCAGGTTGCCATCACCACGAAGGATGATCTCCTCACCCTTGATCTTGTAGATACGGTGCAGTACGAAGGATTTTCCCACTCTGGCGAGTACGATCATTCCCACTTGTGGATCATTACATGTCTTGAGAATCACCTTATCACGACCTCCCTCGATGAAAGGTCGCATACTCACTCCTCGTGGACTAAACTCCACCATATGGCCCTCTTTGAGCAATCGCTCAAACTCTGGCATCAATATATCATTGCTTTTCTTCATAATCTTGTTGTAGCGCTGTGTAGCGGTTGTGTAGTAGCGCTGCGCGCTGTGTAGCAGTTGTGTAGGGTTGTGTAGCAGTTGTTATTCTAGGATTCCATCCTATACCACTCTATACCACCCTATACCATGCTATACCATCCTACACCATCCTATACCATCCTACACCATCCCCCTCTGGGCGACCTCTGCCGCCTCCACATTCGGCAGACAGTCCAGATGATAGCATTTCACATGCGTGATCACGTGCTTGATGCTCTCGTACATGCAGTCGGCCATCTGTCGGTCCATTTTCAGTCCCGACGCCGATGACAGCATATACGCATATGCCTCTGGCAGTGAGAGGATTCGCATCTTATTATGCGGTGCCTGACTCAGTTTGATGATTCCTCCTACGCGTGCGCACGCATTCTTGTAGCAAGGTGTCTTGCCGCTCCATGGCGAACCATAGACGCGCACTTCACCGTCCTCCATCACGCGCAAGATTGGATTGTCGTCGTTGAGCAGCCATGCGTCATCGAAGGCCGCCAACCACTGCCGCGCATGCGTGGACTTACCCGTCCCGCTATGCCCCAAAAACAAGTACCCTTTCGCCTCGTCCCTCACCACCACCGCAGCGTGCATCTCTAGGGTCATCAGTGGGGCGGTGCGGAAAGCAAATAGCAGCATCAGCGCATTGTCGATGCAGAACCTAACATCCTGACAATCAGGCATTATGTATAGCACACCTTCCGTAAAATTCTCACTACATTCCATCTCGCAGCAGATAGGCGCGTTGGCCACCATCGCCACGCGGAACAACCAAGTGTGTGGTATAGGGTTGTTTAGGGTTGTATAGGATTGTGAAGAGTGGTACACTTCGATCCTAGGCATATCTTCCTCTGCATTATCGGTCAGCACATGGGTCCACTCCTCGCCTATTTGCCTTTCGCCTTTCGCCTCTTCCATTTCCACGCTGAGCGTGAAGATAGGAGTTGAATGCTTCTCGCATTCCATATCTTTGTCGCGGCAGGGAGTTCTTATCTCACTTTCGTTCGAACGATCTGCTTCGCCGTACGATTGCCGCGAAATGTTGTCTATATTGTCGTTGTTATTTATCTCCACGGCAAATGGCAGATAATTCGTCATACATGACAACAGCGCACCGTCGCTGCATTCCACAGCGAACAGATGCTCCGCTACGCGGTAGTATGTACGACTAAACGCCATTGTGCAGTTGAAATTTTCTGCAAAAGTAGCAAAAAATACGCACATACGCAAATAAATTCAAAGAAACTCTCATTTTCCTTTGCATATTTGCAAAAAAAGCCGTAACTTTGCAGGCTATTTCGAAAGAAGACAATGACTGCGAAAGTACTACATACGCTCATCTCTAATGGCGAACGTGCCAATTTAGAGTGCAAGAGAGCGCAGCGGAGTATCCCTAATTCGATTTGGGAAACCTATTCTGCTTTCGCCAACACGTATGGTGGCACTATTTTATTGGGCATTGAAGAGAACTTACAAGAGACAGAACTCGCAAAACGCTTTTCGGTCGGTGGTGTGGAAGATGCGCATAAAATTTGCGCTGACTTTTGGAATATTATTAATAGCAAGGAGAAAGTCAACTGCAATATCCTCCAAGACAGCGATGTGCAGATTATAGATGTGGCTGACAAGCAGATTGTTAAAATCTCTGTTCCACAAGCCAGTTACTCAGTCCGTCCTATATACATTAATAATAACCTCACAAGAGGTACTTTCAAACGCAACCACGAGGGCGACTACCACTGCTCGGAGCAAGAAATCAAACTCATGTTGCGCGATTCGAACGAGGGAGGAAACGACCGTGCTATCTTGGAGCATTACACGATGAACGATATAGACATCCCTTCATTGGAGCGTTATCGTATGTTGTTTAATATAAACAACCCTGAGCATGTCTGGAAAGATTTGAGTCATCAAGAATTTCTCATGCAGTTGGGTGGATATGCTCAAGACCGCGCGACTGGCATAGAGGGATTGACTATTGCAGGATTGCTTATGTTTGGCCAAGGACTGCCTATCCGCGATCGTTTTGATAATCTTCGCATGGATTATATTGATAAAACTAATCTCATAGGAGAGCAGCGATATAGTGACCGATTGACATACGATGGTACTTGGGAGAATAATTTGCTGAATTTTATTCGTATCGTACTACCTCGTTTGACTCGCGACCTGCCCCGTCCTTTTGCTATGGAGGGCATGGAGCGAAAAGACGACACGCCACAACACAAAGCGGTACGCGAGGCTGTGACCAATGCAATCATTCATGCTGATTTTACGCTGAATGGCATTTTGAAAATTGAGAAATATGACGACCGTTTCGTCTTGACTAATCCTGGCTTGTTGAAATTGCCATTGGAGCAAATCTACGCTGGTGGTGAGTCTAAGGCGCGCAATCAACGCATACAATCTATGTTGCGCATGATTGGTTATGGAGAGAACTTAGGTTCGGGCTTCCCGATGATTCTCAATGCTTGGAATGAAAAACATTGGCTCAAACCAGTACTTACCGAGCAACCTGAGTTGCTACAAGTCAAGCTGACATTGTTTGTACAAACTGATGATATCCCTCAAGAACCTACAGGTAGAAGTACGGTAGAAACTATGGAGAAAAGTTCGGAGAAAAGTTCGGAGAAAATTATAGATATTATAAAACAATCTCCTAAAATTACAGCTAAAGAAATATCCATAGTTTTAGGTATTTCTAGTAGAGGTGTAGAAAAACAAATTAAAAATCTTCGAGAGCAAGGCATCCTTCGCCGCATAGGCCCTGACAAGGGTGGACACTGGGAGGTTCAAGAAATCTAATTTTGCCTAATTTTGTCTAATATACTATAATTTTTGTAACATCATGACCTGCGAGCTATACATAAAATCTTTGATTTTAGCCCTCCAAAATAGGGGGGGGGTATCGCTGCCATGCGGTCATAGATAATCCCTCAGACAGAATATATCATGCATTGTCGTGGCTTTTTGCCGCGGCATCTGCTTTTGTGCGTACCGCGTATCGGTTCAACTCTCGGCTTTGCCGAGTATTCGCGCCTTTACACCTTACACCCTACACTTTACTCCCTACCTGCCACCACATTCCATTGGAACCTCATTGGAACCTCATTGGAACCTGATTGGAACCTCACCGAAGGGTTACCGAAGGAACACAAGGAGACATATAGGGGATGTATAAGGGATATAAATAGAACAAACATCGCGGCTCTGCCGCATACTATAGCGCTGTTATTGCGCCAAAACTCCCTTCCTTTTAGGGAAGGGTTGGGGTTAGGCTTATTAAACTAAAATATTAACTTATAAATCAAAACATTTATGAAAAAATCAATCTTATTTTTGCTGGCACTATTTAGTGTCACGATGACAACCCAAGCCGCCGATTATTATTATCGTGGCGAGAAAAATGGTTGGGGGGAAGGTATTAAACTAACCCTATCTACTGATGGAAGTTACTATTATTATGAGGCAACTGCTGGAACCCATGCTTTTAAGATCATGGAGAATGCTACAGAATGGAGCGCAAAACAATATAGAGGTGAAAATATCAAAAATGGATATAATGGCACAAATGTTAATCTAACTGATTTAGGCGGAAGTGATCACAACTGTCAATCTAAAAGTGCATCAAAACATTATATCCTACTTTATTTGGGAAATAATGATAAAACTGCTGTAGTTTGTGCATCTACCACTCTCCCTACAGGCCTTAACGAAGTTTGGATTAAGCACCCTTGGGGAGGAGGGTCTTGGTCATACAAGCAAGCTACAGATAATGGCGATGGTACTTTCTCTCTCTCTGCAAAGTATGGAGAAAGTGGATGTAACCTGAATGCTTATAATGGAGAAAATGCACAATGGTGGTATGGCCTTGCTGAAATAGAGGTAGAGGCAGGTCTCAATAAAGGTGATGATGCTGTATTTACAGTTGATGCTGTGACTCGTAAAATTTCTGTTACCAAAAAAGTAAGCAAGAATCTTGGCGATATCACAATCACTATGAATTGTACTCAACAACCTAAAATATTCTTCTGGGACGTTGAAGGAAAAACTTGTGCAGCATGGCCTGGTGAGGATATGGTTGCAGCAGGTGCAAATACATACACCTATACCTTCGAAGATGTAGATGTTGATCTTGGCGTAAACTACAAGATTAACTTGAAAGAAGTTAACGAAAACGAGTGGAATACTGGTGACTTACATACTACAACTGATGTTACCCATGATGTAAGCGATTTGAATATCCCAAAAATCGTGGTATTAGGTGTTAATGGAGATTGGGGAAGTACAAATACACTTACAGAACTCTCTAACGACTATTTGACCGTTTCTAAAACTATTTCGGTAGAAGAAGTTAAAACACATGATATTAAAATGCATGTTGGCAATAATGAATACCAAGGTGGAAATGTGGTTGATATAACACGAGCAAACCCATCTTCGGAAAAGTTTGATCAGAACTATAGTTATGAAAACGGAAAATTTACCGCTGACATTGCGGGCGACTATGTATTTACGTACACTTATAAAACGCATACTCTCACCGTTACTTATCCAGAGTTACCAACTCCAGAGTATAAAGATATTACTGTAACTGTTTACGCAAAAGAGGTTCCAAATATCTGGTGGTGGAATGGTGGCGACCTATGCCCTTCTACTGAAGACATTGTTAATCCTTCTACGGGAAATAAATATAAATGGGAAGAAGCTCCTGCGATGGAGAAAGTTGCTGGCGAAGACAATTGGTACACCAAGACTTTTGCTCAAGTAGATATTACAAAGGGTGGTATTAAGTTCAAATTGCGATCTGCCGACTACAGTACATCTACTACTAACGAGGTTGTTACAACCGAAGATAAGTGCTATGACGCTCGCGTTATCGCAACCGTAACAGAAACCACATGTGGCGAACTTCCTGATGGTGAGGTTCCAACTGTGACTTACAACGTTACTGTTCCTACTGGAACTCCAGCTTGCTATATCGCAGGTGCGATGAATGGTTGGTCACACCAAGCAATGACTAAAGTTGATGAGACACACTACACTATCACTATTGAAGGTGCAGAAAAAACACAAGAATATAAATACTCTGCAAGCAATAATTGGGATTGTGTTGAGCTAAACGAGGATGGTTCTGAGAAATCTAATCGTACCTGGACTGAAAACGACGTAGTAGCTAAATGGGCTACTCCTGCCGCTCCAGTTCCTACCACCTACACTGTTGCTGGTGATAGCGAAGCTGCTTTTGGCACAACTTGGGATCCTACTAATACTGCTAATGACATGGCTCTTGACGGTGAACTCTACAAATGGACCAAGACCAATGTAGCTTTATCTGCTAATACTGAAATCAAATTCCAAGTGGTTAAAAATCACGATTGGAATCAAGGTCAATGGCCAGGAAATGGCAATGACTGGGTACTGAATACTATTACTGAAGACGGTCTCTACACTATCACTATCACTTTTAAAGAAGATGATAAGACAATCAATGCTACAGCCACCAAGACTGGTGATGTCGTTACAAAAGACTTCTCTAACCAACCAGCTACTCTCTACTTCCACCCAAGCTTCCACTGGACATCTGATCATGCACAATTTGCTGCATATTTCTATAACAATGGTCCTGGTGCAGATGCTGAGCCAACATGGGCTAATATGACCGATAGTGATGGTGATGGCGTTTACGAAGTAGCCAACGCTAAGCAACACGAGTATGTTATCATCTGTCGTATGAACCCAGACCGTACAGAAAACAAGTGGGATGATGATGTAATGTGGAACCAAATCGAACATGGTATCACAATTCCTAATACCGCAGGTGATCTCAATACTTGCTTGGCATTCTGGACAAACTGCCAAGGTGATGTTCCTACTAGCGAGTGCACATGGGTAGCTCCAACTCCTCTCACTGACAAGAACTGGGGTGATTTCATTGCTGCTTACAATGGCAAAACTATTAATGCTGTAGTAGAGCGCTCATTCAAATCAAGTCAATTGCACACTCTATGCTTGCCATTTGATTTACAAACAAGTTGGCTTGGCGATGGAGCAAAAGCATACCAAATAACAAGTGTAGTTAGTAGAACAGCAGAAGAGTTAGAACTCAAAACTACTCAATGCAACTCACTACTTGCTGGCCAACCATACATAATCCAGCCTATCAAGGGCGGAGAATACGAGCATATCATCGTTTCTGATGTAACAGTAGAAAATGTAACTGCTCAAGATTATACTGTTTCAGGAGGTGATTGCCAAGTAACAATGCAAGCTGTTGCAGCTACAGATGGAACAAAAACCGATGGTACTACCGAATATTATATCGGTGCAGAAGATGGTAAATTATACAAAGGAGTTGTTGATAAACTTGGCCTACGTGCACTCGTTATAATGACTGACACCGAGGGACAACCACTATCTGTTCGCGCTCGCGTAGTAGTTGGTGAGAACGAAGCTACTGGTATTGAAGATCTCTTCACTACCGACGCTCCTGTTAAAGTTATTGAGAACGGTCAACTCATCATCATCCGTGGTGGCGAGAAGTTTAACGCACAAGGCGTGCGCCTTTGATAGTTATAAACTATGAGTGATAAGTGATGAGGCAAGAATTGCGGCGCAAGCCGCATTCTCCCCGCCTTTACACTTTACACCTTACACTTTACACTATACACTAAAACAAAAAACAGAATTTATGAAAAAAGTATATATCGCGCCTCAAACAGAGGCAATTGAGCTCCTAGGAGAAAACGCCATCATGGTAGGCAGTTCCCTAATTATTGGATCTGGCGAAGGTGATGGTGGCGGCATGGGCTAATCCCGCCCTCCCAAAATTGATTTATTAGCCTTCGGGCTTATCTTACACCACAACCGCTCACTCTGGGCGGTTGTGGTGTTGTTAGTCCACTCTTTCAGAAAAAATAAGCCCAATAGTTGCATATTTCAAAAAAAAACATTACCTTTGCAGCGAAAATCTGTAGCATGATACAAAAATATTAAATAAAACTATGTTTTATGAGTGCAACCGATTACTTAAATAATGCACAAGAGTGGTTAGCTCAGCAATCTCAAAGAACGATTGATTACCAATGGGAGATTCAGCATCACAACCAAATGCACAAAGCCTACGAAACCTCACTAGTATAAAGCCATCATTCTACTACACACCATTTGATATTCCATCTCACAACCGTTCTCTCAGGGCGGTTGTGGTGTGTTTAGTCCACTCTTTCAGAAAAAAACATATCGAATAATACTAAATTGCATAAATTTTGTACAATAATTTTCAAATTTCAAAAATTTATTGTATCTTTGCAAGCGAAAACAAGAAAATAACATGCCATGCCTAAAGTTCTACAGTATATTACTGCTTATTTTACTTGGGTTTTTCTCTTCTACGGAACAGATGTCAACGAGAATCGTGCTCATGTACATGTCGGTAAACGTGGCGTAGATAAATTTTGTAAAATTTGGTTAGAACCGTTTATTAGTATCGCGGATGCTGGCGATTTAACTCTATCGCAACAAAAGCAAGTTTTACAAATTGTTGAGGAGCAACAAGATAAACTATTGAAGCAATGGGCATTATTCAAAGAGGGGAAACCTATTAAAATGTTAACCATTAAACGCTAATATAACTATGTGTAAAGTAGAAGGATATTGGAATATTACTCCAAAAATCAAATGTGTATCTTTCCCTATCCGTGGAAAGATGTCTGTAAAGTTGGAAGATGGTCGTGTGATTATTGTTCCTCTTTCTTCGTTTCCATCCATAAAAAAGGTTCCTGTCAAGGACCGCTCTAAATGGTATTTAATGGGCGGTGGAGTGACATGGGATAGTTGTCCTGAAGTTATTCATATTGAGCAGATATTAGGTAATTATCAGAATTATCAACACGAGTAAAAACTGCGTTTCTCCACGCAATCACAAAAACCTGTGCACACCACAGATCTTATAACCCCATCCCACAACCGCTCACTCTGGGCGGTTGTGGTGTTTTTAGGAGTAGCACTTTGTGAAATAATAGGCACTTATTTTATATAACACTTGCATATTTCATTTTTTTTCTGTACTTTTGCACGGATTTTGTAGATTAATTATTAGACTATGAATACACAAACATTAAACTTTACCATATTCTGTATTGGTAATGTAGCAGAATATCTCAAGATAAATGCCCGCGATGTATATCATAAAATGCAACAAGCGGACATGATATCTTCTTATATCGTGCCATGCTACGATGTCCTACATTCATTCTCTAAAGAATATATCGTCGAGGATCTTGTTAACCACATGAAGCAGAAAGGAGTATTACAATGATTACTCTTTATCACACATCCAATCAAGAAGTGCCACAACCTGATGTTCTGCATTCTAGACAGCACCTCGACTTCGGACGAGGTTTCTACCTAACACCTATCTACGAACAAGCTAAGAAATATGGCGAACGCTTCTTACGCAAAGGCGAAGAAGCATACATCAATGTGTATGAACTCGACGAAGATTTAACTGGCTTTACCAAAAAAGTATTTGAGCAATACGACAATCAATGGTTGGATTTTGTTACTGCTTGCAGAAAAGGACATGACCATCCTCACTATGACATTATAGAAGGAGGTATTGCAGATGACCAAGTGTTCAACACTATAGATTTGTATTTTGCAGGAATATACACTTATGAACAAGCCCTTGATCAACTGCGCTACAAGAAACCCAATCATCAGATGTGTATAACAAATGCTAATCTTCTAAAAGAGAAATTACATTTTATTGAATCGATCAAACTTTAACTACTATGGAAGCTAATCCGATTATTCTTCAACAGAAATACGCACGTATTGTACAATTGTTCGCAAATAAAGCCGGTTATTCATATGAGCAAGCGTTGGGAATGTTCTACGACTCCAAAACTTTTGAATTAATCAGCGAAGGAGTAGCTGATATGCATTGCCTAAGCGATGAATACCTCGCTGACGAACTCTGCATTGAATATAATATCCACTAGACATCAAAACTCTTTGAACTTATCTCCCAACCGCTCACTCAGGGCGGTTGTGGTGTGTTTAGGAATATACTGCGTGATTGAGTGATGAGTGATAAACTATGAGTGATGAGTTTCTACGGACTTTTTGAAAACCTATCAGAAAATGTCCGTAGGAATTCATTACAAAATCATAAGTCACTCATTATCAAATAAAACCTTTTGTTAAGTAAGCATAGGATATTTAGGAAATTTAGGAATTTCGGGAATTTAATTTCCTAAAATTCCTAAAATTCCTAATGTTCCTTACTTATATTTAGCCGAAAGGATAAGTATGGTATATGAATCATATAGTTATCATATACTAATCTCATAGTAATGTCATAGTATGAACCCGTCAAGAACCCGTAATTGGTAGTTAATTCAGTAATTCTCCTTGCCTTCGGCAGAAATCTTATTAAATCCTATTGCGCAGATGCCACCCATTTCAAAGCACTCCGTGATAAATTGCAACCGCTAGCACTCGCTTTTAGCTCGTCCGCTTAATCTTACAGAATGTGAAGGAGAAACTACTGACAGTGTCAACAAGTATATAAATCCCATTCAAAATATTGTTGTACCTTCGAACATCTGCCTGCCTATCGGCATTCCCTCGTAGCCACGTTCGCACAATGCCGGACATACTTCAAACCACTCGCATTTTTTTGAATGCGGCTTCGCCTTTTATTGAGTTAAAGCTAATGCGCTCTATTGTGAGTAAACTCTCTCCGAGCGCTTAGATTTAACTCAATTGATATATAAAATATATCTCCATTCAAAAAAAAATTGCTCGCTTATTTGCGTATGTGCATTTTTTGTTGTACCTTTGTAGCGGTAATAGTATATTACGCATACCACACCCAAAGTTAGAACCATAAAAAAAGACAGATATGAACAACCGAATACTACTGAAACTTTCAGGCGAAAGCCTCATGGGCGCACAGCAATACGGTATTGATCCTCAACGCCTATCTGACTATGCCAACCAAATTCACAACATCGCTAACACTGGCCTACAAGTAGCTATCGTCATCGGTGGAGGCAATATCTTCCGCGGACTCAGCGGCGCACAAAAAGGCTTTGACCGCGTCAAAGGCGACCAAATGGGCATGCTAGCCACCGTGATCAACTCGCTCGCACTCTGCTCCGCATTGGAGGCTGTAGGACAAAAAGCACGCGTGATGACTAGCGTACGCATGGAGCCAATCGGCGAACTATACACAGCTGACAAAGCACTTCGCCTATTGAGCAAAGGATATGTAGTGATCGTGGCTGGTGGCACTGGCAACCCATACTTCACTACCGACACCGCTTCCGTACTCCGCGCCATCGAACTCAAAGCAGATGTGATGATGAAGGGCACACGCGTGGACGGCATCTACACCGCTGACCCAGAGAAAGACCCTACGGCTACCAAATACACTCAGATCACCTACGACGAGATCCTGGAGATGAAGCTCAAGGTCATGGACCTCACAGCCATCACCATGTGCCGTGAGAACAACATGCCAATCTATGTTTTTGACATGGACACCGTAGGCAACCTCGAAAAAGTAATCAACGGACAACAAATAGGAACACTGGTCAAGCCATAGGCTTGGTGTAGAATGGTATAGGATAGTATAGAAGTGGTATAGGATGGTATAGAATAGTATAGAAGTGGTATAGGATGGTTGGATTTGCTACGAAAATAGAAGATTTGAGGATATGGCAAAATGCTCGTACTATCAGTAAAGCTATATACAGCCTCACTTACCATGATAACTTTGAGAAAGATTATCGCTTTGTACAACAAATTCGCGCCGCTGCAGGATCTATAATGGATAATATTGCAGAAGGATTCGGAAGAAGTGGAAGCAAAGAATTTATACAATTTCTTTATATTGCAAGAGGCTCTTGCCAAGAAGTTATTAGCCAACTATACCGTGCATGGGATATTCAATATATTTCTGAGGAAGAATTCACAGAAACTAAAAAACAGGTCGAGACAACTTCTGTTATGATTTATAACCTAATAGATAATCTCAAGCAATCAGAAAACAAAGGTCCCAAGTACAGCCCTACACCCCACTAAACCACCCTATACAACCCTACACAGCGCGAAGCGCTACTAAACAACCCTATACAATACTACACAGCGCAAAGCGCTACTAAACAACCCTAAACAACCCTACACAACCCTATACAACCCTATACAACCCTATACAATATGATCGAACCTAAAGTTATTTTGAACGACGCAGAGGAATTGATGGAATCTGCTGTCATGTACCTCGACGACGCTTTGGCGCGCATCCGCGCAGGCAAAGCCAGTGCACGAATCTTGGATGTAGTCAAGGTGGAATACTACGGACAAATGTCGCCACTATCCAATGTGGCTACTATCACCACCCCTGACGCTCGCACCATCCAAATCCAACCTTGGGAGAAGAAAATGCTCTCCGACATCGAACGCGCATTGATCAACTCCAGCATTGGTTTGGCTCCAAACAACAATGGCGAGTGCATCCGACTCATGATACCACCATTGACCGAGGAACGCCGTAAAGAACTCGCTAAGCAATGCAAAGGCGAAGCCGAGAACGCAAAAGTGAGCGTACGCAACGCACGCCGCGATGCCATCGACACCCTCAAAAAGCAAATCAAAGAAGGTTTGCCAGAGGACGCTGAGAAAGATGCGGAGAACGATGCACAAAAACTTCACGACAAATATGTGAAGCGCATCGACGAAATCTACGCAGCCAAGGAGAAAGAAATCATGACTGTGTAAGTTTAGGTTAAAGGTTAGAGGTTAAAGGTTAGAGGTTAAAGGCTAGAAATACCACCCTATACCACCCTACACAACACTACTCTACTGCTAAACTACTATCGCAAAGCGATCACTCATACTGACAATAGCATGGGCATTGGCTATCCCAATGTCTCATGCTATTTCGCTAGATAGCCTGCTTAACCTGCCCGCTATGGGCATACCTGTCATCAACTACTCACCCGAATCAACATGGGAGTTTGGCGCCGCAGCGCAAGGCTACTTCCGCCTGCCCAACCAAGAGCGTACCTCCATCGTGCAACTCGATGGTACCTACTCGCTCAACCACCAGTGGTATATCAATGCGCAAGGGACGCTGTATTTCGGGAATCGGGAGTCCGAAGTCCGGAATAAAGGAGTAAGCTCTTGGCAACTGCAATTCCGCGCCGGCTATAGCGACCGACCAGCCACCTACTACGGCATCTACCACGACTCCCACTTTGCCAACGAAGGCAACACCGGCATCGGCATGCTGCGTCAGGGAACACCCTACCAACTGCAGCGCGGCTATCTCAATATCCAAACACCGATCTATGTGGGCAAAAACATAGCTGTCGGGCCAATGGCAGACATGCTCATCGCACGATTCAGCATCCAGGACACCTACACCACCGTCAATCCGCTAGTGCAACTGGCACTGGGTGCTGTAGCCCAATACGACTCGCGAGACAATGTCTTCTACCCTACCAAGGGTATCTTTGCCAAAGTCACCGCAGCCGCCGCATATACCAACCAGATAGACATACCCCAAGGACAACAAGCCACCGTCAATGGCCTACTATCTGCTGATTTGCGACACTATGTACCATTGCCCTGTGACCTCGTCTTTGCTTGGCAATTCAAGGCACAACTGATGCTATCACCATACCACATCTCCCACCTCACCCTCTACCCTATGCTTCCACGCCTAGGCGGACAAGACGGTATTAGAGGTATCAATAGCGACATGTTTCGCGACGACATCATGCTCGCTCTCCAAGCCGAGCTCCGCATACCCATCTGGAGTATCTTCCGCGCCGCTGTATTCGCAGGCATAGGCGATGTGTACGACTACCACAACTGGCACTGGGCTGTGCCCAAAGTGGGCTATGGACTCGGACTAAGAGCCGCCATCAACAAAGCCAAAGTAAACATCCGCTTCGACATAGCCCGCAGCAACATTGACCCACGATGGAATAATATCAATGCCTACAGTTTCTACCTCACCGCCACCGAAGCATTTTAACCACACTACACAATATTGAACAACGTTGAACCATTTTGAACCAACTTTTATGCGAGGACTAGTTATAAAATCTACTGGTACGAGTTACGGCGTACACTTCGAGGACGGAACAACCGCCGAATGTCATGTCAAGGGCAATTTCCGCATTCGTGGTATTCGCTCTACTAACCCTATTGCCATAGGCGACCATGTTGAGGTGACGCAACTAGAGGACGGTACCAATTGGATCACCGAACTATACGACCGCAAAAACTACATCATCCGCCGCTCCACCAACCTGAGCTATGCCTCACATATCATAGCAGCCAATGTAGATATGGCGGCATTGATCGTCACACTCCGTCACCCCGAGACATCAACCACCTTTATTGATCGCTTCCTAGCGACCTGCGAAGCTTATCGCGTGCCCGCGTGCATAATATTTAATAAGGTGGATCTGCTCACCGAAGATGAACTGGAGCAACTATCTACCCTCCGCCAATTATACGAGTCATTGGGCTATCCTACCTACGCTATCTCTGCAATAACCCTCACTTCTTCGCCTGATAGCCCAATCGCCCAATCGCCTAATCACCTCATCTCTGCCATCTTTGATGGCAAAGTTACTCTCCTCTCTGGCAATTCTGGCGTAGGAAAATCTACCCTTTTGAACGCCATTTTAGGCAAAGATGTTGCTCGAACAGGCGCCATCTCCTCTGCCCACCACAAGGGTATGCACACCACCACCTTCTCCGAGATGTACCCGCTACACAACACTACACAACACTACACAACACTACACAACACTACCCCACATTCCTGGCTCATCGACACCCCAGGCATCAAGGGATTTGGTCTGCTAGACATTGAAAAAGAGGAAGTAGGGCACTATTTCCGAGAGATTTTTGAGGTAGCACGCGAATGCCGCTACTCCAACTGCTTGCACACGGGCGAGCCTGGATGTGCGGTATATCAAGCAGTGGTAGATGGCAAGATCGCCCTCTCACGCTACGAGAGTTACCTCAGTATCCTAGACGACACCAACGAAGGGAAGTATCGTTGATTTATAGTTTATAATTTAAAGTTTAAAGGCTCAGATCATGAAAAAGATTTTATTATTGCCATTTTTGGCATTTGCAATGCTGTCATGTACAGCTCCTAAAACACAAGAACCTATGCAAAACGAAGTAATCAACGCCATCATGTCACGCCGCAGCATTCGCCAATACCATGCTACTCCTGTGGCTCGCGACACCATGATGCAAATCATGACCTGCGGAATTAATGCAGCCAACGGTCAAAACAAACAGTCTTGGGAAGTGCGTATCATTGACAACCCAGACAAGATGCAACAGATTCAAGACCTGATGGTAGCAGGTAACCCTGCTCTACAACCAGAGATGGTACGCGGTTGCATGCGCGGTGCACCAGTGATGACCTTTATTGCTCGTGACCTCGGCTACGATTTCTCAGCGTACGACTGCGGCCTACTCGCTGGTAACATGATGTTGGCTGCTCAATCATTGGGCGTAGGTAGCATCTGCCTCGGTAGCCCCGTGCGTTTTATCAATGACGCAGAGAATAGCGCTGAGATCCTAGCCCTATTAGGCTTTAGCGAAAACTACGAACTCTGCCTCTGTGTGGGCTTTGGCTATGCCAACGAATCACCCGAAGCTAAACCACGCGACATCAACAAAGTGCAGTATATCGACTAATCTCCCGTCCCAACAATCCCAGCCCTCACATCACAACTGTGAGGGCTTTTTATTTCCCCATATCTATAACCTATAGCCCAAAGGGCGTCCTATAGGCGCCTCGCGCCGTCCTATAGCGGCTCTGCCGCGTCCTCTAAACTAAAAAATGCACTTTTCCACAAAAAAAGTGCATTTTTTCTTACATACTGACAAGTTTTAGCAGTTTGACGCAGTACCTTTGCACCCGATTTCAAGAAATTGCATGTTTAACTACTAAAAAACTTACTCGTATGAACCTATTACTCACATTACTTATCAGTTTAGCTTCGGCTACAATCATTACCTTTTGTATTGACATTATCGCACAATTATGGCATGGCCAAGCATAAAGATGCAAAAAAAATAATGACTATTTGCATAAATGCAAAAAAAATACTACCTTTGCAGTCGCGTTAGTAATACAACGCTACACAACACAACACTAACCATTCTAAACAACACTACTATGGCTGAAGAAAAGAAAAATCCGTCCGTAGAGAAACTCAAGGCATTGCAACTCGCAATGGAAAAAATTGATAAGCAATTTGGTAAAGGCGCCATCATGAAATTGGGTGATGACAAAGTAGAAGATGTACCTGTAATACCATCTGGTTCAGTAGGTCTCAACGTCGCACTCGGCGTAGGCGGTTACCCTCGCGGACGTATCGTAGAGATTTATGGTCCAGAGTCTTCTGGTAAAACCACCCTCGCCATCCATGCTATGGCAGAGGTGCAAAAGCAAGGCGGTATCGCTGCTATCATCGATGCCGAGCACGCATTCGACCGCTTCTATGCAGAGAAACTAGGAGTCAACACCAACGACTTGCTCATCGCCCAACCAGACTGCGGCGAGCAAGCACTCGACATTGCAGACGAACTCATCCGCAGTGCGGCAGTGGACCTTGTAGTCATCGACTCTGTAGCTGCCCTCACCCCAAAAGCTGAGATTGAAGGCGATATGGGCGACAACAAAGTGGGTCTGCATGCGCGACTCATGTCGCAAGCGCTCCGCAAACTGACAGCTACCATCAACAAGACCAACACCACCTGTATCTTTATTAACCAGTTGCGTGAAAAGATTGGCGTGATGTTTGGTAACCCAGAGACCACAACGGGTGGTAACGCGCTGAAGTTCTATGCTTCAGTTCGCCTCGACATTCGCAAATCTACCGCTATTAAGGACGGAGACGAGATTCTTGGTAACCAAGTTCGCGTGAAAGTCATCAAGAATAAGGTGGCTCCTCCATTCAAGAAAGCGGAGTTCGACCTCATGTTCAACGAAGGTATCTCTCGCGTAGGCGAACTCGTGGATATGGGTGTAGAGAAAGGTGTCTTGACCAAGTCTGGCTCATGGTATAGCTACGAGGGCAACAAACTTGCTCAAGGTCGCGATGCGGCTAAGAACGTTCTCCGCGACAACCCAGACCTCGCCGAAGAGATCGAGAACAAGATCATGGAAGCGCTGAAGAAATAGTCGCTGAGCGACGTAAATGGCGGCAAAGCCGCGAAAATGGTCTTCGACGAAAATGGCACCTCTGGTACGAAAATGGTCTTCGACGTAAATTACGTGAAACCACTTTCGTGAGCAAAGCGAGCCACTTTCATGAACGAAGTGAATCACTTTCGTGAGCGATAGCGAACCATTTAACATGAACGAAGTGAACCAAACAACTCTCATATTATCCCCTGAGAAAGCTTACGACGCGGAGCAACGCTACCGCGTCGTAAAGCGTTCTATTGATGCCCGCCAGCGTGCGCTCAAGGTCCACCTCACCGTACTTACCGACGAGCATGGTGCACCACTGCCCAAGGATGCACCTATCCCGCTGTACGAGCCACCACATTTCCAAGATGTACACAACGCCGAGCATAGTGTGGCTATCATCGGCGCAGGCCCGGCGGGCCTATTTGCTGCGCTCACGCTCATTGAACACGGCATCCGTCCAATCATCTACGAGCGTGGTAAAGAGGTTGCTGAGCGCAAGAAGGACATCGCCACGCTCAACCGTAATCAGGGGCTGAATGCCGAGTCCAACTACTGCTTTGGCGAAGGCGGTGCAGGTACTTTCTCCGATGGCAAACTCTTCTCACGTAGCAAGAAACGCGGCAATATGCAACGCGTCATGGAGCTCTTCCACCATTTCGGTGGTGACGACCGCCTATTGTATGAAGCCCATGCCCATATCGGTAGCGACCGCCTGCCCACCATCATCCGCCGCATGCGCGAGTGCATCCTCGAACATGGTGGCGAGATCCACTTCTCTACCTGCGTAGATGAACAACTCTTCCGTAGCCTTATCGCCAATAGCCAATATCCAATAGGCGGAACGCCGTCCAATAGCCCGTTAGGGCGTCCTGCCCTCTTGGGCGTCATCCTCGCCATTGGTCACTCCGCACATGATACCTACCACATGCTGCATGCCAACGGTGTTGCCCTGGCAACAAAAGGTTTCGCTATGGGCGTGCGCGCAGAGCACCCACAGGCGCTGATCAATAAACTGATGTACCACGATCCATCGCCCGAACTCATCCGTTTGGTAGGCAATGCTTCGTATTCGTTGGTGACGCAGGTGCAAGGTCGTGGTGTTTATTCCTTCTGTATGTGCCCAGGCGGACATATCGTCCCAGCAGGCAGTGCGCTGAATAGTTGTGTAGTTAATGGTATGTCTGCCAGCCACCGCAACTCTCCATACGCCAATTCGGGTATGGTCGTAGAAATTCGTCCCGAAGACTTGCTCGTCAATAACAATACTACACCACACTACACAATTCTACACCATACTACCCCTGCTCTTGCAGGCCTAACATTCCAGCAAGAGCTCGAACGCCTTGCCTTTGAATACGGTGGCGAACCATCCTTAGCTCCTGCTCAACGCTTACGCGATTTCGTGGAGGGCAAGGCAAGTAAGACGCTACCTGCATGTAGCTATCTGCCAGGCACGGTGTCCAGCCGCCTTGACCAATGGTTACCCGAACATATCGGCAAACGCTTGCAACAGGGATTCCGCGATTTCGACCGCAAATATCGAGGTTTCTTGACCAACGAAGCCGTTATCCTTGGCGTAGAGAGCCGCAGTAGTAGCGCTGTGCGTATTCCTCGCGATCCCGAGACACTGCAATCTATATCCACGCCTCACCTTTATCCTTGTGGTGAAGGAGCAGGCTACGCAGGCGGCATCACCTCCTCCGCACTCGACGGCATCAATGTCGCCCTCAAAATCGCCGAACGCATTACCCACTAACCACCCTACGCAACACAACACTACACTATACTACCCTACACTACACTATACTACACCACACTACACAATACTACACAACCCTTATGTTTACACGAACGATACAACTCATAGGCGAAGACGGCTTTCGCGCGTTGCAGAATGCTCGCGTGATACTCTTCGGCGTGGGCGGCGTGGGCGGTTGGTGCGCAGAGACACTCCTGCGCACAGGCATCGGACACCTGACCCTGGTGGATTTCGACAAAGTGGACACTACTAACCTCAACCGTCAAGTGGTAGCTACCCACAATAATATCGGACAAAGCAAAGTCCTCGAGATGCAAAAGCGCCTTCTCAATATCGCTCCTGAAGCAGATATTCAAGCCATTGACCGACAATACAATGCCGATACAGCAGACTCCTTCGACCTCACGCAATACGACATCGTGATTGATGCCATCGACATGGTGGAGTGCAAAGCACTACTGCTCTACCGTGCGACACAAGCGGGTTGCAGAGTGTATTCTAGCATGGGTGCAGGTCGCAAAACCGATCCACAAAAGATTCGCACCGCAGAGTTTTGGAAGGTACAAGGCTGCCCTCTCGCGCGTGCCTTACGTACCAAAATGAAAAAGGCAGGACTAATGCCTGCCTCTAAGATTCAATGTGCCTATTCCGAAGAGATCAGTGGAGACCAAGGTACCCTCGCCCCTGTCGTGGGCGTATTTGGCATGACCCTCGCCAGCTTGGTAATCAATGACCTAAATAATCATTCGAACTGCTCCGCGTAGGTGCATCCCTCGCGCCAGCGCGAGCAACCATAGCGCGTCCGACCGCGAATAATTGTTCCCTTTCCACAGACAGGGCAACGCATACCTGCCTTATCGGCTTTCACCTCATACACCACTTCCGTTGTCATTTGCTTGAGTTCGTCTAAGAACTGCTGCGCCGTGAAGCTACCACGCTCTATCTCGCGCAATTTCTTCTCCCAGCGTCCTGTGAGTTCTGCCGACTTGAGCAAAGGAGAGATAATAGTTTGTATCAGATTAATACCCAACTCCGTAGCATGGATATTCTTCTTTTCGCGCACAATATACTTGCGTTGGAAGAGCTTCTCAATAATCGCTGCACGCGTACTTGGGCGACCAATTCCGTTCTCCTTCATCGCATCGCGCAACTCCTCATCCTCCACCGTCTTGCCTGCCGTTTCCATTGCACGTAGCAAGGTAGCTTCGGTGTAATACTTGGGAGGAGTCGTCGTTTTCTCTTGCAGCTGTGGCTCGTGAGGTCCCGACTCGCCTTTCACAAAAGCAGGTAAGCTCTTTTGCTCCTCTTGTGGCTCATCCTCCTGCTTCTCCTTGGCGAAGATCTCGCGCCAACCCATCTTGAGGATTTGGCGACCTGTTACCTTGAAATCCACATCTCCCGCCTTGGCCAGCACGGTCGTATTGGACACCTCACAATCGGGATAGAACGCCGCAATAAAGCGCAACGCTACCAGATTATACACCTTGCGCTCCAACTCCGAGAGATTATCTGGTCGTTGTCCTGTAGGGATGATTGCATGGTGGTCAGTCACCTTCTTATTATCGAAAACCTTCTTTGACTTTGGCAAACTACCTGCACCTTTCTTGCCATCCGCCTTAAGGGGAAGCAATGGGGCTACTTGTGGGAAATAATCCTTTATCCCCTGCAAGGTCGCAGGTACTTTCGGATAAATATCGTCGCTCAGATAAGTAGTATCTACACGCGGGTAGGTGGTTACATGCTTCTCATACAAGCTTTGTATTACCTTCAGTGTATCATCTGCCGACAGACTAAACTTCTTGTTACACTCCACCTGCAAGGAGGTCAAATCAAACAATCGAGGTGCAAACTCCGTGCCTTTCTTCTTCTCCACCGAAGTAATTTCCAATGGCAAATCCTTGATTGAATCCACCAACGCTTGACCTTTTTCGAGCGAAGTGATTGCATAATCATCCTCCTCAACAGGCAATTGCGCCGAGAAGGTCGTATCTCGGTAAATTGTTTTCAGTTCCCAATAGGTGCGTGGCACAAAATGCTCAATTTCGTGCTGACGCTTGACAATCAATGCCAAGGTAGGGGTCTGCACACGACCAATACTCAGCACCTGCCGATCCTTGCCCACACCTTTTGCATAACGCAGCGTGTACGCGCGCGTAGCATTCATGCCTAGTAGCCAATCGCCAATCGCACGCATCATACCTGCCTCATAGAGGCGTTGGTATTCGCTTTGATCTTTTAGCTTCTGAAATCCCTCTCGTATCGCATCTTCGGTCAACGAAGAAATCCACAATCGCTTCACGGGCACCTTGCAGCCCGCCTTCTGATACACCCATCGCTGTATCAACTCTCCCTCTTGCCCAGCATCACCGCAGTTGATCACCTCATCCGCCTTGGCAATCAGGTTCTTAATCGTATTAAATTGCTTCTGCACACCCTTGTCATCCGTGACCTTGATACCAAATCGCGTAGGCACCATAGGCAGCGATGACATGTTCCAACCCTTCCATTGCTCGCTGTATTCGTGTGGATCAAGCAAGGCACAGAGGTGGCCAAAGGTCCATGTAACACAATAACCATTGCCCTCCATAAAACCGTCGTGCTGGGTATTAGCCCCC
Source organism: Paludibacteraceae bacterium (assembly GCA_045577965.1). GTDB lineage: Bacteria > Bacteroidota > Bacteroidia > Bacteroidales > Paludibacteraceae > Colicola. Next base: position 57,972 of record JAZNJI010000002.1, read on the forward strand.
AGCACGCGCGCTATATCTCGTCCTACTGACGGTTTCTCTGCGATGCAAACAATCATGCTATTTCTTATTCACATTCACGCTATTCAGCACTGCCACCATCTTTGGCAAACGTCCTTGTTCAAAGGTTTGATTTAAGAAGTGTACTGAATCATACGTGGTGTACTTGGCACGAGCCACAATCAAGGTCAGATCTGCCACTCGATTGAGCAAGAAGGTATCACTCACCTCACCCAATGAAGCAGTATCCACTATCACATAATCATAGCGCTGACGCAATTCAGCAAACATCAAATCCAATCGCTCACTTTGCAATAACTCACTTGGATTGGGTGGTACGATACCTGCTGGCAACGCTACCAAATTTTGAATGGATGTAGGCACTACCACATCATCCAAAGTATATGTATCATCCGATAAATAAGACGTCAAGCAACCTTCTGATGACAAATGCATATAATTGTCTATCATCGGATTACGAAGATCCAAACCTACCAAAGCCACCTTTTTTCCAAGCATAGCCATAGATGCAGCCAAGTTAGTAGCCACATAGGATTTACCCTCGTTGTCAACACAGGATGTCACCAACAACACCGAAGATTGCCCCTTCGATGGCAGCATAAAACCTATATTCGTACGCAATGTGCGGAATAATTCGGCTGAAGTCGAATTCGCCCCCTCACGTACTACTACACTAGCACCAGAAGTGTCTTTTGCTAAATTTCCCAACAATGGCATCTTGGTGCGAGCCTCCCAATCCTTGCTAGTTAGCACACGATTATTCAACACATCGAAAATAATTATCACGCCTAGTGGCAATAGCAACCCAAGAATCAAGAACACCAATATCGTCTTATAGCTTGGACTCACAAGCCGTGGATTGATTTGAGGGGTGGTGATTACTTTGATTGGCATTACATTCGAAGCTAATAGCAATGCATTTTCTTCATACTCCTCACACATAAACAAATACAAATCCTCCTTCAGATTCTTCTCTCTAACCAGCTTTTCATAATTTCTCACATGATCTGGCAAATTCTTTCGTTGCTCATCAGCTACCAGAAAATGCTTATCTAAATCTTGTTTCGAAATCAACAAAGCCTTGCGAATATTATTAACTGTAGACAATATATTCGCACGCAATACTACTAGCTCTGCATCTATTTGATCCACTTGAGGTCCCTCCGTAGCACCAAGACGCATCTTCTTCATTATCAGCGTATTATAGTCCTCAGCAGCAGTAATCAAGGAGAGACCTGAGACACCTGAGGAAGATGATTTTGCATCCTCTTGTTTCGACTGATATGTGGTAATCATAAACATGGCTGGCAACAAATCATCCGTATTGGATTTATCCTCCATAAACTCACACAAATAATCCATCATCTTGATTTGTGTTTCCACATCCGCCAACTGCTTACGATATTCCACATCCTCCTCCAAGAACAACTGACGTTCCGCCGTTGGAGCTACTAAGCCATGCTTTTCTAGATACTGAACAGTGGTTTCCTCGGCTTGCATCAAATCCATTTCCATCACGCGCAAACGCTCTTCAATAAAGGCTGCAGTATTTTGCGCAATCAGATTTTTATCTGCAACAGCATCCGCATTGTACAAATCGATTATTTTTTGAATGTAATCCTTTGCACGTTGTGGAACATCCGTAGTCGAAGTAATCGAAATTACCTTCGAATCTTTTCTAAGTGCACTCACACCTACGCGATTCTTATACAATGCTATTGCTGATAGACGAGAATATATCTTTACTTGGTATTGAGCTCCCGCGATCACTTTTTCAGGATTACGAACATCAAACTGCAAGTCGCCTGCACAAGTCGTAATTGGTTTTGACAAATCTGTCACTATGTGTTTACTACTCAAGCGCTTACCTACTTTCACCTTCACCACATAGTCATTCTTACGCACCTTGATATCAATCTTGGTGGTCATTGATAGCGTATCCAAATAACTAGGAGAACATACTACCGCAATATCACTCTGAGGGTACTGACCTTTCCAGCGCAAATGATGCTTCTTACTATATTCAACCTGCAAATTCAAGTCCTGAACCACTTGCCAAATCATGTCACGCGATGTCAGCAAAGCAATCTCATCATCCACCTGCTTCGATCCCTTCATACCCAACATATCCAACATATCCGTTTGGATAAAGGCATTACCATCTTTGTCACGAAGCATAATCTCCGACTCTACCGTAAAGGTATTGTTCGTTGACAAATATTTCAGCGTACCTAGCAGGCCAAATACAGCAGCACTCAGTACAAACCAATACCAATTTTTCAGTATTCGCAGCATCCAAACACGGATATCTAATTCTTTTTTCTCTTGCATATTAAACTATGTTTTGGGCAAACAAATATTATTCAATTTCATATTTTTAAGCCTGCAAAGATACTGCTTTTTTTTAATATAACCAAATCTCGTACCTTTTTTCAACCTTTTATTTCAATTCAGTTAGTGATTAGTTAGTGATTAATTAGTGATTAGTTAGATATTAGTTAGTGATTATAAAATAAATAGAGAAAAGAAGAAATAAAAAAAACAGCATTATCATTTTTTCTACGAAAATTCCACAAATTATTTTGCCATTTCAAAAAAAAATAGTACCTTTGCACGCTTTTTCGGCTTTTGGGCTCCAAAGTAGCGCTGCTGAGGGGACGGATGATACCATTTTCAGGTATGCCAACGTCGAGGACTCCGCATCTCGCCTGACCGATGTAATTAATTAAAAACATTTAAGTAAATGTACGCAATTGTAGAAATGCAAGGCCTCCAATACAAAGTTGAGGCTGGCAAAAAACTCTTTGTTAACCGCATGGCAGCTGAGAAGGGTGCTGAGGTAACATTCGAGAAGGTGCTCCTCGTAGACAACGACGGAGAGGTAAAAGTAGGTGCTCCTGTTGTAGAGGGTGCTAAGGTGGTATGCGAAGTACTCGACAACGAGTGCCGTGGCGAGAAAGTTCTCGTTTTCCACAAAAAACGCCGCAAAGGCTATCGTAAATTGAACGGCCATCGTCAAGATTTGACCAATCTCATTGTTAAAGAGATCGTTTTGGCTTAATTGTTTAACCTTTTTAAAAGCAAAGTTTAAGAGATATGGCACATAAGAAAGGTGTCGGTAGTTCCAAGAACGGCCGTGAATCAGAAAGCAAACGACTTGGTGTAAAGATCTTTGGTGGTCAATTCGCTAAAGCTGGTAACATCATCGTACGTCAACGTGGTACTGTACACAACCCAGGCGAGAACATCGGTATGGGTTCTGACCACACTCTTTTCGCTCTTACAGATGGTATCGTATGCTTCCAAAAGAAGCGTAACAACAAATCATACGTTTCCATCCAACCGATTGCAGAGGCGTAATCGGCAAGAGAAAACTAACTATAATTTCTCCTACCGATTGCTTCGGCAGTTGGCAGGAGAAATTTGTTTTTAATACAATACTACACCACTCTAAACAACACTACACTATCCTACACAACCCCTATGCTTACACTCAAACAAATATACGACAACAAAGCAGCCATTGTCGCTGGCTTAGAGAAAAAACATTTCGCTAATGCAGCTGAAACTATTGAGCAAGTCATCGCTCTTGACGCTGAACGCAAAGCTGCACAACAAAAGAAGGACGCTGCGTCTGCCGAGATGAACAAGATCTCCAAGTCGATTGGTGCACTCATGGCGCAAGGCAAAAAAGACGAAGCAGAGGCGGCCAAAGCACAAACAGGTGCACTCAAGCAAGCCATCCCTGGCTACGAACAAGAGATGGCAAAGGCTGAAGAGGCTTTGACAACACTTCTTCTCACCATCCCTAACGTACCTTATGACCTCGTACCAGAAGGTGGCAGTGCAGAGGATAACCTCGTCGTGAAAATCGGCAACTGGGCTAACCAACCGATGCTTGACAAACTCGCTGCCGAAGGCACTATCGCAATCCGCGATTGGGATAACGCCACCGACGAACAACTTGCCAACAACGATAAACTCCCACATTGGGAACTCGCAAAAAAATACAATCTTATTGACTTCGATTTAGGTGTCAAAATTTCTGGCGCTGGCTTCCCTGTATACATAGGTTTAGGCGCGCGCTTGCAACGCGCGTTGATTAACTTTTTCCTCGCAGAAGCAAACAAAGCAGGATACACCGAGATTATGCCTCCTACAGTAGTCAACCAAGCCAGCGGTTATGGTACAGGCCAACTACCTGATAAAGAGGGACAAATGTACCACTGCCAATTGGACGACCTATACTTGATTCCTACAGCAGAGGTACCTGTAACCAATATCTACCGCGATGTAATTCTCGAAGAGGCACAACTCCCAATCAAGAACTGCGCTTACACCCAATGTTTCCGCCGCGAAGCGGGTTCATACGGCAAAGATGTACGCGGACTCAACCGCCTGCACGAGTTCAGCAAAGTGGAGATCGTTCGTATCGATACCCCTGAACACTCCGACAAGAGCCACAAAGAGATGTTAGAGCACGTAGAAGGCCTTCTCCAAAAACTCGAACTCCCTTATCGTGTACTACGCTTGAGTGGTGGTGACATGTCATTTACCGCTGCCCTCTGCTACGACTTTGAAGTGTATTCCGAGGCACAACATCGTTGGTTAGAGGTGTCGTCAACTTCGAATTTTGACACCTATCAAGCCAACCGTTTGCACTGCCGCTATCGTCGTGCAGAAGACAAGAAAGTCACTCTAGCTCACACACTTAACGGCTCTGCACTTGCTCTCCCTCGTATCGTGGCTGCCCTTTTGGAGAACAACCAAACACCCGAGGGTATCCGCATACCTGCCGCACTCCAACCATACATGGGATGCGACATGATTAAGTAAGAAAAATACTACAATAAAATCAAATCGCACATTTTGTAAGGCAAAGCCTTGCATATGTGCGATTTTTTTTGTAACTTTGCACCCAAATTTTATTTGGGTGATTATGATAGAGATTTTAAAATACTGCATTCCTGCTCTTTGCGTCCTTCTAGCGACGTGGCTCGTCATGCATAAGTTCTATAAAAGCGAGACAGAAAAGCGCCTTTGGGAGCTCAAACGAATTTCACAAAAAGAGATTTCTCCCCTGCGTATGCGAGCGTACGAGCGCTTGGCATTGCTGCTTGAGCGTACTACGCCCGAACACATGCTGATTGATCTCAACTTGGCAGAGATGACTCCTCTCCAAGTGCAAGCACAACTTATGCATACTATTCGCCAAGAATTTGACCACAATCTCAGCCAGCAGATTTATGTCAGCGACGAGGTTTGGGGGATGATAGAAAACGCTAAACAGCAAACTGTGGCTTTCGTGAATAGTATCGCACAACAGATGCCCGAAGGGAGTAGCGCATTGGACTATGCTAAAACGCTTATTACTGCCTACCGCACCAATGGCGATACTCCAAACGATATTGCACTGCAAGCACTGCGCAACGAGGCAAAGACATTAATCTGATGCAGAGAAAGTGGTATATATTAATATGTTTGATATTAGGACTTGCAGCTTGTGAGCCTGATACCACATGCCACCAAGAATTAGGATCTGCTGTACAAATAACCCTATCCGCAGATTCTATCAATTCGGTAGGCGATACGGTTCACTATGCCCAGTGGGATAGCATAATGGTTGTTGGAATCGGTAGCGACATAGGTATACTAAGCAGAGGTATCAAGACCATGGGATTAGAGTTGCGGCCTGATACCAATCAGACTGCCTACTTGATGCTCTACCACAATCAGATAGATACACTTTACATTCAACATACCCCTCGCCAGCAGTTCATCAGTCTGGCATGTGGCTGTGCAGTGTACCACACCATCACTGCAGCGTGGTCCAGTGATCCACGCGTAGATAGCGTAAGTATCATTAATGCCACAGTTGAATCCGTTGCACAAAATAATCTTTGTATCTACCTACATGAATAGACTATTGCTCATAGTATCCTTATGCTGTCTCGCGTTATGCGCGAGCGCGCGAGAGTATGCAGATACCGCACTCTATCAAGGTATGAGCATAAAACTAGATATCGGTACACCTATTCTTGAAATAGCACGTTCCAAGGGAAAGATACAAAATTACGAAGCAGCTATCAATGTACGCCTTGCAAAACGCTTCTACCCAACACTTGAAGCAGGATATGCTTTTGCAGAACGCGGGGTCGATGGCGGATTACACAAAGGACATGGTGGTTTTGGTCGCCTAGGAGTGGATATGGCTGTAGTGAAGAAAGGTACAACAGAAAATAATATGCTCATTGGTTTGCGCTTTGGTGGAGCATACCAAAACTACGATCTTACAAATGTGAAACTATATAGTGAATATTGGGGAGAAAAACAACTGAATTTCTACGACCAACATCGTTTTGATTGTTGGGGTGAAATAGTAGCTGGCTGTCAAGTGCAAATATACAAAGGCTTTCAGATGGGATGGTATATCCGTATGAAACTACTGTTTACACGTAATGCAAAAGAGGGAGAAGTGATGCCGTACTATGTGCCAGGGTTAGGTTTCCGAAAGGATTTCAACTGGGGATTCAATTACTACCTTGCATATAAATTTTAACAACACCAAACAATACTACACAGCCCGCTTGCGGGCACTACACAACGCTAAACAATATAACACGATACAATCATGAATTCAAAACAACTAATGACAAAAGCGGCAGATAACATCCGTATCCTCGCCGCAGCAATGGTCGAGAAGGCCAAGAGTGGTCACCCAGGTGGCTCTATGAGTGGAGCTGACTTTGTACAAGTGCTTTACTCTGAGTTCCTTATCCACGACCCAGAGAACCCATGTTGGGAGGCGCGCGACCGTTTCTTCCTTGATCCTGGTCACATGTCACCAATGCTCTATGCACAACTCTGCATGACAGGCCACTTCACCATGGACGAACTCAAGCAACTCCGTCAATGGGGCAGCGTCACTCCTGGTCACCCAGAGCGCAATGTAGAGCGTGGCATCGAAAACACCTCTGGTCCTCTTGGTCAAGGTCACACTTTTGCTGTTGGTGCGGCTATTGCGGCTAAGTGGTTCAACGCTCGTTACGGCGAGATCCACAACCCTACAATCTACGCTTTCATCTCTGATGGTGGTATCCAAGAGGAGATTAGCCAAGGTGCTGGCCGTATGGCAGGTCACCTCAAACTCAACAACCTCATCATGTACTACGACTCCAACGAGATTCAGCTCTCTACCTCTTGCAACGAGGTAAGTTCCGAGAACGTAGCCATGAAGTACGAGGCATGGGGTTGGTATGTTCAAGACATCGATGGTCATGATCCTGACGCTATCCGCCAAGCTATCATCAACGCACAAGCAGAGAAGAATCGCCCATCGCTCATCATCGGTCATACTTCTATGGGTAAAGGCTGCGTGAATGCCGAAGGCGAGAGTTGGGAAGGTAAGACCTCTACCCATGGTCAACCACTCAGCAAGTCTGGTGCATCGTTTGAAGCTACTGTCAAGAACCTTGGCGGAGACCCTGAGAACCCATTCCAAATTTTCCCTGACGTACAAGCGCTCTTCGACAAACGCGCTGAGGAACTTCGTGAGATAACCAACCAACGCTATGCCGCTTATCACGAATGGAAAGAGGCTAATCCATTGGCTGCCAATGAGTACGAGACCTTTATGAGCGGCGAGACACCTTGCCTTGACTGGAGTTTGCTCCAACAGAAAGACAATGTCGCAACCCGTACAGCTTCCGCTTCTGCCCTCTCCTTCCTCTCTGAGCATGTCGGCAACATGATTGTATCCTCCGCCGACCTTTGCAACTCAGATAAGACCGACGGCTTCCTCAAGCATACCCATGTCATCACAGCCGATGACTTCACCGGTCGCTTCCTCCAATCAGGTGTGAGCGAGCTCACCATGGCGTGCGTCTGCATTGGTATGGCGCTCCACGGCGGTATCATTCCTGCTTGTGGTACCTTCTTCGTCTTCTCTGACTACATGAAACCTGCTATCCGTATGGCAGCCCTCATGGAGATTCAGATGATGTTCGTTTGGAGCCACGATGCTTTCCGTGTAGGTGAGGATGGTCCTACCCACGAGCCAGTGGAGCAAGAGGCACAAATCCGTCTCATGGAGAAACTCCACAACCATTCTGGTCGTCCAAGCGTGATGGTACTCCGTCCTGCTGACGCAGAGGAGACTACTGCTGCATGGAAGATGGCAATGGAGAATATCTACACCCCAACTGCCCTTATCTTCTCTCGCCAAGATGTTACCTCTGTGCCTAACACCTCAGAGGCTGGCGTGAAGAAAGGTGCGTATATCGTAAGCAAAGACGAGAGCCCACAAGTGGTGATGATCGCTTCTGGTAGCGAGGTATCTACCCTTATGGCTGGTGCTGAACTCCTCCGCGCCGAGGGTATCCGCCTTCAAATCGTGAGCGTTCCTTCAGAAGCGATCTTCCGTCAACAAAGCAAGGAGTACCAAGCAGAGGTGTTGCCACAAGGTGTTACTCGCTTTGGTTTGACCGCAGGCTTGCCATGTAACCTCGAAGGCCTCGTAGGCGAACACGGTACAGTTTGGGGACTCAATTCCTTCGGTTTCTCCGCACCATACAAAGTGCTCGACGAGAAACTCGGCTTCACCGCAGAGAATGTATATAACCAAGTTAAAGCGTTGCTTTCGTAGTTCAATATAGTTCAACGTTGTTCAAAATAGTTCAACATTGTATACTTGAATGGCAGATATTCGTAAGATAGAAGACTTGCGCGTTTGGCAGAGTGCACGTGTGATTTGCAAAGATGTATATGTGCTGACACGCAAGGAAGAATTTGAAAAAGATTTTCGCTTTGTTCAACAAATCCGTTCTGCAGCAGGATCTATTATGGATAATATCGCAGAAGGATTTGGACGAGGTGGAAACAAAGAGTTCTTGCAATTCTTGACTATTGCGCGAGGATCTATTCAAGAGGTATTAAGCCAGTTATACAGAGCTTTTGATGTTGGCTATATTACAGAAGATGAATTGGAAGTAGTTAAACAGAATGTTAATTCTACAGCTATTATGATTCATAACTTAATTGAAGCTATCAAAAAATCCGATATGAAAGGTTCTAAATACAACACTGAACCACACTGAACAACTCTGAACCACAACATTGAACAGCGCGCAGCGCTATTGAACCATATTGAACAATTTTGAACCAAATAATAAAATTATGGACTATAATTTTTCCGATATTGAAAAGAAATGGCAAGCCGAATGGGCTAAAGCAGGTACTTACAAGGTAAGTAACCAAAGCGACAAAAAGCCCTTCTATGTCCTCGACATGTTCCCTTATCCATCGGGCGCGGGCTTGCACGTAGGTCACCCCCTCGGCTATATCGCCAGTGACATTTACAGCCGCTACAAACGCCTTCAGGGATTCAATGTCCTCCACCCAATGGGCTTCGACTCCTACGGTCTGCCTGCGGAGCAATATGCTATCCAAACAGGTCAACACCCAGAAAAGACCACTATGGAGAATATCGCTCACTATATCGAGCAACTCCAAAAGATTGGTTTCAACTACGATTGGGATCGCGAAGTAAAAACTTGCAACCCAGACTTCTACAAGTGGACACAATGGGCATTTATCCAAATGTTCAACTCCTACTTCGATACCTCTTTGCAGAAGGCACAACCTATCAGCAAACTGATTGAGAAGTTCGAGACTACCGACCCAACATGGGCAACCCTCTCCGAGAAAGAGCAACAAGAGCGCCTCATGAACTACCGTATCGCGTACCTCGCTGATACCAAAGTGAACTGGTGCCCACAACTCGGTTGTGTGCTCGCCAATGACGAAGTGAGCGAAGGCCTTTCTGTTCGTGGTGGCTACCCAGTTGAGCAACGCGTCATGCGCCAATGGAACCTCCGTGTAAGTGCCTACGCACCACGCCTGCTCCAAGGACTTGATACTGTGGATTGGACAGACTCCCTCAAGGAGACCCAACGCAACTGGATCGGTCGCAGCGAAGGTGCTGAGATGCGCTTTGCTATCAAAGGACAAGACGAACCATTCACTATCTTTACTACCCGTGCAGATACAGTGTATGGCGTGACCTTTATGGTATTGGCTCCAGAGAGCGAGTATGTAGCGCGTGTGACTACCGAGGAGCAAAAAGCAGAGGTAGAGGCGTACCTCCAAATGGTGAAGAACCGTACCGAGCGTGAGCGTATTGCTGACCGCCGTGTGACAGGTGTGTTCACAGGTTCGTATGCTATCAACCCTCTCACCAAAGCTGAGATACCTATCTATATAAGTGACTATGTATTGAGCGGTTATGGCACAGGTGCTATCATGGCTGTGCCTGCACACGATAGTCGTGACTATGCGTTTGCTAAGCACTTCAACTTGCCTATCATTCCACTCATTGAGGGTGCAGATGTAAGCGAGCAAAGTTTTGATGCTAAAGAGGGCGTGATGATCAACTCTGGCTTCCTCAACGGCATGCAAGTGAAAGACGCCATCCAAGCGATGAAGGAGCATATCACCAACACCGGTCTCGGCCGCGTGAAAGTCAACTACCGCCTCCGCGATGCGGTCTTCAGCCGCCAACGCTACTGGGGCGAACCATTCCCTGTATACTACAAGGATGGTATGCCATACATGCTCCCAGAAGAGTGTTTGCCACTTCTCTTGCCTGAGGTGTCTGACTTCAAACCTACCACCACAGGCGAGCCTCCTCTTGGCAATGCTGACCTCTGGGCATGGGATGAGAAGAATAACAAAGTGGTTTCTAAGTCATTGATTGATAATGTCAATGTATTCCCACTCGAGCTTTGCACCATGCCTGGTTTCGCAGGTTCATCGGCGTACTACCTCCGCTATATGGACAACCACAACGATACTGCTTTGGTAGGCAAAGAGGCCAACGATTATTGGCGTCAAGTCAATCTCTATATCGGTGGTACAGAGCACGCTACGGGTCACCTCATCTATAGCCGTTTCTGGAATAAGTTCCTATTCGATCTCGGCTATATCTGTGAGGACGAACCATTTAAGAAACTCATCAACCAAGGTATGATTCAAGGTCGCTCTAACTTCGTTTATCGTTATATCGGCGAAGGTGCAACGGGGAACCTCTTTATCAGCTACAACCTCATCGACAACCCAGAGTACAAAGATAAGGTACAACCTATCCACGTGAACGTGAATATTGTCAAGAACGATGTACTTGATATTGATGCCTTCCGCAACTGGATGCCTGAGTTCAAGAATGCGGAGTTCATCTATTCGGATGGTACTACCGACATTGACAACCCATACATAGGCACTCCTACCGACAAACAATATATCTGCGGTTGGGCGGTTGAGAAGATGTCTAAATCTATGTTCAATGTGGTGAACCCAGACGATGTAGTGGCTAAGTATGGTGCTGATACTCTGCGCCTTTATGAGATGTTCCTTGGTCCACTCGAGATGTCTAAACCTTGGGATACCAACGGTATAGACGGTGTACACCGCTTCTTGCGCAAGTGGTGGAACATGTTTGAGACCCTCTCCAACGACGAACCAACAGCAGAGGAACTTCGCAGTCTACATAAGCTCATCAAGAAGATCACTTGGGATATTGAGAACTTCTCATTCAACACTTCTATCCCTGCCTTCATGATTGCGCAAAACGAATTGCAAGCCCTCAAGTGCAACAAGGTGGAGATTCTCAAGACCTTCGCTATCTTGCTCGCTCCATACGCTCCTCACATTGCAGAAGAGGCATGGCATCTTTGTGGTGAAACAGGTTCTATTTGCCACGCCGAATGGCCAGAGTGCAACGAAGCATACTTGGTAGAGGCAACGCAGAAGTATCCTATTCAGTTCAATGGTAAGGTTCGTTTCACTATTGAGGTAGCCAAGGACACTCCTCGCGAGGAGGTTGAGAAGCTTGTCATGGCTCACGAACTGACCGCCAAGCAATTGAACGGCGCCGCTCCAAAGAAAGTCATCGTCGTTCCAGGCAAGATTGTCAATATCGTGATGTAAGGTTACACCTTGTAATATATAATAAGAGAGTGTGTCGAAATGACACACTCTCTTATTATTTTAATCTATAGGATGCGTTTTACTAGTTCCAATAGAATATTGTTGTCTCTCCTGCACGAACAGTTGCATATCCATCTTTTACAGTAGGATATAAGATATATCCATTTTTTTGTGTAACAGTTATGTGATGTCTTCCTGCTTCGTATCCGCTGTATGTTACGCTTCTGTTACCGCCTAAGGTAAATGTTTCATAACCAGCAACTTCAACGTAGTATGCATCGTCAGTTTGATTCTGGAATTGAATGTTACCAGTTGTTGAGGGAGGATTATATCCTCCACCATTATTACCACCACAACCAACAAAGAATAGGGACACTGCAATAAATGCAAAAAATAAAATCTTTTTCATAATACTAAATATTCACTGCCTACTCTTCTTCGGATTTTCGGCTTACTCCGTTTTTGATTATTTAATTTATTGATAGTTAATTATATACAAAAAGCGTGAATTTTCGTTCGCTTCATTTGATTACTTGAGGTCTTCGACTACCTTATTTACTCAAATTTACGCACAGAAAACTCACGCGATTACGTGAGCGTGCATAAACCATGACTTGAGTAAATAAATTACATTGAAGTTGTCGAAGTTTCAAGTAATCAAGTTTGGCTTATAACGCTATATTAAATATGTCTTTGCACCGTCACCACGATGCCATTTGGTCGGATTTTTCCTTTCCGCCGACAAAAGTACTACATTTTTTTTGATTATGCAAGAAAATGATAATTTTTACCTTGTATATATAAAAAATGCACTCCGCAAAAGGGAGTGCATTTTTATTGGTATGAGTTGTTTATTTAGAAGCAATATCTTACACTTGCTGCTAAGTGCCAATCAAAGATACTAAGTAATGTTTCCGTTTTGACATTCAGCAACATAGCATAACCAGGACGGAAATCTAATGCAAATGTCAGTGGCAAGTCAGCCAACTTATACCCTGCACCTATCATAGCATTCAAACCAAACTTACCAAATGTGATTGGATTAGATGAAGCATGCAGTCCTTGTGCCAAACCTACACTTGCACCACCTCCAGCAAAAGCATATATTCCGTGTTTCAACTCTTTGTTGTACAAAAAGTTAGGATTAATCACAAAGTCAAACAAATCCGCAGTAGTTGTTATCAATTCGCTATCACCCATCCAATCTATTGAAGTGCGTTGGAAACCTACCGCCAAGTCCGTTTGAATAGCGAAATTCTCACTCATCATCTTCTTGTAGCTTAAACCGTTGAAACCACCAACTACAAGACCCACTTCGTTATTTTGTGCAAAAGCACCTACTGAAAGCCCCAATACCATGAGGCAAAGAATGATTTTTTTCATTTCTATTTATTTTATTACTGTATCGATTATTCCTCAAACTCAATCACATAGCCATGAGCGATGGCACGTACTTTCGAATAAACCAGTGCCCATGTCTCCACAGACTGTGTGGTGGTAATGTTAATAATCTGCTGATTACCAGTCAGTCCTGCGTTTTTGTACATCTCGCTTACCGCATTGTTTTCAAGTGATTTCTTTGAAAGGCCACCAATACCAAAGATATAAGTTGCAGTCCATTCGCCACTTACTTCTTTCACAATGTGGTAGTTAGACTCAGACAAAACCACTTTTGTCTCTACTGGATCATTCGCATAAGGAGTCATGTTTAGCCCCGCACAACTTGCAAAAAGTACTGCTACAAGGCAAAAAAGAATTGTTTTGATTGTTTTCATCACTAAATAGAATTTAATTTGTTTATATTTTTTTGCAAAGGTACTGCTTTTTTTTCATATATGCAAATAAATTTTACCCCCCCC
>JAZNJI010000003.1:0-139731 GCA_045577965.1 Paludibacteraceae bacterium
CTGAAAATAATCATCCAAAACTTGTTGTTTGAACGAGAGAGAATAACGATTTAGAGTTCGCTTCATAAAACTTAATTCTTAATAATTGATACTTTTTATTCATTTTATGAGTAAACCTATTTCAGTATAAGACAAAGTGCTTTTTGTTAAGATTGCCCTCTAAAAGAGTTTACTTCATTCCTAAAAAGGTTGACTCATTTCCTGAAATAGTTGCCTATCCTCCAAACAAAAAATCGCCCTAAAAAGCGATTTTTCTTGCACATCTCGAAAAAAAAGTGTATCTTTGCGCCGCAATTGTACAATAAACTACCTTATGTCACAAAAAACATTTTGGAAAATACAATACATCAACCTTTGTATTGATGAGTTCGCTCGCAAGTATCGCCTTGCACCGAAGGTAGCATATAACTACTTGAACAAGTACAAAGGTCTTGAATTTCTCAACGAGCATTATGAGTACGAACACACACAAGCTCTTTGGGAGACTCAAGAATCGTTACGAATAGTTTGTCAGCGTAATGGAGGAACAATTTAATGATCAAACTTTATCACGGAACAAATACAACATTCGATAAAGTCGAATTAGATAAGTGCCTGCCCTACAAAGATTTTGGCAGGGGATTTTATCTTACAACCATCCGCACGCAAGCGTTGGCTCGCGCGAAAAATAAATGCAATTTTGAGGGTGGTGCCCCTACTATTCTTGCATATCAATTTGACGAAAAAGAACTTGCTAATCTGAATGTTAAATATTTTGAAAAGCCTACAGAAGAATGGGCAAACTTCATTTTTGCTAATCGCGATAAACGCAATAAGAAGATGCATAACTACGATATAGTCATTGGTCCAGTAGCAGACGATGGAGTGATTGCGTCCATACGACTATACGAAACAAAGGTTATTGACCTTGCTGAATTTGTTAAAAGACTAGAGTACGCTCACCCAAACATACAATACGCATTTTGTACAGAACGAGCAATAGCATTATTACAAAAGATATGAAAAAAGCAGAATATGATTTTGTAGTACGCTCTATCGTGGAGGAGTTGGTTAGTTTTCTAATGGAAGACTACAAGATGCCTATGCTCGAAGCGTTTGATAAGATATACAACTCACACATTTTTGAGAAACTACAGGATAAGAATACAGGACTGTATCTTCGTAGCGCAGCGTATGTGTATGAATATTTGAAAAAGGAAGTGTAAAACATGAGTTGGCTACAAATTGTAGTCAACTGAAAGCAAACCAAATAACTACCCCCCCTAAATTATTTATCACTCATCACTTATAGTTTATAGCTAACTCGCAACGCATACCGTTGCCCGACATATTTAATATAGCGTTATAAGCCCAGACTTGATTTTCTGAAAACTCGACACTTTCAAGAAATCATTTGTTAACTCAAGTACGGTTTATGCACGCTCATGCTTTCAGCGTGAGTTTTCCGTGCGTAGATTTGAGTTAACAAGGTAGTCGAGAACCTCAGAAAATCAAATTGAAGCGAACGAAAGTTCACGCTTTTTTTGTATATATACCTTAATATAATATGACATAAAATCAATCATCATAATATACACAACCTTAAAAGCCCAATCATTATGAAACGAGTATCTACTTTTTTTCTGATTGCGATGAGCATTCTCTTGGCTCCTTTGGCGCAAGCACAAGTCTATTGGGATGGTACGATAGACAAGTCATGGACGGGTACGGGTACAGAATCTGACCCTATCCTCATTTCAACAGCTGAGGAACTGGCAGGTTTTGCTGATAGTGTCAATCGTGGTAACGACTTCTCAGGTCGTTATATTGAGCTCGCAGCAGATATTTACCTCAGCGACTCCACTATGGCAGATAGCCTTAAACTCGAATGGGAACACCCTATTGGTCAGTTCCTTAGTGGAGGTTCAGGTTGGGAGTACACCTTAGATACCGCATGGTTTAGAGGTAATTTCGATGGAAAGAACCATACGATTTACAACCTCTTTTATGGAACTACTCCAGAAACTCCTGATTGGAACAATCCAGATAATCCTTTTGGAGATTTAGATGCTATTGATTTCACTGGTTGGGACAAAGCCCTCTTTGGATTTGTGGAAAATGCCACCATTAAGAATGTGCGCCTAGAGAATGCGGTAGTTACAGGCGCTTCAAAGATAGCGACGCTGGCCTTAGAAGTACGCGGAAACTCGCAGATAGAAAACTGCCATGCTACGGGTTATGTAAGTGCAGTGGCAGATGTTGGTGGCAATGCTGGTGGTTTGATTACATATCTTACCAGCGGACAAGTGATCAATTGTTCTGCCGATGTAACCACATATGCCATGCGCATTGTAGGTGGTTTGATAGGCTATGTAGCTACAGATGGTATAGTACGCGATTGTTCTGCTTCGGGTGCTACACATTGTGTGGAGTATTATGCAGGCGGTTTGGTAGGTTTAAACTCTGGTTTGATAGAGAATAGCCATGCTTCTGGTCGTGTGTCGCGCGCGTACTACAAGCATGCGTACATGGATTGTGGTGGCTTCGTAGGAACCAATGGAGAAAAGGGTATAATCCGCAACTGTTCTGCCAAGGGCGAGGTACATATGTATGGTAACGATGGCGGTGGCTTCGTTGGTTGGAACACTGGACATATCGAGAGCTGCTATGCGGCAGGTAATGTATATGATGAAGGTGATGGCTACGGATCATCTGCATCGGCTTTCTGTGCTATGAATGGTCGTGATAGCGGTAGTGTTTATGAGAATGATGCTTCTGGTACGCTGATTAACTGTTTTGCTACGGGTAAGACAGTTACAATGAAACAACACCACCTAATGGGTTATCCAGCAGGACGACCATCAAGAGGTTTTTTGAGTTCTTATGGTGTTCGTTTGGCTAAAATTGTCAATTGCTCATACCTCCAAGTTCGCCCTGACACTTTGATGGGAATATTGGGTGGTGTAGAGGAATTGCCTGAGACCTATATGAAGAGTCAAGCGTTTGTAGACACACTTAATATGTTTGCTGCCGTTTATGGTATCAGCACATGGAAGTATCGTGCAGGCGATTATCCTGTTCCTACAGGCGTGAATGCTACCAATATTACAGACTATTTAGCAGGAGGTTCGGGAACAAAGGAGGAACCATTCCTCATCGCTACCAAGCAGCACTTGGAGAATTTCCGTAAGATGGTGAATAGTGGTGAGACTTTCGAAGGTATGCATATTCGCCAAACGGCGGATATTGCCTTGAACGCACCACGCGATAAATGGGGCATACAGATGCCAGAGATGTGGACAGCTATTGGTACGATGAAATTAGTGACATGCTATGAACCGCATTATATGACGGAGAGCTCACACACTTATCATTTCCGTGGTACCTATGATGGCGATTTCCACAAGGTAGAGAATATGTATATTGATGACCCCGTGGGTCGCCCTGCTGGATTATTTGGTATATTATATCATAACGCAACAATCAAAAATCTGATTGTGACAGATGCTTATGTATTGTCGCCTGGTACACATGCTGGTGTGGCTATTTTAGCGAGTGATGTAGATCGCTATGCAAATAATGTGTATATCTCACAATGCCATACTTCGGGTTTGGTGGGTGACCCTGAAAATATTTTGGGTCTTGGAACAGCATCGGCTATTGTGAATGGTATCGCGTTGGAAGGCGATAACTGGATTCTCAACTGCTCATCTTCCGCGGATGTGTATGCCTATGGAACACCAAGTGCTGTAACCCATCAAGGTGGTATTGGTGGTACGGATACTATCGGCAACTTCCTCTTTACAGGTACTCTTACCAAGCGAGGAGTTACAAGTTATGATCGCTGTATGATACCTAATCAACAAGATTCTTGGATAGTATCACAAAATGGCTATTTCGATTCCGATAAATACCAATGGAATACTAATGCCCAGGCTACCTATAATAATTTGGGTCGTCCTACTGCCTATCTCCAAAGCGCAGAGTTTGCGAATGTACTTAATGATTATGTAGATAATTGGAATGCGACACATGTTTATAAACTCGACTATTGGCAAGTGCAAAAGGGCGATTATCCACGTGTAAATCCTGATTATAAACCAAATTTAGTAGTTACATTTGAGAGCAATGATGGAACAGCTATTGCTACGAAACGGGTATCAGAGAATAGTCACATCTTGATGCCTGCTAAACCAACCAAAGACGGATATATCTTTGCGGGTTGGTACGAAGATGCTGCATTTACTAAGGTCTTTGACTTTGATTCGACTGCTGTTACTCAAAGCATGACATTGTATGCAAAGTGGCTGGAACCTACATACGACGAGTATGACTATTCGATATTCAACAATAAGTTCGCTACAGAGTTCCATATCACCAACAAAGCGCAACTCATTGGTTTTATGCTCGCAGTGAATGGTATAGACGGCGTGTTGACACCAAATAACTTCAAGGGCAAAACAGTCTATCTGGATTGCGATATCTTGCTCAATGATACTACCGATTGGGAGTATTGGGGACGCTATACCTATGCGGAGCCATGGATACCTATTGGTACGGGTAGTCTATATATGTATCCAACACATCCATTCTTGGGCACATTTGATGGTCAGGGACATATGATTAGTGGTTTGTATATAGATGGCGAGTATAATGCGACGAACCTTAGTGATCATTATGAAGATGGCTTGTTTGGCTATGTAGGAACTTCCGGAGAGACAACAGTGATTCGCAATTTGGGTATTCAAGCATCTGTGGCTGATATGCGCGGCAACAGAATAGATAGCAATATAGGACTGCTTGCAGGTGTGCTGCGCGATGGAACGATTACGCAATGTTTCACCCAAGGTAAGATTGTTGTAGATGCCAACAGTGTTGAAGATATTGGAGGCCTTGTTGGTCAGTTGGGTGGATTGAATTACGATGCAGGCGGTGTAGTGACCGATTGTTATTCGCAAGTGGATATTGTATATAACCCAATGGACATCAATGCCACAAACAGAGGAGTATTTGGCTCTGGTCTTGTAGATTGGAACAACGGTAGCATCAGCAACTCGTATGTGGCAGGAGGCAGCTGGCAAGAGGGTGTTGCTGGTGGCACGATAAGCAATATATATTATAATAAGGAGTTGAGTCCAAATGCTTCAGCAAAAACAGGCACCGGACTAACCTTCAACGAGATGCATGCGAAGAGCAGTTTTGCTGGCTTTGATTTCGAAACTATTTGGGGCAGAAACGACACTATCAATAATGGCTATCCATACTTGCGTTGCTTCTACGAAGAGAATATCCCCGATAGTCCAGATCCTGTCAAGGTGACGGGCATCGACTTTACAGAGGCGGGACAGACCATCAAGATTATTGCTGATCAACCTTTGCAACTGCATGCATCGGTATTGCCTGCTAATGCGGCCGATCAGCGAATTGTTTGGGCAATTACCTCTGGACAAACCTATGCTACTGTGGATGAAAAAGGAGTGGTAAATGCACCTTACCAGGCAAATAAAGCGGGGCAAACTCAGACAGTTGTGCTTACAGCCACAACCTACGAAGGCAATTTCCAAAAGAAATGTTCTGTGCAGGTTTATTATCCAAATTTGACAATACATCGTAAACCTATTGCAAACCGCTTAGTAGGCGATACGAAATGGGTAAATAATGGGTCAAATTCACAAACGAGTGTGAATCGTGAATATATGATGGCGATTTATGTTAAGCCAGATAGTTTGCACCAACCAGTGACTATTACCAATAGCAATCCTGATGTGGCTTCGTTTACGATACTTACACAGGATACGGTGCTTTATGAGAACATTCCAGATCCTACCTTATCTGTAATGCGGTGTGCTATCGGTATTATGACGGGGCTTAAGGTGGGTGAGACAACGATTACAGCTACCCATCCAAGTGGCTATACCTATTCTCTAACGCGTAAAGTAGCAGTATCAAATATTACCTCAATACAAATACAAGCATCATCCACATCGCTTAAAGTAGGAGACACTCTACAGTTAAGTGTCACATCTAATCCAGTAGATGCTAGTTATCCATTGGATGGTCTTACATGGTCAAGCAGTGATGAGAATATCCTCAAGGTTGATCAAAATGGTCGATTGATAGCGCTGGGTGAAGGATCGGCTACCATCACACTCACAAGTAGCCAACCTGCTCTTACAACTACTAAGAGCTTTACCATTTCACATATCCATCCTTCTCGCATAGAGATTCTCAGCTCGGACGAAGATGCAGAAATTTATGAAGGGGATACCTGTACGCTAACTGCTATAATTTCTCCTGAAAATACCACGATGCGTGATATAGAGTGGGTACTCCGCACACCGGGTGATACCACCTATGTAAAGCTTATTCCTATGGGCGACTCATGTAAGGCGATTGGACTAAAAGAAGCAGGCCGTATCTATATTCAAGCAAAATCTTTAGGTTCTTCAGGTCGCTATGGAGAATATGGACTTCGCATCAATGAGAAGGTGTTGCTTACAAGTCTATCTTTCCGACAAACAACTATGTCAATGACTAAAGGAGAATCGAAAAGAATCTCTGTAGCAGCATATCCATACTCTTTTACAGAAAATATAATTTGGACAAGTAGTGATGAAAATGTGGTGGTAATCGAAGAGCAATTTGGTAATAAAGATTATTGTACAGTCAAGGCTCTCGCTGCGGGCAAAGCGACCATCACTGCGACTACTAAAGAAAGTGGACTGACTGCCACTTGTGAAGTGACGGTAACTTCCAACGATTTCTTCACCATTACATTCGTTAATGAGGACGGCACAGTCTTGCAATCAGGTCAAGTGCGTGAAGGTGAGATGCCAGTATATACTGCAGCTACTCCTACCAAGGCATCTACCGCAGAACATACCTATGCATTCGCAGGCTGGACGCCTACGCTTGCGCCTGTGACGGCAGATGCTACTTATAAGGCTACTTATACTGAATCAAAACGCAAGTATACAATACAATTCTTGAACTATGATGCTAGTCTATTGCAAACATCTCAAGTAGAATACGGTACCTTGCCTGAATATACAGGAGCTACGCCAAAACGTCCTGCTACCGCACAATATAATTATGTGTTTGAGAACTGGTCACCTGAGATTGTCGCTGTAACTAAAGATGCCAATTATACAGCGTCTTACACTAGTTTCCTTCGCCAGTACTCCGTCACTTTCCAAGATTGGGACGGTACTACACTCAAGACTGAGCAAGTCGAGCAAGGCAAATCTGCTACAGCACCTGCCACCCCTGTGCGCGAGGGATATACATTTACGGGTTGGGATAAAGATTTCAGCAATGTGCAGAGTGATTTGACTGTGACTGCGCAATACGAACAAAATGCTCCAGAACCTATATACTACACAGTCACTTTCCAAGATTGGGATGGCAGTATCCTCAAGAATGAACAAGTAGAGCAAGGCAAATCTGCTACTGCACCTGCTGCTCCAGTGCGTGAAGGCTATACATTCATAGGTTGGGATAAAGACTTTAGCAATGTGCAGAGTGATTTGACTGTAACAGCGCAATATGAACAGAATGATCAAAATGATGCTATTACAGTTAGATTAAATCCATCAAGTGCACCTACTTGGTCAAATGTCTATTTGTATTCTTGGTACGATGGTGGCGCCGTACAACCATGCGGTGCTTGGCCTGGTTTGCAAGTGAGCAAGGATAGCAATGGTTGGTGGAGCTATACATTTGACAGTAATGTAAAGAGTGTTAATATCATTTGGAATAATGGAACAGGTGAACAAACTATTGACATCACGGATGTGACACAGTCCACATGCTACGATTTGGATACAGATGTATATCCATATGGAGTGTTTGTCATAGATTGTTCAAAGAATCTTACTGCCCTTGAGGATGTGCAATCCAATAGTACACCGAAAGCTCACAAAGTTATTAAGAACAACACCTTGTATATTATTCTCCCAGATGGAAGCAAATACTCTGCTACTGGGCAGAAATTGTAGTTTAGTGTTTAGAGGACGATACACTACTGTTTAGTGAATCTCCTTCGGACTACAGTTTATAGTTTAGGCGCGGGCAGAAATGCTCGCGCTGCTTTTGCTTCCTTCGGCAAACGGAAAGGTGAAAAATGAAAACTGAAAGGTGAAAAGTGAAAACGGAAAGGCGAAAACGGAAAACGGAAAACCACAGAAACCTCACGCGAAATATAAAAACGAGATGTGGTGGAAGTGGCATTTTTGGCATTTTGCCATTATTAAAAGTGCCGAAAATGTCAATAATGCCACTCTGCGTATTTAAGAAGAGAGCATTGATTTTCAGGGAGAAAGGGTTAGACTAGTTATGAACTATAAGTGATGAGTGATAAGTTTCTGCGGACTTTTTGAGGAAGGCTGAGAATGTGTCCGCAGGAAGTCCGTGGGATGAGGTGATGAAGTTATTAGGTGACAAGGTGAATCCGTATAAACAATAGAAAAAGAATCGGTTATGTCGATATACAGTTGAAGTGCTAAAAAAAACAAAGAGATAGTATTTAGGGTTTTTAGGGTATATAGGGTAAATGAGTACCCCAAATACCCTATTTACCCAAAATACCCACGCTATATTTTCTGAGAAGGATCGGTGAACATCCGAAGTGGTATCGGAGTGGTAACGGCGTTGCTATAGGATAAGCAAGGGGCATGAATCACATAGTTATCACATAGTTATCTCATAGTTATCACATAGTGAAGATAGCATATGAACCCGTAATAGGTGGGGAGTGGGTAGAGGACGTCCTGCGGACTACTGTTTAGAGGGATACCTACAGAACTTACAAAACAACCGTACTACCTACCGATCTACCCAAAAATAGGTATTTATGAAGTAAGATTTGCGTATTTGCAAAAAAAGCAGTAATTTTGTAGCGTGAATAAGAAAGCGTCGGAATATATAGAGCGTGGTATTCAGATCCAAGAAGTGGATGCACGGGATCTGGAGGTGCAATTGGTGCGTACCGCAGCGCTGATGGATAGGCATCAGCCCTTTGTCGTACTGCTGACGCATTACGATGAGTTGGTGCAGACCGAGCATAAGTTGGATTATGAGTTGCTGGGCAAACTGCTGGGTGTTCGCATCGGTTTGGTGGAAGATAAAGCTGCGATTTTATCCGAGGAAGATCGTTTTCGCCATGTGCACGTGAGTTACGGAAAAGATGTGGAGGAAGCCATCACACAAGTGATAGATGTGATTGTCACCCTGCCGAATGTGCGTGAGAAATACTCGAAGCGCTATATGGCAGTGCGTATGTTGGAGCGTCCCGATGAGATGTTGGCCCTTTTGCCACATAGCGAAGAACTGATTCGCGTGGCAGCCGAACAGAGAGCGAAACTGCTATATGAATATGGAAAGACTGCCAAAGAGGTGATTGCACAAGCACGTCGCGGCTTTGTGCATGGTGCGTTGGAGGAGACACTAACCCACGCAAAGCATGACTCGGGACACTCGGTGGCAGACAAGATAGATAAGGTACTGACCAATAGATGGGTGGGACTACCTGTGCTACTATTGGTACTGTATGGCGTGTTTGAATGTAGCTTTACGTTGGGTGCATACCCACAGGAGTGGATCACCATGGGCGTGGAGGCATTGGCGGAGTGGTTGCGCGGAATGATGCCCGTAGTATGGTGGAGCAGTTTGCTTCTGGACGGCGTGCTATTGGGTATAGGTGCTGTATTGGCGTTTTTGCCGAATATCATTATCATGTTCTTCTTTTTGAGTTTGATGGAGGACTCGGGCTATATGGCACGTGTGGCATATACGATGGACAAATGGATGCACCGAATCGGTTTGCACGGCAGTTCGTTTATCCCGATGCTGATGGGTTTTGGATGTAATGTGCCCGCCATCATGGCAGCAAAGGATATCACCAATAAGAAAGACCGTGCACTGACGATGCTGATGGTGCCGTTTATGAGTTGTTCGGCACGTCTGCCCGTGTATATGTTGTTTATTGGCGCGTTCTTTGCTGAGCAAAAAGCATTGGTGATGATGTCGCTATACGCATTGGGCGTGGTGCTAAGTATATTGTTTGCATGGGTCATGCAGCATACCAAGGCGTTTCGCCAACCTAAGCACGATTATGTGAGCGAGTTGCCGCCATACCGCCGTCCAACCTTACGTAATACGGGCTTGCATATCTGGGAGCGAATAGCCGATTACTTGCAGAAAATACCTGCGGTGATTATCTGGGCAAGCGTGATTATTTGGGCATTGACGTATTTCCCAACGGGTAATATGAACGACATGGAGCACAGTTATCTGGCCATGATTGGTCATTGGATAGAGCCTTTGGTACGTCCCCTGGGATTTGATTGGAAGATGTCGGTTTGCCTGCTGACGGGCTTGCCTGCGAAGGAAGCAATCGTGTCTACGATGGGCATTCTGTATCCTTCGGATGCCGCATTATCGGCTTTTACGCCATTGACGGCGTATGCGTTTATGACCTTTGTGCTGTTGTACTTCCCTTGCGTGGCAACGATCACCACCTTGCGTAAGGAGTTGGGGAGAAAATGGGCATGGTTTAGTTTGGTACAGTCGATGGTACTAGCATGGGTGGTGAGTTTTATGATTTATCAAATTGGAAATCTGTTTTGAAAATGAAAAAGATTATATTGACATTGATAGTGTTGGTCTTGCCTTTTGTATGGGCAGCAGCACATGCATGGGGTACGGTGTTGGATGATAAAGGGGAACCATTGGTAGGAGCAAATGTATATTGGGCAGGAACTACCGTGGGCGTAGCGACCGATGTAGATGGACGATTTCAGTTGGAGCCTGTCAAGAGCACGAACCTACTGGTTACTAGTTTTATGGGCTTTCACAACGACACGACTGCCGTGACCGCACATAGCGAACTGACCATCGTGTTGGTAAGTGATTTGCTATTGGAAGAAGTGGATATCGTTGAACGCAAGATGGCGGTTTTGCGTTCGCGCCTTTCGCCATTGGCTACAGAAACCCTGACAGGCGAAGCACTCTGTATGGCAGCTTGCTGTAACCTGAGCGAGAGTTTTGAGACGAGTGCCTCGGTGGATGTAGCATACTCGGACGCAGCTACTGGTGCGAAGCAAATTCGACTATTAGGTCTGAGCGGAACGTATGTGCAGATGATCACAGAGAACACCCCCAATATCCGCGGATTGGCACAGGCATTTGGTATGGAATATATTCCTGGTCCATGGATGGAGGCGATACAGGTGAGCAAGGGTACGTCGTCTGTACTGAATGGCTATGAGGCCATCGCAGGACAGATCAATGTGGAGTATCTCAAGCCACAAACACAAGATCCAATTGCGCTGAATGCGATGATTAGCACCGAAACGCATGCAGAAGTGAATGCTTCGGGCGGCTGGGACTTGAACGACAAGGTATCTACAGGTATATTATTCCATGCGCAAAACATGTCGTTGGAGTTGGACCACAATCATGATGGATTCTTGGATATGCCAAAGAATACGAATGTGAACCTGCTGAATCGTTGGTATGTGAAGACAGGTGATTATACTGGACAATTCTTGGTACGTGGTCTCTATGATCGCCGTCAAGGAGGTTTGACCAAAGAGGCGACAGATACCTTGTCGCCATACAAAATTGATTTGAACACATGGCGTGTGGATGGATTTATGAAGAACGGATATGTGTTTGATGCGGAGCTGGGTACATCTATTGGTATTATCACTTCTGCATCGTATCACAACCAACAAAACACCTACGGTTCCCGTCAATGGAATGCCGCACAGACCAATGCCTATCTGAATGCTATCTTCCAAACATCATTTGATGATTCAGCTACCGACTTGTGGGATGAGCATCATCATAATCTCTCGACAGGATTGAGTTTTAACTACGATGGGTATGTAGAGGCGATAGGGCGAGAAGGCGACGAGACAAGAAGGTTAGATCGTTGGGAGGTGACGCCAGGTGTGTTTGCAGAATATACCTATACCTACAAAGACAAGGTGACCCTGTTGGCAGGTATTCGTGAGGATTATTCATCTACTTATGGCTTCTTCACTACTCCTCGTATGAATGTGCGCTTTGCTCCATTTGAGTGGTGGACATTGCGCGGAAGCGTAGGATTGGGCTATCGTTCGCCAAATGCCATAGCTGATAATGCTGCCTATTTGGCAAGTAATCGAGACTATTTGCAGTTTTTGCCAACCGATCAAATGGCTATATCCAAAGCAATTAATCTTACACAAGAGCGTTCGATGAATACGGGACTCAGCACCGTGTTTTATATCCCTATGGGTAAGCGCGAATTGCAACTATCGGGCGAGTATTACTACACGAAGTTCTTGGATGGTGTGATTGCTGATATGGATAGAAGTATGCATAGCATCGTACTATATAATATGCACGATGTAGAGGGTGCGCAATACTTCTCACACAACTGGCAAGTTGAGGCTAGCATGGAGGTTCTACGCGGATGGACGATGACAGCAGCTTTCCGCTATACAGATGTAAAACAGACGACATTTAACACAATTGCCAACGAGTATCAACTTCGCGATAAACCGTTGCAAAACAAATTTAAAGGCATCATTACTACCAGCTATCAAACACCACTCAAGACATGGCAGTTTGATTTGACAGCACAATTTAATGGTCCAGGTCGTATGCCAGATGGATTTGAAAGACCTAGTGACAGCAAGCAATATTTCACAGACGCATCAGGGCAAGTATACCATAAGTGGTATCCTCAATTGTTGGGACAAGTGACCAAATATTTCCGCACATGGTCGATATACCTCGGAGCAGAGAACATGACAAACTTTACGCAGGACAATCCGATAGTAGGTGAGAGGCAGGGAGGATTTGTTAATCCTGAATCGGCGAACTATGATGCGTCGATGATTTGGGCACCAATACATGGGTGGAAAATGTACCTCGGTTTCCGTTGGGCATTGGAGCGCGAAGAGTAAGGCTTGTGGTGCAGGCATTTAAGAAGACGCTTGCTTAGGGGCGGCGCAAAGTGCCTACAGATTATAGGTAAGAATACAATTAACAACAATATGAAACGAATTATTTTATTTCTACTGGCGATTATGCCAATGGCGTTTTGCCTATCTACCGCTGAGGCTAAGCCTAACAAACAAAAAGTAGTATTGTATGTGGACTTGCATTGCCAAGACTGCTGCAATAAGATTTTGAAAAACATTCCTTTTGACAAGGATTTGAAGAATGGAGTAAAAGATTTGGTGTTTGACCTAGAGGCCAAAACAGTGACCGTGACCTATGACGCAAACAAGACTGATGTTCCTGCAATCCAAAAAGCATTTGCTAAGATTGGCAAACCAGCGACTACAGAAGCTCCTACATGCAATCACCAATGCGAAGGTCATCATCACCATCATGGTGAAGGAGAACACCACCATCATCATTAATCTTTGTTTCGCGAATACCTACCATATTACAAACGCAATTTGAAAGTTGCTCTGCCAGTGATGCTTACCCAGTTTGGTGCGTCGCTGGTTGGTTTGTTCGACTCGATCATGGTAGGACATTATGCCACGGTTGATTTGGCTGCTGTAAGTTTTGCCAATGCCCTATTCTTTATGGCCATGGTATTTGCGATGGGTGCTTTGATGGCAATAACCCCTCTGGTAGGTGTTTGCATGGGAGAGATGAATGTACAGCAGGAGAATCAAAGCGCTATCCGAAATAAGATCGCGATCTTGTTTCAAAATGGCATGCTCTTTACCGTCTTGCAATCAGCACTGATGCTATTGCTACTTGGTGGATGCATTCCGTTTTTGGAATATTTTGGTCAAGAACCAGAGGTAGTGACCATAGCACGTCCATACTATATACTGATTGTCATCTCGCTGGTGCCATTCTTATTCTTCACCTTTTTCAAGCAGTTTCTAGAAGGATTGGGTAACACGCTAGTGGCGATGATAATCACCTTAGCCATGAATGGGTTGAACATATTGCTCAACTGGGTATTTATCTATGGTCATTGGGGTGCTGACGCAATGGGAGCGACGGGAGCAGGTATAGGTTCGCTGATTTCTCGTCTAGGTATGCCATTATGCTTTGTCATCGCCATGTGGCTACACCGTGATTGGAAATATTACATTCAGACCTTCTCTTGGCGCAAAATCAGTTGGGAAGAGATCAAGAAACAGATGACATTGGGTTTCCCTATTGGAGCACAAACATTCTTGGAAACCTTTACTTTTGCGGCATCGTTTGTAATCATTGGATGGATTAGCAAAGAGGCATTAGCGGCACATCAAGTGGCCAATCAGATTGCTGACATGACCTTTATGATCGCTCTAGGTATAGGAGCCGCCACGACGATTCGCGTATCGCATCAATTGGGTGCTGGCAATCTGAAGGCCGTACGAATGGCAAGCAATGCAAGTATTCATTTGGTATTAGTGATGAATACGATTGGCGCGGCACTCATGATTAGCCTACGTAATTACATCCCAATGCTATTCACCGAAGACACGGAAGTGATAGCAATTGCTTCGCAGTTGATCGTCATAGCAGGATTATTTCAGTACGCCGATGGTTTGCAGGCAGTTGGTGCGGCCATGCTGCGTGGTATTACAGACGTAAAAGTGCCAATGGTAATTGCCTTTGTGTCGTATATTATAGTAGGTCTATCCGTTGGATTACTGTGTGCGTTCCCGCTCAAGATGGGTGCAGCTGGTATATGGATTGGCTTTATCTGCGGTTTGGCATTGGCTGCTATCTGCTTCCACATCCGCTTCAATAGGAAATTCAAGCAACTATCTTAGAATAGATAGAGGATTGCTATATCTAGTAGTCAATTTTATAAAATAGCCTATTGTTAAGCCGTATTATTTGTTCATCTCGAAAAAAAACACTACTTTTGCAGTCTCAATAACAGAAGTACTTTTCTGATAGACATTTGGTATTAGGTATTATGAATTGGTTTAACAGTCTGTTTTTTGGCACCGGTGTGCCCCATTCAATTTTCATCCTCACCCTTGCAATCGCTTGTGGTATCTATCTTAGTCATCGACTTAAATTCAAAGGCATTACCTTGGGTATCACGTGGATACTATTTTGTGCGATTGCCATGTCGCATTTTGGTATGCATTTAGATCCTATGGTAGAGACTTTTGCGAAGGATTTTGGATTGATATTGTTTGTCTATTCTATTGGTTTGCAGGTTGGTCCAAGTTTTTTTTCTTCGTTTGGTCAAGGCGGAATAAAGTTGAATATTCTGGCAATAAGTATTGTATTGCTAAGTTGTATAACAACTTACCTGATTCACCTATTCACAGGCGAAGATATAGCGACGATGACGGGAGTATTGTTTGGCGCGGTAACCAACACACCCGGTTTGGGTGCTGCACAACAAGCCTTTAGTGATATCACGGGCGAAGTCAACGCAAATATTGCCAGTGGCTATGCAATGGCATATCCGTTGGGTGTAGTCGGGATTATCACCGTGATACTAGCAATGCGTTGGATCTTCAAGATCAAAATAGACAAAGAGGAGCAACGTGTAACAGAAGAAAGCGGCGTACAAAAAGAGATTGAGTATATTGATATTTTACTAGCCAACCCCCAAGTGGAAGGTGCTCATATACGTGATTTGAGTCAACTCTGCCATATGAATCTGATTGTATCTCGCTTGGTGCGCCCCGATGGCTCAGATGAGTTACCAGACGTAGAGACTATACTGCACGTAGGTGATCGTATTCGTGTAGTGGTGGATAAGGAGAATAAAAAGAGTATTCTGTTGTTAGGTATGGAAACCTCTTTGCCAACCAATAACCCAGCCCAAGCACACTTGGTATCGCGCCATCTAGTAGTGACCAAATCAGAATTGAATGGCAAACGTATTGGAGAATTAAACATACGCGCTACCTACCACGTATCCATCACACGTATTCGCCGTGCAGGCGTCGAACTATTGGCGACGCGCGATCTACGTTTGCAATTGGGCGATCGTATCACAGTAGTCGGCGAGGAACGTGCTGTGGATAAGATTGAGAGTCTATTTGGTAACTCCACCAAGCGATTAGATGTACCTAATCTAGCCTCCATCTTCTTAGGACTAGCATTGGGTATAGCTGCAGGATTGGTACCCATCGCGTTGCCTGGTTTGGCACAACCATTTAAATTGGGTATAGCCGGTGGATCACTGATTATCGCTATCTTGATGAGTTGCTTTGGGCCCAAGATGCACATCGTCACCTATACCACTAGTAGCGCGAATTTAATGATCCGTGAGATTGGTATTGCCATGTTCTTAGCAGCAGTAGGCTTCGGCGCTGGCAAAACATTTATCCCTACCCTGCTAAACGGGGGATATGTGTGGATTGGATATGGTGTACTCATCACGTTGTTACCACTATTGATTGTGGGTGTAGTAGGCCGTGTGTGGATGAAATTGGATTATTTCTCACTGATGGGTCTATTAGCTGGTAGTACTACTAACCCACCAGCTTTGGCATACTCTACGACAGTATCCTCAGCCAATGATCGAGCTGCTGTGGCATACTCTACGGTTTATCCGCTGACTATGTTTTTGCGCGTATTGACAGGACAATTGATGATATTGTTGTTCTTGTAAGTTAGAGGTCAGAAATTAAAAGCAAGTGCATATGAAACGAGTATTTATTTGGATTATTAGCTGGATGACACTTAGTGCTTCCGCTGAGGTAATCACTATGGATCTGACAACCGCGACAGACATGAATGGAAATCCAATCACCTATAGCACATCCTATGGTGATGGCTACTATGATATTACCGATGTATGGGATAGCACCTATAATGACAGTGGCTGGTGTCAGTCTATTTACACCAATGAGGCACGTTTCATGCTCTCACATATCCCCAGTATGAATTCATACTCAGGCATGAGTTGGGAAGGATTTACATTATCAAAGGTGTCTCAAGATACGGCCAATGTATTTGGTTGCACTGCCAATGGTGGTGTAGTAGGAGTAGGTACGCCCTATGTGATAGGCTATTTCTCAGATTGGGTAACTGACGCGTTAGGTTATTCCTCGAATATCATTCTTTTTGATCAAGCATACTACCCAGACTATGTCTATATATGCCAAAACAGCAACACCATGGAAGCTATTACCCATGGCGGCGTGTTTAATGCGCGTGCATTTACGGAGCAAGATACACTCACCTTGATAATCAGCGCTATGGACAACTATTTGCAAGAGACAAGAAGCATCGAATATCATTTGGCAATAGATGGAAAGAAAAACAATGGTTGGGTAAAAGTGTCGTTAAAAGCATTGGAAAAAGCCAATGGTTTGAGCTTTCGTATGACATCTACCGACACCGGTGATTTTGGTGTAAACACTCCACTCTATTTTGCTCTTGACAAATTGACAGTCAACACCGAGGAGTCAACAAGCGTGCAGAACATATATTCCCCAACTAAGGAAAGAGCACAAATGGTGCTGGTTGATGGAGGCTTAATGTTTAGATATAACGGACAACTATTCACGCTACAGGGGAAACGCGTGGAATAATTTTCGCAAAAAATATTCACTATATTTGTTTGTTTCGAAAATTTGCAGTATCTTTGCAGAAAATTTGCATAGATACCATGACCTTTTGCGGTAATAAACTATAAACCTAAATAATATGAAACAGAAAGATTTTTGGATCAAAGCGCGTAAAGTGCTGATTAACAAGTATGCAATTACATTGTATGTATTTGCAGTGTTATTTATTTTTATTGGTGAACAGAGTTTGATAAACCAAATCTCTCGCAAACGAGAGATTCGCAAGACTAGACGCGAAATAGAACAAATAAAATCCGAAACAGCGGAAGCTAGTAATTTATTACAATCATTAGAGAACAAGGATAGTTTGGAGCGTTTTGCACGCGAACAATACAAGATGCACACTGACAAAGAAGATGTATATTTAATAGAGTAAAGTCATGAAATGGAGTAACATATTATTAATCATCGGATTAGTTGTATTGATAGCTGGAGCAGTAATGAGCATCCTAAAAATGCAACCTTATTCGGACTATGTATTGGTAGCAGGTGCTATCACCATTATATTCCGTGGCGCAGTACGACAAAGAGAGAAAAATAACGATTAGATCACTCCTATGAAAGCCATCACCATCAAAGATATCGCACGCGAATTAGGTATCTCAGTATCGACGGTTAGTCGGGCATTACAGAACCACCCCGACATTAGCGAACAAACCAAGGAACTCGTACGCGAATGTGCTCACCGATTGCATTATAAGCCCAATCTGATGGCGAGTAATCTGAGGACAAGCAAAAATACCACTATTGGTGTGGTCATTCCCGAATTAAATCATCACTTTTTTGCATCGGTATTAGACGGCATTGAGCAAACGGCTAATGATGCAGGATACAATATATTAATCTGCCAATCAAGCGAGCAAGTAGAGAAAGAGGAGCAAAACATACAGATGTTGCTCAATAGTCGTGTGGCTGGTATTTTGGTAGGCATCAGTAAAGAGACTATCCACCTGCAACACTTGCAAGATATCATTGATAGTGGTATACCATTGGTTTTATATGACCGCCCTTGTCCCTCATTGCTCTGCGATCAAGTAGTATCCGATGATTATGCCGGAGCATATAATGCAGTAGAATATTTAATTCAAACAGGTTGTAAACGAATCATGTATTTCTCCTCGCCTATGCAGTTGGAGGTAGCACATCGTCGTTATCAAGGGTGGAGAGATGCGCTATTGCATTATGGGTTAAGCATTGATAAGGGGGCGATATTAACGTGCGACACACGTGCACAGGCTATCATTGAGACGCCTAATGTAATGAAGGGTATAGAGAAACCTGATGCGATCTTTTGTGTCAACGACAACTGTGCAGCGGGCGTGTTATACGCTGCACAAATACTAGGATTGCGCATTCCCGAAGACATCTCCATCTGTGGATTCTCAGATGCTCCACTTTGCCGAACATCATCGCCTATGCTCACTACGGTTGAGCAACATGGTCAAGAAATCGGACAAAGAGCAATGCAGAGACTACTCAAGCGTCTTGAGGGCGACCAACGTATTGTCAGGACAGAGATGGTAGCGACCGATTTGATTGTACGTGAAACAACAAGGTAGAAGTTAAGTGCTTAGAATTGAAAGATATGTTACAATACAACAATTGGACAATAGAGCAAACCGAATGGTTGCCTGAGGAGGAAGCTGCGATTGAGCAACAATTGACCTTCTCCAACGACTATTTATGCCAAACTGCACATTTCGAAGAGTACTATTCCCACCCACAGCGTTTACACACCTATATCAAAGGCGTGGAAAAGCCGATACTGAACATTTCGGATATCTCGGTTCGTTTGCATGATGAGCGTCTGGATCTAGGGGAATGGGAAGTAAAAGACTTCTACCGGTGCCTACACAAGAATCGTCCTCTATTAGAACGCCGTTTTACAGCTACTTCACCGAAAGGAGCCACCTTGAGAGTGCATGCCAAACGACAATTAATCCCCCAACAAGAGTTGATGCTATTAGAGTACGAGATAAGTTCTGTAGATTATACTGGGCCTATATCACTACTCGCTATGTTAGGCGAAAGCAGAGACATGCCAGATTGGTATCCACTAATGAACCACTTGGGAAAAGATCAATGTTGGATGTGGTTGCAATTGCATGATATAGATATGCAATTGTGCTATGCCATGCAATGGCAAGTGCTACACAATGGTTTTCCCATTGAGCAACGCCCAATCAAAATAGAGAAGCCACATACAATTGGCTATTCACTGACAACAAAGATCAAAGCGGGCGACACCTGCTTATTGCGCAAATGTGTATCTGTTGTGGACTCACGTAATCATAAGAAAGAAAATCTAATCGCCGATGCTTTGGCATGCTTGACAAACTTGTAAAGGAACATATTATTTTAGGCATAGACCCAGGTACTTTGTACATGGGTTACGCGTTGTTACAAACCGTTGGCAGCAAGGTAGAGATACTTGATTTTGGGGTTTATGATGTACATAAATTGGAAGATCAATATGCGCGTTTACAACGTGAGTTTTTCTTTATACAGGAGTTAATCAACAAGTACCATCCTACAGTGTTGGCCATTGAGGCGCAGTTTGTTGATAAGAACCCACAAACAATGATCAAGATTGTGCATGCACAGGGAGTAGCTATAGCAGCAGCACTAGCAAAAGATGTACCCGTACAGGAATATTCACCGATGAAGATAAAGATGGCTATCACGGGTAATGGACACGCGACTAAAGATCAAGTAGCAGCTATGTTGCAACGCTTCTTACACATTCCCGACGAGCAAATGCCAAAGAAACTGGACGCTACTGACGCATTAGGCATCGCCTATTGCCACTTCCTACAGTTGGGTATGCCTCTCCGCGAAAAAGGTGCTAAAGACTGGACTACATTTGCCAAAAGAAAGGGTTTAGTCGATAAAAAGATGTCCACTCCTAATGCTCAGCTTTTGGCAGCCTTGCAAAGCAAGAAGAAGAAATAAGCGATAGAGGGACAATGAATATTTGAAACTTTTTCCTCATTTTTCTTGCACATATGCAAAAAAAATACTACCTTTGCAGCAACTTTTGAAACCGATAAAATTTAAAACTTTTTTAATTATAAAATTTAACGATTATGGCTTACGTGATTTCTGAAGAATGTATCGCATGCGGTACATGTATTGATGAGTGCCCAATGGGCGCAATTTCTGAGGGTGATATCTATAGCATCGATCCTGAGTTGTGCACCGAGTGCGGTACTTGTGCTGATGTATGCCCAAGTGGCGCAATTTCAAAAGAATAAATTGCAGAATTGGCAAAGACAAAATCCCCGAGCTATGCTTGGGGATTTTTGTTTTACTGATAGTCAACAGTACGGTATAAACCCGTCAAGAACCCGTAATTGGATAGAGATCAACTACGCAACTAATGCCACAAAGAAAGTAAAAATAGCGTTAAAAGAAAAGTTTCTTTCATTTTATTTGCATAAATGCAAAAAAAACACTACCTTTGCGCGCATTTTATGTAAATACTTTAGACGTATACAACAACGAAATAATAAAATTAACAATAACAATGAAAAAAACATTCTTATCAATTGTTTTACTGGGTGCAAGCATGCTAGGTTTTGCCCAAGCGGATCAAGTATTGATGACCATCAACGGTGAACCTGTGATGGTATCTGAATTTGTGTACATTTACGAAAAGAACAATCAAGAAACTAGCCTCGAGAAGAAGACAATGGAGGAATACTTAGATCTATTTGTCAACTTCAAACTTAAAGTAACAGAAGCTATCGCCCAAGGGGTAGATACCACAGAATCCTTCAAGAAAGAATTGGCAGGTTATCGTGCACAAGCCACTCCTAAGTACTTACAAGATAATGCGGCTATTGATAGTTTGGTGAATCTAAGTTACAATCGTATGGCAAAAATCCGCAAAGCTGCTCACATCGCGGTGCAATGTGCTCCGGATGCAGACTCTGCGACTGTTGCTGCCGCCAAAGCGCGTATTGATTCCATTCGCGAGCGCGTAACTGTGGGTATACCTACAACAATTAAAAAAGGTCGCAAGATGGTCACAGTACAAAACGTAGAAGATTTCAACGAGGCAGCAACTTTGTATTCTGAAGAGCCATCTGCAAAACAAAGCAAAGGAGAATTGGGTTGGATTCAACCATTCCGCTTTGTATATCCATTCGAAGATGCAGTATACACTACGCCTATTGGAGAGGTAACCCCTGTATTCCGCAGCCCCTACGGCTTCCATATTGCGAAGGTACAAGAGGAGCGTGATTTTGAAGAAGTACATGCCGCGCACATCATGAAGATGACCCCTGTGGGTGATGTTCAGCGTATGGTTGATGCACACATGGCCATGGACAGTATTTACAAGTTGGCCATTCAAGATTCTATAGACTTTGCATCATTGGCGAGCGCTAATAGTGAAGATCGTGGTTCCGCGATGCGCGGCGGTGATCTAGGTTGGTTTGGTCGCGGTGCGATGGTACAACCATTCGAAGATATCACTTTCGGATTGGAGATAGGTCAGGTGAGCAAGCCATTCCAAACACGCTTTGGCGTACACATCTCGAAACTCTATGGAAAACGTGGAATTCAGCCGTTGGATAGTATGCGTAGTCAAATTTTGCGCCAAGTACAACGCGACCAACGCATGAAGATTGCAGAAGAGAGTTTCATCAAAAAAACTCGAGCAGAATATCAATTACCCGCGGAGATGAGTGATACAGATGTAAAAGCCTATGCAGACGCACACCTAGAAGAAAAATATGCAGATTTGCGTAACTTGGTTAAAGAGTATCACGATGGTATCTTATTATTCGATGTATCTCTACGCGAGGTTTGGGATAAGGCAAGTCAAGATACAGAAGGTCTAGCTGCGTTCTTCAAAGCAAACAAGAAGAACTATGTTTGGGATGAGCCACGCTTTAAAGGTCATATGATTTATGCAAAGAATGAAACTGCAGCTAAAGTGGCAAAGCAAATTGTAAAGACCGCTCATCCAGACTCCGTAATGAGTTATTTGAACCAACGTGTGAACGTAGATAGTGTGATGTATGTACGTGTAGAACGCGGCATATGGACGAAAGGGAAGAATGCAGCCGTAGACCTATTGGGCTTTAAGATTAAAGATACGGAGTACGTTCCTAACGAAGAATTTCCAATCGTAATAGCCGTAGGTAAGACAATCAAAGCACCACAAGTATACACTGACGAGCGCGGTAAAGTTGTGACTGATTACCAAGACTACTTGGAGAAGAGTTGGGTAAAGAGCCTTCGTGAGAAATACCCCGTTGTCATCAACCAAGAAGCATTGGAGACATTGAAAAGCAATTAAGTAGCGAACTACCGTATAGAGGACACTGCGATAGAAATTGCAAAACGTCCTACGAACTAAAGGCTAAAGGACAGAGTTAAGGAGATGAAGATTAGGAATGCAATCATCGTGATAGTGACATTAGTACTAGCGAATGTACTAGTGTACCACTTTGTGGTGCGTTGGGATATGACTAACGACAAGCGCTATAGCATCTCTCAACCTACCAAAAGTCTTCTCAAGAGTTTAGATCAGCCACTTGAAATTGCCATTCTACTAGATGGCGAATTAAACGCAGGATTCTCTCGTCTGAAGAAAGCTACTACGGAGATGGTAGAGGAATTAGGAGTGTATGCGGAAAGCGGATGTCAACTATCTCATGGCGGAGAGCACATATCAGATGTAGGGAAGCAATTGCAACCCATAGTCATTCATGAGCGCACACATAAGGGACAAACTGCTCAAACAACCGTTTATCCATATGCATTGGTAAAATATGGCAGTCGCACACGAGTAGTGAACCTACTTAAAAATCAACGCGGCTTGAGTGGCGAAGAGAATCTCAATAATAGCATTGAGAATTTGGAATATGCTTTCGCCGAGGCAATTCGTCACCTAACACAAACTCAGGTAGAAAAAATAGCCTTTTTGGAAGGACATGGCGAATTAGAAGAGCAATATGTATATGACCTTACTCAAGCCTTGGCGCAATACTATCAGGTGGATCGTGGTGTACTAGGTACAGAGTCAGGAGTATTGGATGGCTATAAGGCAGTTATTATTGCCGATCCTCAGCAGCCATTTAGCGAATCTGACAAGTACATCTTGGATCAATATGTGATGCAAGGAGGTAGGATATTATGGGTAGTAAACGGTGTACGCTTCTCAGAGGATTTTTTGTCCTCACAAGGCGCTACACCTATCATCGCGCTAGAATTAAATATCAACGATCTACTATTTCGTTATGGCATACGAATCAACCATGCGTTGGTGCAAGATCTACAGTGTATGCCCGTACCTGTCGATGTATCCAGCAATGCCACTGAACCAAACTGGCAACCTATGCCATGGACCTATGCACCACTATTACTGACTTCACAAGCATCACCCATCACACGCAATGTAGCACAAGTGAGCGCTACGATGGCGAGTGCTGTAGATATAGTAGGAGGCGAAGATGGGCTACACAAGGAAGTATTATTAGCCACCTCTACGTCTAGCAAACTGACAGCTGCACCAGCTCGCGTAGATTTGAGTTTTGGAGTGGATAACGAACAAAGTTTTCAATACGCATTCATCCCCGTAGCGGTAAGTATTGAAGGCTGTTTTTCTTCACTATACGCACATCAGTTACCCCCAGAAGAAGTAACACCACATGCTCCTTTGATCAAACAAAGCAAGGCTACAAAACAAATCGTGGTAGCCGCTGGTAGTGCCATACGTAATGAATGGCAAAAGGATTCCCCACTACCATTAGGCTATGACCGCTATACGCAGAGACAGTTCGGCAATCGTGATTTTATGGTGAATGCAGTACTCTATTTAACCGATGACCAGGGCTGGATGCAATTGAGACAGAAGGAGTTTACTCTGCGCCTTATCAACGACCAACGTGCGCAAAAGACTCGTATCACTGCACAAGTGGTTAGTATCCTAGTACCGCTTGTATTATTAGCAATTGTAGGAGGAATCGTGATTATTGTGAGAAGAAGATTATATGTAAAAAAAGAATCATGAAAAAAGTCAAGTACATATTGTTAGGGATAAGCATGCTATTAAATATTGTAGCACAAGCTGAGTATCCAGGATCATATCCATTAGACACGATTAATGGCAAGATATATTATCGCTACACCGTACCTCGCGGTGTGGGCATCTACCGTATCGCTACGAATTTTAGCGTAAGCCAAGAGGATATTTTGAAAGCTAATCCAAAAATATTGACAAGAGGTTTGCATGTAGATGAAGAAATTTTAATACCTACGCTACTTACCTTGGAAGAGACACCAGAGATAAAAAACCAATCTAGTGCTAATTCAAAGCCAGAAGTAGAAGAAACACTTAGTGTAGAGCAAAATGTAGTCGAGAAAGAGAATATTATACGCAGTCGCAAACCACAAAGACGCACCAAAAAGGCACTTCGCGATAGTATTGCATTGGCACAACAAAACTCTATCTTGGATTCACTCCGCAATGATTCCCTTCTGCAGGATAGCGCTACACATACCATTAGAATTGCTGTGATGCTACCTTTATTTGCAGATGCTGTGAAACGCGACAAGAATATGGATCGTTTCTTTGATTTTTATGCGGGAATATTGCTGGCAATTAATGAGGTTCAACAAGAAGGGCAGAAAATAGAGGTGTTTACTTATGATGTAGATAAGACTGCCAACGCTACTCTACACATTATGCAAGATAGCACCTGGCAGAAGGTAGATGCCATTATTGGTCCTGCCTATCCACAACAAGTGACCGAAGCAGTTAAATGCGCAGAGCAAGATAGCACCTGGATATTGGTTCCATTCCTCCCAACAATACAAGAGATACAAAGCAATCCATATATTCTTAAATTTAACCCATCAACTGAAATAGCGGCTAAAGCTATGGCTGAGTACTTAGCTACCTTGCAAGATAGCGTGAATTGCGTTTTAATAGAAGCAAAAGAGACTGAAAAAGTGCCCATGAGCATTATTCATTTGCACGAAGCATTGGAAGAATACAAGGTATCAACAACCACTACTACTATCCGTCAGATATACACCGACTCTATTGACAGTGTTTTTATAGAAGGTAAAGAGAATATCGTGATCTTCAACACTGAGAATTATAATAATCTACGCACAATAATGCCTAATTTAGAGCGTGCAGCACAACGTTATCACGTGACACTCTATTCACAATACTCTTGGTCGCGAGAAAACATTCTACTGCCGCAGATTTACACATCTACCTTCAACGATACTTTGCTATTACCAGCGCAATACGATATTGATTTTGATACATATTTCGGTCATATTTTAAGCGAGACATTACCTCGCTATGATTTGTTGGGTTATGATATAACATTGCACCTACTGCGTATGTTGCAGCAAGCATATGCCAAAAAGACAACTCTCTTGCCTGCAGATGAGATTTGGGTTGGCACACAAACTACCATTCGATACAAAAAAGTATTCGAACAGGGAGGATACGAAAATCAAACCATCCATATTATTCGTAAATGAGATATAGACGTTTCATATTACTAATATCGGTAGTTGTATCTAGTTGTACTATACTAGCACAACCTCGTTTACGTCGACCAGAGGT
Organism: Paludibacteraceae bacterium; assembly: GCA_045577965.1. Taxonomy (GTDB): domain Bacteria; phylum Bacteroidota; class Bacteroidia; order Bacteroidales; family Paludibacteraceae; genus Colicola. The sequence goes on from JAZNJI010000003.1 coordinate 26,134, forward strand.
ATATGTAGGAGCACATGCTGGTGTTTTGGCATCGACCGTACTATTTCAACCAAGCATTCAAGGAATAGAATTACCAAATATCCTGCTAGCACCTAACGGAGGATTAGTATTCCGATATGCGGGACATAAAGTATGCGCTATTCAAGTAGAACTTAACTATATGCAACGTGGTTGGAAAGAGGTATTGGAGAACGTTGACTATACGCGCAGGCTAGATTATATTGAAATCCCCCTACTAATGCATCTATACTTAGGAGGTGAGCATGTCCGAGGTTTCCTTAATCTTGGGCCCCAAATTGGATACTGCTTCCGCGAGACATCAACTGGAATCAAAAACTCACAACTCACCCATCAATACGCAGATATACAAAAACCATTCGATTGGGGGCTAGCAGGTGGATTGGGTATATATTACCGTCACCAAAAAGTAGGATTATTTCAGCTTGAAGCACGCTGCAACTACAGTTTTGGAGCAGTATTTAATAATCGAACTATAGATCACTTCAAATTTGCCAATTCAATGAATGTAAGTCTTAACTTGGCATATATGTGGCAAATCAAGATAAAATAACGTAATTAAACAAAAACTGAAATATATGGGAACTATTATTTCATTAGCGAACCAGAAAGGCGGAGTGGGTAAAACCACCACTTCCATCAATTTGGCTGCCGCATTGGCACAACAAGGGAAACGTGTGTTATTAGTGGATGCTGATCCACAAGCAAACACTTCATCAGGCCTTGGCGTTGATATTCAACAAGTGGAGAACACCGTATATGAATGCCTAATCAATGGCATTGATCCAACGACTGCAGTATTATCAACTGCTACCGATAACCTATTCATCATGCCTTCGCATATTGATTTAGTCGGAGCAGAGATTGAGATGCTAAGTATGGATAACCGTGAGAACATTCTTAAGAAAGTTCTTCAACCACTACGAGCAAAATACGACTACATCCTGATTGACTGTTCGCCATCACTCGGATTGATCACCATTAATGCCTTGACTGCTAGCAATAGTATCATCATCCCTGTTCAATGCGAATTTTTCGCATTAGAGGGCATTGCAAAACTACTTAATACTATTAAGATTATCAAGTCTAATCTCAATCCGTCGTTACGCATTGAGGGATTCTTGTTAACGATGTACGATGCACGCTTGCGCCTGTCTGCACAAGTACACGATGAGGTACGTCGTCATTTTGGGGACTTGGTTTTCAACACTGTTATCTCACGCAACGTACGACTAAGTGAAGCACCTAGTCATGGAATGTCGGTTATAGAATACGATAGGAGTAGTAAAGGGGCAAAGAATTATATTAGTTTAGCTAAAGAATTAATAAGGAGACATCAATCATGAAAAAATCACTAGGTTTAGGTCGCGGATTAGATGCACTCATCGACACCACACATATCGCCACAGCGGGCTCTTCATCTATCAGTGAAATTGCACTAAATAAAATCTATGCAAATCCTGACCAGCCACGTCATACTTTTGATGAAGAAGCACTCAACGAATTAGCACAATCAATCAGTGAGCATGGTGTGATCTCGCCTATCACATTGCGCAAAGACACCGATGGTAAGTATATGATCATTGCAGGTGAACGTCGTTATCGCGCCGCAAAAATAGCGGGATTAAGTACGATCCCAGCTTATATCCGTACAGCAAAAGACGAGCAAGTAATGGAATGGGCACTAATCGAGAACATCCAACGCGAAGACTTGGATGCAATTGAGATCGCCCTAGCATACCAACGCTTGATGGATGAGTATAGTCTGACCCAAGAGCGCATGTCGGAACGAGTAGGAAAGAAACGTGCCACTGTTGCTAACTATCTGCGACTATTGAAATTACCTGCAGAAATACAATTAGGCATTAAAGAAAAGAAGATAGATATGGGACACGCAAGAGCCATCTTGGGTTCTCCCTCGCCAGAACAACAATTAAGTATCTACAAGAAAATCCTAGTACAAGGATTATCTGTACGCAAAGTAGAAGAACTTGTTAATAGCACCAAGTCCGCAGCAAAGACTAAGCCCGCAACTTCTACATATACCCAACAACAAGAGTTGCTAGCGGATGTCCTAAAATTACCAGTAAAGATTACTAGCAACAAACTGACGATTTCTTTTAACAACGAAGAAGAATTAAAAGCTGTTATCAATCGATTGATTTAATTTCATTGAAGAAACTACTTTTGTATATAGTGTCCCTTCTGCTTGTATCGGTTAGTTATGCACAAACCGACATTGCCACTATGAACACTACTCAGCAGAAGAGTGTTAATTCCACAACAACTTTCTCACCTATTATCAATGTTTTGGATACCTCAACAATGACGCAAAAGGAGATTGATCGACTATTCTGGAAACCCGACCCAGTACGTGCCGTATGGCTAGGGGCTGTGGTACCAGGATTAGGACAAATATACAATCGCAGTTATTGGAAAGTACCTATTGTCTATGGTGGGTTTATGGGATGCGTCTATGCTATCACATGGACCAACGACCAATACATTGGTTATAAGAATGCTTATCGCGACATCTATTTTGACATCCGCGATGGAAAAGTAAGTAATGATCCGGGGAAATCCTATATCGCAATTCTTCCGGAAGGATACACCATTGACCGTATGGGAGGCTCAACAGCATATAGCAACCGCTTGAAAGAATGGCAAAACCGGTCACGTCGCAACCGTGACTTGGCAATTGCAGCTACAGCAATCGTATATGCACTAACACTGGTGGATGCATATGTTGATGCACAACTATTTGATTTTGATATATCTACCGATTTATCTCTCAACATGTATCCAAACATATACTATGATGATTTACAACAACAACGTTCCGCCGAAGTAAAATTAGCCATTATTTTTTAACATTAATGAAACGATTATTATTCATACTATCAATTCTTGTTCCTTCTTTACTTGCTGCACAAGAGAAGGTTGCTGATACTACAACGATCTTTTTTGATGAAGCACTCGCATGGATTGATACCACCGATTGTCAAGCCGATACACTTATCACTGAGTTACCAGATTCCATATACAAAATCCGTTTGCAAGCACTGCCACTCATTATTGAAGTTCCTTATAATGAAGTAGTTAGAAAGTACATTTTACGCTACATCAAACATAGCCCTCGTCAATTAGCTGCTCTCCAACGTAAGTCGGAGTACTATTTTCCGATATTCGAGAATATCATTGCTCGTCACCAACTCCCTTATGAGTTATGTTACCTGTCTATTGTTGAGTCCGCCCTCAATCCACAAGCACGTTCTCATATGGGAGCAGCTGGATTATGGCAATTCATGCCAGCTACAGGCAAACGATACGGATTAGAAGTAAACTCACTCGTTGACGAGCGTATGGACCCTATTCGCTCGACCGAAGCGGCATGCAAGTATCTGAGTGATCTATATGATATATTCAGCGATTGGAATCTAGCTATCGCGGCATACAATTGTGGACCAGGGAATGTCAACAAAGCTATTCACAGAGCTGGAGGTAAACGAGATTTTTGGAGTATCTACCCATTCCTACCACGCGAAACACGTGGTTACCTGCCTATTTTTATCGCCGTTGTATACGCTATGAACTATGCAGGAATGCACGGTATCTGTCCGTCAGAACCATTATTAACTATGGCCTCCGATACAATAGTGACCACGCAACGCCAACATCTCAAGCAGATAGCTGCCAACTTAAACATACCGCTCAGCGAACTACGACGCCTTAATCCACAATATCCACGAGATATTATACCTGGGAATAAAGAATATGCAATCTGCCTGCCCATTGAAAAAGTCGGCGAATATATCGATAATGAACGAACAATCTTAGCATATCAAGCAGATGAGTTAATCAATAATCGTAGGGATGAAATAGAGTTATTACAACGTACATCCGTTTATGGTGGTTATTCAATCAATGGTGTTACTTATTATAAGATTAAGGCAGGAGACACACTTGGTGGCATTGCAAAGAAGTTTCATGTCAGCGTAAAGCAACTCAAAGCATGGAATGGATTAAAATCTGATGCAATACGAGCTGGAAAGACTCTCAAAATAGGCTCCTAACACGGATATTTGAAAATCCTTATACAATATGAAACCAACTAAAGTATATTACTCGATTACTGAGGTTCGACAACAAACAGATCTTCCTGCTGCAACTTTGCGCTATTGGGAACAACAGTTCGAGCAATTATCACCTTATAAAGATGAACATAACAATCGATATTATACTCAAAAAGATATCGAACTTATTAAACAAATTAAATATATTCGCGACGAATTGCATATTACTCGGATCGATGCTATTCGAAATGAATTGAAAAATAACCATCGAAATACAGATGTTCGTCAAAAAGCAAGCGAAATTCTTGAGCGGGTGAGAGTCGAACTTGCTGATATACGAACAAAAATTTAGAAAATCACGACTATATTTGCAAATAGTTATTTTTTTTAGTAACTTTGCAGCGTAAATAGATGATATGATTAAAACCGTGTATAAAATAATCTGCTGGGCACTATCATTGGTACTGTTCGTCGCTTGTCAACCACAAACTCAAAAAGCAAAACACTTAGGAGAAGACAAGCAATTGGATTCTATAATGATGGCACAACTAGAGTTGAATACGCATTTTGCAGAAGCAGCAGATTACGATTGCTCGGCATTTGTACAATCTGATTCATTGGAGTATGCCATGGATGATTCGGGCTTTTGGTACACCAAAACCATTGTGACAAGTAATGATACTATACAGAGAGGACAGGAAGTATCGTTGCATCTCCAAATCAGCGAATTAAGAGGAGCATTACTCTCGGATGTAAAACACCATCATGTAGTCGGTAATGGTGAACTACCAATAGCCATCACCCGCTCGCTCAAAATGATGAGTATAGGAGAACAAATGCACATCGTGGCACCATGGTATACCGCATACGGAGTTGAAGGAACCACAATTATCAAACCATATAGTAATTTATTAATTATCCTTACAATAGAAGAATGAAAACAAAAATAGTTTTTATATTACTTGTAGTGGCTCTATTTACAGCCTGCAAAAGAAACAATGTCTATTCCGAGTTACTGAAAGCGGAGCGTAATTTGATTGAAGAATATATGCAACGTCAAGGAATTTCTGTGGTTACAGAAGAACCAACAGAGTGGAAAGAACATGTATATTGGCAATTGCCTGACTATGACAATATCTACTTTCATTTAGTAGATCAAGGTGATACTACACAAGCGGCAATAGAAGCAAAAGAAACGGTATTATTACGCTTTAAACGATACACCTTGAATGCATATGCCGACACCTTATACAATTGGACTACACAAGATAGTCCAGAACCTGTAAAGTTCCAATATATGGTCAATAGCGACAACTCGTGTATTGGTTGGCAAACAGCAGTCAAATACATGAAATACCCTGGAGCACAATGCAAAATTATCTGCCCTAGTAAGTTAGGCTTTAGCGAAGAGAATAGTAGCGTTACTCCATACGGATATGACCTAAAAATCAAAATTAAAAGATATTAAGAACCATGGCACTTGTAAAAAGTATTTCAGGTATTCGCGGCACTATTGGTGGTCGCGTTGCAGAGGGCTTAAGCCCAGTGGATGTAGTGCGTTTTACCGCAGCGTACGCAACTCAACGTAAAGCGATGATTCCAGACAACAAGACAATCGTAGTCGGTCGTGATGCTCGCCTCTCTGGCGAGATGGTGGATCAATTGGTATGCGGAACTTTGATTGGTATGGGATACGATGTAATCAACATCGGCTTAGCTACCACTCCCACTACAGAGTTGGCTGTGACAGGCCTAAAAGCAGCAGGTGGTATCATTCTCACCGCCAGCCACAACCCAAAACAATGGAACGCTCTCAAACTCCTCAATGAGAAAGGCGAGTTCCTCAATGACCAAGAGGGTAAAGAAGTATTGGCTATCGCTGAAGCAGAAGACTTTAACTTTGCTGAAGTAGATGATCTAGGACATATCACCCATCGCGACTACTTGCCAGACCATGTTCGCGACGTAATGGCACTCAAATTGGTGGACAAAGCTGCTATTGAAGCCAAGAACTATACAGTGGCTATCGACTGCGTAAACTCAATCGGTGGTGTAGCTATTCCTGCTATCTTGCGTGCATTGGGTGTGAAGAACATCATCGAGCTTAACTGCGAGCCTACTGGTCATTTTGCACATAACCCAGAACCTATCCCACAAAACTTGACGCAAATATCAGATCTCATGCGCGAGGGCAAAGCAGATGTCGGTTTCGTGGTGGATCCTGACGTTGACCGCTTGGCAATCATCTGCGAAGATGGAGAGATGTTCGGCGAGGAGTATACACTCGTTTCCGTAGCAGACTACGTTCTCAGCCACACTCCAGGTAACACTGTAAGTAACATGTCTTCTACACGTGCACTCAGCGATGTGACCACCAAGCATGGAGGCTCATATAGTGCCAGTGCGGTTGGTGAGGTCAATGTTACTACAGAGATGAAACGCACCAATGCAGTAATTGGTGGTGAAGGTAATGGTGGTGTAATCTATCCAGAAAGCCACTATGGTCGTGATGCTCTCGTAGGCATCGCACTCTTCCTCAGCAGTTTAGCACAAAAAGGTTGCAAAGTAAGCGAACTACGCGCCACATTCCCTGATTACTGCATTTCAAAGAACCGCATCGACCTTACACCGGAGATCAACGTAGACAAGGTATTAGAAGCGGTAAAAGGAAAATTCGCAGGTGAACGTATCAATGACCGCGATGGTGTGAAGATCGATTTCGCTGATGGTTGGGTACACCTCCGCAAGTCTAATACTGAGCCTATCATTCGCGTTTATTCCGAAGCTGCAAATATGGAAGAAGCAGACGAGTTGGCGAAGAAAGTGATTGATGTTGTTTGGGCCGTAGTAGGATAATGGAGATTCTTATTACAAATGACGATGGTTGGGGTGCCAAAGGCATCCTAACCCTCGTTCGTATATTGACTCAATTAGGCCATGTGACAGTCGTGGCTCCAGATGGGCCACGGAGCGGCATGAGCAATGCAATCACAGTCACACAGCCCATATATCTACGCCCACTCAATGACCTCAATTGGGGCACAGAAGAATGGCATAAGAAAGCAACAGTTTACACCACTAATGGTACACCTAGTGATTGCGTCAAACTGGCTATTGATGTGATTTTCAATGAAGATAGTAGCCGTATCGATCTGCTTGCTAGCGGCATTAACCATGGTTCCAATGCCGGTATCAACGTCATCTACTCTGGTACTATGGGGGCATGCTTCGTAGGAGCAGAACACGGTATTCCATCTATTGGATATTCCATCGATGACCACAATCCAAACGCAGATTTTAGTCATATGGAGCAGTATATATTAGAGCTTACTCGTCACTTACTTGATGAGAAAATACCATATGGCGTCTGCTACAACATCAACGCTCCCATAGGACCACTAGAGGGTGTACAATGGACACGCCAATGTCGCGGATTCTGGAGCAAAGAAATGATTGAAACCACAGATGAACAAGGCAATAAATGCTTCAAACTCGGTGGAGAATTTGTCAATATTGAACCAGATGCAGAAGATACTGACATTTGGGCCATGAATAATCATTACTTGAGCGTACATCCTTGTACCATAGACCAAACAGCCTACGCAGAAATTTGATAAATATTGGATTGGTATCCTACTTGGACTTGCATTGCCCGCCTTGGTAGGATATATTTATATCGAGCGCTTCAATTTGTGGTATACATTTCAAGCGTTTGATATGGATTTGGTAGGTGGAATACTAAGCAAAATTTTGCAAGTGGGTATATTTCCAAACTTAGCGCTATTGTTCGTTTTTTACACCCTTGAGATGTGGCGCTTAGCTAAAGGAGTGCTACTAGCTGCCCTACCATATCTCATCGCCAGCATCGTCTTTATGACATAAACGCACTATTCTACTAAACACTACACCACATGAAATACTTCCTCATAGCCGGCGAAGCATCAGGTGACCTACATGCCTCCAACCTCATGAAGGCATTACGGGCTAAGGATTCGCATGCGATGTTTGTAGGCTTAGGTGGCGATAAAATGCGCGAGGAGGGCTGCGATATTCGTGTAGATTACCGCGAGATGGCGTATATGGGTTTTGTGGCAGTATTGCAGAATTTGGATAAGATCAAACGCAATTTTCGCATTGCCAAACAAGGGATTTTGGAGCAGAATCCTGATGTACTGATACTAATCGATTACCCGTCTTTCAACCTTAAGATGGCGAAGTTCTGCAAGAAGCACCTGCCCAATACTCGCATCATCTACTATATTCCCCCTAAAATTTGGGCTTGGAAAAAATGGCGTGTACACAGCATTGCTAAGTACTGCGACGAAATATTAGGTATATTCCCCTTTGAACCTGCTTTCTATGCTAAATATGGCTACACATGCCACTATGTAGGAAACCCCACTGTGGACACCATACGCACTTTCATCTCCACACCACATGCCTTACACCCTACACCAACAATCGTTCTTCTTCCTGGCTCAAGAAGAAGCGAAATAAGTCATTGTTTGCCTACTATGCTAGAGGCTTCAAGAGAAGTGGCGAAGGATAAATACCAAATTATTGTAGCTGCAGCTCCTGGAATTGATGATTCGTTCTACCTACCTTACTTAAAAAACGAAGCACTAACGCGCAACCCTTACGCTACCCTTGCGCAAGCTACAGCAGCAGTGGTTAACTCTGGAACGGCCACACTTGAGACGGCACTTATTGGATGTCCACAGACAGCTGTTTATCATGTAGCAGGTAGCAAGTATCTCGAAAAGATATTGCGACCAATCATGTTCAATATCCCATATTTTACACTAGTAAATATCATTCCAAAACAAGAGATTATCCAAGAACTTATTGCTAGTAGATTTACGAAAGAAAATGTAACTCACGAATTAGAACGAATACTCAATGACGAGCATTATCGTCAGACAATGCTTCGCAACTATAAATATCTATGGAGTATCCTCGGTAATCAACCTGCAGCCGAGACTGCTACTAAGTATATTATCCCAACTCACTAACTAGAATATTCTCCGATGTGTTAGATTCACACATCTTCAAATAGCGTTGCCAGAAGTCTTGCATCTCTTGAGGTGTATGCTGCAAAAACTCTTCTGTACCTTGAGCAGAAATACGACCAATCACCATTTCTACAGTAATTATACGTGTATCCATGGCGGGTATAAAGGTCTCATATTCTGCTTGCTCAATATATACACGACGGACTATATTAGTTTCTTCCAAACGACTTAATAACTGTTGTACTAAACGAATCGGCAATTGATTCTCTTCTGCCATTTGTTGTGTCGTTTGTGGTAATTCTGCATTTTCAAAGCGACGAACAATCACAGAGAGCAGATATAGCATCACATAATCTTTATATCGGCGCGACATAGCCTCCAGATCTTTTTCATAAGCAAACATCTCGTTGTTTTGAATAGCAAATGCCAATTCGGCCCCCACCAAAAGTAACCAACACGTGATATGCAACCATATTAATATCAATGGAATCGCCGAAAATGCACCATATACCACGCTCATACGCGTGAACATCATCACCAAATACACACTAAACATCTGCACCAACTGAAAGAGTACACCCATTATTACACCTGATATAGCTGCCGGTACAAAACGAACCTTCGTGTTTGGAATGGCTATAAAAATCCATGTAAACACACCGGCAGAAACCACAAAAGGTATTAGACGCAATAACACACGACGAATAGGCTCTATAGCTTGCAATACGGGGAATAGCGTTTCCATAGAATCTATTACCGTAGAATTCAAGAATATAGAAATACCCGAAGTCAGAACAATCATGATTGGGACTAATAATAATACTACTAAATAGTTCGTTAACCGTCTCCCTAATGAACGAGATTGCTTGACATTCCAAATATTATTAAATGACAACTCTAGCATATTAAAGAATGCGTATACTGCCCATATCAAGACTAGTAAACCTATTCCCAAGAATAATCCTTCACGCGCCGTTTCCAAATAACGATCTACCCATTCGATAAGGACAGGAACAATATTTGCTTCAGCTAAAAAACTTGTCGAAAGCCAATCTTCAAGTAATTCTTCAAAGCCAAAACCACGCGCTATAGCAAATACACCAGCAATCATCGGAACAAAAGCAAACAATAACGAAAAAGAAAGTGAATTTGCTTGTACATTCAACGCTTTGTCTTTAAATCCTCTTGCTACTAAAATAATCGTTTGCAAGATACGATACCCCATACGCTTCTTACGGTTTGTAGTCCTAATATGAGGCTGACGCCAAAGATCGTATTGGATAAATTCACGATAATTCTGAAATCGCTGCTTCATAAAAATGGTATACTATTGAGTTGCAGTACTAATTTATTGGAGAGATATATTGAGATGTTCTACTGCTATTTTGGTGATTTCATCATCACGTTCAAAGAGGGGAAAGAATCCCTCATCGTTCAAAATATTTCGAACAATATATGCGTTTACCAATCGTACCAACAATGGTTTTGACTTTGCTAACTGTTCATAACTAGGCTCTACTCCTTTCTCCTTTGCAAAAGCCACAAATTCAGGCACCCAATTAGCATTCAATAGGTGCTTTTCAAGCGATTGCCAATCCTCGTACTGGCTCAATTCTTTGCGATGACGATCGGTATATTGGTAGGCAAACTGATAAGTGTACGCACGATTGACTACAATATTGAAATATGGTGTATACAACGAAGTATCACGACCAACAAACACATCTGGCATAATACCTCCACCTCCTCTTACTATACGACCTTTTTTTGTGTAATACACTGTTGAATCGGCAATTTGTATACTATCTGCCGAATAAAACTCACCATGTTCGAAACGGTTAATCAAATCCATCGCGTAGTCCTCTCCTTCACCCATCTTGTATGGTTTTTGGATAGAGCGTCCAGATGGCGTGTAGTAACGTGCTACTGTCAAACGAACTGCACTGCCATCCGCAAATGGTATCTGTTGTTGTACCAATCCCTTACCAAATGAGCGGCGACCAATAATAGTAGCTCGGTCATTATCTTGCATTGCTCCCGCAAAAATCTCACTAGCAGAGGCAGAAAAATTATCAATTAATACTACCAACGAATCTCGTTGGAATCGCCCAGATCCATTAGACCTTGCTTCATAACGCGGATAAGCTCTTCCTTCGGAATAGACAATTAAATCACCCTTGCTAAGAAATTCATTTGCCATCTTTATGGCTTGATCCATATATCCGCCTGAATTCTCACGCAAATCCACAATATAGGCTGTAGCGCCCTGTCCTTTCAGCGAGGCCAGAGCAGCGATGAACTCATCATAGGTATTCTCGCCAAAACGATTCACACGTACAAAACCTATCTTCTGTCCTTTCTCCTCGATAATAAACTTTGCATCTACCGAGTGCACAGGAATATCGCCTCGGGTGATAGTAAAGTCATATACTTCGTCCGAACCACTTCGCATCACGCTAATCTTTACTTCGGTGCCCTTAGGACCACGTAATGCATGCATCACCTTTTCGTTGGAAATGGTTTTGCCTGTAAAGTTTGAGTCATTTACCATCACAATCTTGTCACCTGCCAATATACCCATACCCTCGCATGGACCGCCAGATATAACCGCCACAACTTGTACTGTGTCATTTTGAATAGAAAACTGCACACCTATACCCGAAAAAGAAGCAGAGAGCTCCGAATTCACCATCTCTAAATCCTCTTTTGGGATATATGCAGAGTGCGGGTCAAGGCGTTTCACGAACTCCATCATCACATCATCTGTGATACTATCTACATCAATTTTATCGACATAAGCTTGATCCATCAACTGGATTAGTTGATCAATCTTAGATTCGGGTTGTTGGAATAGTTGTCCGTTTTGGATGTAAAAACGCTGCGCGTTCACTTTGTTCGACACCGCGTTACCTATTAGAAAGCCCAAAAGTAGGCAAACTATTGTCAGCGTTGGGAATAAATACTTTTTCATATAAATTTAGGTTGAAAATTAGAGGTTAAAGGTCGGAGGTCGGAGAGTCAGGCATAAAATCAACTTGTACACCAGCACGCTCCAGGAGTTCTACGCCATCCATTATGCGGTATTTCTCACCATACACGACACGTTTAATACCTGATTGAATAATTAACTTTGCACACTCCATACACGGCGAGGCAGTCACATAAAGTGTTGCTCCATCACTACTATTGTGACTGCGTGCAACTTTGGTCAATGCGTTTGCCTCGGCATGCAGTACATAGGGTTTAGAGACGTTATTCTCGTCCTCGCAGATATTCTCAAAGCCACTGGGAGTGCCGTTGTAACCATCCGAGATGATCATTTGGTCTTTGACTAAGATTGCACCTACTTTGCGGCGAACGCAGTAGCTATTTTCTGACCATGTACGCGCCATGCGCATGTACAAATAATCGCGTTTGGTTTGTTTGTCCATAAGGGGTATTGTGTAGAATTGTTTAGCGTGGTGTGGTGTTGTTACTTATCAGTTCGCGGGCAAATTCGGGGATGTTGATGCCATCGAAAGTGCCCGAAGTCATCATCAAAAGTGCCGTATTATCGTACTTGATAGAACTCAGGCGTACTTGCAGCAGTTGGCTATCGGTAAACACCTCTACATTTTCTGTGCCAAAAGCCTTACGCACTTCCTCTGCTGTGATTGGAGTGAGGCGTTTGTGCTCAATTACCTTCGGATTGAAGTACACCAATGCTACATCCGCTTGTGCCATACATCCATCGTACTGAGGCAAGAAATCCACCATCAAACTAGAGAAAGTGTGCAGCTCCATGGCTGCTACCAACTGCTTCTCAGGGTAGCGCTCGCGCACTGCATTCACCGTAGCGCGAAGCTTACTTGGAGAGTGAGCGAAATCCTTGTATGCCACATTCGTACCGATTTCATCGATCAGCTCGAGGCGATTACTTGCACCCGTAAAGGTGGCGATCTCGCGGTAGAAGTCCTCTGGCTTTACGCCAATCTGCTCGCATGCCAATGCTGCGGCTTGCAGGTTCTCCATATTGTGGCGACCAAAGATGCGCATGTGCACATCGCCTTGGTATGCCTCGTATGGAATCTGCTTAATATTTGATCGTGCTTGAGATGCTATCTCGCACAAGTTTGAGTCATGCTTGTAGTAGATGAATGTGCCATTTTCCTCGATTCCATCCACGAATTTACGGAAAGTGTCCACGTATCCATCAAAAGTTGGGAATACATTGATATGGTCCCATGCAATACCAGTCAGTATCGCCACATGAGGGTGATACCATAGGAATTTAGAGCGCAAATCGAGCGGAGAAGTTAGGTACTCATCGCCCTCGAAAACTGCGTATTTAGCCGTATCGGAAAGGCGTACCATGCGCTCGAAGCCCTCAATCTGTGCACCTACCATATAATCGGCTTCGATGCCCAAGTGTTGCAAGACATATAGAATCATGGAAGTAGTACTTGTCTTGCCATGACTACCACCTACAACAATGCGAATCTTATCTTTGGTCTGCTCGTAGAGGTACTCGGGGAAAGAGTATATTTTGATTCCCAACTCGCGTGCACGCACCAACTCTGGGTTGTCCTCACGCGCGTGCATTCCTAAAATAATAGCATCTATATCGCTGGTTATCTTCTCTGGATGCCAGCCCATCTCCTCGGGCAGCAGACCTGCCTCTTGTAGATGTGTGCGAGCAGGATCGAAGATCTCATCATCCGACCCTGTCACCACATATCCTGCTTTGGTGGCCACCGCCATAGCCAAGTTGTGCATGGCGGCACCACCGATTGCAATAAAGTGTATTCTCATTAAGCGAACAATTTGCCGAAGTCCTCGTGGCTGATCTCTTTCTCCTCAACTTTCGCTACGCCCTTGAGTGCAGCGTAGATCTTGTTCTCAGCTACGCGCTCAACGATACCGCGCAATTGCTTCTCGTCCTTGAGCATTTGCTCTGCGTAGTTAGCCAAGTAGCTATCCTCTACGTGCATCAAACCATATTGCATGAATTGCATGCGAGCTACCTCTTTCGCATATGCCTCTACATCCTCTTTCTCCACTTGGATGTTGAAGTGCTTAGCCAATTGGTCTTTCGCCAAGTGCCAACGGAGCTCGTCTACCATTGCTGGGAAATCCTTCTCCAACTCCTCGTCGGTCATCTTCTCGTTGGTAGCTTTCACCCAACGTTTCAAGAATGCCTCTGGGAACTCTACCTTAGCCATCTTCTTCATCACAGCCTCTTTAGCGTCCAAACCGAACTTGTACTTAGCATCCTCTGCCATGTTTTGCTCGATCTCGGCTTTGATATGTGCGCGGAAGTCTGCCTCATCAGCGATATTGTTCTCGCCATACACCTTTGCAAACAACTCACCGTCGATAGCCGCAGCTTGGTGGCGGGTGATAGCTTGCAACTCGAAGGTGAAGTCAGAAGTCAATTCTTTTGCCGCCTCTTTGGTGATACCGAGCATAGAACTTACCTCTACTTCGCTACCATATGCTTTGGTTGGGTTGAAGGTGATCACATCACCTACCTTTGCGCCAGCGAACAACTTAGCTTGCTTTTTGTCTGACATATATGCTGGAGTCAACATACCATTCTCCTTCACGATACCGTTCTCCTTTTGCTCGGTGAGAAGACCCTTCACTACATCGCCTTCCTCTACAACCTCAGCTTGTACGTACTCGCCAAAGCGTTGAGCATAGCTCTTCACTTGGTTGTCAACCATCTCGTCGGTAACGGTGATGGTGTATTGGGTGAGTTTGTTTTTGCCATTGAGCATTGCGTCGAACTCTGGAGTTACTGCAATGTCAAATGCAAAAGTGAAAGTGTCTTGTGTGTCGAAGTTTACCTCTGGAGTGAGCTCCTCGTTTGGCAATGGATCGCCAAGGAGGTTGAGGTTGTGCTCCTCAATGTACTTGTTGAGGCCTTCGCCGATAACCTTGTTGATTACCTCTGCGAGGATGCTCTTGCCGTACATCTTTTGCAACATACCCTTAGGTGCCATACCTGGACGGAAACCTGGGATGTTAGCTTTCTTACGAATTTGGATAAGTTCTTTTTGAACTGCCTCTTGATAGTCTGCTGGCTCCACTGTGAGAGTGATAACCGCGGTGAGGTCTTTGATTTCTGTTTGATTAAATTGCATAATATTTTATTTTTTGTTCGTTTTACTCACGTTTTGTGGTTCGCTTTGCTCACGAAAATAGTTTCGTTTCACTTCACGAAATTGGTTCGCTTTGCTCACGAAAGTGGTTTCACGTGGCTTACGTCGAAGACCATTTTCGCTTTAGCCATTTTCACGGCTCTGCCGCCACCTACGCGCTACGCGCTAACTTTTGTTTGCGCGTTTGCGCTCGAGTTCATCAAGGATAATCTTGCGGATACGCATGTAGTTTGGTGTTACCTCTACATACTCATCCTCCTTGATATACTCCAATGCCTCTTCGAGCGAGAAGATCACAGGTGGTGGCAATACCGCCTTGTCGTCTGCAGATTTTGAACGCATATTGGTCAACTTCTTTGACTTGGTCACATTGATCACAATGTCGCCCTCTTTTGAGCTCTCGCCTACTACTTGACCTGCATATACCTCGTCTTGTGGCGAAATGAAGAAACGTCCGCGGTCTTGCAGTTTATCCAAGGCATAGGCATACGCCGTACCCGACTCCATAGCAATGAGCGAACCGTTGTTGCGCTTCACAATCTCGCCTTTGTAGGGTTGGAACTCCAAGAAACGGTGCGCCATAATCGCCTCGCCTGCCGACACGTTCAGCACGTAGGTACGCATGCCGATGATACCACGGCTCGGAATCTCGAACTCGAGTTGTACGCGGTCGTTGATCATCTCCATGCGGGTCATCTCGCCCTTGTGGGTGGATACATACTCGATGATTTTACCCGAGCACTCCTCTGGGGTGTTCACCGTCAGTTGCTCCACAGGTTCGCACTTCACGCCGTCAATCTCCTTGATGATGACTTGTGGCTGACCCACCTGTAATTCGTATCCTTCGCGGCGCATGGTCTCTACCAATACGCTCAGGTGCAACACACCACGGCCGAAGACGTTCCACGAGTTCTCGTCCGTACCGCGCTCCACGCGCAATGCCAAGTTCTTTTCAAGCTCTTTGTCGAGGCGTTCTTGGATATGGCGCGAGGTCACGAACTTACCGTCTTGACCGAAGAATGGAGAATCGTTGATGGTGAAAACCATAGACATTGTGGGCTCATCAATCGCGATGGGCTTCAATGCCTCTGGTGTCTCGATGTCGCAAATAGTGTCGCCTATCTCGAAGCCGTCAATACCGATGAGCGCGCATATATCGCCCGATTTCATTTCGTCGGTTTTAATGTGTCCCATGCCCGAGAAGGTGTGTAGCTCTTTGATTTTGGTCTTAACCATCGTGCCATCTTTCTTGGCAAGCATGACGTTCTGACCATTGCGCAATGTACCACGATGTACACGTCCCACAGCGATACGACCTACATATGGGTTGTAGTCGAGACTGGTGATGAGCATCTGTGGTGTACCCTCCAGCACCTCTGGCTCGGGAATATACTCAATGATGGCATCCATCAATGCGGTCAGGTCTTCGGTTGGCTGCTTCCAATCGGTGGACATCCAGCCGTTCTTTGCAGAGCCATAGAGCGTTTGGAAATCCAATTGCTCCTCGGTTGCGTCGAGGTTGCACATGAGGTCGAACACTTCCTCTTGCACCTCATCAGGGCGGCAGTTGAGTTTATCGACTTTGTTAATGACTACGATAGGTTTGAGGTTGAGTTCGAGTGCCTTTTGCAGCACGAAGCGCGTTTGTGGCATAGGGCCTTCGAAGGCATCCACGAGCAGCAGCACGCCATCTGCCATGTTCAGCACGCGCTCCACCTCGCCACCGAAATCGGCGTGGCCCGGAGTGTCAATCACATTGATTTTGTAGCCCTTGTATTCTATCGCTACGTTCTTTGCCAAGATGGTGATACCGCGCTCGCGCTCGAGTTCGTTGTTGTCGAGGATAAGCTCACCCTTCTGCTCGTTGTCGCGGAAGAGGTTGGCGGTGTACAGCATCTTGTCCACGAGCGTTGTTTTGCCGTGGTCCACGTGTGCGATGATAGCTATGTTTCTGATTTTTTGCATAATCTTTTTTGCTAACGGTCTTGCTTTCAGCAAGCCCATTCTACGTCAATTTATAAAAAGTTTGCAAAATTACTGCTTTTTTACCACATATGCAAACATTTTAGGGCAATTTATTATTTTTCACAAAAAAAACACTGGAATTTGTACAATTACGAAAAAAGTAGTAACTTTGTAGCGCAATTATAAAACATCCATAACATTATGAAAGAGTTTTTCGGTACTTTCGACATTTGGCAAGTATTGTCATCGTTCATTTTTCTTTTTGCCATTATTGACCCGTTTGGCAATATCCCAGTCACACTTAATATGGTAAAAAAAGGGATTAAGATTTCTCCTTTGAAAGTTTGTATTGCCACTATCGTTATTCTTATCACCTTTCTTTTCGCAGGTGAATGGGTACTCAAACTATTTGGTGTAAAGATTGAGTATTTCGCCATTGCTGGTGGATTTGTCATCTTCCTTATGGCTTTAGAGATGGTGCTAGATGTCACTATTTTCAAGAACGAAGGTCTAGAGGGATCTGGCAGTATCGTGCCATTAGCGTTCCCCATGTACGCTGGTCCAGGTGCATTCACGGCATTGCTCTCTATTACAGCCGAATACGATATCATCAACCTGGTCATTTCTGTCGCACTCAACACTGTTGCGCTATTCATGGTGCTTAAAGGTACCAATTGGCTCAACAAATATGTAGGTCAAACTACATTATACATCCTCCGTAAGTTCTTTGGTATCATTGTATTAGCTATCGCATGTAAACTAATGTTCGGTAATCTAGCTACTGTATTTTTAGGATTATGAAAAAAACACTTATATTTCTCACTTTTGTAGCAACTATCTTTATCAGTTGCCAAAATAAACCTATTTTCTGCGTGACCGGCACTATCACCGGAGCTGAAGATGACACTCTCTACCTTGAGCATACTACTTTGCTCGAAACCACCGTAGTTGACTCATGCGTACTAGACTCAGAAGGAGATTTCTCACTCCAAGCTGCCACACCCGCATATCCTGATTTCTACCGTCTTCGTGTGGGAAAACGATCACTGCCATTGGCTGTAGACTCTACCGAAACTATCACTGTTACAACCACAAAAGATAGCCTACCATACACACTAGCTATCCAAGGAAGTAGCAACTCCCTCACTATTGCTCAATTGCGCTCCACCGCACGTACTGCGTCACGCGAAGAACTACGCGAAATGGCTAAGAACATTATTGTCACCAATCCTCGCTCATTAGCCGCATATTACGCAGTGTTTTTCAAGCAAAAAGGGGAATACATTTGGAACGTATTAGATCCTGCTGATCGCCGTATGTACCAAGCTGTGGCCACCTCGTTCAATACGTGGATGCCCAAATACGAACGCACTATAGCGATCTACACACAGATTAAAGAAGTAATGCAAGCAGAACGAGCCGCTAACCAACAACTCGCAATCCAACAAATCATCGAAAATGCAGAAAACACTTTTCTAGACATTGCACTAACCGATGATAATGGCGTCACACAGTCCCTATCAGGCCTAAGAGGCAAAGTGATTGTACTTGATTTCTCTGCTATTGACATGGAGCAAAGCAAGGGGTATATCTTCGAACTCCGCGAAATATACAACAAATACCACAACCGAGGACTTGCCATATATTCCGTATCCTTAGATCGTAACCGATTACTATGGGAGGATGGTGTCATCAACTTACCATGGACCAATGTATATGCGGGCGAACAAGCCGTAGAGGTGCTTACACGCTACAATGTACAATCCCTCCCAACCCTCTTCCTGCTTGACCGCAAAGGCAATGTGCAAGGACGATACACCGATTTTAAGCAACTTGACGCTGACATCCGAAAATATCTCTAATCTCGCCCTCGAACTAGGCTTTGATGCCTGCGGCATCGCTCCCGTTCGTCGGTTAGACAACGATGCGCAATTTATGGACAATTGGATTGCGCAGGGGTTGCACGGCGAGATGGACTACCTCACACGCAACTGCGAAAAACGATACGATCCATCCCTGCTAGTTCCTGGAGCACAAACCATAGTGGTATGCCTTCTGCACTTTGACAAGTCAGGCAGAGACTATCACCGAACGGTAAAATCGCTACTTTATAAACTAGAAGCTAGACTAAAAGAGGAGTTTGGAGGCGATATTGTCTCTTCCACCCACCAACATATTTTTTGCGACTCAGCCCCCATACTTGAACGCCGATGGTGTGTCGAAGCAGGACTAGGATTTATTGGCAAAAATCACCAACTCATCCACCCCACCCTTGGCAGTATGGTTCACCCTGGAGAGATCCTCATCAACGCACCTTTGCCAAATGCCAATCGCCAATTGCCAATTGCCCAACTGTGCGCCGACTGTCGCCTCTGTTTAGACGCCTGTCCAACAGGAGCTTTGAAAAACAATGTGTGGGATGCCACCCAATGCATCGCCTATACCACCCACCATTGCCTCGAATGTCAATTGATTTGTCCATTTAACTTATAACTCATCACTCATAGTTCATCACTCACATGAAAGATCTCAAACTTGGCATCGCCTCGGATCACGCAGGCTTCGCCCTCAAACAAACTGTTATTGCTTGGCTCACCGAGCAAGGCATTCAAGTCACCGACTATGGTTGTCCTTCTACTGATAGCTGCGACTATCCTGACTTCGCCCACCCTATGGCAGATTCCGTAGAAAACGGCACCAACGACATGGGCATCGCTATCTGCTCTACAGGCAATGGTATCACCATGACCTGCAACCACCACCAAGGCATTCGTGCTGCGCTCTGTTGGGACGAACCACTCGCTCGCCTTGCACGCCAACACAATAATGCCAATATTATCGGCCTGCCAGCCAACTATATCTCCGCAGAGAAGGCTATCGAATTGATTAAGATTTTCCTTACCACCGAGTTCGAAGGAGGTCGCCACGAACGCCGTGTCAACAAGATTCCTTGCCAGTAGAATCTTCAACCAATTGCGTTGTTGGTTTAGTTACGCACTATCACTCTTTGGGGTAGTGCGTGTGCGTCATTTGCCCACTTTCGTCAGCGTTGAACCCGCCAATTTTTGCCAACTCCACTGCCCAGAATGTCCAGTAGGAATCGCCTCATCACCTAATCGCCCAATAGCCAGCGGGGGCCCCGAAAAATCTGCCGATTTTGGGGGTGCTCTATCGCCTAATCGCCTAATGCCTCTTTCTGTATTTGAAAGAGCATTAGAGCAAGTGCAACCAACAGCACACACCATGCAGTTCTACTTCCAAGGAGAACCGCTTCTCAACCGCCAATTACCCGAAATGATTACTCGTGCCCATCAAGCTGGGCTCTACACCATTGTATCCACTAATGCGCAAGCTCTCACTTCGCTCACGGCGCAACGACTAGTTAAGAGCGGGCTTAGCCGAATCATCGTATCTATTGATGGCTTCTCCGAGGAGTCATATGCTGCATATCGTGTAGGAGGCAGCCTGCATCGTGCTCTAGAAGGTTTGCAACATTTGCACGAAGCCAAGGTGCAATACGGCTCCTCTATCCGCATTGAATTGCAGGTCTTGCGTTTGCGTACCAACGAGCACGAATGGTCATGGATCAAAAAGAATTACAAGAAACTTGGCGCCACACACCTTGTCTTTAAAACCGCTCAACTCTATAATTTTGAACACGGGCACCCTCTCATGCCCACCAACGAGCGTTACTCCCGCTACAAGAAAACAGCAGATGGTACTTATGTGCATAAAAAACATTCGCCTCTCGCCTTATCGCCTCATCGCCTTATCGCCTCACGGCCTTGCCTTCGCCTCTGGTCAGGCTGTGTCATCACCACCTCTGGCGACGTCCTACCTTGCTGCTACGATAAGGATCATCGCCACACCTTGGGGAACATCACCACCCTCTCTCTCTCGGAGATCTTCCACTCTAGCAAAGCCAACAATCTGCGCAAGCACATACTAAAGGGAAACCTCCCCGAAATGTGCAAAAACTGTGACCATTAACTATATCCTTCGCTATCCTACTATATCTATTTTTTTATAGTGTCCATTCTCCTTTTGCTATAAAAACCACAGCAAGAATTTCGGAAACTTCAGAAATTTTGGGATTTTTGAGAAAACGGATTTAATTTAACAATCCCTGAGATTAATTCATATTTAGTCCTTGGAAATTAGTTGGCGAAGTGTCTCATATACGCGGCAAATAGGGAAACCCATGACATTAAAGTAGGAACCTTCCATCTTTGTAACTCCCACATAACCAATCCACTCTTGCACACCATATGCACCCGCTTTGTCTAGTGGGCGATACTTATTTACATAATAATCAATTTCTTCCTCCGAAAGAGTCTTAAAGGTGACCTTCGTACAATCCACCAAAGTCTCTAATTCGCCGTTCATATCGGCAAAACATACTGCCGTATATACCTCGTGAGTCTGTCCACTCAGGCGAGCCAACATAGCGCGGGCATCCGCTTCATCTTGCGGTTTGCCCAACATCTCGCCATTGAGCCAAACAATCGTATCAGAAGTAATCAGCAGATCGTTCTCCTTGAGCTCACCCGCGTATGCGCGCGCCTTCGCACGCGAAATATACAGAGGAATATCACCGGCTTGAAGATCTGCAGGATACGACTCATCCGCATCAATAGTAACACAGGAGAATGCTATATCCAAACCTGCCATCAGTTCACGACGACGAGGACTCTGGCTTCCAAGGATGATATTCATAAGCGATAAATAGAGATTAGACGGTTAGATTAGTGGCAATTACATAAGAGAAGAGTACACCCATAAACATGGTGAATTTCATCACTTGTTGTACGGTACGGAACTCACGTTTAGACTTGGCAAACCACAGAAGCACCAAGACACACACCAATGGTACCATCAGTCCGAACACCAGATAACGACAAGTAAAAGTGTTCCAAGCAGCAGGGAAAGGCAATACCCCCCAACCAATATAAGCAATCAACGCCATGATACCTACTACCAAAGCAGTGACGATAATCTTGGTCCACTTTTCGCCCCAAACAATAGGCAGCGTGCGACACTCCATCTCACGGTCGCCCTCAACATCCTCAATATCCTTTATCATCTCTCGGGCTAAGGTCATTAAAAATGCAAATACAGCAAAACCGCTAAGCCAGATATACATCTCACCTACAATAGGCGTATAAGCAAGCGCTTCACCATAGAGGTGACGCAGATGATCTGCATGCACGATAGCTACTAGCAACGGTACGATAGCCGAAACAAAAGCGACAACCAGATTTCCAACCAAGAACATACGTTTGTAGCTCGCCGAATAGAACCACAGTAATCCAGGGATGACTATAAAGATAAAGAGCAGCGTCCAACTACGCGCCCACCACGATACTACTCCGCCGCAGACAATGCCTACAGCAGTCAGCACTTGGAACATAAGCATGGCTGTATCACGTGAGATGATACGAGTGACAATCAAGTCATCGGGACGATTGATACGGTCAATCTTGACATCGAAGTAATCATTGATTACATACCCTCCCGCAGCAATACAAACTACGCTGATTATCAGCAATGTAAGTATCCACCAAGGCATCTGCTCGGAGAATAGCGCTCGCTGCAATAGCGGCGTTGCTACCCAATACTCCATCACAAAAAGCAAGATAGCTAAAAATCCTAAATTGCCCACACGGAGCAACTTCAAATAGGGTTTGATAATTTCCGCCAATCGTTTCATTACCTCTCGTCTTTTATATTCTCTAACCTTTAATCTTGAGTATCATTCCCTTCCAAGCAGGTAGCGTCAAGCAAACTGGTGTGTAAGAATTCAATGGGAAGGTATATTCCATGCCTGTGAGCAAATCTTTCGCCTTTGCCTCTGATTGCGACTCGAGTTGCAAATGTTCAAAAGCCTCCCGCGGAATACGCACCTGCACATCCACTTGACGATCGTCAAAATTCAATATAACCAATAAAGTTTGCTTCTTATACTTGCGGATAAAAGTGTACTGCTCGTGCTTGTTAAAACCCTCGGTTTGAGCATAGGTCAAGTCATACATATCACCCATAGTAATGGCTTTCTCACTTCGTGCTACGCGCAGTAATTGGCGATAGAATGTACGAAGATTCCTTTGCTCCTCATCCAAATTAGCTCCATCGAACTTGCCATGGTTAGCCCATGCTTGCAAAGATTTCACCCCCCAATAGTCAAAGATAGTGGTACGTCCATCCATCCCCGAAAAGCCTTCGGCATCCATACCCTTCTCGCCCAACTCTTGTCCGGCATATACCATCACAGGGTTAGTGCCCAATGTTGCAGCAACAATCATAGCTGGCTCAGCACACATACCGCGTCCACAGAAAAATCCACTAGCGATACGCTGTTCATCGTGATTCTCAAGGAAATAGAGCATACGGTCACGGATATCATCCACCGATTGCCATTGCATCGTTATACCTTCCGCAGCCCAATTCTTGCTGGTCACGCCGCGTAGGTAATCGTACATACCCACCTTGTCATAAAGGTAATCAAAGCCCGCAGCCAAGTAATCGCGATAGAGATGAGGGTTATACACTTCAGCAATGAAAAGGATATTAGGATATTCCTTCTTAACTTGCTCAATTGCCCAAGCCCAAAACTCGCGAGGCACCATCTCCGCCATGTCGCAGCGAAAACCATCGACCTGCTTACCTGCCCAGAAGAGCAAGATATGCAGCATCTTGTGCCAGGTATCAGGGATAGGATCAAACTGCTTTTCTCCTCCACCTTGGTAGAAAACACCATAGTTGAGCTTCACAGTCTCATACCAATCGTTCACAGAAGGGGTAGCCACAAAACAATCGTTACCCGTAGCACGAGCAGGATATTCTTCATAGCCCTTAATATCGAAATAAGGTGCAAACTTCTGACCAGGCATGTAGTAGAAGTTGTTGAGTGGCGAGAATGCCCAATCAGGATTGTCATTCGCACCCAAATCCACCACACCACGAGGGTGAGCTGTAGAATGATACTCACGAGATACGTGATTAGGAACAAAATCAATAATCACGCCCATATCTGCCTTATGAGTACGTTCAACTAAATCAGTAAACTCCTTCATACGGCGACGCTTATCCTCGCACAAGTCAGGATGTACATCGTAGTAATCAGTTATGGCATAAGGACTTCCCGCCAAACCCTTGACAATGCTTGGCGTATTGTATTGTGCGGTGGCATGACGTATGACACCTGTGTACCAAACGTGTGTAGCACCTAAGTCATGTATGGCGTGTAACGCCTTTGGCGTGATCGCATTCAGCGTACCACAGCCATTTTCTTGCATGCTACCTCCATGACGACGAGTCTCATTATAATTGGTAAATAAACGAGGCAGCAATTGATAAATAATGGGTTTCAAGGTTCTTTTGGTCTTTTAATGACCACTCCGCTGCCTAATATCCTACAGCGAAGCGGTCTAATATCTAATCTTAAATAAGCTTTTGGGCGTCGGAAGCAATCATCCATTCCTCATCGGTAGGAATGACGCAAACCTTCACCTTACTGTCCACGGTCGAGAGGAGAGCCTCTTCGCCACGTACTGCATTCTTACTTTCATCAAATTCTATGCCAAGATAGGTCAAGCCTTTGATAATCTCGCCACGGATATATACGTCGTTTTCGCCAATACCACCAGTAAATACTAGTACATCTACACCATTCATTGCAGCGGCATAGGCACCGATATATTTCTTTACACGGTAGATAAACATACGGCGCGCCAAATCGGCACGTGCATTACCCTCGTTCACCGCTGCATCAATATCACGCGCATCGCTAGATACCCCACTCACACCCATCAAACCAGACTTCTTATTCATCATGTTAGAAAACTCAGCAGTTGATAAATTCTCTTTCTCCATGATATATGTAGCAGCACCTAGGTCCATATCTCCTGCACGAGTACCCATCATCAAACCTTCCAGTGGAGTCAAACCCATAGATGTATCAACCGACTCACCATTCAATACTGCAGTACAACTACCACCATTACCAATATGTGCAGTTATAACCTTAGTCTTAGCGGGGTCTACACCTAAATACTCACACACGCGTGCTGAAACATAGCGATGTGAAGTTCCATGGAAACCGTAGCGACGAATTGCATACTTCTCATACAATTCATACGGAATTGCATACATATATGCCTCATCTGGCATAGTTTGATGGAAAGCGGTATCAAAGACTGCCACTTGAGGTACGCCAGGAAGAGCAGCTTCAACAGCCTCAATACCCTTAAGGTTAGCAGGGTTGTGCAACGGCGCCAACTCAACACACTTTACAATCATCTCCTTAACCTCTGGAGTGATAACTACTGATTTATTGAATTTTTCACCACCATGTACTACACGATGTCCTACAGCTTCAATCTCATCCAACGAAGCAATACAACCAATCTTATCATCCACCAAACTATTCAAAATCAATTGAATACCTACAGTGTGCTCTGGCATCGGTTGTTCGATTTTCACCTTCTCACCTGAAGCCAATTTGATTTGCAAGAACGCATCAGGCAAACCGATTTTCTCTACTCCACCCTGCACCATTACGGCCTTGGTGTCCATATCAAAA
Organism: Paludibacteraceae bacterium; assembly: GCA_045577965.1. Taxonomy (GTDB): domain Bacteria; phylum Bacteroidota; class Bacteroidia; order Bacteroidales; family Paludibacteraceae; genus Colicola. Next base: position 51,926 of record JAZNJI010000003.1, read on the forward strand.
AGTTTGTACTTGATACTGCTACTTCCGCAGTTTAATACTAGAATCTTCATATCTATCGTTGTGTTTTTTTATGGTTTACTTTTGTTTTGCACCAATCGCTTGATTAGCAGTGATAATCACCATTTGCACTATATCTTGCACCTTGCATCCGCGACTGAGGTCATTCACTGGCGCCGCAATACCTTGCAAGATTGGTCCTACCGCATCCGCACCAGAGAAGCGTTCTACCAATTTATATCCGATATTTCCTGCTTGCAAATCAGGGAACACCAACACATTAGCCTTACCAGCTACAGGTGAACCAGGAGCTTTTTGTGCGCCCACACTCTCCACCAAAGCAGCATCCAATTGCAATTCTCCGTCCAACGCCAACTCAGGTGCCATCTCATGTGCAATACGAGTAGCCTCCGTTACTTTATCTACTAGTTCGTGCTTTGCACTACCCTTGCTAGAGAAACTGAGCATTGCCACACGTGGCTCAATACCTCCGAGAGCCTTAGCAGTCTCAGCCGTAGTCACCGCGATCTCTGCCAACTCTTGCGCATTAGGACATGGATTCACGGCACAATCTGCAAACACAAGGAAACCACCTTCACCCAAATGCTTTGCAGGGGTAAACATCAAGAACGCGCCTGACACTATATGCACACCCGGACGTGTCTTCAATATCTGGAATGCAGGACGAATAGTATCAGCAGTAGTACCACGAGCACCTGCCAACTCGCCATCAGCATCACCATTCTTAATCATCAAACAACCCAAATAGAGCGGATCTTTTACTTTTTCAGTAGCTTGCTCCAAAGTCATACCTTTAGCCTTGCGAAGTTCAAACAGCAAGTTGGCATACTCTGGCATCTTAGGATCTGTTAATGGATCAACAATAGTTAGAGCACTTTCCTCACTCAAGATATACTCATAACCCTTTTCTTCTGCCATCTGTTTGATCACAGCAGGATTGCCAACCAAAATCAACTCTGCGATTTTATCCTTTAAGATAAGGTTCGCAGCCTCCAAAGTACGAGGTTCATCACCCTCTGGCAACACAATGCGCTGAGGATTAGCTTGCGCACGTTGCAACATTTGTTGTAATACTTCCATATCTTTATTTGAATTTTATTCTATTCTTAAAATAACGCGCAAAGATAACATTTTTTTTGCATATTTGCAACCAAAAGCAGTTTTTTTCTCTTTTTTCTTTGTTTTTCTTTGTTGTTTCAAAAAAAAGCAGTACCTTTGCACCCGCAAAATGGTTGAATATCATTTTTGCGCGTAGCGACAATGTCGCGGTCCTGTAGCTCAGTTGGTTAGTAGCACCTGACTCATAATCAGGGGGTCCTTGGTTCAAGCCCAAGCAGGACCACAAAAAAATCATCCAAGCCTTTGGATGATTTTTTCTTTTTATCAGTGGAGATAGCGTTGTTGCTCACCATCTGGTGCAACAAACGCAAATTCTACATACCATTTTTTTGTTAGATCACCACCTCTACGATTGTAGCGTGGAAAAGAAATAAGGTTTTTTGTTCTCATAATAAATGTGGACTTTTAATAGTTATTTATGTGGATTTCCACATTTATCACAACTTCACAAATTCATAATATCTTATTAATCAGCGCGTAATGCGCACTTTTGTGGAGATAGCGGGATTCGAACCCGCGTCCAAACAAGGAACCAATATGCTTTCTACACGCTTATCTTGGCCTTAATTTTCGAGCAATAGCAAGACCCAAGCCACCAACCATTGCCTTATCTGCTAAAATCTCATTTCTGCATCGCAGCCTACAGAAACCAGCCCTGATATTTCCGCACCGCTTGATCCTATCAGCCTCTGGGCGTTGGCTTGGAGCGATGTCTCGGTTCAGCACCTTGTGCCGAAACTAGGCGAATCTACTATACTTCGATTACGCAGCGAGAGCTACAGTATTGTTGCCAGTTATAATGGCGAACCCGATTAACGAGCGGTATTCATGCTCGGCGTGCTTACATACCTGTTCTACCTGCTGTCAAAACCAAATATCCCCATAAAACAGATTTGCGCTGCAAAGGTACAACAAAAAATGTAAATATACAAAATTAATCAGAATTATTTTCAAAAATTATACATCCTTCCCAAAAAAAACACTCCCTTCGCTCCATTCGAACAAAGGGAGTATTTAATATTTTTCAACGATTATTTCTTGGTTGATTTCTTTGCGCAAGATTTTTTAGGAGTATCCGCTTTAGCTGCCTTCTTCACCTCTTTGAGCTGTTTCTCCAATTTCTCAATCTCCTTTTCTTGGTTTTGAATAGTCTTAAGCAGTTCATTCAACTCCTCATTATCAATCGTAGTTGGATATTGCTCATCCACACGTTGAAGAAAATCTGAGAGGATATTCATATAGTTGATAAATGCATCATACGCAGATTCGTAATGCGTAGCACCTTGATCAATATGATTCATGTAATGCAAGTAATTCACATCTTGCAACAACAGCCAATCGTGCTTCAACTGTTTGTCTTGGCAAAGATGTACACGCTCAGCTACTGCAAACAATTTTTGTACTGCTTCGTTTTGCAAATCATTACCCGTATAAATGCTCAAGTCCTTTGCCTCACCAGCCCATGTAATAGGATATGGAGCAACTACCACATCATTTGCAGCAAACTTCTTCGCCACTTCAGACGGAGTCATAAAGCCTAAATCATTCTCCAATGCAAAGTATGGCAATGCCTTCAAGAAATCAAAGATACCAGTCAATGCGTGATGACGGACACCAAATGTCTCTGCACCCACCCAAATATTTACAACTTGTTCCTCTTCTGGCAAAGCAGCCAATTGGAGTGCATATTTCTCCGCATCCATCGGATAATTATGCCAATTTGGATCCGCGAAATGGAAAGCTAGTTCATCACTTAGATTCGCATTGCGCAACAACATCTTCAGCTTTGGTGCAGAAGCACTACTATACACATAGTTAGGACTCTTCCAACTCAACACATGCTTTGCACCCTCTGTCATTACAGTCTTATATCCTTGTTGATACAACGAAATCGCGATTTCATCGGAATAAATCAACTCGGTATTACAAATCGTAGTAGATTGTTGACCAAAGAGCTCCTTCACCATTGCCTGTTGCAACTGCAGTTGCTCCGCAGCTTCAGTTTCGCTGTACACACTAGCTAACGATTGACTATAAGGTGTAGCCACAAACTCCACACAACCAGTCTCCGCCAACTCCTTCAGCACATCTATCATTTCGGGGGCAAATTGCTGGAACATCTCCAACATCACACCCGAAACACTCAACGCACAATGAAAACGACCTTTAGACAAACGAATCATCTCTGCTATAGTCTTGCAAAGTGGCATGTAAGAGGTGTTAATCAACCATTCTACATGCTCTTCCGTTTGCATGTCATCATAGTAATAATGGTCTTGACCAATCTCAAAAAAACGATAACGCTTCATCCTATAAGGAGCGTGCATCTGAAAACAAAAACAAATATTTTTCATGACTTTAAATGTATTTACTGATTGATAATTGACATTAATGATATAGCACAAGGTCATAGATACGACGTACTTTCAATCCTGCGTCATACCACTTGATATTATTCACCTCATCTCGACCTAACTCTCTAAGAGACTTATACATGGCTGGATACTTCACAATGGCATAAATTGCATCTGCCATCGCATCAATATCCCAATAATCAGTCTTTATGGCATGCGATAAAATTTCTGCGCAACCTGACTGATGCGAAATGATCGACGGGCAACCCACCTGCATCGCCTCTAGCGGAGAGATACCAAACGGTTCACTCACACTTGGCATGATATACACATCGGAGTCCGCCAACACCTCTTGAACTTGTCGACCACGCATAAAACCAGGGAAGTGGAATTTATCTGAAATCCCTCGTTGTGCCACCAAATCGATCATCTTATTCATCATATCACCACTACCCGCCATCACAAAGCGTACGCCATCCGTCTTAGCTAACACACGTGCTGCAGCTTCCACAAAATACTCTGGACCTTTCTGCATCGTGATACGCCCAAGGAATGTCACCAACTTATCTTTACGTTCGTGTTTCACGAATTCATCGGGGTTTGCCAGTGGCTCTACAGCGTTATGCACCGTACTTACCTTGCTTGGATCTTGACCATATTTCTCTATCACCGTACGGCGAGTAAGTTCGCTCACACACATGATATGATCGGCTTCATCCATACCTCTGCGCTCAATAGCATATACCGTTGGATTGACATTACCTCGACTACGATCGAAGTCTGTTGCATGAACATGAATCACCAATGGCTTGCCGGAAATTTGCTTGGCAAATACACCTGCTGGATATGTCAACCAATCATGACTATGGATGATATCAAAATCCAAAGCTGAAGCCAATACACTTGCCACTGCTTCATAATTACCGATCTCCTCCAAAAGGTTATCTGGATAGCGTCCCGAAAATCCTACACAACCCAAATCATCTGTTCCTATACGCGAATAATCATAGTGAATATTGTTGCGCAAATGGTAGTATTCCTCAGGAGACATCTTACCTTCCATGCGTTGGCGCACATAATCATAGTGACTATCCTTCCATACTACTGGCACGCTGTTCGCACCAATGATACGCAAGAACGACTGATCCTCGTCGCCCCATGGCTTAGGAATTACAAAGGTAATCTCCATGTCCTCCTGTTGCGCCATTCCGCGAGTTAATCCATAACTCGCCGTTCCCAAACCACCAAGAATATGAGGTGGGAACTCCCAACCGAACATCAATGCTTTCATTTTGCTTCGTATTGTTTTAAAGTGTTACATACTTCTATTACGGACGCTACACTTGGAGCATAACTCATACCACCATGCCCTTTGAATGGCGGATTACCATCGTACAATTCGTTCAGCGTACCAATACACAGCTCACTCATCTCTGCCTCATAACCAGTCAATAAACGGCGAATAAAACTCTCACCTGAGTGTTGATATACCTTCAAATAAGCAATAGCATACGCGGCAATTGTCCATGGCCACACCGGACCATTATGGAAGTTTCTATCACGCTCCAACTGACCACCTATATACTCCGGACGATAACATCCACTCTTAGGAGAAATCGTACGCAGACCCTTTGGGGTATACAACTCCTTCGTACAAATATCTACCACCGCTTTGCACTGACGCCTATCTAGCGGAGAATAAGGCAACGAAGCTGCTATAATCTGATTTGGACGAACTTCATTATTGTGATAATCACCATCCACATAGTCATCCAAATACACTCCATTCCAAAAAGTCTTTATGAAACTATCCTTAGTTATCTCTGCTTGATATTCCATCAAATCGGCTATCTGCTCTTTACCTAATTGGCGTTGAACTGCGGCAGTAAAGAGTCGAGCATTATACCATAATGCATTAATCTCCACCACATAGCCCGTACGAGGTGTTATCGGACGACCATCCTCCACCGCATTCATCCAAGTTGCAGGACGCTCCTTGCCATCTACCCACAACAAACCATTATTGTGCAAGAACAATCGTGGATGCTGCTGCCTACGGATAAACAACATAATATCTATAATCAACTGGCCATACAAACGCGTTACCTCTTCCAACGAAGTATAGGCAGCATATTCTTGAAGCGCATGGATAAACCACAACAACACATCGGGCTCATCCATTCCCGCTAACCTACACTCTTTTCCATCCATAAAGTTACGCACTTCCTCCACGGCTGTCTTATTCACAATCGCATCCCAATACTCTGGACGACCAATACCCATCGTACAACCAGGCATCGCCAAAAACTCCTCGCGAGCAGATGCCCTAAACCAAGGATAACCGGCTAGTAAATAACACTTGTCACCCTCGCGTTTATAGAACTGTGATGCTGCATTCTTCAAACTACCAAACATCGTGTCACGAGCCGAACGGCGCTTCAGTTCTTTCTCCCATAACGCCTTTAAGGTCTTTGGATTCACCTCGCTAATACCAGCTGCAAAAATCACGCTCTCACCCTTCTTCATTGGCATCTCAAACCATCCTGGCACTAACTGATCCTCCTTGTACGAAAAACCACGCTCTTGCTCCTTCAAGTACTCTATTCCTTTGTACCAAGCAGGCGCGTGCGTATATTCCGACTTCTTCGAACATTGCATGTACAACTCCGGGAACTGCTCATACATCCTTGCCACACGACCATTCTCCACCTCACGCATATCCGAGTTCGCCACGCTATTCTCATGCGTTAACTCATTAGTGTTACGATATGCCAAAAATGGTTTTAAACGTAGCGTCGTAGGCGAATGAGCCTCCACCAATGTATAACGAATCAACACACGAGGCTCAAAACTAACCAACATTCTCTCTTTGGTAAGAATCACGCCTCCTACACGATAAGTAGTCTTGCTAATTACTTCGCAATCAAACTCACGAATGTACTTGTGTCCATTAGGCATGTATAGGTTTTCATCGTATTGATGAATTCCCAAGTTAAACTCCGCTCCGTGTTGAATTACGGTTTCGTCTAAACTTCCTAAAAGCACATAATTGCCTTCGGGAAGCGGTGCACCCAAAGGCAACACCAATTGGCCATGATACTTGCGTGTATTACAATCTACCAATGTAGTAGAGTTATAAGCACCCGCACGATTGGTGCGAATCATCTCCTTACTCAAACTACGCTCTAAATTGATTAACAACGTCTTGTCAAAATTTAAGTAACTCATATTAACGCTAATTCTTTATATATACAAAATTAACTAAACTTACCTCCAAATTGCATCTCCGCATCTGCATAAAACTGACGTATCTGCTGCTCATCCTTACGCTTACATATCAGCAACACGCCATTCGCCTCTGCCACAATGCAATCTTCTAAACCTTGAATTACAGCTAAATGCCCAGCAGGCAGTGTCACTATATTTCCACGACTATCATAGAAGGTAGCATCAGAATGAAGCGTAACATTCTCCGACTCATCCTTCTCACTCAACTCATACAAAGAGCCCCATGTACCCAAATCACTCCAGCCAAAATCGCTTGGCATTACATACACATTCTGCGCCTTTTCCATCAAACCATAATCGATCGATATACTTGGACAAGTGGGAAACATCTCTTGAATAAACGCATCTTCATCGATTGTACCCATCTTATCTGCACCCTGCATAAACTTACGTGACAATTCTGGCATATGCTCTTGCAAAGCCGCTTCTATCGTGCGCAGATTCCATATAAAAATACCTGAATTCCACAAGAAATCCCCGCTTTCAACGAATTTCTCTGCCAAATCCAGATTAGGCTTCTCTGTAAAGGCCTTTACTTTACACATTGCCTCTCCGCTCACCTCATCACCCATCTGAATATAACCATATCCCGTTTCAGGGCGAGTTGGTTTCATTCCCAAAGTTACGAGCGCATCATTTTTCTCGATAAAACTGAAACATTTTGCAATTACATCCCTAAACACATCCTCTTGCAATATCAAGTGATCACTCGCTGCCACAACAATATTCGCATGAGAACCTTTCGACATACTTTTAATCCGTGCCACCGCGTATGCAATACACGGAGCCGTATTCCTACGAGCTGGCTCACACAGCACTTGATTTGAGCGCAAATCAGGTATCTGCTCCAACACCTGCTCGCGATAAGCCACATTAGTAACTATCAAGATATTTTCAATTGGTACAACCGGACGAAATCTATCAATCGTCATCTGCAGCAGACTACGTCCAGTGCCAAAAAAATCTAGAAATTGTTTCGGTTTTTCATTGCGACTAAATGGCCAAAAACGGCTACCGACACCACCAGCCATAATCACACAATAATTGTTTTCTTTCATGATATACTTTTTATTCTTACTTTTCGTATTCAACAGCCTGCAAAGATACAACATTTTTTTTAATCCTGCAACTCTTTATTCTTTTATTTTCCTTAACATGTTGTAAAACATTTATTCACCTTACCCACGCGCCTACTAGACATCCATTTCAACCTACATAACACTACACCACACTATACTCAACTACACTATATTATAATTAGTGATTAATTAGTTATTACTTAGTGATTAGTTAGTTATTACTTAGTAATTAATATTATTCTACGGAAGTTTTTACTTTTCATTTTTTACTTTTTACTTTTTTTCTTGCGCATTTGCAAAAAAAATACTACCTTTGCGTGCCGATATATGCGACATATGAAGATTCTCAAAATAATATTTTTCATTTTGGCAATAATATTTTTACCTTCTTGCCAACGCCATACTGTTCCTAAACCAGTAGGGTACTTCCGAATTGCTATTCCTGACACAACATACTCCAACACGACACTCGATGGCTATCCTTACGCATTCCGTGTATCAAATAATGCCTATATCGAAGATCAACCACACGAAGGGGAATCATTCTGGATTAACATTCAATACCCTATGCTCAACGCCACCATTCACTGCAGTTACAAACCAATCCAAAACAACTTCCGCACCCTTTCCCACGACGCACAAGAGTTTCTCTATAAACATACCACAATAGCATCTGCTATCCCCGTGCAAGAATTTGCAAACCCTGATAACCAAGTTTGGGGACTTTTTTGCGAACTACATGGCAATACCGCTACTCCTATGCAGTTTGTTCTCACTGATTCCACCAAACATTTTTTCCGGGGATCAGTATATTGTAATTGTATTCCCAACCAGGATTCCCTCGCACCTATCTACGATTATCTAAAACAGGATGTTCGCATAATTATGGAATCTCTAGAATGGAGATAGAATCGTACAATATGAAGATTTTATCCAACATAATCAATAGCAAGCACCAACAACACCCCTTGTTGGTAATACTTGTTGACCCTAACAAACCCGAAGCCTATACCAAACTATTGCCATATCTCCACGAGGTAAAAATCATCTTCGTTGGAGGTAGCACTGGAGATTCGATCGAACCTTGCATCGCTGCTTTACGACAGCATACAACCGCAACACTTATTCTATTCCCTGGCAATATAGAGCAATTCTCTCCCAATGCAGATGCATTATTATTCCTTTCATTGCTTAACGCCTCCACGGCAGACATACTTATCAAACCACACATTAAGATTGCACAACAAGTTATTCAATCAGGAATAGAGACCATTCCTATGGGATACATTCTTATAGATGGAGGACGTAAAAGTAGCGTTGAAATCGTATCAAACTGCAGGCCCATACCTCAAACAGAAATCGAGAACATTACTTCCACTGCCGTTGCAGGGCAACTGCTTGGCAAACAACTCATATACCTCGAAGCTGGCAGCGGAGCTAAAAAGCCCGTATCCATCGATATCATACACGCCGTACACCAACAATTACGAGTACCACTCATCGTAGGTGGAGGTATACAAACACCACAAGCGATGATACAAGCATTCGATGCTGGAGCAGATATTGTTGTCATCGGAAACCACTTTGAGCAACACCCAGAAGAATTATCGTTATTCATCCATTCACTATCCAATTATGAACACAACCATTCCTGATGACGAACGCTATATGCGCATGGCTCTAGCAGAAGCAAAACAAGCTTATGCACAAGGTGAAGTGCCTATTGGATGTGTAATTGTGGCAAACGGACAAGTGGTAGGACGTGGACACAACCTTACAGAAACACTGGCTGATGTGACTGCACATGCCGAAATGCAAGCCATCACGGCTGCAGCAAACACCCTTGGAGGCAAATACCTCGCACAATGTACATTGTATGTAACCGTTGAACCATGCATCATGTGTGCTGGAGCAATCGGTTGGGCACAAATCAAAAGAGTAGTCTATGGAACTGCCGACGAAAAACGAGGATTCACATTCTTTGCACCCAAAGCATTACATCCAAAATGCTCGATTTCATCGGGAGTTCTAGAAGTCGAATGCAGAGAATTAATACAATCATTCTTCGTACAAAAACGCTAAACAACCAATATCTTCATATGAAAAAGTCTATCCGAACAATCATCCAGCTACTATCATTGTCGACACTAGCAGCATTGTGTATTTACCTATTCCCTCGTTACACTAATCCGTTCAAATATCACTTTGAGGTCGGACAACCCTGGGGATATGGCTTAGTCACTGCTGAATATGATTTCCCTATTTATAAACCAGAAACTCAATTGCAAGAGGAAATTGAACAGGCAATGAGGGATTACACACCATGTTATACTGTTGACACGCAAGCTTTGCAAATAGACTTGTACATCGTATCTATCGAAGAAATGGATCGTATCTTACAGTCGCAATGTTCAGGTATAGCCATCATCAACAACCATATCTCAACAACAATTGATACAAGTCAAATATACACTCCTAAAACAGCATATCAACTCACTCACAAAGAATTGGCGCCAAATCTATTATACGATTCCATCACCTCTGCAAATCTAAAAAACAATATTCAATCAAACATTTCACTTACACATGGCATCGTGCAAGCTGGAGAAAAAATTATTGATACAGGAGAAATTGTTACCGAAGATAAAGCTCAACAACTTCATTCGCTTCGCAAATCGATGGAAGATCGTGATATATCCAAACGTCAGAACATTTTCTCTATCGTAGGAAGTAGCATCTGTGTAGCCATTTTATTGAGCATATTCTTTCTTTACCTCAGCACCTATCGACGCAAACTTTTAGATAAGTTACGCCATGTCTTGTTTTTCTCTATACTGATAGCAATCATCGTAGCTATTGCAGCTTTTGTACTGCGCTATGCACCTACTGGTTATATATATATTGTTCCTTTCACGTGGTGCCCCATCATCACTCGTGTCTTCTACGATTCACGCACAGCTATTTTCATCCATATAATTACCACGCTAATCATTTCACTTGTAGTACCAGCTCCCTATGTTTTCCTTCTAATTCAATTCATCACTGGTATAGTAGCAGTTATTAGCTTGCGTGATATGACGCAAAGAGCTCAATTAGCCCAAACTGCTCTATTCATACTGCTTTCGTACTCATTAGTCTATACCGCGGTTACTCTCCTCATGACTGGAAACATTTTAGCATTAGAGTACAAATACTATTTCTACTTCGTTATCAACGCTGTACTTGTTATATGCTCCTACGGAGTGATCTTCCTATTTGAACGTTCATTTGGGCTATTGAGTAATATCACATTGGTAGAACTTACCAATGTCAATTCCAATCTTATGCTTTCTTTTGCAGAAAAAGCACCAGGTACCTTCCAACACTCGCTACAAGTCAGCAATCTTGCCACTGAAGCCGCAAAACGCATTGGTGCGAAAGTACTACTTGTCCGCACGGGTGCGCTCTATCACGATATTGGTAAAATGAGTGCACCAAATCACTTTATTGAGAATCAAACTGGAGAAAACCCTTTGCAGTCAATGGATTGTAACGAAGCAGCTAAAGTAATTATCAACCATGTAGCAGAAGGCGAACGCATTGCACGCAAGCATCATTTGCCAGAGGTCATCGTGCATTTTATCCGCTCACACCATGGAACTTCTGTCACACGCTATTTCTACAACACCGCCGTTAATGCCGCCATTGCAGAGGGCAAAACAGCTGCAGATGTATGCAAAGAAGATTATGCTTACCCGGGACCAAAACCAGCATCTAAAGAAGCTGCTATTCTCATGATGGCAGATGCTATTGAAGCACGCTCACGCACTCTCAACGAGTTTACCGAACAATCAATCGCCAATATGGTTGATCAGATGATCAACACACAAGTAGCTGACGGACAATTCTCAGAAACATCGCTGTCATTCAAAGATCTTGAAGATATTCGCACTATCTTTAAACAAAAACTCATTGAGATCAACCATCATCGCATCAAATACCCAACCATCGAAGAGAATAAATAACCATCATGGAACACAAACTATATCTCGCTCCCATGGAGGATGTCACCGATCCTGCATTTCGTTTGCTTTGCAAGCGATTCGGTGCTTCGCGTGTATACACCGAGTTTGTCAATGCCGATGCCTTAGTACGCGATGTGGCTTCAACAACCCGCAAACTACAAATCAGCGATGAGGAACGACCCGTTGCCATCCAGATTTACGGTCGTGAACCTGAGAGTATGGCAGATGCAGCACGCATCGTAGAGCAAGCCAAACCCGATTTCATCGATATTAATTTCGGATGCCCTGTCAAGAAAGTCGCGGGAAAGGGTGCTGGCGCTGGACTTCTTAAAGATATTCCTAAAATGTTGGACATCACGCGTGCGGTGGTTGATGCAGTCAAAACACCTGTGACAGTCAAAACACGTTTAGGCTGGGATGACAACAATCGTATAATTACTGACATTGCCGAGTCACTACAAGATTGTGGTATCACCGAACTAGCTATTCATGGCCGTACACGCTCACAAATGTACCGAGGCGAAGCAGATTGGTCACTCATCCGAGAAGTGAAAAACAATTCTCGAATACATATCCCTATCATCGGAAATGGAGATATTACCACCCCTGAACAAGCCAAACATGCTTTCGATGAATTCGGGGTAGATGCCATTATGGTTGGACGCGCCACTTTCGGTTGTCCTTGGATATTTGAGGATATGCAGCACTACCTCACCACAGGTCAGTTACTTCCTCCCCGTAGCATGCAGTGGTGCGTCAAAATACTCAAAGAGCATGTAGAACGCAGTATCCAATGGATTGGCGATGAGCGCAGGGGTATTGTACATAGCCGTCGCCACTTTGCGGCATCACCTGCATTCAAATGCCTGTACGATTTTCGCCAAACACGCATTGCTCTTTTGAGAGCAGAAACAAAAACAGAAGTATTCCAGATCATGGATGAAATCGTAGAAAAGTGGGGTTGACTAGGAGTTTATTGTATTTTTTTTGAAAAATATTTGGTCAGTTCAAAAAAAAGCAGTACCTTTGCACCGCATTTCGATTTAATGAGTGCAAGTTTGGTACCTTGCCCGAGCGGTTAGGGATCGGTCTGCAAAACCGGGGACGGCGGTTCGAATCCGCCAGGTACCTCCAAAGAGCCGCTATAAAGAGCGGCTTTTTTATTTAATCACTATCCGGAGTTTCCGGAAATACCGGGCATCCGGATATTCATACAATGAAGGAAATAGAAGAAATTACATCTCAGGAATACAAGTATGGTTTCACTACTGATGTCGAAACCGAAATTATTCCCGTGGGATTAAACGAGGATGTTATTCGTCTCATCTCTGCGAAGAAGAATGAGCCAGAGTGGTTGCTTGAGTTCCGCCTTAAGGCATACCGCAAGTGGCTCACCATGCCGCATCCTAATTGGGCACACCTCAATATCCCAAAGATCGATTTTCAAGCTATTTCATACTATGCTGCACCTAAAACACATACTGGCGAGGAGAAAAAAGAAATCGACCCCGAGCTCATGAAAACTTTCGACAAACTGGGTATTCCTCTTGAAGAGCGCGCCGCGCTCGCCGGCAACATGGCAGTGGATGCGGTCATGGATTCTGTTTCCGTCAAGACTACTTTCCGCGAAACTCTTGCCGAAAAAGGTATCATATTCTGCTCCATATCCGAAGCAGTACAAGAGCACCCAGAACTCGTCAAACAATACCTTGGTTCTGTCGTTCCTGCCAACGATAATTTCTATGCTGCACTCAATTCGGCCGTCTTCTCCGATGGCTCGTTTGTATATATCCCTAAAGGTGTTCGCTGTCCAATGGAACTCAGTACCTACTTCCGCATCAATGCTGGTAACACCGGCCAATTCGAGCGCACACTCCTAGTGGCGGACGAGGGAGCCTACCTTAGCTATCTAGAAGGATGTACTGCTCCAATGCGCGACGAAAATCAATTGCACGCTGCGATTGTCGAGATTGTAGTACACAAAGATGCCGAAGTCAAATACTCCACCGTACAAAACTGGTATCCAGGTGACAAAGAAGGTAAAGGTGGTATCTACAATTTCGTTACCAAACGTGGCATAACTCACGAGAATGCCCGTCTAAGCTGGACACAAGTCGAGACAGGCTCTGCCATCACCTGGAAATACCCTAGTTGTATTCTCAAAGGCGATAACTCTAGCGCAGAATTCTATTCTGTAGCGGTTACCAACAACTACCAACAAGCCGACACAGGAACTAAAATGATTCATATCGGTAAGAATACGCGCTCTCGCATTATTAGTAAAGGTATATCTGCGGGAAAAAGTCAAAATGCATATCGAGGATTAGTGCGTGTACTTCCTAATGCCGAGAATGTACGCAACTATAGTCAGTGCGATAGCTTGCTTTTGGGAGATAAATGTGGTGCACACACTTTCCCAACTATGCGCATACAAAATCCTACCGCCATCATTGAGCACGAAGCCACAACTAGCAAGATTAGCGAAGATCAACTCTTCTACTGCCAACAGCGAGGCATAGGAGTGGAAGATGCTGTCGGATTGATTGTGAATGGCTATGCTAAAGAAGTGATGGATAAATTGCCTATGGAGTTTGCTGTAGAGGCGCAAAAACTCCTACAAGTTAGTTTAGAAGGTTCGGTCGGTTAATCGAACAAAGTTGGCGAATCGTTATCAAAACGTTTTAAGATATTTCTCATCAAAGTCTCACGAATCAAACGCGAGCGATTTGTCACTGTATATTGTTCACAGTAACGTTCTAATGCACGCATCTCACTATCATTCAACAAAATAGACACCTTGTTCTTGCGAGGTGCTGGCTTGCCATGATATTTCTTTACGACTTTCATGTGTACTCTCACTTTATATCAAAACAATATTGCTATTTTCGCTCCAAACGTGATAAAATTGACACCCTTATGGTTAATATACTCTTTTACTTCTTGGGTCGATGGATACACAATAGCCTCTACCACGTCCATTTTTGCTTGCTGCCATTCTGCAGTCAGCCCTAGGACTATACTCGTATTTTCATCCACTAAATAATGCCACCCCAGTTCCGCACCAGCACATATACCACCTTGTACCTTTTTGTTAGTGGAAATGCCATATCCAATATGTATCCCCACTATCGGTGAATGTCTTTGGTCCGTAAAAATAGACGAAACTGCTGCTTGCAATGGAATAAACGAACATATCCTATCGCTCACAATTTTAGCTCTATATCCTACTCCACCACCTACAAACATGCGTTTGCCTTCTAGCACATTAGCTCCTACCATCAAATCTGCACCTGCATATCCTCCCCAACCCATATCAGGCATATATAAAGCACCACTCATAGCTTGTAAACGCAACGATACAGCATTCTGTTTTCGAGACACATTACCTCCTTTTTCGGTCTGCAATTCAGTTTCATTCTCATCCATTGTTATCCCACTTACCTCACTCATAGGATACTGGAAGCGCATGCCATTGCTGGTGCGAATAACAACCACATCCTCGTTTTGTAACACTATGTCTCCCTTAACACTTTGCCCTGTCTGCAATATCACCACCTCCGCCATCAACCAAGATGAAAGCAGAAAAAAACAAAGAGATATTATGTATTTTTTACAATTCAAAGTTGTACAAAAAATAATCAGCCCGCAAAAGTACGAAAAAAAACGCACATGCGCAAGAAAATTTGCGTATTTGCAAAAATTATTGTAACTTTGCACCCCGAAATCCAATAACCATCAGTAACATGTTTATCATCGGCATTGCGGGCGGTACCGGCTCAGGAAAAACAACCGTGGTACGCAAACTTCTCGAACGCCTTCCAAAGGGCGAAGTCGTAGTCATCCCCCAAGACTCTTACTACAAAGACAGTAGCCATGTGCCTGTTGAAGAGCGTCAAAACATCAATTTTGATCATCCAGATGCCTTCGAATGGCCATTACTCGCCAAGCATATTGAGCAACTCAAGAAAGGTCAGGCAGTAGAGCAACCCATTTACGATTACATTACTTCTTCACGCTTGAAAGAGACTGTGCACGTTGAGCCCAAAGAGATTATTATCGTAGAGGGCATTATGGCACTCCGCGACTATCATCTCCGCCAACAAATGGACCTCAAGATTTTCGTAGATGCCGATGCCGATGACCGTCTAATTCGCGTAGCGCAACGTGATATTGTGGAACGCGGACGGACGATTGAGGCGGTAATGGAGCGCTACCAACGTGTTCTCAAACCTATGCATGAGCAGTTTATTGAGACTTGCAAACGCTATGCCGATGTAATTATCCCACAAGGTGGACACAATAATGCAGCTATCAATATGCTCGTGAAGTTCATCAAACAAGAGCTCAAAGAAAAAGTCCACAACCAATAACCAGTAGCCCGCAGGGCGTCCAATAGGCGGAACGCCGTCCAATAGCGAAGTATCCACTAAACAACCATGCTCTACCTCCAACTCTTCTGGACATATCTCAAGATTGGCACTTTTACCATTGGTGGAGGTTATGTGATGCTATCTCTGATCGAACGCGAGATAGTTGATCGCAAAGGTTGGATCGATCGCGAGGAGTTCATGAATATGATTGCTCTCGCACAAGCTGCTCCTGGATTAATTGCGGTGAATTCGGCTATTTTTATCGGTTGGCGCATTGGTGGATGGCGCGGGGTGATTGCCACTGTCTTAGGCGCAGTCCTTCCTTCTTTCCTTATTATCTTGGCAATTGCCATGCTCTTCCAAGACTACAAGGATTACCCTGCCGTAGAAGCTATCTTCAAAGGCATTCGTCCTGCTGTCGTAGCGTTGATTGCAGCCCCTCTCGTTCGAATAGCACATAGCGCAAAAATCACTTGGGCTACCGCTATAATACCTATCGCCGGAACTTTATTAATCTGGCTTGGTGGTCTCTCCCCTGTATGGATCATCCTCGTTACAGCCCTTGCCACACTGTTATACACATGGCTTAAAGAAAGGAGAAAAATATGATTTATCTGCAACTTTTTCTCAGTTTTCTCAAAATCGGACTCTTCGGTTTTGGTGGTGGATTAGCTATTTTTTCACTGATCCAACACGAGATCGAAACACATGGTTGGATGACTCAAGAGGAGTTTGTGGATATCCTTGCTGTTAGCCAAGTTACTCCTGGACCAATTGGCATCAATTGTGCTACATACGTTGGTTACACCGCTACAGGTAATATATGGGGCAGCATAATTGCCACTACAGCTATTGTGATTCCAAGTTTAATTATTATGCTGACGTTATGTAAGGTGTATTTCGTTATAAGTACCCGATTTCAACGGAATATCTATTTCAAAAACACCATGCATACACTACGCCTATCGGTACTTGGTATGATTGCCGCTGCAGCCTTATTATTGATCAAGCCAATCAACCAACCATCTGTCAGTTTCATTGACTGGCGCAGTTGGATTATCTTTGGGGTAGTATGCCTATTCACCATATTACCACTACTGCTTCAGAAATTCCAATTCAACGGAAAGAAACTTCTTAACGTCCTCTCCCATCCTATCATCTTAATCATTCTAGCTGGGGTGGCAGGATATATCATCTATTGACAAACGCACTACTGGCGCAATTTTTGTAGGGATATCAGTGATACATATCCCTAACACATACGATTATGATCAAAACAATCATTACCTCAAATGAAATTCATGCCGTTGAAGACGACAAGTTGGTCGGCAAAATTGAATTCTCCTTATCCAACAACGATATGACCATCTTGCACACATACGCCTACGAAAGCGGACGAGGAATTGGTAGTCTACTCATGAAAGAAGCGGTGAGATGGGCAAAAAACAACCATTACCCCATCAATCCCATCTGCTCCTTCGCGAAAAAATACTTAGAGCATAATTCTTACACATAAAAATTCATCATTTTTTCTTGCGTATGTGAGAAAAAAGTAGTAATTTTGCAGCCGATTTCAATTCTGGTGGATCATGCCGCCTTAAAACTTTGAAACATTGTTATAAACCGGTTTATACAAAAATTTTATGATTAACTCTCAAGACGTAAAGAACGGCGTATGTATCCGCATGGACGGCCGTTTGTATTTTGTAATTGACTTCCTGCACGTTAAGCCAGGAAAGGGTAACACCATTATGCGTGTTAAGTTCAAAGATGTAGTGGATGGTCGCGTATTGGAGCGCCGCTTCAACATTGGTGAGAAACTCGAGGATGTTCGCGTTGAGCGCCGTCCATACCAATATCTCTACAAAGAGGGTGAGGATTATATCTTCATGAATCAAGAAACTTTTGAGCAAGTACCTATCACTCATGATCTTATCACAGGTGTTGACTTCCTCAAAGAGGGTTTTATCTGCGAAGTAGTTTCTGACGCTTCTACTGACACTATCCTCTTCGCTGAGTTGCCTACCAAGGTGGAGTTGGCTATCACTTACACAGAACCAGGTCTCAAGGGCGATACAGCCACAAACACCCTCAAACCTGCGACTCTCGAGACTGGTGCTGAGATCCGTGTTCCTCTCTTCTGCAACGAGGGCGAGATTATCCGTGTAGATACTCGAGACGGTAGTTACTGCGAGCGCGTTCGCTAATCATTGAGTTTGCTTCTGTGTGGAAGTAACAACACTACACCACACAAACATTGCTAAACAATACTACACAATGCTAAAAGTTTCAAAGGTTTCAATCATTCAACACTGGAACCCTTGAAACTTTTTTCACTAAAATCCTATATCCCATAGCCAATAGCCGCTTGCGGCGTCCCATATCCACTATCCACAAAATGCTCTCCTCCCACCCAAAAATAGACCTCCCCATCCTCCACCTCGTGGGCGAGGAAGCCGATCGTCTCGGCCTGGAGTGCTATGTCATTGGCGGTTATGTGCGCGATATCTTCTTGCATCGTGATAGTACCGACATTGATGTGGTGGTGGTTGGCAGTGGCATTGACCTCGCACAAGCCGTCGCCAAACGCCTCGGTAAAGGGGCACACCTCAGCGTCTTCAAGACCTACGGTACTGCCCAAGTCAAACGTAAGAATATTGAATTGGAGTTCGTGGGTGCTCGCCGCGAGAGTTACCAACACGATTCCCGCAACCCTATCGTGGAGGACGGCACATTGGAGGACGACCAGAATCGCCGCGACTTTACCATCAACGCCATGGCAGTGTGCCTCAACAAAGACCGCTACGGCGAACTACTCGACCCCTTTGGTGGCATTGCCGACATGAACGAGTGCACCATCCGCACACCGCTTGACCCGGATATCACCTATTCCGACGACCCACTGCGCATGATGCGCGCCATCCGTTTTGCGACCCAACTCGGCTTCTATCTGGATAGAGAAACCTTCGAATCCATCGAGCGAAATGCCGAACGAATCAAGATTATCACTAAGGAGCGTATCGTTGAGGAACTCAACAAAATCATGCTTTCGCGCAAACCTTCTGTGGGATGGATCTTGCTCGATAAAACGGGGCTTCTTCCGCTTATTTTCCCCGAACTCTCCGCACTCAAAGGTGTAGAGACCAAAGACGGTAAAGGACACAAAGACGTGTTCTTCCATACGCTGCAAGTGCTGGATAACCTCGCCCAAAAGTCCGACAACCTCTGGCTTCGTTGGGCGGCATTGCTCCATGATATCGGCAAACCTAAATCCAAGGCTTGGGACGAACATGCGGGATGGACATTCCGCAACCATAACTACCTCGGCGCCAAGATGATTCCGCGTATCTTCAAGACCATGAAGATGCCGCAGAACGAGAAGATGCAGTATGTCATCAAGATGGTGGATCTGCACATGCGCCCTATCAACCTTATCGAAGATACAGTCACCGATTCCGCTGTTCGCCGTCTATTGTTTGAGGCGGGCGATGATATCGATGACTTGATGTTGCTTTGCGATGCAGATATCACTTCCAAGAACGAAGAGAAAGTGCGTCGCTTCCATAAAAATTACGAACTAGTACGGCAGAAGATGATAGAACTAGAGGAGAAAGACCGTATCCGCAATTTCCAACCGCCTGTACGTGGCGAAGAGATCATGCAGCTATTGAATCTCGAACCTTGTGCCCGCGTCGGCGAACTCAAAAACGCAATCAAAGACGCCATACTCGATGGCATCATCCCCAACGAGTATGAGGCTGCCAAAGCATATCTAATGAAAATAGCATATGAAAAAGTATGATTTTCTCATCATCGGTGGCGGTGTAGCGGGCATGAGCTTCGCGCTCAAAGTGGCTCGCACCCAGAAGTATCGCATTGCACTCTGCTGCAAGACGACCCTTGAAGAAACCAACACCAGCCGTGCGCAAGGCGGTATCGCCAGTGTAACCAACATGCTCGTAGATGACTTCGAGAAGCACATCCACGACACCATGGTGGCGGGCGACTGGCTCAGCGACCCTGCTGCGGTGGAGCAAGTAGTGCGCCAAGCACCTAAGCAGATAGAGGAACTCGTCAACTGGGGAGTAAACTTCGATAAGCAAGAGGACGGCACGTTTGACCTTCACCGTGAAGGCGGTCACTCCGAATTCCGTATCCTCCACCATGCCGACGATACCGGCGCGGAGATCCAACGTGGACTCATGGTTGCGGTACGTGCCAACCCATACATTGACATATTGGAGAATCACTTTGCCGTGGAGATTATCACCCAACACCATTTGGGTGTACGTGTTACCCGCCGCACTCCCGATATCGAGTGTTATGGCGCGTATATCCTCAACCCTGAGACGGGCAAGATCGACACCTACCTCAGCCGCATTACCCTTATGGCTACAGGCGGCACAGGCGCTGTCTATGCCACTACAACCAACCCTGATGTCGCTACGGGCGACGGTATTGCGATGGTCTATCGCGCTAAGGGACTGGTCAAAGATATGGAGTTTGTGCAGTTCCATCCAACAGCCCTCTATAACCCAACCGAGACACACCCAGCATACCTCATCACAGAGGCGATGCGTGGTTACGGCGGTATCCTCCGCCTGCCTAATGGCGAGGAGTTTATGCAGAAATACGATCCACGTCTCTCTCTTGCGCCACGCGATATCGTCGCGCGTGCTATCGACAACGAGATGAAGATCCACGGTCTCGACCATGTCTGCCTCGATATCACACACAAAGACCCCGAGGAGACCAAGCACCATTTCCCAAATATCTACGCCAAGTGTCTCAGTATCGGCATTGATATCACCAAGGAATATATCCCTGTCACCCCTTGTGCGCACTATATGTGCGGCGGTATCAAGGTGGACTTGGATGCCCAATCCTCTATCCGCCGTCTGTATGCGGTGGGTGAGTGCAGTTGCACGGGCTTGCATGGTGGCAACCGCTTGGCTTCTAACTCTCTCATCGAGGCAGTCGTTTATGCCGATGCGGCAGCTAAACACTCGCTCAGCATGATCGAAACCTACGATTTCAACGAGAATATCCCTGACTGGAACGACGAAGGCACTATGACCAACGAGGAGTATGTCCTCATCTCACAAGATATGCGTGAGGTGGGTCAAGTGATGTCCACCTATGTGGGTATTGTCCGCAGCGACTTGCGTCTCCGCCGTGCTTGGGAGCGTTTGGATTTATTGTATGAAGAGACTGAAGACCTCTTCAAACGCGTCAAAGCCACCAAGGATATCTGCGAGCTACGCAATATGATCAATGTGGGTTATTTGATTACCCGCCAAGCTCTGGAGCGCAAAGAGTCCCGTGGCTTGCACTACACCATTGACTATCCCAAAAGCCCCGACACCAACACTAACGAAGTATGGTAAAGTTCTCGCCTTTACACTCTACACTTTACACTCTACACCCTACACAGAGCACCCTACACAGAGCACTTCACCCGAAGTGCTCTTTTGGGTTACCCTCTATAGCCTATCGCCCATAGCCTAATAGGCGCAGCTGTCCTATATATAGGCAATAAATTGTTTATCACTCATACTTCATTACTTACCACTCGTAGTTCATACTTTATCACTTATTTATTCGCTACTCCTCCGCTATCAACTACGGTAGATATACGGTTGATATACGGTACATACACGGTAGATAAACGGTATATTAGTATAGGCATACCGTAGGAACATCGTATTTATCATATATTTACACTAATTTTACAAAATTATACAAATACACCTCTAAATATTTGTTGATATCATATATTTTTTGTACCTTTGCCCTCGTATTTACAAATAGGAACTACTAAATTAAGATTCAGCGGTTGCGTTTTGGGATGTTCCCCAAAATGCAGAGCGGTGGCAATAAAAAACGCTCTACTATGAAATAATATTTATTAAGATTTCTGCGCATAGCGCAAGGAGATATTCATAATTCAATATTACCTAACCATGGCAAGAACAACACTCTCACACCCTTTCGACTCCATGTCGGGCAAACTCGCTTCTACCGACAAAATTATTATGCGCACTCGCAATGGTCGTACTCACGCTTATGCGATCAAGCACCCATATAAAGGTACCGTTGCTCCCGAACGCCAACGCACTATCACAGCATTTGCAGATGCCGTCAACCAGACCACAGTCATCTTGAATACTCCCGAACTCCGCTTGGAGTGGGAAGAGAAATTCGCCGCCTACCGCAAGAAAGCCGACCGATACCCAAACTCATATCCAAAACCATACACCACCCTCCGCGGCTTCATCATCGGCACACTAATTTACACGCAAAACAAATAAAATTTAAGTTTCATTATCATACGCTAAAAATTATATTTACTCTATAATACACTCTCATTATGTTAGGAGCATTATTTTCATTTATTATTGTTTCTATTATTCTCTGGTATATCAAACTAATGAAAACATTCAAAAAGTTTGTTAAAACAAATGTAGAATTTTCTAGAAAACAATTCTTTTGTCTTTTACTTCTAAACTTTCTAGTTATAGGTTTCGCATTTTGGATAATTTTAATGCCAATTTCAGAATTATCCTCCATTGATGAGGAAATTTGGGCTATTTCTTCTTTTGTAATATCATTAATCATAGCGATTGTAGGAGACTACTTGATTTATCGTAAATATGCCACTAAACAACAACCAACATTTGTTACTCTTATTCCTCAAAGCGAACCAGAAGAAGATGAAACAGCTAATCTAAACGCACCTATATCCTCTAAGAAGATAATTAGCAATTCTAAATTAAAAAACTATGACCTATTCAAATTGTCCATTAATATACTCCTTGGAATTCTTGGTTGTAGTGCCCTTGTTATCTCTATTATATATTTCGCCATTTGTATTGACTACATGTTTCAGGGAAATACAACTGCAATAGTGATGTGGTTAATAACCTCTTTAGTTGCAGGTGGTGTTGTATATCTTTGGTACTATTTGAACAAATTGCATATAACTGCAAATAAAATTCTCGGTGTTATATTTTTTACTTTAGGTATAGCTAGCTGCATATCACCTCTTTTCTCAGTAGCATCTCTGTATGTTGCAGCTATGTTATTGAAAAACATATTTAGTCACGCAGAAGATGAAGAAATTATAATCTTCACAGAATCTACTATCAAGAAAGAATGGCCACTACGAGAATTTGTAAAAACATATGGTCCAAAAATTAAGTTAGCGACTCTTTTTAATAGAGATAATAATCAACATTTCAAAGCTATTATGGTTGGTGATGATGACAATTGGATAATGATTAAATTCTCACAAGACCAGCCTACTCTCTCTGCCCAAGAAGTTGCTCAGCAAGCAAATGACTTGAAAGTTGTGTTATCAGATACTGGAGAACATATGCTTTACCGAATTTAAAAATGTTATAGTACGCATATAATATGGTAAGTAAAATAAATTTATTCCTAATATTCTTATTATTTGCATTTTGTGGATGTGGTAAATCAGATAATATAATTGCAAAAATAGTGACTGAAGATGTAAATTCAACTTGTAATATATCATGTTTTAGAGGTATTGAACCAGACATTTATTATAAGGATTTGTTGGCTATTGCTGGAGAACCAAATGATTTCGATGATAAGGGAAGAAGAGATGAACCTGATAATTATAATCCGGTTTATTATTCTTCAGTAGGAAAATTGATGGGATATTGGAGTGGGAAAAATTGCGAACAGATAGGACTAGTAGAATATACTCCATATAGAACATCCAATGTCCCTATAAAGGATTTTGTCTATCAGCCAGAGTTATATAATATTGATGACGAAACAGATATTGTTGCAGTATTCAAAGATGATACATTGTATTATCTTGTTTACCTGGATAGCATGAGGATAAAACAAATTGAATTTTGGAAAACAAAAAAGAGGTTCGGTAATATTGCACATCAATTTGATTAAATTTTAATCATAAGACCTCACCCCCGTGAACATCTTGACTCTTTTAACCTTAGCCGCTTTCTTGGTGCACAAGAGATTATTACGCAGACGCCCATAGAGGAGAAATCAAAGAAGGGGGTACAAAGCCATTGAATATGCTTTATCTTTCCGCAGATGCGTGGATTAGGGAGGTAAACTAATTTGCTGCACACCTTATTCCAGGGTTTTACATCACAATGACACGCAATTAAATGCCACAAAAGTACTCAAGCATTTGCACATATCAAAAAAATATAGTACCTTTGCAATAGTTTTAAATAAACTAGCACTATGAGTGCAACCGATTACCTAAATAATGCACAAGCTTGGTTAGCCCAGCAATCTCAACGAACAATCGATTACCAATGGGAGATTCAGCACCACAACCAGATGCACAAAACCTACGAAACGTCCTTGTAGGTCTATCTCGTTTTGAGCAGTTTCCAGTAGCAATCCAATGGGCAAAAGATAACCGTTGTGTTGTGGATATGTTTGGCGCTTTTGCATTGAATTAATCATTGAATATATGTTTGCCATCAATCATTGCACCGTCACTCCTGTGCGTCAAGAGCCATCCGAAGGTAGCGAGCAATTGACCCAATTGCTCTTTGGCGAAGTATGCGAAGTCCTTGACCGTCTCCCCCGTTGGACCAAAATCCGCTCTACACTCGACGGACAAGAAGGCTGGGTAGATTTTAAGATGCTCTCTCCTGCCCCTATATCCTCGCAAGAGGTTAAAGGTGAAAGGTTAAAGATTAAAGGCGAAGGAGTGATCTCTGTCCCAATGGCAATTGCGATAGATATGGAAACTAGCGAGGAACTGATGCTCACCCTCGGCACACGTTTACCAAACTATGCTCACGGCACATTCGAAGTCCTTGGCAAACAATATCTCATCGACCCTGCTTGTGTGTCCCTGCCTATATCCAATAGCCCTTTAGGGCGTCCAATAGGCGGAACGCCGTCCTATAGCCATCATGTTTGCGCCATCGCGCAAACATTGCTCAACGCCCCCTATCTCTGGGGTGGAAAGAACGCTATGGGCATGGATTGCTCGGGCTTTACGCAAGTCGTGTATGCGGCTATGGGAGTGAATCTCCTACGCAATGCCCGCGAACAAATGACACAAGGCGAGTTGGTTCCTTCGTTGGCAGAGGCACAACCTGGCGACTTGGCATTTTTCGATCACGCAGACCGCGACCCCAAGGCAACGAATATCTCACATGTCGGCATGCTACTCAGTCCTACGGAAATCATTCACTGCTCAGGTTGTGTGCACATTGATACCATTGATGAGCAGGGTATTCACCTACCTGATGGCGAACTGACCCATCATCTCGTACAAATCAAACGCTATCTATAATCTTTTTATTATGCGCAGAGCTGTCTGCATACTCATATTATCTCTGGTAACCTTCTATGCATGGAGCAAAGATCTACAAAAATCTCCGATTCCATCGCATGAGATGCACTTCACTGAGACAGTAGAACTGCAGGTAAAAAACAACGATACATTTTACCTCGCGCGTATGCATGATATATATGTCTATCCTAAACTCAAATTCCGTAATAAACAGCAGGAACGCTTCTATTGGAGGACTGTTCGGGATGTCAAAAAGACCTTACCCTTTGCTAAGTTGCTCGCTAGAGAGATGCTATTTGCAGATCAGCAATTAGCATTGATACCCGATAAGAAAATGCGCAAACGATGGTGGAGAGATCACGAGAAATATCTGTTTAGGAAGTACGAACAAGATTTCCGAAAAATGACAGCCTCTCAAGGGCAAATGCTCATGAAACTGATGGACCGAGAGAGTGACCGAACTAGTTATGAAATCATCAAGCACTACCGAGGTAAAACTAGTGCTAATTTTTGGCAGTTCATCGCTAAACTATTTAGGAATGATTTGAAAGAGGAATACGATGCTATAGACAAAGATCGTATCGTAGAACGAGTAATCAATCTCGTTGAGGCCGGACAATTATAAAAGGAGTGACCAGATCACTCCTTTTATATATACACCAACAATGTTCACAGTTATTATCTACTTTTATACATGTCGTCGTAGTACTTTTCATACTCTCCAGAGGTTATATTGTCCATCCATTCTTGATGATCTAAATACCAACGAACTGTCTTCTCAATACCCTCTTCAAACTGCAACGATGGCTCCCAGCCTAGTTCGGCTTGCAACTTACGTGAGTCAATAGCATAACGCATATCGTGTCCTGCACGATCAGTGACATAGGTAATTAGGTTCATATCTTCACCCTCTTGTCGACCTAACAAACGATCTACAGTGTTGATTACCACCTTGATAATATCAATGTTCTTCCACTCGTTGAAACCACCAATATTATAGGTTTCTGCCACAGCACCATGATGGAAAATGAGATCTATTGCGCGTGCGTGATCCTCTACATAGAGCCAATCGCGTACATTCTCGCCCTTGCCATATACCGGCAATGGTTTGCGATGACGGATATTGTTAATAAAGAGTGGTATTAACTTCTCAGGGAATTGATATGGACCATAGTTGTTTGAGCAGTTAGTCACGATAGTAGGCATGCCATAGGTGTCGTGAAATGCACGAACAAAATGATCGCTACTAGCCTTAGATGCAGAATATGGGCTATGTGGATTGTACTTAGTGGTCTCTACAAAGAAATCCTCGCCATATGCTTCATGATGCTCCGACGATGCTTGAGTAGAGAATGGAGGCTCAATACCCTCTGGATGAGTCATCTCCAATGCGCCATACACCTCGTCCGTTGAAATATGGTAAAAGCGTTTGCCCTCGTATTTCTCAGGTTGTGCTTCCCAATACAGTTTCGCTGCTTGCAAGAGTGAGAGTGTACCCATCACATTGGTACGGGCAAAAGTGAATGGATCTTTAATTGAGCGATCCACATGACTCTCTGCTGCCAAATGAATAATACCCATCACATGTTCCTCTTGCATGAGAGCATACATAGTATCAAAGTCGCAGATATCCGCTTTTACAAAGCGATAGTTAGGCTTATCCTCTATATCTTTGAGGTTTGCCAAATTGCCTGCATAAGTCAACTTATCCACATTGATAATGCGGTACTCAGGGTACTTATTGACAAAAAGTCGTACTACGTGGCTGCCAATAAACCCTGCGCCACCAGTGATGATGATTGATTTCATATTACAAATCGTATTTGTTTGAAATGGTATGTTTTCTCTTCTCTATTTTGCAATCGCAACACCAATTCCCCTTGTTCTGTTACGTTCACTATCTCCGCAAAAAAAGCATCTTCAATACCCTTTAGCGCTATGGCGGTAGGTGTGATGTTTACTTCGCGCTCAACATATTCATGCCATCCTTTGCTGCGATATAGATGTTGCATATATGCCGCCCTTATGTCATCCGTAGTGCATAATTCCCATGATTTCATCGAGCTAATCCATTCGTTCATAAGAGTTTCTACATCATACTCCTTGCCTGTGATTTCTTTCATTGAGATTGGATTAGGCGCATTGCTTAACCACTGCGTTTGATTTACATTCACACCTATCCCTGCAATACTATATCCTACATATTGCCCTGATAGGCTATTCTCAATCAGTATGCCTACAAGTTTCTTATCTCCAAAATAGAGATCATTTGGCCATTTGATTCTCAGTTGCTCTTGTGGTAAATACTTTGATAACGTATCCCATAGCGCCACAGCCACCAACATCGACAATCGCCATTGCTTTACGGCATGTATTCCCTCATATCTCAACAAGGCAGAAAATAATAAGTTCTTACCTGCTTCGCTCTCCCAACTGTTGCCTACTTGGCCGCGACCTGCTGTCTGATAATCCGTACGGATCGTATACAGATGAGGAGTCGACGACGAATATTGCTCACGCAGAAGCGTGGATGTACTATGCGTTTGCTTGATATACATTCAATAAATATTGCTCGATCACACTCTGTATCTTTCTTGGTTTAGAATTAGCACTATTCACCATCACTGCAAAAACCCACACCCTGCCATCAGGCAAGAAGATATATCCCGCATAGTTTTTCGTTCCTCCTATCGTGCCACTTTTCGCATATACCTTACCATGCAACGCTGTCCCACGCAAAAACGAACACAGCGTACCACTCTCGCCACTACATGGTAACGAGGCAATAAACGTATCTTTATGCCTAGAACCATACATATAGCGTAACAATTGCACATACATCGACGGTGAAACGGCATCTTGTGGAGCTAGTCCACATCCGTCCAATATCTTTGCGCTACGAAAAGTCACACCGCGATTTTTCCAATATGATCGCACATAATTAATCGAATTATTTATAGTGCAAGGCGTGCCATATTTCGCACCAAACATACGGAAAAGCATCTCTGCATACAAGTTATCCGACTCTTGCTCCGTATGACGTATTATATCCGACATCGGCTCGCTCTGGTGAGTAAAAAGCAACTGGCGGGATGGCGCATTCATCGGTTTTTCGCTCTCATATGTCTCCGTTCCATCCACGGCTACACCACTCTTTCGTAAGATATTCGTAAAATCGCGAACCAAGATCAATCCTGGATTAGGCATATCACCGCGAACACCAAAGGTTCGACGGTTCGAAGGTACACTGCCCACCAAATAACGAGAATTGTTGTAGGGAACACCATGCACATATGCACCATCGTACGTAATGTGCGTACAACGTATATGGTTCTCAAATTGAATCTCAGGAATGTTTGGAGTCGTATATAGCACCTCGGCTATACTACCAATCGGACCACTACGAAGCACTATATTCATCGTATTATCCTGATACGCCAGGGCAAATATACCAGGAGCATAGTAGTTTCCTGCATCTTCCCATAGCCATGACGGATTAAGCGCATTCCCGTCGAAATAGCTCAAATCAGCTACCACCGAACCTGTAATATGATTAATACCAGCATCCCGTACTTGACGAGCCCAAAGGTATAAGAAATTTTTCTTGCCTATATACCTCGAACCAAAAGTGGGATCACCGCGCCCTTCTACATACAGATTACCATGCAGTACACCATCTTTGATATAACCAGAATAGGTAATTGGGGTCTCTATGCGATAATCACCACCCCATTGCTCAAGCGCTGTCGCTGCCGTAAGCAATTTCATTGTTGAAGCAGGAGGAATTACTGAATTAGCGCGATAGGCATCAATGGTATCACCTGTATGATAATCACAAATCAGCACACCAATATTCGCATCTTTAGTATCCGGGTGCGCCGTCAGTATAGAAAGAATAAGTAAAAGTTTAAACATGGCACAAAGGTACAACTTTTTTTGCAAATACGCAAAAAAAAGTTCAAATTATAGCCAAAACGATTAATCGTTATATATTCTAAGAGAGAAAAATTGGAATATTTTCATCGATATGACCATATGGAGCATTCCAAACAATCGGATAGTTGTACTCGGCCAATACCTTAGCTATTGTCTCATATACTGTACATCCCATCAGCGCATCATCCTCGCAATCAGTAAATTGACCCACGATCACACCAGCCACACGCGATAGCACACCGCTCATACGTAGATTCTGTAGCATGCGATCAATATGATAATGACGCTCGCCAATATCCTCCAGTAGCAACATTGGAGGCTTCTCGCACCCATCAATAATGGCATTCAGCGAGTATGGCGTACCTTGTAGCGCGTGAAGCAAACTCAGGTTTCCACCTATCACCTTATGACCTTCGATACCGGAAAAAACTTCTATCTTTCCAGATTCCAACGCATTTTTTAACAGTTTCAATGCTTCTGAATCTTCTGGCAAGGTAGCCAACGCCTTGCACATCGATGCGTGCAGTGACGGCACACCATGCAAACTCATCAGCGCATGTAACACCGTGATATCAGAAAAGCCCACAACCAATGGCCACTCCGATTTAGGACGAGAAGGTAGCACAATCTTATCCACCAAATGCTGCATCCCATATCCTCCCCGCGAACACAAGATAATATCTACTGAAGCATCCGCAAACGCCTCGTTCAAGTCATCCAATCGTTCGTCTACAGTGCCCGCAAACCTACCATTCACAGCCAGAGTATGACTTCCTACCGATACTATAAATCCCCAACCTTCTAATCGCTGAACGGCTAGAAGTATATATTCTGGCTCAATCACGCCAGATGGAGATACTATTCGAATATGTTTCATGCTGCAAAATTACTATTTTTTTTTCATATATCAAAAAAAATCACTACCTTTGCAGCGAATTATGCGAAAGATTCTATTTTTCATACTATCTCTAGCCTGCGCTACCACACTATTAGGCCAAACTCCTAGCAGCGCGGACAAACTATTCAAAGCTGGCAACTACACCAAGGCACTAGAGCAATATCATGCCTTGATAAAGAATTACCCCACTAATCAGTTATTTCTATATAGGTATGCACGATGCGCACAAGAGTTGGGTGACGATGCGACTGCAATACAATATTTCGAAAAATCGGGCAATCGATACACGCTCAAGCACTACTACGCCGCCGAGAGCTATCTACAGCTTTGGCAGACCGAGCAAGCCATCAATGAATACCAAGCATACCTCAAAAAAGAGCCCAACGAACGCACCAAACACGTACAACAGCAGATTGCCACAGCAGAGAAACTTCAACGATATCTCAATCGCGTAGAGCGAATACAGATTATAGACTCTGTCAATGTATCCATCGACAGCATGATACACGTCATAGCACTTTCTGCTGAAGCAGGAACACTTACTTTAACGGACAAGCAACTCGTCTACACCAACCAGCGTAATGATCGTTGCTATTGGAGCACCACCCAACAAGACAACACCTTACTCGTCTCTAAACATCGACTACTCGACAGATGGAGCATGCCCGACACGCTACCAAGCATTATCAACTTTACTCCACACCAATGCGCACCCTTCCTGCTCAGCGATGGAGTTACCATGTACTTCGCTGCACAAGACACCAATGGATTAGGGGGACTTGACATTTATGTATCGCGCTATAACACCACTACCGAGACTTACACTACCCCAGAAAACATCGGATTTCCATACAATTCTACCGCCAACGAGTATCTCCTCGTACTCGATGAAACGCGCCAAATAGGATATCTAGCCACCGATAGATTCGCAAAGCAAGGGCACGTACATGTGTATTCATTTGCCATTTCAGCAGATAAACAATATTGGCGAAATATCGCACATGACACACTTGTACAGTATGCCCAACTCAGGCTATTCGAGCACATCGATATAGATACAATTAACAGTACTGTTTGCCAACAAACAACTGATGAACTTGGAGACTTTTACTTTGTCATCAACGATTCCATCATATATCATTCTATAGAAGATTTTCAGATATCAGCTGCACGAGAAAAATACAATGAATGGATGCAAACTGAGCAACTATACCTATCCGAACAACAGTTATTGCATCGTTTACGTGAAGAATATACCACCGCTGAGGACAATAGAAAAAGAGAATTGACTCCAACTATTCTTCGCTTAGAAAATCGTCAGAATCAATTACAGATTCAGTGCGAACAACTATTACATTCTATTCGCAAAATAGAGATTGAATATCATCAACAATAGAGTTTTCCCACTATCCAATTGACTAGTCGTTTAGGCAAAATTCTGTTTAATAAGCAAAAACACTTATATTTTGCCCCTCCCACATAAATAGGTTTCGGGCTTCTACATGTCGCTATACGATATAAGTTGCGTGCCATATATAGAGGACTCATCCCGTTTTGCTCATCTTTTTCCATTGCAGCTACTGCCGTATGTACGCCCTTGTACATTTCCGCACCTTGGATGTTTTTTTCACGGGCATCTGTAAATCCAGTGGCTACATCTCCTGGCATTAATACACTTACTCGTATGCCAAATTCGCGCACCTCGTTAGCCAAAGCTAAAGCCATGGCATTGAGTGCTGACTTACTAGCACTATAGAAACTTTGATATGGAATACTCAAATCGGCTGCTACTGAGGAAGTGAAGATAATGCGACCCCTTCCTTGCTTTCGCAAGATAGGAAGTACTGCCTTTGTTAATCGAAAAGCACCAAAAAAATTCACATCAAACTGCTTTTGCGCCTCGGTTGTAGAAGTATATTCTATCGGTCCTGAAATTCCAAAACCAGCATTATTAATAACCACATCCAAGTGATCGATTCTTTGCATGACTTCACTTATAGCTTGTTTGACAGACACATCATCTGTCACATCGCAATCAATATGTGTGACATCTTGAGTATTCTTGCCACTTCTGCTTAACTCAAAAACAGTCCAACCCTTCTCTGCGAAGAGTTGGACTGTATGCAATCCTATACCAGAAGAACCTCCGGTGAGTAATAGCGTTTTCATCTATTTTCCAAAAGGTTGTGGTAACACTTTTGAAATCAATCAGTCATATGCGATTAAAGAGCATTAATCTCTTTCAAGATAGCGGTAGTCTTAGCTACAGCCTCTTCGCTTGCAGCGAACAATGCTTTCTCAGCTTCGTTCAACTCGATCTCAACGATCTTCTCAATACCGTTCTTACCGATGATACATGGTACACCAATAGTGATATCGTTGTAACCATACTCACCCTCGAGATAAGCTGAGCAAGGGATCATCTTCTTTTGATCGTTGATCACGCTGTCTGCCACAGCTGCAGCAGCTGCACCTGGAGCCATCCATGCGCTTGTTCCGAGCAAACCGGTCAAGGTTGCACCACCTACCATTGTAGCTTTTGCTACCTCTTCGAGCTCCTCTGCACTCAACATGCTGCTCACTGGCATACCTTTGTAAGTAGCGTAGCGAGTCATAGGAATCATAGTGGTATCACCGTGGCCACCAATTACGAAACCTTCTACCTCGTTAGCGTTGCAACCCAACTTTTGGCTCAAGAAATATTTGAAGCGGCTGCTATCCAATGCACCACCCATACCTATCACGCGATTGCGTGGCAAACCGAGTGCCTTGTAGGTCAAGTATGCCATTGTATCCATAGGGTTAGAAACAACCACGAGAATAGCGTTTGGAGAATAAGTCAAGATTTGATTAGCTACGCTCTTCACGATACCTGCGTTCACACCTATCAACTCCTCACGGGTCATACCAGGTTTACGTGGCAGACCAGAAGTGATAACTACTACGTCTGAACCAGCAGTTGCGCTATAATCATTGGTTACACCTTTCACTACGGTGTCAAAACCCAATAATTGAGCAGTTTGCATGATGTCCATAGCTTTACCTTCTGCTACACCTTCTTTGATGTCGATCAATACAACTTCGCTGGCTACTTTCTTTACTGCCAACACATTTGCGCATGTAGCACCTACGTTACCTGCGCCTACAACAGTTACTTTTGACATAATTTTAATTAATATTTAAAGTTTTACAAAATCTTTCTATTTTCGGCTGCAAAAGTAGTATTTTTTTTTGACATACACAACACTTCTGCTATAAAACACAAAATATCTACCCTACGCCTGATCCACTCCAGCCGCAACCTCGCGATAAGTATGCAGGCTCAGATTATCACTCACTATTTTAATCGAATAAAGATTCTCAAAGCCCAAAGCTGCTATATAGGCTAACTCCATATCAAACACACAATCTCTATAGTCCGACTGCAACACAAAATCCGTATTACTATAGCACATAGACTCTATCGCCTCTTCCGATTTTAGCATACACTTTGCAGGAAGGACCTGCAAACGCAACTCAGGCTCTGGATAACTCACGCATGGGTGATTAAGGCGCACCTCCTTCACGCAAACTGTACTACCAATCGCATAATTTGCACTTCCAGCATAACCAATATTAATAAGTTTCGCATCTCGTGGCAAATCACGCAAACTATGCATCACATTAATTGCGCCTACACCCGTAACTATGATATCCCATATTGTGCCATCAGCCATATGCCACTGGTTACCACACATCTCACCGCGTAGGTGCTGCGCTATCAACTTCTGTTCGCCAATAAAATCTCCCGCTTCAGCAATTACAATAAAGTGATTATTCATATTATATTTTCTTATAAAGCGCAAAGGTACTACTTTTTTCTCAGTTTTGCAAGTTTTTGCGCGATTTTAGTATTTTATACGATTATTCTTGCATATATGCTTTTTTTTTACTACTTTTGCAGGCTGAAAATCATTATTACTATTATGATATACAAAATAACCTTTTCTTGCGACGATGCAGATGATTTTCGTCGCGTATTTGAAGCCGATAGCGAAGCTACTTTTCTAGAATTACACCAAGCTATCCTGAAGAGCGCAGGCTATCCTGATGATCAAATGACATCGTTCTTCATGTGCAACAGCCATTGGGAGAAAGAGCAAGAAGTAACCCTAATGGAAATGGGCAGTAGCTTTGAGTACGACAATATGGTCATGGAATCTACTCGCCTCAGCGACTTGATGGAGGACCGTGGCCAACGTTTGATCTATATCTTCGACCCAATGTACGAACGCTATTTCTTTGGCAGTTTAACCGATATCATGCCTGGATATTGCGACGGTGTTACCTGCATAGAATCCCGCGGAGCCGCACCTAAGCAATTACAAACTGAGGATGCAGCCGAAGCTGCTCGAGCAAAAGATGCAAAAGATTGGGGACTGGACGACGATCTTTTTGGAGACAGCCAATTCGACATCGAAGACTTAGATGCTGAAGGATTCCAGGACTTGAGCTTTGACGACGGTTCAATGTTCTGATGCCAACACTAGTTGTCATATTAGGACCTACTGGAGTCGGCAAAACAGAACTCAGCCTCCGTCTAGCAGAAGAATATGGATGTCCTATTGTCAGTGCTGATTCACGCCAAATATACCGCGACTTACCCATTGGCACCGCAGCGCCCACACCAGAAGAGCAAGCAAGAGTCAAACACTACTTCATCGGCTGCAAAGCACTCACCGAAACCTACAACGCCGGACAATATGCTCGCGATTGCAAGCACCTGCTAACCGACTTATTTCAGCAACACGAGCGGGTCATCATGGTGGGAGGAAGTATGATGTATATTGATGCTGTCTGCAAAGGCTTAGACGATATTCCCGATATACCCGAAGCCATACGCCGGGAGATGCAGCGCCAATATGCAGAACAGGGATTGGCATGGTTGCAACAAACAGTGCAAGAGATTGATCCTTCATATTGGTCGGAAGTAGATCAGCAAAATCCTCAACGATTGATGCATTGCATAGAAGTGACTCGTGTGAGCGGAAAGCCTTATTCTTCCTTCCGAAAAAACAGCACTCTGACCGCAGCTGAGCGAGGATTTGATGTGGAATACCGGATGGTTGAACGCCCTAGGGAAGAATTGTACCAACGCATCAGCCTTCGGGTACACAAAATGATTCAAGCAGGCCTACTCGACGAAGCCAAACACGCATTCGAACTGCTGAAAATACCACTAAAACCACGAGAGCGGGAAACAAAAGAGTTATTACCTAATAGTATCAACACAGTGGGTTATAAGGAGTTACTTCCCTACTTTAGAGGAGAATACAGCCTAGATAGGGCCATAGAACTCATACAACAAAACAGTCGACACTACGCCAAACGACAAATGACTTGGTGGCGACGAGAGCAAAAATAATAAGAGAATGAAAAAGATTTTTATCATAGGATTTGCACTTGCAATGATTGTAGGATGCAAAAAAGTAGACGTAAAGTTTGATTACTCACCTGCCGAACCACGCGCAGGACAAACAGTCACTTTTACCAACCGTAGTAGCGCCGGAGAAAGCTGGTTATGGACCTTTGGAGACAATGCAAATAGTTTGCTAAAAAATCCAAAGAAAATTTATAAAAAGCCAGGCGAATATGTAGTAACATTGATGGTGGATAGCGCAAAGTATCTTACCCATAGCAAAGTCATCGTTATCTATGATACCGTGCCTACCTTTGTTTGCTCATCTGACTCTATCCTGCATTATCAAGATGTCACCTACACAGCCAATGTGTACAATCCTTTCAACCACGAGTTAATCTACGATTGGGTACTACCAGAAGATTGTAAGATAGTTGCTGGTTCACGCAATAGCAGAAGCATCTCTGTGTATTTCACTACAATTGGAAAAAAGAATGTCAAGTTAAATCTATCACAAAAAGACACGCCGTATACTATTGAAAAGGAGTTTAATATCCATCTCACCAAGGCTCCAGCTATCGTTATGCGCAAATCTGATCATTCTGCAGTGCGTCAGCGTATGATTAACGACCGCCTAGAGCATCCCAACTCTGCCACTGCCGAAGATGTGCACCTCATTGAGCTTACCAACGACACAGTTGTCACCTTCAATGGCAAAACCTTTTACGCGAGCCAAATGGCAAATACTGTATCTGGATTCAGCGGCTTAACCATTAACCACATACAGATAGATGCCATGGCACAAAAATGGTACATCACAACCCCTGCAGGACTATTTGTAGCTAATATGGATGGCAGTTATATGGAAGGTATTGATCCAGAGGCTACGGGGGCTATCTTCGTTGATGCATATCGTAATCGTATCTATTGGGCAAATAAAAATGGTGTATACGCCATGGCATTGGTTAAGAGTAAAAATAATCGCTTCACAACAACACCAATACAATATAATAATCTCACTAATGTTGACCTAATCGTAGTCAACGAAAAATTACAATAATCTCACACAATGCAACCCCAGTACATTTTTGAAACTAGTTGGGAAGTATGCAATCGTGTAGGCGGCATCTATGCCGTTCTATCTACACGTTCTGCTTCCATGCAAGCAGAACATAAAGACAAAGTCATCTTCTTTGGTCCCGATTTCGGTGATCACTCCAACCTCACCTTCAAGGAGAGCAAAACCCTACTCAAAGGTTGGCGCCCTAAAGGTGTACGAGTAGGTCGTTGGCAAGTGCCAGGCAAACCTATCGCGGTACTCCTCAAATGGGATGAACTTTGGGCTGAGAAAGATCAAATTTTCGGCCATATGTGGGAGAAGTTCGGCATCCAGAGCCATGCTGCTTATGGCGACTACGACGAGAGTTGCCTCTTTGCATACGCAGTGGGACAGGTGGCTGAAAGTCTCTATCGTCACCTCGAAATGCCTACTACCGTCATGCATTGTAACGAGTGGCAAACCGCTTTCACCATCCTATACCTACGTGAGCACTGCCCAGCTATCGGTACGCTCTTCACAACCCATGCCACTAGCATTGGCCGTTCCATTGCAGGCAACTACAAACCGCTCTACGACTGCTTCGATGCATTCCAAGGCGACCAAATGGCTCAGGAACTCAACATGGTTAGTAAGCACTCAGCAGAAAAAAAAGCTGCACACCTCTGCGACTGCTTCACTACCGTCAGTGATATCACTGCTCGTGAGTGCAAGCAACTCCTCGACAAACCTGTGGATATCGTCACCCCTAATGGATTCGAGCAGGGCTTCGTGCCACAAGGAAAGGAGTTTGATGCAGCACGCAAGCGCGCACGCAACACCTTACTTTCACTCGCACGCGCGAAAGGTATTGAAGCCCAATCTACCGACATGCTCATCGGCACTGCCGGCCGCTACGAGTGGAAGAACAAAGGCATCGATGTCTTTTTAGAGGCGATGAGGCGATTAGGTGATAAGACGAAAAAGCAAGTGATCGCTTTTGTGATGATTCCATACTTAGAGCATGAGGACTTTAGTGTAGGTAATGTACATGTGGTATTCGTGCCAACTTACCTCAATGGAAACGATGGGGTACTCAATCTCCCATACTACGACTTGCTTATTGGTCTCGACTTGACCATATTCCCAAGCTACTACGAACCATGGGGCTACACCCCACTCGAGAGTATGGCCTTCCATGTTCCTACTATAACCACCAGCTTGAGTGGTTATGGCGTATGGTGCGAGGAGCAGGGCTGCACCACGATCGACAAAGGCGTAGCAGTTATTTATCGCAATGATAGTAATACCAACGATGTAATCAATCATATTGTCAATACGATAGAGTATTACCTCTCGCTCACCCCACGCAAGGTAGCCGCAGCCCGCAAGGCAGCAGTAGAGTTAGCATTGCAAGCCGAGTGGAAGAATTTCTTCACTTTCTACCGCGAAGCATACGCTATCGCTCTCAAGAAAACATCGGCTCGTCAATAATCTATCAAAAATATATTACAGATATATTAGAAAACCATCGCCTGCTCATTGCAAGCGATGGTTTTCATTTCTTCAAGTTCTAAACAGCCGCCCGCAGGGCGTTCATTAAATACAAAACTATCTATTACGGGTTCATGACGGGTTCATAACGGGTAAATAAGAATAGGCACTTACAGATACCGCTTAATCTTCGCTAGATGGTGTGTCATCTCACCATTGGCTAGGTGAATACCATTCTCATCAATTCTATCCACATGCACGCAACCGGAGCAGTGTATGACTTCTGTTGGGCTGATCAGCATGCCAACATGCGTTATCCTTGTAGCTTTCGGATCGCGGTCGGCATGGTCGAAGAACACCAGGTCGCCAGGTTGTGACTCTGCCAACGAATTCACCACTTTACCTTGTGTCACCTGTTCACGGGCATTGCGCAAAAGGTTGATGCCAAACACGCTATATACCGTTTGTGTAAATCCTGAACAGTCGTATCCCATCATATTTTTTCCGCCCCATAAGTATGACACATTCAGAAGCTGCTTTGCCACGTGCACCACATCCTCACCTTTTACCTCTTTGCCATTAACCAATACCTTGTAGGCATCTTTGAAGCCATCCTGTAGCGAAGGGTCCTCTAACCTCTCCCCTATAAACTCTAAGCTGTATACACATGCTGGGTCTATCTGATATCGCTTTCCAAACACTTCGAACGTACCGTTTGTATAGTTTGACAATCGTGTACCAATAGTTAGCATGCGTTTCTCGCCTGTCTGCATGTCGGTAGCTACAGCCATCGGTACTGCCACTGTGCCACCAAATTTCGCTTTTTGCCTTTCACCTAATAGATTGATAGCCTCTTTTTGATCTACGGGTATCATCATCTTATAGCTCACCCACCCCTCTTGTCCGTCTATTGTGGAGCGTATCTTGGCCCAGCTAGATCGACGCTCTACAAGTTCGCACACTTCGCCAAAAAGTAATTGAGTCACTTGTTCACTAACCTCAGAGGGTTCTTGACGTACAGGAGTTACTGGGCAATTATTAATAACAAATCCATTTTCGGCACTACAAATGAAACTTGTTGATGCCATGATAGCTATGGCTAATGTCAAAATCCTTTTCATAATCTCTGTATTTTTAAGGTTAATTATTCTATCATACCCACTATCGTAGACCACTATTATTATCCATTGAATAGATGAGATTGCAAAGATAGTATAATTTTTTTAAACTACCAAATCAGCAATAAGTTTTATTTAAAATCCTTGGTTTCTCCCTATTCTTTAACACGGAGCACATATATAAGGTACAAGGAAAGAAAATCTTAGGAAAAGTGATAAACTCAAACAATAGCCACTTGTGATCACAAGTGGCTATTTAGTTTAGTGGAAGGCGCTTTGCGCCTACTGTTTAGTGACAAGTATTATAAGGTCTCCAAGACACGTTGGAGCCATTCCCAGCATTTGCCAGTTGAAGCTATGTTTAGACGCTCTTGCGGAGAGTGAACACCGAACATTTGTGGGCCGATAGACACCATATCCAAATATGGATACTTCTCCAAGAACAAACCGCACTCCAAGCCCGCATGGATAGCTAATACCTTTGGCTCCGCAGCAAAGAGGTCTTGATATGCTTGCTTGGTCACTTCTAGCAATGGTGATTGTGGATTAGGCGCCCAACCTGGGTAACCGTCGCCATGTGTCACCTCGTCGCAAGCCAAAGCCAAGGCACACTCTACCATCTGCTTGATATCGTGCTTCTTGCTCTCGATAGAAGAACGTTGGCTGGTATTGATCTCAATAAACGCACCCTTCTCATCTTCTTTCATCTTCACGCTAGCGAGGTTGGTGCTGGTCTCTACCAATCCAGGCATAGTCTTCGACATCGCGGTCATACCGTGAGGGCAAGCATAGAGTGCTTGAACAAGCACCTTAGCTTTGTCCGTAGGAACAAACAAGGCAGGCATATCAGTTGTCTCAAGATGCATGAAGAAGTCCTTCTCTACATCGCCAATCTCCGCTTCGATAGTAGCGATATAATGGTTGAGCATCACACGGATATCCTCCTTATATGCCATAGGAATAGCAATCACTGCCTCTGCTTCGCGAGCAATCGCATTGCGCAAGTTGCCACCATTGATCGTAGCCAACTGCATATCAGTCGCATGCATCACTTGATAGAGGAAACGCACGAGGATTTTATTAGCATTGCCACGACCTTTGTTGATATCATCACCTGAGTGACCGCCCATGAGGCCGCCGACTTTAATATGTAAGGCGATGAGGCTATTAGGCGATAAGGCGAGAGGCGAGTAGTGCATTTTGGCGAGGGTATCAATACCACCTGCGCAGCCGATGAATACTTGACCATCGTCCTCAGAGTCAAGGTTGATGAGTTGCTTGCCTTGCAAACAGCCATCTTGCAGACGGAATGCGCCTGTCAAACCTGTCTCCTCGTCCACCGTAAAGAGGCACTCCAATGCAGGGTGCTTCAAGGTATCCGAAGTGATAGCGGCCAACATCAATGCCATACCAATACCATTGTCTGCACCAAGAGTAGTGCCATGAGCTTTGATAAAATCACCATCAATATAAGTATGGATAGGGTCGTTGTCAAAGTCGTGCACGGTGTCATTGTTCTTCTCACATACCATATCCATATGCGCTTGCAGAATCACGCCTGGTTTATCTTCGTAGCCAGGGGTAGCAGGCTTGCGCATGATGATATTTCCTGCTGCATCTATTGTATGTTCCAAGCTATGCTTTACGGCAAATGCCTTGAGCCACTCGATAATCTTGCCTTCGCGCTTCGATGGGCGAGGCACTTGGGTAATCTCATGGAAGATGGAGAAAACCTCTTGGGGGTGTAATTCGCGTATCATATTAGTTATGAACTATTAATTATAAGTGATAAGTTATTCGTGAGCTATCTTCTCGCGGATGCCCTGTAAATAATCTGCGGGATAAGGCACTCGGTTAGGTCCTTCTGGTAAACCATAAGCATTGAGGAGGAACTGTCCATCTTGCTCCTTGCGCTCCTGGCCGTCCAAATACTTGACAAACAAATAGATACCTAATTCTTTCCACGCTTGCGTAGACTCCTGAGCTTGTGCAACAGAGTACTTAGTCAAAAACTCTGCTGCTTGAATAGCATCCATATTAGCCACTTGTGCATCAATGGCCTCTACCTGACTATTGAATTTATCCTCCCATGCTACTTGCACCTTCTTGATGTCAGGCATCATCGCAGAATACTTGGTATATGCCCAGTTAGCTACGATATTATAGGTCCACCAAGCAGATGTAGGCGAGTAATTATACATATCGCCGTTGCCCTCCTTGAAGCATTCTGGAACCTCAGTGATAGTACTATACATCGGTACATATACAGTAGAAGCTGCATCGTCCACACCAAACCACAAGATACCGCCTGCCTTCGCGCTCTCATAGCCACGCATTTGTGCAACGAACGACCATCCTGTTTGTTGAGTAGCGATTGGACGCTCGAACCAGTATTGCACTGAATCCAATTTAAAACCGAGCGAACCATAACGCAACTTGCTATTCCATGGACCTGCGTCAGGACCTTGAGTAATATCCAAAGGTGTTCCTTCGTATTGGTCACGCATACAGTCTTTCAATTCTTGCGCGCTTACTTTGTGATTAGGTTTGATATAGAGAGGCATACGCTCTCCAGCATACTTGCCGTTAGTCTCTACAAACGTCTTACCTGATGCAAAATCAAAGTACTTATCCATATCGTTGGAAAACTTGCGGAAGAATGACCATACACGTGCTTCACACACATACAAACCTGAGAAATCGTATGGTGCATATGCCTCTTGGAAGTTGAATTCCTCATCCTTCTTTCCTGTAAAATAACCTTGCTTACGAGCGAATTTAACAACATCCTTACTCCACATCCAATTTTCTTTATCTTTGAAATTGATTGTAGTTATTCTAGCTTGATTTGCATGTGCAGCTATGCAATCATCTGGCACACGAGTAGCTACCCACACAGCACCTTTCTCCACTTTTCCTTTACCAATCAGCTCCATCATCCACACCTCGTTTGGGTCAGCAATCGAGAAAGTCTCACCGCTACTTGCATAGCCATACTCAGCTACTAAATCTGTCATACACTTAATTGCCTCACGAGCAGTCTTGCAACGCTCCAATGCAATGTAAATCAACGATCCATAGTCGATGCCTTCGCC
The DNA here is from genome assembly GCA_045577965.1 of Paludibacteraceae bacterium. GTDB lineage: Bacteria > Bacteroidota > Bacteroidia > Bacteroidales > Paludibacteraceae > Colicola. The sequence goes on from JAZNJI010000003.1 coordinate 94,452, forward strand.
AATCTCCAGTTCAGGACGACCGCCCCAGGTGGTCTCACCGATAGTCAGTTGATGCTCGTTCATATTACCTACTACATTGTAGGTATGTGCTACCTGCGGTATAGAGCAAAGTGGTTTTCCTGTATCCCAATCATTCACTTCACGCACAGCACCTGCTGGATGGTCAGATGCAGGAACGAAATGCAGAAAACCATACAAAGCATAACTATCTGCGGCATACGAAACCATCGTACTACCATCCACAGAAGCATCTTTACCAACCAAGAAATTGGTGCAGGCCATACCTGCCACCCATGCACTACAGAGTGCGAATATCAAATAAATTCGTTTCATAAGCATTAATTGATTGTCATTCGTCCATCTATTGCCGATTCAACAGTCTTTACCTGTTTGATATATTCAATATATAGATCGCGTATTTTCTTATCTGATTTCCAAACTGCAACACTATTCTTTAGTGGCACCATACCATCGGTACCTTGGCTCAAATAGTCACTCGTTGCGACAGTATAATATGCATCTGGCATAATCTGCTTACCATCTATTTTCGCAGACTTCACTACCCCATCTTTGGCCACCATACGCAGTCCTGCAACCCCCTGTCCTCCAGCTTGGGCAAAGATGTCGCATAGCGCAAGGATATCCTTGCCTAGCATAGTGAGTACAACAAGTTCATTGTCAAATGGCATAAGTTCAAAAACATGCTCAAAGGTAATATTTCCTGCTCCCCAATTACAGCGCATACCTCCAATATTCACCACTGCCATATCGACTTGCTCGGGTGATAATTCACGGGCCTTTGTCAATAGAGCATCACTAGCCCAGTTGAGCATTGTACACTCCGGTTGGTGTACCTTAAGATCCTTAGGGGCATAACCAATAGGAGCTCCCAATTGCGCTTCAAGATCCTTCTTGATAGGAGTGATCAATGCGATATAATTGGAATCCTGAATAGCATCCAATGTGCTATCAATCATCAGTATCTCCCCAGATGCCTTTGCTACATGCATCGGACGATGGCAAGCAGACATCATTATCGAGATAACACAAATGGTAATGTAAGCTATATTTTTCATCATAATTGCGTTTTCGGTGCAAAGATACTAAAATAATTTGACATACACAAATAGAATAAAAAAAATCGCACTCCATATGGAATGCGATTTCTTTTTGAGTATATACGTATGATTACTCTGCTGCAGCCTCTGTAGCAGGAGCCTCAACTGAAGCCTCTGCCTTTGGAGCAGCCTTCTTACCAGCACGACGGGTGGTTTTCTTTGCTGCTGCCTTAGGAGTCTTGAGCATGTTCTCATTGTAATCAACGAGCTCGATGATACACATCTCAGCAGCATCACCAAGACGGAAACCTGTACGGAGGATACGGGTGTAGCCACCTGGACGGTTAGCGATCTTCTCTGCTACATTTTGGAAAAGCTCGGTAACAACCTCTTTTTGTTTGAGTTTAGCGAAGACGAGACGGCGGTTAGCTGTGGTGTCTTCTTTAGCATGGGTGAGCAATGGCTCTACATACATACGAAGAGCTTTTGCTTTAGCCAAAGTGGTCTTAATACGCTTGTGCTCGATGAGTGAGCAAGCCATATTAGAAAGCATTGCATGACGGTGCGCAGCTTTACGACCAAGATGATTGAATTTCTTATTGTGTCTCATTTTTTTTTACTTTTTTAATTAATCATTAAGTTTGTATCTGCTAATATCCATACCGAATGCTAAGCCGTTTTTCTCGAGAAGTTCATCGAGTTCTGTAAGAGATTTCTTACCGAAGTTACGGAACTTAAGCAAATCAGAACGATGATATTTTACCAATTCGCCAAGAGTATCCACCTCTGCTGCCTTTAAGCAGTTGAGTGCACGAACAGAGAGATCCATATCGACGAGGCGTTGGTTGAGCAACTGACGCATCTTGAGATGCTCCTCGTTGATGGTATTGTTGACTGGTTTGCTATGATCCTCTATCTCAATGCGTTCTTCAGAGAAGAGCATGAAATGATAGATCAAGAGCTTTGCAGCCTCTGTAAGTGCATTTTGTGGAGTAATCGAACCATCAGTTGAAATCTCGAGGGTGAGTTTCTCATAGTCGGTTCGTTGCTCTACACGGTAAGCATCGATACTGTATTTTACATTGCGGATAGGAGTGTAGATGCTATCAATAGCCAACACGCCAATTGCATCATTCGCTTGACGATTTTCATCAGCAGATACGTAACCACGTCCTTTGTTGATATTGATTTCAATCTCAAAGTCAGCAGACTCATCCATCTCAGCAAGCAACAACTCTGGGTTGAGCACATCGAAAGATTGGAGATAGCTATTGAGTTCTCCTGCGAGAAGAACAGTATTACCCTTCACATGCATACGGATAGTCTCTTCAATAGCATCAACACCTTCCTTGCGGATGAAACGTACTTGTTTGAGGTTGAGGATAAGGTTGGTTACGTCGGTAATAACACCAGGGATAGTAGCAAATTCATGATCAATACCATTGATCTTAATTGAGCAGATAGCAAAGCCCTCGAGCGAACCAATGAGTACGCGACGAATAGCATTACCTACTGTGATACCATAACCCGGTTCGAGCGGACGGAATTCAAAAACTCCGTGATTGTTGCTCGAATCCAACATGATCACCTTGTCAGGTTTAATAAAATCTAATATTGCCATGAATTTAATTATTATTTAGAGTACAACTCGACGATTAATTGCTCCTTGATGTTCTCTGGAATATCCTCACGTTGTGGAATATTGAGGTATTTACCTGCCTTCTCAGCCTCATTCCATTCGAGCCAGCTATATTTGCTGTGGTTGAAACCATCCAAAGAAGCGGCGATTACCTCGAGAGATTTTGCTTTCTCACGAACAGCTACAACTTGACCTGGTTTAACTTCATATGAAGGGATATTTACCACTTTGCCATCTACAGTGATGTGACGGTGGCTAACGAGTTGACGTGCAGCAGCACGTGTAGGAGCGATACCAAGACGGTAAACGATGTTATCCAAGCGAGACTCCAAGAGTTGGAGAAGGATCTCACCGGTAATACCTTTGATACGTGAAGCTTTAGCAAAAAGGAGACGGAATTGACGCTCAAGAACACCATAAGTGTATTTAGCTTTTTGCTTTTCAGCGAGCTGAGTACCGTACTCAGACATTTTTTTGCGACGGTTTACACCGTGTTGACCTGGAGCGTAGTTACGTTTGTCAAGCACTTTGTCTGGGCCGAAGATAGCCTCTCCGAAACGACGTGCAATACGTGATTTTGGTCCAATATATCTTGCCATTTTATTACGTTTTTAACAGTTAAACAATTATACACGACGACGTTTAGGAGGACGGCAACCATTGTGAGGCATAGGAGTAACGTCAACGATCTCAGTTACTGCGATACCTGCGTTAGCGCACGCACGGATAGCGCTCTCACGACCTTGTCCAGGACCTTTAACATACGCTTTTACTTTGCGCAAGCCGAGGTCAAAAGCGACCTTTGCGCAATCCTCAGCAGCGGTTTGAGCTGCATATGGAGTATTCTTTTTAGAGCCACGGAAGCCCATTTTACCAGCAGATGACCAAGAGATAACTTGACCTTCGCCGTTTGCGATTGTAACAATTACATTGTTGAAAGAAGACATAACGTGAAGTTGACCAACACCGTCAATCTTTACAACGCGCTTCTTAGCTGCAACAGTTTTCTTTGCCATAATTGATAGATATTACAGGGTTGATTACTTAGTCGCTTTCTTCTTGTTAGCAACAGTTTTCTTTTTACCTTTACGCGTACGAGCGTTGTTCTTGGTGGATTGACCACGCAGTGGAAGACCAATACGGTGACGCACACCACGGTAGCAACCGATATCCATCAATCGCTTGATGTTAAGTTGTGTTTCAGAACGCAAGTCACCTTCTACTTTGTAGTTAGCACCGATGATCTCACGAATTTTAGCTGCTTGGTCATCCGTCCAATCTTGTACCTTGATGCTTGGGTCAACGCCTGCCTCTGCCAAGATTTTCTTTGCGCTTGAACGACCTATTCCGTAGATGTAAGTCAAACCGACTTCGCCACATTTGTTTTGTGGTAAATCTACACCGACAATTCTTATAGCCATAATTAATTACTTAAGGATAATTGTTTTTAAATGTTTACCTCTATGAAATGCTTATCCTTGACGCATTTTCATTTTTGGTTCTTTTTTGTTAATTACATACAAGCGACCTTTACGGCGTACGATTTTGCAATCCGCATTGCGCTTTTTTACAGATGCTCTAACTTTCATTTTAATAGAGTTTTAGAGTGTTTTATTTATAACGGAACGAAATACGTCCTTTAGTGAGGTCATATGGACTCATCTCCACTTTCACACGGTCACCAGGAAGAATCTTGATGTAATGCTGACGCATCTTACCTGAGATGTGAGCGATGATAACATGACCGCTTTCTAGTTGTACACGGAACATTGCGTTGGACAAAGCCTCGGTAACAGTTCCATCTACTTCAATTGCATCTTGTTTAGCCATAATAATACTTTGGTTTATATTAAATGAAACGATCTCCTAATACTTGTTGAATATAGTCGAATGTGGACAGGATATCTGCTTTGCCGTTGCGTACGCATACGCTGTGCTCGTAATGAGCTGCAGGTTTGCGGTCTGCTGTGCGCGCTGTCCAACCATCGTTCTCGATGATGACATTGCGACGGCCAAGACATATCATTGGTTCGATGGCAAGTGTCATACCCGATTTGAGTACAATACCATTGCCACGTCGTCCATAGTTGCATACCTCAGGTTCTTCGTGCATATCGCGACCTATGCCATGTCCTACAAACTCACGTACCACAGAATATCCTGCGCGTTCGCAATGGTTTTGTATGACTGCACCGATGTCGCCAAGACGGCGTCCTGTGACTGCTTGTTCGATGCCGAGATAAAGAGCTTCTTTGGTTGTGCGCATAAGTTGTAACACCTCAGGAGCTACTTCGCCCACAGGAAAGGTGTAAGCAGAGTCTGCGCAGAAGCCATTGAGTTTTACCACAGTGTCCACCGATACGATATCGCCTTCCTTCAATATAACCTTATCAGAAGGGATACCATGAACAACTTGCTCGTTGACCGATGTGCACAAGGTGGCAGGATAACCTTCATATCCAAGACAAGAAGGAATACCTCCGTTGTCACAGATAAACTCGTAAGCCACTTTGTCTAGCTCCGCAGTAGTAACCCCTGGTCGGATGACTTTGGCCACTTCGGCCAAAGTCCTTCCGAGCAGGTCATTACTGCGACGCATCAGCTCGACTTCTTCATCAGTCTTTAGGTATATCATTCTTCTTAATAAGCCATAGCGGAGCGACCCTTGATGCGCATACCTGACTCATAGAAGCCATCGTAATGACGCTCGAGGAGTTTGCTCTCGATTTGTTGTAGCGTATCCAAGATTACACCCACCATGATAAGCAATGATGTACCACCGAAGAATTGCGCAAAGCCCATGCTCACACCAAAGAGGCGAGCGAAAGCAGGCAACACTGCGATGATGGCCAAGAGGCAAGAGCCAGGCAAGGTCAAGCGTGTCATGATAGAGTCGATATACTCAGCAGTCTTCTTACCTGGTTTAACGCCAGGGATGAAGCCGTTGTTGAGCTTGAGGTTTTCAGCCATTTGTACAGGATTGATGATAATCGCAGTGTAGAAATAGGTGAAAACAATGATCAAGAGTGCAAATACAGCGTTGTACCAGAAGCCATTGTTGTCCATGAATGCACGGGTGAAAGCATTAGCCTCAGAAGAAGAGAAGCCTGCGAGTGCGATTGGAATGAACATAATAGCTTGTGCAAAGATGATAGGCATCACATTCGCAGCATTCACCTTGAGAGGGATGTACTGACGTACGCCACCATATTGTTTGTTACCCACCATGCGTTTAGCATATTGTACAGGGATACGGCGTGTACCTTGTACAAGGAGGATAGCAAATGCAAACACAGCCAAGAGGAGAATGATCTCGAGGATGAATACCATCAAACCACCACCTTCGTTCAAGCGTGAACCGAACTCTTGGATAATCGCTTGTGGGAAGCGAGCAATGATACCGATAAGAATGATAAAGGAAATACCATTACCAATACCACGATCGGTGATACGCTCACCCAACCACATTACGAACATAGAGCCCGCGCAGAGGAGGATAGTAGAAGAAATGGTGAACCAGTTGAAACCAACAGCTACACTTTGACCTGCTTGTGCCATTTGCACAGAGAGGTTCACCAAGTAGCTAGGACCTTGGAAAAGGAGAATAGCTACTGTGAGGTAACGTGTGATTTGGTTCATCTTTTGGCGACCAGACTCACCCTCTTTTTGCATCTTTTGGAAGTAAGGCACTGCGATAGTAAGCAATTGGATTACGATAGATGCAGAGATGTAAGGCATGATACCCAATGCAAAAATAGAAGCATTGGAGAAGGCGCCACCCGAGAACATATCCAAAAGTGCCATCAAGCCGCCTGCTGTTTGCGCTTGCAAAGCAGTAAGGGCTGTTGGGTCGATACCTGGAATTACCACAAAAGAACCGAAGCGATAGATGAGCACAAAAAGGAGTGTAGTCAGCAATCGGCTACGGAGATCTTCGATCTTCCAGATATTTTGGATTGTTTGAATAAACTTACGCATACTAATTAGATTTTGTTGATAGTACCACCAGCAGCTGTGATAGCAGCCTCAGCAGATTTACTGAAAGCGTTAGCTTCTACGGTTAATTTTACAGTGAGGGTACCGTTTCCAAGGATTTTCACCAATTGAGTTTTGTTGATGAAGCCAGCCTCGTGGAGTTCGATCAAGCCGATTTTCTCGAGGTTCTTAGCTTCAGCAAGTGCTTGAAGAGTAGAAAGGTTAATAGCTTTGTACTCAACTCGATTGATGTTTTGGAAACCAAACTTAGGCAAACGGCGTTGCATAGGCATCTGACCACCCTCGAAACCAATTTTCTTAGAGTAACCAGAGCGTGACTTAGCACCCTTGTGACCACGGGTAGAGGTACCACCGAGTCCTGAACCAGGACCACGACCAATACGCTTAGCGGTCTTTACTGAACCAGCAGCTGGCTTAAGATTATTTAATTCCATAATGCTACTTTTTTACTAATTAATCAATTACTTTAACCAAGTGTTTAATTTTGTTTACCATGCCGAGGATAGCAGGAGTAGCCTCGTGCTCAACTACAGCATTCATCTTGCGAAGACCAAGAGCCAACATAGTATCCTTTTGCACTTGTGGGCAGCCAATAGTGCTGCGTACTTTTTGAATTTTAATTGTTGCCATGATTTTCACAAATTATTATCCGTTAAACACTGTTGAAAGACTCACGCCACGGTTTTGAGCTACAGTGCGAGCGTCGCGCATTTCGCCGAGTGCTGCGATAGTAGCCTTAACGAGGTTGTGAGGGTTAGAAGAACCCTTAGACTTAGCGAGGATGTCGGTTACACCAGCTGACTCCAACACGGCGCGCATAGCACCACCGGCCTTAACTCCGGTACCGTGAGAAGCAGGTTGGAGATAAACGCGTGCACCACCAAACTTAGCCTCTTGCTCATGAGGAACAGTACCCTTCAATACAGGTACTTGAATGAGATTCTTCTTAGCAGATTCAGTAGCCTTAGAGATAGCAGCGGTAACTTCACCAGCCTTACCAAGACCCCAACCTACGATACCAGCCTCATTTCCTACAACAACGATGGCTGCAAATGTGAAAGTACGTCCACCTTTAGTAACCTTAGTTACGCGGTTGACAGCAACTAGGCGCTCCTTGAGCTCCAAGTCTTGTGTTGATTTTACTCGATTCATAACAGTCACTTTGTTTTAGAATTTGAGACCTGCCTCGCGGGCAGCGTCTGCCAATGATTTAACTCGACCATGATAGAGGTAGCCGTTACGATCAAATACAACAGCCTCTACGCCAGCAGCCTTAGCAGCTTCAGCGATGAGTTTGCCCACTTGAGCAGCTTTCTCAGTTTTGGTCATTTCATCTTTAATAGCGAGCGAAGATGCAGATGCAAGTGTTTTACCTTGCAAATCGTCGATAACTTGTGCGTAGATTTGGCTGTTGCTACGGAATACTGTCAGACGAGGACGCTCAGCTGTACCCGAAACGCGTGTACGGATAGATGCTTTAATTTTAAGTCTTCTTGCAATTTTCTGATTCATAACTTATTCCTTTCTAATTATTTACCAGCCGATTTACCAGCTTTACGACGAACAACTTCACCTTGGAACTTAATACCTTTACCTTTGTATGGTTCTGGTTTGCGGAATGAGCGAATCTTAGCGCATACTTGGCCAATGAGTTGCTTGTCAGCAGATTCCAGAATTACGAGAGGGTTTTGGTTACGCTCTGACTTAGTTTCTACCTTGATCTCTTTAGGGAGTTGGAGGTAGATTGGGTGTGTATAACCGAGTGCGAAGTTAAGCGTATTTTGCATAGCTGCTGCCATCTCAACGCGGTAACCTACACCGACGAGTTCGAGCACTTTCTTGTAACCCTCGCTAACACCTACAACCATGTTGTTGATAAGTGAGCGGTAGAGGCCGTGCATAGCACGATTTTGTTTCTCATCATTTGGACGAGTAACGAGGCATACGCCGTCTTCTACGGTTACGGTGATGTTAGGATTAACTTGTTGTTGAAGTTCACCTTTAGGACCTTTAACAGTCACGAGGTTCTCAGGGCTAACTGTTACAGTTACACCTGCAGGGATAGCGATAGGCAATTTACCAATTCTTGACATAGCGTTTCCTCCTTAATTAGTAGATGTAACAAATAACCTCGCCACCGAGCTTCATACCAAGAGCCTCTTTATTGGTCATCACACCCTTTGATGTAGAAAGGATAGCGATACCGAGACCGTTCAATACGCGTGGCATCTCGCGATAGCCAACGTACTGACGAAGACCTGGGGTCGATACACGTTTCAAACTCTTGATGGCGTTAACTTTGTTAACTGGATCATACTTCAAGGCAATCTTGATAGTGCCTTGAGGGCCATCCTCCACGAACTTGTATGAAAGGATATAACCTTTCTCAAACAAGATACGTGTGATCTCTTTCTTCAGATTCGAAGCAGGCACCTCAACTACGCGGTGACCAGCTTTGATTGCATTTCTGAGTCGAGTCAGATAATCTGCGATTGGATCTGTCATAAATGTTTTAGTTAAATTAATCCCCCCTTTGGGGACAATATTTAATAATTAATTTTATTTATTCCCCAGAGGCACTTATGTCCTCTGGGCGAATTTCGATGTTATTCGTTCTCACTCGTTCGCATCCATTCGGAGTGGTATCGGAGTGATAACGGTTTTACCAGCTAGCCTTCTTCACACCTGGGATGAGTCCAGCAGACGCCATCTCACGGAATTGAATACGACTCAAGCCGAATGCACGCATATAACCTTTTGGACGGCCAGTGATTTTGCAACGGTTGTGCAAACGAACTGGGCTAGCGTTCTTAGGTAATGCTTGAAGACCTTCGTAGTCACCATCCTTGAGGAGTTGAGCACGTTTAGCAGCGTATTTAGCTACAAGTTTAGCGCGTTTTACCTCGCGGGCTTTCATTGATTCTTTTGCCATAGTCTAATTACTTTTTGAATGGTAATCCAAACTCACGGAGGAGAGCGAAGCCTTCCTCATCGGTTTTAGCGGTAGTCACGAAAGTGATGTTCATACCGAGGAGTTTAGAAATGTTATCAATGTTGATTTCAGGGAAGATGATTTGCTCTTGGATACCGAGTGTATAGTTTCCATGGCCGTCCATCTTGTTGTGGATACCCTTGAAGTCACGGATACGAGGCAAAGCCACGCGCACGAGACGCTCCAAGAACTCATACATACGCTCACCACGGAGAGTTACGCGTACGCCGATAGGCATTTTTTTACGAACCTTGAAACCTGCGATATCTTTCTTGGAAACCGTAGCTACAGCTTTTTGACCAGTGATGAGAGTCATCTCTTGTTGAGCAACGTCGATGATCTTCTTATCAGCTACAGCCTCACCAAGACCTTGGTTGAGAACGATCTTCTCGAGTTTAGGGCACTGCATTACAGTAGTGTAGTTAAACTCTTTCATGAGTGCAGGAACGATACGCTCCAAGTACTCTTGTTTCAAACTTGCTGTATTCATTATTAGATCTCCTTACCAGATTTTTTACTTACGCGGACGAGCTTACCATCCTTCACTACGCGTCCAACGCGTACTGGTACTCCGTTCTCAACTGGGTTGAGGTTAGAGATATGGATAGGAGCCTCCTGTTTAACAATACCTCCTTGAGGATTTTTAGCATTAGGTTTGGTACTCTTAGATACCAAGTTAACACCTTCTACGATAGCACGTTGTTTCTCTACGAGCACCTCGAGCACACGGCCGGTTTTGCCCTTAGAAGCACCTGCGTTCACGTATACGGTATCACCTTTCTTAATATGTAATTTTGCCATATTTGTAGAATTTAGATGATTAGAGCACTTCAGGTGCTAGAGAAATAATTTTCATGTTCGTTTGACGCAACTCGCGAGCTACAGGGCCGAAGATACGTGAGCCACGGATCTCACCTGCGTTGTTTACGAGTACGCATGCGTTGTCATCAAAGCGGATGTAGCTACCATCAGCACGGCGTACCTCTTTCTTCACGCGAACAACGATGGCACGTGTAACGGTACCGTCCTTGATGTCAGAAGAAGGGATTACACCTTTCACAGCTACTACGATGGTGTCACCCAAGCTGGCGTAACGCTTTTTGGTTCCGCCAAGAACGCGGATGCACAATGCCTCTTTAGCACCAGAGTTATCCGCAACGATTAGTCTTGATTCTTGTTGTACCATATTACTTAGCCCTTTCTACAATTTGAGTTAAACGCCAACGAACAGTCTTGCTCAATGGACGAGTCTCCATGATACGTACAGTATCGCCGATACCGCACTCATTATTCTCGTCGTGAGCATGGAACTTGCGAGTTTTATTGACAAACTTGCCATAAATAGGGTGTTTCTCTTTCCAGTGAACAGCAACTGTGATAGTCTTGTCCATCTTGTTGGAAACGACAATACCCTGACGCTCTTTTCTTAGATTTCTTGTTTCCATGTCAATTCGTTTTTTACTTTGTTAATTCTCTTTGACGAAGTTCGGTTGCAAGGCGAGCAATGTTTTTACGAGCCACCTTAATCTGCAACGGATTGTCAAGCGGAGAAATGCTGTGATTCAGTTTCATGCGAACGAGTGCCTCTTTCTCAGTAGCCAAACGCTCTTGGATCTCAGCAGTTGTTAATTCTTTAATTTCAGCTGTTTTCATAATCCTAATTATACATTTTGGGTTGGGTCGTAATCACGTCTTACGACAAATTTGGTTGTAATAGGAAGTTTTTGAGCTGCCAGGCGGAGTGCCTCTTTAGCTACCTCGTATGATACGCCGTCGATCTCGAAGATGATGCGTCCTGGAGCCAATGGAACTACGAATCCCTCTGGAGCACCTTTACCTTTACCCATACGAACATCCAATGGTTTCTTGGTGATTGGTTTATCAGGGAAAACGCGGATCCATACTTGTCCTTGACGTTGCATATAGCGAGTTACTGCGATACGGGCTGCCTCGATTTGACGACCTGTCAACCAGATGGTACCAAGTGACTTGATACCGAATGAGCCAAATGCGAGCTCAGTACCACGCTGTGCATTGCCTTTGATGCGGCCTTTTTGGCAGCGGCGGAATTTAGTTTTCTTTGGTTGTAACATAACTGTTTTTAATCTACAAATCGGTTAAACATTATTGTTTTTTGTTTCTGCGGAAACCACCACGACGGTCATCACGACGGCGATCGCCACCACGACCATTCTCTTGCTTTTGTGTGAAGTTAGGAGCAAGATCTTTCTTGCCATACACTTCACCACGGCAGATCCAAACCTTTACACCGATCATACCCACCTTGGTGAGAGCACCTGCGTGGCAATAGTCGATGTCAGCACGGAGAGTGTGCAATGGGGTACGACCCTCTTTGTACATTTCGCTACGTGCCATTTCAGCACCGTTAAGACGACCACTGAGTTGGATTTTGATACCCTCAGCGCCCATACGCATGGTAGAAGCGATAGCCATCTTCACAGCACGGCGGTATGCGATCTTACCCTCGAGTTGGCGAGCGATCTTGTTAGCCACGATAGTAGCATCAAGTTCAGGACGCTTAACCTCGAAGATGTTGATTTGCACATCTTGCTTGGTGATTTTCTTCAACTCCTCTTTCAATTTGTCAACCTCTTGTCCACCTTTACCGATGATAAAACCAGGGCGAGCGGTGCACACAGTTACAGTCACAAGTTTAAGAGTACGCTCGATAACGATACGAGAAATACTAGCCTCAGCCAAACGGGCATTCAGGTACTTGCGGATTTTGGTATCCTCAAGAATTGTATCTCCGTAGTTCTTACCGCCAAACCAGTTGGAATCCCAACCACGTACAATACCAAGGCGGTTACTAATTGGATTAATTTTCTGTCCCATTTTGTTAATTACTTAGCTTCGTTAGTATTCTTAGTATCTACAAAAATAGTAACATGGTTAGAGCGTTTACGAACGCGGTAGCCGCGACCTTGAGGAGCGGTCAACAGACGTTTGAGCATCATACCGCCATCTACCATGATATTACTTACATACAGAGTCTCTTGATCTGCTTTCTTACCAGTCTTAACTTCCCAGTTAGCGATGGCAGATTTCAAAAGTTTCTCGAGGGCACGCGATGCCTCTTTAGTAGAGAAATGCAACGCACCCAGTGCACGGTTCACTTCCATTCCACGAATCATATCGGCAACAAGGCGCATTTTGCGTGGAGATGTAGGAACGTTATTAAGCTTAGCAAAGTATTGGCTCTTGCGAGCTTCTTTCATTGCTTCAGCTGCATTATGTTTTCTAGCACCCATTTTGAATTCTAAAATTTAATTGTTGTTTGATTTGATTCTTGGATTAACGGTTACCCGAGTGACCACGGAATGTGCGGGTAGGAGCGAACTCGCCCAACTTGTGACCCACCATATTCTCGGTTACATACACAGGGATGAACTTGTTACCATTATGAACTGCGATAGTATGACCTACGAAATCAGGAGAAATCATAGATGCACGGCTCCAAGTCTTGACAACATCTTTTTTGCCAGACTCATTCATAGCCAACACCTTCTTCTCCAACTTAACGTTGATAAATGGTCCTTTTTTCAATGAACGACTCATAATTTCTCTTAATTTAATAGGTTATTTCTTTCTTCTTTCAATAATGTATTGGTTGCTCAAGTTCTTTGGAGCGCGTGTCTTGTAGCCCTTAGCTAACAAGCCCTTGCGTGAACGTGGGTGTCCACCTGATGCGCGGCCTTCACCACCACCCATTGGGTGATCTACTGGGTTCATTGCCACACCACGGTTGCGTGGACGACGGCCCAACCAACGGCTACGACCTGCCTTACCACTCTTCTCCAATGCGTGGTCGCTATTACCAACCACACCTACGGTTGCTTTACATGCTGAAAGCACCTTGCGCAATTCGCCTGAAGGCAATTTGATGATTGCATATTTATCCTCGCGAGAAGACAATTGTGCAAACACACCTGCCGAACGAACCATGCATGCACCTTGACCTGGACGGAGCTCAATGTTGTGAATGAGCGTACCAAGAGGCATGTTAGCCATAGGGAGAGCATTTCCTACTTCAGGAGCCACATCTGGACCTGAGATTACAGTTTGACCTACTTGCAAGCCGTTAGGCGCAAGAATGTAACGTTTTTCGCCATCAGCATAGAACAAGAGTGCGATACGAGCCGAACGGTTTGGATCGTACTCAATAGTCTTAACTACTGCTGGTACACCATCTTTGTTACGTTTAAAGTCAATTACGCGATATTTCTGCTTGTGTCCACCACCAATATAACGCATGGTCATCTTACCTTGATGGTTGCGACCACCTGTTTTGGTTTTACCAAACACAAGAGATTTCTCTGGTGCACTTGCGGTAATTGTATCAAATGCGCCAATAATTTTGTGTCTTTGCCCCGGTGTAGAGGGTTTTAATTTACGTACAGCCATTTTTAGATATTGCTATAAAAATCAATTGTTTCACCTTCTTTCAATGTAACGATTGCTTTCTTGTAAGCTTGCTTAGCGCCACGAATCAAACCGCTCTTTGTGTAGCGTTGTTTAGTTTTTGGAGCTTGGATCAATGTGTTTACATCAAGCACTTGTACATTGTACAATTCTTCTACTGCCTTCTTGATTTCTACCTTGTTGGCAGTACGAACTACCTGAAAACCATAACGGTTGAACTTTTCGCCTGCGGCGGTCATCTTCTCAGTGACGATTGGTTTTAAAATAATTGCCATAGTTGTAACCTCCTTATGCTAAAGTTGCCTCAATTGCTGCCAATGCACCCTCAACGAGAACCACAGCGCTTGAGTTCATGATTGCGTATGTATTCAGTTCATTAACAGTCACCACGTTGGTGCGCTCGATATTGCTAGCTGACTTGAGAACGTTGTAGTTATTCTCTGGCAACACGAACAATACCTTCTTACCAGCTACTTGCAAGTTGTTCATTACCTCGATCATAGCCTTGGTCTTTGGAGCCTCAAATTGCAAAGCGTCAACTACGACGATTTGACCGTTTTGAGCACGCAAAGAGAGTGCGCTGCGACGAGCCAATTGTTTAACTTTCTTGTTCAATTTGAAACCATAGTCACGTGGAACTGGGCCAAAGATTGTACCACCACCAACGCGAACTGGAGACTTCAAATCACCTGGACGAGCACCGCCACCACCTTTTTGGCGACCGAGCTTACGTGTAGAGTGAGCATTCTCGCTACGCTCTTTTGATTTCGCTGTACCTTGACGATTGTTTGCCAAATATTGTTTTACATCCAAATAAATGGCGTGGTCGTTAGGCTCGATACCGAAGATAGCATCATTCAGAACTACCTTCTTGCCGGTCTCTTTGCCGGCCATGTTCAAAATACTAAGTTCCATACCTTTTATTTGTTAATAACAACGATTGAATTTTTAGCACCTGGGATACTACCCTTGACCATGATCAAGTTGTACTCAGGAATAACTTTTAATACTACAAGGTTTTGTACAGTTACGCGATCTGTACCCATGTGGCCTGCCATGCGAGTTCCTGGGAATACGCGTGCTGGGTAAGCACATGCACCGATAGAACCTGGAGCACGCAAGCGGTCATCTTGACCGTGGGTAGATTGACCTACACCACCAAAGCCGTGACGCTTAACTACACCTTGGAAACCTTTACCTTTAGAAGTACCTACTACGTCAACATAAGTGTTCTCTTCAAACATGTCAACGGTCAAGGTATCTCCCAGTTTGACTTCTTGTTCGAATCCATCGAACTCTGCGAGGTGACGCATTGGTTGTACGCCCGCAGCTGCGAAGTGACCAGCCTCTGCCTTGTTGGTGTGTTTCTCGCTCTTTGGCATGAAACCAACTTGTACAGCAGCATAGCCATCCTTCTCAACTGTCTTGAGTTGGGTAACAACGCAAGGACCAGCCTCAATCACGGTGCATGGGATATTTTTGCCATCAGCACCGAAAACGGATGTCATTCCGATTTTTTTACCTAATAATCCTGGCATTTTAGCTGTGATTAAAATTGTTAATAATTATTATTTTCCACTCTCGCCCTCGGGATTACGTGTCTTGCGACCTTGTCTATCCGCGGGAAGTGGTCTTTGGGTTTATCAAACTTTGATTTCTACTTCCACACCACTTGCAAGTTCGAGCTTCATCAATGCCTCTACAGTCTTTTGGTTAGACTCGTAGATATCGATAAGACGCTTGTAGCTTGACAACTCAAATTGCTCACGGCTCTTCTTGTTAACGAAGGTAGAGCGGTTTACAGTGAAGATGCGCTTGTGAGTTGGCAATGGAATTGGACCACTTACTACTGCACCTGTTGCTTTTACGGTCTTCACAATTTTCTCAGCTGACTTGTCAACCAAATTGTGGTCGTACGATTTCAGTTTAATACGAATTTTTTGACTCATTGTCTTTTTGTTTTTAATTAGTTTTACATTTTCCTTGGCGCTTGCACATCCAAAGAGTCATTTGCTCAGATGACTCACGCTTCGGGGTTACTTATCTTATCCGCCTACCCTACACATGCCGCGTTCGGAACCTTGAAACCTTGGAACCTTTTTACAGCGCAGCGTATATATTATATTAAGTACGCGGGTGCGTGCGCACTTGCACGCGTGAGTGAAGAGGTTTGAAGTATTGAGCGGCCCTTTGCTCAACCTTTTCGAACTTTCGAACTCGGTTTTTATTTTCTTGTCAAGCCAAGGACCAACACATTGGAAGATTGGTCCTTGACCTAAATTCTTTCTTATACAAGATCTACACGACCACCGCACTCAGTCAAAACTGTCTTAGCGATAGTGCTAGATACTGCATCATAGTGAGAGAACTCCATGCTGCTGGTTGCACGACCAGAAGTGATGGTACGCAATGCGGTTACATAACCGAACATCTCGCTCAATGGCACCTTAGCCTTGATAATACGCGCACCAGTACGAGCGGTATCCATACCCTCTACTTGACCACGACGTTTGTTCAAGTCACCGATAACATCACCCATGCTCTCCTCTGGAGTTACAACCTCCACCTTCATGATTGGCTCCATCAATACTGGTTTCGCCTTAGCGCAAGCGTTCTTGAACGCCATTTGTGCGCAGATGTCGAATGAGAGTTGGTCAGAGTCAACTGGGTGGAAGCTACCGTCCACCAAAGTAACCTTCAAGGTATCCAATGGATAACCAGCCAAGATACCAGTCTTCATAGCGGTTGTAAAACCTTTCTCTACTGCTGGGATATACTCTTTTGGCACGTTACCACCCTTAACCACGTCAACAAATTGCAAGCCACCTTCGAAGCCCTCGTCTGCTGGCTCAACGCGAACGATAATGTCAGCGTATTTACCACGACCACCTGATTGCTTCTTGTAGGTCTCGCGCAACTCTACTGGAGCAGAGATTGCCTCGCGATATGCTACTTGAGGACGACCTTGGTTACACTCTACCTTAAACTCACGTTTCAAACGATCGATAATAATCTCAAGGTGAAGCTCACCCATACCAGAGATCACAGTTTGACCTGTTTGCTCGTCAGTCTTAACAGTAAAGGTTGGATCCTCCTCAGCCAACTTAGCCAAACCTACACCGAGTTTGTCGAGGTCAGCTTGACTCTTTGGCTCTACTGAGATACCAATCACAGGTGCTGGGAACTCGATAGACTCCAATACGATTGGCTTGTCCTCAGAGCACAATGTGTCACCTGTACGAATATCTTTGAAACCTACACCTGCACCAATATCACCAGCTGCGATTGTCTCTACTGGGTTTTGGTGGTTAGAGTGCATTTGGAAGATACGAGAGATACGCTCGCGCTTACCAGAACGTGGGTTGAATACATATGAACCTGCATCCAACTTACCGCTATACACGCGGAAGAAGCACAAACGACCTACATATGGGTCTGTAGCAATCTTAAATGCCAAAGCACAAAGAGCATCATCCTCTTTTGGCTCGCGCGTGATCGCGTCACCCGTGCGTGGGTCCGTACCGTCTATAATAGGGGTATCCATTGGACTTGGCAAGTATGCACAAACTGCGTCCAACATAGTTTGCACACCTTTGTTCTTAAATGAAGAACCACAAACCATTGGGAACATTTGCATGCTCAAGCAACCTTTGCGGATTGCAGCACGAATCTCGTCCTCGGTAATGGTTGAAGGATCATCAAAGTATTTCTCCATCAACGCATCATCAAACTCAGAGATAGTCTCCAACATTTTGTCGCGCCACTCCTCTGCCTCTGCTACGAGGTTTGCAGGAATCTCCTCAACGCTGTAGTCAGAACCCATGGTCTCATCATTCCAGATGCATGCCTTCATAGTCACAAGGTCAACAACGCCCTTGAATGTCTCCTCAGCACCGATAGGAATTTGGATTGGACATGGGTTTGCACCAAGCACCTCTTTGATTTGAGTTACTACGTCGAAGAAGTTTGCACCACTACGGTCCATCTTGTTTACGTAGCAAATACGAGGTACATTGTATTTGTCAGCTTGACGCCATACAGTCTCTGATTGTGGTTGCACACCACCTACTGCACAGAACGCAGCCACAGCACCGTCCAGGATACGGAGCGAACGCTCTACCTCTACAGTAAAGTCCACGTGGCCCGGGGTGTCAATCAAGTTGATTTTGTATTTGTCACCCTTGTAGTTCCAGAAGGTAGTGGTAGCAGCAGAGGTAATTGTAATACCACGCTCTTGCTCTTGCTCCATCCAGTCCATAGTTGCTGCACCATCGTGCACCTCACCAATCTTGTGAGTCAAACCGGTGTAGAACAAAATACGCTCAGAGGTAGTAGTCTTACCAGCATCAATGTGAGCCATGATACCGATATTTCTGTTTAATTTCAAATCGTGTTTAGCCATCTTCTTGTCTAATTAGCGATTAAAAACGGAAGTGTGCAAATGCACGGTTAGCCTCTGCCATGCGGTGCATATCTTCTTTACGTTTGAACGCACCACCTTGGTTGTTAAACGCATCCATGATCTCTGCTGCAAGTTTCTCAGCCATAGAGTGACCACCACGCTTGCGAGCGAAGAGAATCATATTCTTCATTGAAATCGACTCCTTGCGGTCAGCACGAATCTCAGTTGGTACTTGGAAGGTTGCACCACCGATACGTTTTGACTTAACCTCTACCAAAGGAGTGATGTTGCTAAGAGCTTGTTTCCAGATCTCGAGTGGAGTTTGCTCACCCTTCATCTTGTTACCAACAGTCTCTAAAGCGGTATAGAATACGCTGTATGCGGTATTCTTCTTACCATCGAGCATAAGGTGGTTCACAAATTTTGCCACCATTACCTCGCCGAACACTGGATCTGGGAGGATTACTCGTTTTTTTGGTTTTGCTTTTCTCATTGTTTTGTTTTGTTTTTTTTGTTGATTGTCTTAACTTCAGTAGACTTCTTCAGTTTCTCTTGGTCTTTCGTTTTCCGATTCGCGACTCCCGATTCCAAAACCTCTTACTCCATCTACTTACTCAACCGATCAACCCATTAATAATCTGTCCCATCGTATGGAACTTTTAGTTAGTTTTTGTCAGAAATTACTTCTTAGCCTTAGGACGCTTAGCGCCATATTTGCTTCGACGTTGCAAGCGGTTAGCTACACCAGCGGTATCCAAAGTACCACGAACGATGTGATAACGTACACCTGGGAGGTCTTTTACACGGCCACCACGCACCATAACGATGCTGTGCTCTTGCAAGTTGTGACCCTCACCTGGGATGTAAGCGTTCACCTCCTTTTGGTTTGTCAAGCGAACACGTGCTACTTTACGCATAGCAGAGTTTGGCTTCTTAGGAGTTGTTGTGTAAACGCGTACACAAACGCCACGACGTTGTGGGCAGCTGTCCAATGCTGGAGACTTGCTCTTGTCGATAAGTTCTGCTCTTCCTTTTCTAACTAATTGTTGAATTGTAGGCATTTTAACTTTTAATTTTGGTTAATAATTTATGTTAATTTAAACGTTTTGTTTTGCTTTTCTTCGTCTCTTTCTCGCACTCCATGCACACACATATATGCTCGCGCGCCGCGAAAAAGCATGCAAAGGTACTACTTTTTCTCGAAACCACCAAATAATCAGCAGGAAAAGTGCATTTTTTTTGCTCAAAAATGGTTAATTTTTCATTTTGCTACTTCGACTTTGCAAAAACGACCCTATTTTTTGCTCAAAATTCAAATCCTTAGATCCTCCTTAAATCAGCATTTTCAACCACTTACACAACTTTTTAACAACCCCAAAAACCCACTCAAAACCCATCAAAAATCACCCAAAAATCATCCTAAAATAACAATCAAAATTGCATAATCATTTGGCAACTTATGACCTTTTTAGGAGGCTTCGACGAAGCAATTTTTTATTAATTTCAAACAAAAAACACACCTATTTTAAGCCATTTTTGTATAGGAAACCACAACCTATTTCGTACACCTATTTATGAATAGTTTTAAGAAAAAAACACCAAATCCTTGCGTATATCAAAAATATTCACTACCTTTGCATTGTTCAACCTTAAAAACACAATCTATATGCGTATCAATCATTTGTTTATGACTGTAGCAGCATCTGCTATGTTGGCTATGGTGAGTTGCGCTCCAACGATGGAGGAAAAAATCAATCAAGCAATCAAGGATGTAATGAACGAATTTGAAGCGGTAGGTGTATCCGCAGCCGTAGTCAAGAATGGTCAAATCGTTTACAACGAGTCATTTGGCTACGCTAATCTGGAAAACAAAACACCACTCACCAACGAGCATATCATGCGTATTGCATCTATTTCTAAGTCGTTTACAGCCACTTCGCTGCTTCAATTGGTAGAGCGTGGCATTATCTCGCTAGATGATGATGTGAGCGATTTGATTGGATTCCAAATGCGCAATCCTAACCATCCTGAGGTGCCTATCACCCTCCGTATGATACTCTCACACACCGCTACTATCCGCGACCCTGAGGATTATTCTACGCTCGATCACCTCAATCCAGCCGTGAGTGGCGACTGCGCAAGTACGTACTACGAATACAAACCAGGAGAGGGGTACAACTACTCCAATCTAGGTCTCAACCTGGCGGGTACAATACTAGAGAAAATGTCGGGAGTTCGCTTTGATAAGTACGTGAAAGACAGCGTAATAAATCGCCTTGGATTACATGGAGGACACAACGTAGACGAGCTAGATCAAACCAAGATTGCATCAATCTACCGCCGCGTAGACGGACAATATGTAGAGTCTAACGCATATGGCAGTGTAGCACACCGATTGGACGACTACACCATGGGATATTCTGCGCCTATGTTCTCGCCAACAGGCGGTGTGAAAATCTCCGCACACGACCTAGCGGTATATATGATGATGCATATGAACTACGGCGAACTCAATGGCGTACGCATCCTGTCCGAAGAGAGCGCTAGAGCTATGCAGACCCCTGTATGGATCAAACTAACGGATGACTACTACGAGGACCAATACGGATTATGCCTCATGGAGTTTGTGGATTTCCTGGATGATCCTCAGTATAATACACCAGGCAACTACCCTGTTGGCCATACTGGCGACGCCTACGGATTGCGTAGCATCATGATGTGGAGTCCCGCCGATGGATGGGGTATCGTAGCCATGACCAACGGATATACCCAGAAAGAGGGTCAAGAATTCATCCAGGTGCTAGCTAACGCTATTTACAACGTTGCTATCCGAGAGGAGAAATAACCCCAATTCGATACAGCTATCGCTTATAAAACAAAAATACGGGCTTTTAGGCCCGTATTTTTAGTTATCTGGATCTTCTATCTTTAGCAGGAATATTCTATCGCCGCGACGGATAACCTTATCCGTCTTAATGGCGAAGTAATTACCCTTCTCTATCACCGTTTGCGGATTACCTTTGGCATCGTGCATATCATGCGCCACAACCTCGTATGCGCCTGTCGTCTCGCCCGTTATGAGCAATTCATCCCCCTCTTGAATCTGTGCAGTAGCCTCCAAATAAAACTCAGCCACAGAGATATTCTTAAAGAAATTCGTACATTTTCCTGCGAACACTTTTTTGCGTGTAGCACGCGAACCATATTTGTGAGTCCACTCACCGAGCTTCTGGCCCTGATAATACCCATCCCAGAAACCACGATTGAACACACGCGCCAAACGACTATTCCAATCTTCAATATGCGTTTCTACAGCATCTGTAGCCCATTTATCTTTATCATTGAGCCATAGGTTTACTGCCTCCTTGTAACATTCTACAACAGTCTTCACATACTCCGCACCGCGCGCGCGTCCTTCTATCTTTAATACGCGCACGCCCGCGTCTAGCATCTTGTTGAGGAAATGAATCGTCTTCAGATCCTTTGGCGACATGATATATTGATTATCCACCTCTAGCTCAAGATTGCTCTCCTTATCCTTGACCACATATCCGCGGCGACAAATTTGCATACATGCTCCGCGGTTGGCACTGGCTCCAAAGTGATTCAAACTGAGGTAGCATTTGCCACTCACTGCCATACAAAGTGCGCCATGACAGAACATCTCAATACGGATCAGTTCACCCTTTGGACCACGAATATCTTGCTCGATAATATCGCGATAGATACTAGCCACTTGTGTCATATTGAGCTCACGGGCAAGCACCACCACATCGGCATACTGCGCATAGAACTTCAGCGCCTCGGTATTGGCGATATTTAGTTGGGTAGACAGATGCACCTCTACACCCGATTGATACGCATACTGCAGAGCCGCTATATCCGACGCTATAATAGCCGATACATTCGCTGCCTTGGCATGATCCACAATCTCACGCATCAACGGCAGATCCTCTGGATACATCACGGTATTGAGCGTAAGGTAGGTTTTCACACCCACCGCTTGACAACGCTCTACTATCGTATGGAGGTCTTGAGTGGTAAAGTTCGCTGAAGAACGCGAACGCATGTTCAAATGCTCTATACCAAAATACACACTGGTAGCGCCTGCTTCAATGGCCGCTGCAAGACTCTCCCAGCAGCCCACTGGCGCCATAATCTCTATGTCGTGATTATAATTCATTTGTAATTAGTTTACTTATTAACTCTACTTTCTACGCCCTACACCATATGTATCTTACAGCGCACAGTCTAGCACCATCATCAACACAAACCCAACGGTGAAACCTAACGTAGGGATATTGCTATGAGGTTCGGCTTGCGCCTCGGGGATAAGTTCTTCGATCACCACATACATCATCGCTCCCGCAGCAAAAGCCAACAGGTATGGCAGTGCTGGAGAGATGAGTCCGATCAGTAGCATTGTCAATATACTTGCTATCGGCTCAACGATGCCCGATAGAGCACCTATCAAAAAGGCTTTGCCTTTGCTCATGCCCTCAGAATGGAGAGGCATGGATAGTATGGCACCTTCAGGGAAGTTTTGAATGGCTATACCTATTGCCAAAGCCCATGCCGCGGACATGGATATCATACTTCCTTCTGCCATTGCACTAGCGAGTATCACTCCCACCGCCATACCTTCGGGGATATTATGCAGAGTGACTGCCACAGAAAGCATAGTAGTGCGTTTCCATTGGCAGTTGCGGGTTAATCCTTCTGGTTGGTCTGAGCCAATATGGAGGTGCGGAATAAGGGTATCGAGCAAAAGCAAGAAGAGAATACCCAACACAAACCCTACCGCAGCAGGTAGCCACGTGATACCACCCTTTTCCGCTGCCATCTCTAAACTCGGGATAAGCAGTGACCATACCGATGCAGCCACCATCACACCCGACGCAAAGCCCAAGAGCAATTTCTTGAGCAGGTCACTCATTTTGCCTCGCAGCAAGAAAACCATAGCTGCGCCTAGTGCGGTGCCGAGGAAGGGAAAAAGTAGGATAGGAGTCATGGTGTTTGGTGTTTAGTGGACGCTTCGCTACTGATTAGTGGTTAGAGGCTCAGGATACGATAAGTGAGATAGCCCGCATAGCATAATAGCAGTAATGCTCCATGCCAACGCTTGATCTCGCGTTTCTGAGTAGAGTAAACAAACAGCATCACGAAGATACTACCTAAGGCAGCCATCAGTGCATCTATCTCCAGTCCGTGGTAGCCCGGCAATGCTTTCACACATGCACTCGTACCTAGGATAAAGAAGATGTTGAAGATATTACTGCCAATCACATTACCCAATGCAATATCACAATTCTTCTTGAAGGCAGCCATACAAGAAGTGGCCAATTCAGGCAGGGATGTACCCAATGCCACCACGGTCAGACCGATGATAGCGTCGCTTACGCCGAGCGATTGGGCGATAGAGGTGGCACTCTTGACAATCACCTCGCCACCTACCACCAAGCCCACCAGTCCGCCGAGAATCAATGCTAATGCACGTTTGGCAGACATGGGTTTGTAGCCTTCGTTACTCTCCGTTTGTGGGGCACTACCAATACCTTTGAAGTTATGCCAAAGGAAAATCAAGAAGAAGATAAGCAGAATACTACCACCTACACCTGAAATAAATCCACCATTGCCTTGTCCCATTCGGATAGAGCCTAAGTCGCTGAGGGTTGGGTCGGCAATATTCATGTTGAATATATGCTCGATTTGCAACCACGATGGGCTGTTATATACCGCAAAGAGCAATACAAGAAGAGCGGCCAGAAGACTGAATGGAATGTCAAAACGGCGAGTGGATTTTTGCGATGAAATGGGGTAAATAAGTGCAGTAAAGCCCAATATCACGAAGATATTGATGATATTGCTGCCAAGAACATTGGTGATAGCAATCTCCGTACTTCCTTGGCCTACTGCCACCATGTTTACCACAAACTCGGGCATACTGGTACCGAGAGCCACTACGGTCAGGCCAATCACAATATCGCTCACGCCATATTTCTTTGCCAGACCCGAAGCACCATCCACGAGGAAGTCGGCACCCTTGATGAGTGCAGCACAGCCCGCTATAATCAGCGGAATAGCGACCCAAAAGCCGCCAGTGGCGAGCCAATTATCTAAGAAATCAAACATGTTACTTTTGTCGCCTTGCGACGTTTGTGGTTCGCTTCGCTCACGTAAAATGGCTCATTACATTCACGAAAGTG
Organism: Paludibacteraceae bacterium; assembly: GCA_045577965.1. Taxonomy (GTDB): domain Bacteria; phylum Bacteroidota; class Bacteroidia; order Bacteroidales; family Paludibacteraceae; genus Colicola. The sequence continues at coordinate 119,188 of JAZNJI010000003.1, forward strand.
GTTTTACGATATTGGCTTCGCGTAGCCATTGTACGCGATATTAGTCGCCATTTTCGCTTTAGTCATTTTCGTGCCTTAGGCACCATTTACGATTGCTTGCAATCCGATTACACATTAAACAAGAAGTGCATGATGTCACCATCTTGCACGACGTATTCTTTGCCTTCGATGCCGAGTTTACCAGCCTGACGACAAGCGGACTCGCCACCTAGTGCGATATAATCCTCATACTTTATCACCTCTGCACGGATAAAACCACGCTCGAAGTCGGAGTGGATCACGCCAGCACATTGAGGCGCCTTGCTACCTGCCTTGAAGGTCCATGCACGTACCTCGTCGCTACCCGCGGTGAGGAAGGTGCGGAGCTCGAGCAATGCGTATGCTGCTTTGATCAATCGGCTAACACCAGACTCAGTAAGTCCGATTTCATCGAGGAACATCTCACGCTCTTCGTAGGTCTCCAATTCGGCAATCTCGCTCTCGATCTTAGCGGCCACAATGAGCACTTGTGCGTTCTCGTCCTTAACGGCCTCGCGTACTTGCTCAACGTACTTGTTGCCATTCACTGCGGAGTTCTCGTCCACGTTGCAGACATAGAGCACAGGTTTGCTAGTGAGCAACATCGTCTCTTTGGCCACGAGTTCTTCGTCCTTGTTGATGAGTTCCACGGTACGAGCAGACTTGCCCTGTGAGAGGGCTTCGCGGTACTTGAGGAGCACGTCGAGTGCCACTTTCGCTTGTTTGTCGCCACCCACGCGCACTTGTTTTTCAATTTTTTGAATGCGTGACTCCACCGTCTCAAGGTCCTTGAGTTGGAGTTCCGCATCAATAATATCTTTGTCGCGGATTGGGTCCACAGAGCCGTCCACGTGTACCACATTGTCATCGTCGAAGCAACGGAGCACATGGATAATCGCGTCCGTCTCACGGATATTTGCAAGGAACTTATTTCCAAGTCCTTCGCCCTTGCTTGCGCCTTTCACCAATCCCGCAATATCTACGATTTCAACGGTAGTTGGGATCACACCACGCTCTGGTTTGCACAGTTCGCCGAGCTTGATGAGTCGCTCGTCTGGTACGGTGATCACACCCACGTTAGGTTCGATGGTGCAGAAAGGGAAGTTCGCCGATTGTGCCTTGGCATTGCTAAGGCAGTTGAAGAGGGTCGATTTGCCTACGTTAGGCAGACCCACTATTCCACATTGTAAAGCCATTATATTATAGTTTTTAGATCGCTCGTTTCACTCGCTGTAGATCACTTCGCTTCGCTCGTTGTAGATCGCTCGTCACACTCGCTGTAGTTTAACTACAGGCGAAGCCGATCTAAGTTCTACAGGCGCTTTGCGCCGATCTACAGCCCGCAGGGCGATCTGTTTTTATTAATTCTTAATAAGGTTATGTCCTGTCATTTCTGCTGGTTGCTCGATGCCGAGGATGTGGCAGAGCGATGGTGCTACGTCCGCGAGGATACCATTTTCCAATTGCGCATCGGTGTGCTCTTTGCTCACATACACGAATGGCACAGGGTTGAGTGAGTGCGCAGTGTTAGGTGAACCGTCGGCGTTGATTGCGTTGTCGCAGTTGCCGTGGTCAGCAATGATGATGATCTCGTAGTCGTTCTTAAGAGCAGTAGTTACCACTTTATCCACGCATTCATCGATCGTTTTAACCGCCTTCTCGATAGCCGCATACACGCCAGTGTGACCCACCATGTCGCCATTAGCGAAGTTAAGGGTGATATAGTCGTACTTTTGTGTATCAAGTGCCTCGCAGAGTGCCTCTGTTACCTCAGGAGCAGACATCTCAGGTTGGAGGTCATAGGTAGCCACCTTTGGTGAAGGGATCAAGATACGCTCCTCGCCTGCGTACTCTGCCTCGCGACCGCCGTTGAAGAAGAAGGTCACGTGTGCGAACTTCTCGGTCTCAGCGATACGGAGTTGTTTCAATCCCGCGTTGCTAACGATCTCACCCATGGTGTTTTGTACGTTCTCTTTTGGGAAGAGGATGTGCAAGCCTTGGAAAGAAGAATCGTATGGGGTCATGCAGTAGTATTGCAGGTTTGCGATGGTGGTCATACCATTCTCAGGTATGTCTTGTTGGGTGAGCACAATGGTGAGCTCTTTGGCGCGGTCGTTGCGGTAGTTGAAGAAGATCACTACATCGCCCTCCTCGATGGTAGCCACTGGCTTGCCGTCGCGAACGTGTACGATTGGCTTGATGAACTCATCGGTTACACCTTCTGCGTAACTCTCCTCTACGGCCTTGAGCATATCTTCTGCTGCTTTGCCCTCGCCCTTAACGATACAATCGTAAGCCACTTTCACGCGCTCCCAACGTTTGTCGCGGTCCATGGCGTAGAAGCGACCTTGGATAGAGGCGATCTCGCCGCAGCTAGTAGCGAGGTGTTGTTGGAGTTGGTCGATAAAACCAAGACCAGACTTAGGGTCGGTATCGCGACCATCCATAAAGCAGTGAATGAAGGTTTTGCCGTCTAATCCGTAGGTTTTGGCAATATCGCAGAGGTAGAAGAGGTGATCAAAAGAAGAGTGTACACCACCGTTAGAGGTCAATCCCATGAGGTGGAGCTTCTTGCCTGTCTCCTTGGCATAACCGAAAGCTGATTTGATTTCTGGATTTTCGAGGATGCTACCATCTTTGCAAGCGCGGTTGATCTTCACGAGGTCTTGGTATACGACGCGACCTGCGCCGATGTTCAAGTGACCTACTTCAGAGTTACCCATTTGTCCATCAGGCAAACCCACATTTTCGCCACTGGCTTGAAGTTGGCTGTGAGGGTACTTCTCCAACAATGCGTCCCAGTGTGGGGTTGGAGTGCAAGAGATAGCGTCGGCTTGTGATTTGTTTCCGATTCCCCAGCCGTCGAGAATCATAAGTAATGCTTTTGACATAGTTGTTATATTATTTTAAGTTATTTTCGATTGATTTTAAACAGACGCCTAGTAGGCAGGATAACAAAAATCACGCAAAGGTACTACTTTTTTCGAGAAATACCAAAAATAAAGTATTATTTTTCACTAGCAATTAGTAATTTCATGTAGTAATAGATAAAAAAAGCGAAAGAATGGACATTTTAGGCCATCGAAAAACAAGCGATTTAAGCAATTCTGTAGATTCTGTAGAAAAAATCTATGCTATCCAAAAGCGCCAAAAGGTACTTTATTTGCGATTTAAGCGTATTTCTCAAAAAAGCAGCAGCATGGTATTGTGTATATTAAAGTTTTTTTGTACCTTTGCGGTCAGTTTGCGCATATGCGCGAAGTTAAAGAAGTAAGTGAAAGAATATATCATAAAATTAAAAACATATTATGGAAGAATTGAATCAACAAGTAGAACAACAAGAGAAGTATGATGGTTCGAGCATTCAAGTGCTCGAAGGTCTTGAGGCAGTGCGTAAACGCCCTGCTATGTACATTGGTGATATCTCGCAAAAAGGTCTTCACCATTTGGTGTATGAGGTAGTTGACAACTCAATCGACGAGGCGTTGGCTGGCTTCTGTAGCAACATCGAAGTGACTATCAACGAGGACAACTCCATTACCGTTCAAGATAACGGTCGTGGTATTCCTGTAGATATGCACCCAAAAGAGAAGAAGAGCGCCCTTGAGGTGGTAATGACCGTCCTCCACGCAGGTGGTAAGTTCAACAAAGACAGCTACAAGGTGTCTGGTGGTCTCCACGGTGTGGGTGTAAGTTGTGTGAACGCCCTCTCCACCAAGTTGCATGTAGAGGTGCGCCGTGATGGAAAGATCCACGCACAAGATTATGCGAAAGGTAAGCCATTGGCACCAGTAAGCGCGATTGGCACCTACAACGAGGGCGAAGGCACCGGTACTCGCGTACAATTCTGGCCTGATGGCAGCATCTTCACCGAGACTGTTTATCAATACGATATCCTCGCCAATCGTATGCGTGAGTTGGCATACCTCAACGCAGGCGTGCGTATCACCCTGACCGATCTTCGCGAGAAGAACGAGGATGGCACATTCAAGGGCGAGGTGTTCTATTCCGAGGAAGGTCTGAGCGAGTTCGTTCGTTATATCGACGGCAACCGCACTCCGCTGATTAGTGAGGTTATTCACCTCAACACCGAGAAATATGGTACTCCAGTGGAGGTAGCTATCCTCTATAACACCGATTTCAACGAGAATGTACACAGCTATGTCAACAATATCAACACCATCGAAGGTGGTACACACGTGGCTGGTTTCCGTGCTGCATTGACTCGCGTGATGAAGAAATACGCCGACGAGAGCAAGATGCTTGAGAAGGCCAAACTGAAAGACAAAGATGGTAATGCCAATATCGATGCCAACGACTTCCGCGAGGGTCTCACCGCTATCATCAGCGTGAAGGTGGCAGAGCCACAATTCGAGGGTCAGACCAAGACCAAGCTGGGTAACTCAGAGGTAGCCGGAATGGTATCATCCGCTGTGAGCGAGGCATTGACCAACTACCTAGAGGAGCATCCAGATGATGCGAAGAAGATCGTTGAGAAAGTGATTTTGGCCGCTCAAGCGCGTATTGCGGCTCGAAATGCTCGTCAGAGTGTGCTCAGAAAGTCGCCTCTCGGCGGTGGTGGTTTGCCAGGTAAGTTGGCCGACTGCGAGAGCAAAGATCCAGCCGAGTGCGAATTGTTCCTCGTCGAGGGAGATTCTGCGGGTGGTACCGCTAAGACGGGTCGTGACCGTCGCATCCAAGCTATTCTGCCATTGCGTGGTAAGATCTTGAACGTGGAGAAAGCCATGGAGCACAAGGTCTTCGAGAGCGAGGAGGTACGCAATATCTTCACCGCATTGGGTATCACCTTCGGCACAGAGGAAGATCCTAAAGCATTGAACCTCAGCAAGCTGCGCTACCACAAAGTGATCATCATGGCCGATGCCGATGTGGATGGTGCACACATTGCTACGCTGATCATGACCCTCTTCTTCCGTCACCTCAAAGAGGTGATCGAGCAAGGACACCTCTTTATTGCCATGGCTCCGCTGTATCTCTGCGCTAGAGGTAGCTACAAGGAATATTGCTGGAACGATCAACAACGCCATGACTTCATCATGAAGTATGCTAACGGCGACGAGAAGCTGATCAAGACCCAACGCTACAAAGGTCTTGGTGAGATGTCCGACAAGCAACTCTGGGAGACTACCATGGATCCTGAGCATCGTCTGCTCAAACAAGTGACCATCGAGAATGCTGCAGAGGCCGACCGCACCATCGCCATGTTGATGGGTGACGATGTGGCTCCTCGCCGCGAATTCATCGAGAAAAACGCCACCTACGCTAAGATTGATGCGTAATAGACCACTTCTTCGCTGTTAGATGTTAGACATATGAAAATAGCCGTATATTGCAGCGCAAAAGACAGAATACCTGAGGAGTATTTGGCTCTCGGTGATGTACTGGGTCAGTGGATCGCCGAGGCTGGACACACCTTGGTGTATGGTGGCGCAACAGGCGGACTGATGACACGTGTGAGCAATGCAGCCAAGGCTGCAGGTGGCATCGTCGAAGGCGTCATCCCACAGCGTATCATCCAAGCCAAACGCATGGCTAGCAACTGCGACACCCTCCACATCGTGAACAACATGTGCGAGCGCAAGCAGAAGATGAAGGAACTGTCCGATTGCTTCGTTTGCCTACCCGGTAGCTACGGCACCCTGGACGAGATGATGGATGTAGTGGCCAGCGGCACAGTAGACGAACATCGCAAACCCTGTTATGTACTTAATTATCAGGGTTTTTACGAGGGGCTCAAGCAACTCGCCCAGCACATGCGTAGCCTAGCCTTCTTACCACAGCAGGAGCAATATGCTCCGCAGTTTGTGGATTCGATGGAAGAACTGATAACCCATTTACAGAGTGTAAAACTATAAAAACAAATACTATGCTTAGTACAAAGAAATATGAGCAATGGCTCAAGGCACAACAACAAATGGTTGTGCGCTATCGCCAAGTGGAGAAAAGCGAAGTTTTAGCCGAATACAACAGCCTAAAACTCGTAGTGGAATCTGCTGATTTCCAAGCCAAGAAAAAAGAACTCACCACTACTCGCTATGCTGATACACAAGAGGGCAAGACAATGGCTCTCTACAAGAAACTGCGCAAGAAATCATCCGTATTTTTCTACCGCTTATTCAAAAAAGAGGCAGCCAAGGCCAAACCTGAAGTAGCACAATACCTTGAGTTGGAAGCGCAAATCAACACGCCTGAGTTCAAACAAGCCAATGCTTTCTGGAAGAACAAGAAGCGCTGGTTTACTACCCCAGAGAGCAAACAAGAGCAGCAGTTACTTACGCTCAGCAAACATGCAGATATCGTATTTTTCCTACAACAAGATGCCCTGAAGGTGGCTGAACTCGAGAGCTACAAGCAGGTGTGGAACGACGAATTTGAGAATCTGAAAATGTCCGACGCTTGGCAAACAGGTTTCCTCTATCCTAGCAAGAATGTGCCAGCCAATCATTCGCACGTGAGCGAGCAACAAGCATACACCCAAGGCTCCAACACCCAGATCGTGGGCAGCACACTCAGCATCTTGACCAAGAAACAGGCCACCACTGCCGTAGCTTGGCATCCTACCAAGGGTATGATATCCCATCCGTTTGCTTACACGAGCGACATCTGGCATACCACCGACGCCGTAGCACCTAAAGCGGGCGTACTGCAAGCCAAAGTGCGCTGCACAGGCAAGGCCAAACACGTACTCTGCCTCACCACAGCTAAAGCACAACATGCATTGCCTATCTTGAGCCAACCTACGGCAAAGGACGAAATCATCTACACCCTGGTTTGGAACGAAAAAGAGCTGATCAACTATGTGAACGACCAAGAGGTATCTCGAGGCAAGAACCCATTAGCTGGCGAAGCATTACACCTGCTGATGCGCAGCTATTTGCCTCAGAATCAAAAGGCTGGAGCTGCCCAATTGGATATTGATTGGATTCGCATCTACACCAACGCTTAAAACTGTTAGACTGTTAAAACTTTTTCAACCCCAATAATATGTTTCTCATTGCAGGGCCTTGTGCTATAGAAAATCGTGATATCGTCATGCAAACGGCCGAAACGCTCAAGCACGTATGCGAACGGCTGGGTATCACCCTATATTTTAAGTCTTCATACGACAAAGCCAACCGTACGAGCCTCTCGGAGCGTGGGATTGGTATGCAAGAGGGATTGAAGATTTTGCAAGAGGTGAAATCTACTTTCGATTTACCTATCCTGACGGATGTACACGAGTCATGGCAATGTGCGCCTGTGGCCGAAGTGGCAGATGTATTGCAGATCCCTGCTTTCCTCTCTCGCCAAACCGACCTACTGGTGGCGGCGGCCAAGACGGGCAAGATCGTCAATGTGAAGAAAGGCCAGTTTATGGCCCCATGGGACATGCGCGGCGCGATAGCTAAGATCGAGGCTTCTATGCCTAACCATCCTACACCATCCTACACCACACTACACCACACTACACCTCACATTTGGCTCACCGAACGCGGTTCTAGCTTCGGCTATGGCAACCTCGTGGTGGATATGACATCGCTGGTCAAGATGCGCGAGTATGGTTATCCTGTGGTATTCGATGCTACGCATTCCGTACAACAACCTAGCAGCCAAGCTGGTGTGACCGGAGGCAACCGCGAGATGGTGCCCCATCTCATCCGCGCAGCGATGGCTGTAGGTATCGACGGACTCTTCCTAGAGGTGCACCCCGAACCAGAAAAGGCCATCTCGGATGCCGCCAACCAAGTGCGACTGAGCGACGTCGAAAATATCCTGCGACAAGCACAAAAAATAGAATCTGTGCTCAACTCATCACTCATAACTCATAACTAACTATGTACGCAAAAAGAGCAAAAGAGATATTCGATGAAGAGATTCGCGAGTTAGAAAAACTCAAGAATACTATTGATGCAAGTTTCGACCAAGTCATTGACGCACTCTATCATTGCCAAGGCAAGGTGGTGATGATGGGCATCGGCAAAACGGGTATCATAGCCCATAAGATGGCCGCATCGTTCGCCTCTACTGGCACACCATCCATCTTCGTCAACGCAGCCGAAGCGGTACATGGCGATTTAGGTATGATCAATGCCAACGATATTGCTATACTGGTCAGCAATAGCGGATCTACCAACGAGATCCTCAACATCATCGACCCTCTTCATCGATTGGGATGCAAGATCATCGCGATGACGGGTAATATGGATTCGCCTTTGGCCAAACGCGCCGACTATGCCCTGTCCATCCATGTGGACGGAGAGGCATGCCCATTGGGTATTGCACCTACCACCTCCACCACAGCTACACTCCTGATGGGAGACGCACTGATGGTATGCCTAATGGAGATGCGCAGGTTCAAAGCCGAAGATTTTGCGCTCTACCACCCAGGTGGAGCCTTGGGCAGAAAACTGCTAGGTCGCGTCCAGAATGTGATGACCTCAGAGGTGCCTCGTGTGCAAACCAGCACTATCTTCCGCGACATCGTTCGTGAAATCACAGATAAACATCTGGGCATGGCTATGGTATATTATGAAACCCATTGTGTGGGTATAATCACCGATGGTGATGTGCGCCGAGCAATCCTCAAGTTCAACGATGTGCAAATCACAGCTGCCGACATCATGACACCATCATACAAACATATCACTAAGGATGCACTATTGAGTGATGCGTTGGCAATTATGGACAAATATAATATCACCACATTGGCCGTCACCGAAACAGCAGAAACCACCGATATCATTGGTATTATATCCATCCACCATATCATCGACTTCAAATAAACTACTCTACACCACCCTTATGATTATTCATTTACCTAAAAATATATCGCGCGCGTATGTACAGGGGCTGGCAGATCATGTGGGAGCATTGTGCTTGGAGAAAACCGACCACTTTGTGCTGATTACCAATCACACCGTCAAGCAGCTACCCGCTGCGCTCGAAGATATGGCACTAGCCCATTGGATCTTCGACACAGACATGCAGCTCTCATCGCGCGAGTACCATCCTGATACCCACCGCATTACGATTGGCGATACCTATATCGGTGGCGACCAAAGCCACCAACTGATGATCGCAGGCCCATGCGCTGTTGAGAGCCGCGAGCAAATCGAGCAATCATGCCAGATGCTCCAGCAACATGGCATTCGCGTACTGCGTGCAGGTTGCTACAAACCTCGCACCTCGCCCTACACCTTCCGCGGTTTAGGCGAAGATGGACTCAAACTCCTAGCTGAGATGCGCGAGAAATACGGACTACTCATTGCCACCGAGATGCGCGATGCTACCCATGCCGACAAGGTGGTGGAGTATGCCGATATCGTGCAGGTGGGTGCCAAGGCCATGTACGACCATGGTCTGCTCACCGCAGCCGGACAATCGGGCAAACCCGTCATCTTGAAGCGTGGCTTCGGCTCTACCTTGCAAGAATTGGTCAATTGTGCCGATTTCATCATGAGTTGCGGCAATGATCAAGTCATCCTCTGCGAGCGCGGTATCCGCAGTTTCGAGACCAACACCCGCTTCACACTGGACCTCTGTGGCGTGGCATGGCTCAAGCAGCATTGCAACCTGCCTATCATCCTCGATCCTAGCCATGCCATGGGCTATGCCTACGGCATCGCCGACCTTGCACGCGCTTGCACCGCCATGGGTATAGATGGTCTGCTGATAGAGACGCACCCATGCCCTCAGTGTGCACAGAGCGATGCACCTCAGCAACTCAACCACCAGCAATTCAGCGACATGTACACTTCGCTTCAACCTATCGCTCAGGCTGTAGGCAAAACATTGATCTAATAAAAACTTTACTCATATGCAAAACAAAATTCAACTTCCTGAGAACGCCAACCGTCCTCTCCGACCAGGAGAGCACTACGAGCCTATTCTCAAACCACAAAACTCCTACCCCGAGATCACCCCTTATAGCGTGATCATGGGTGTTGTGATGGCGATTATCTTTTCTGCCGCAGCCGCTTATCTGGGCCTTAAGGTCGGCCAAGTATTCGAGGCTGCTATCCCTATTGCTATCATCGCAGTAGGTCTCTCTTCGGCTATGAAGCGCAAGAACGCCATCGGCGAGAATGTCATCATCCAATCCATCGGTGCATCTTCGGGTGTCATCGTAGCGGGTGCAATCTTCACATTGCCAGCGCTTTACATCCTGCAGGCCAAGTACCCTGACATCACCGTCAACTTCATGCAAGTATTCCTATCATCCTTGCTCGGCGGTTGCCTAGGTATCCTCTTCCTGATTCCTTTCCGCAAGTATTTCGTACAGGAGAAGCACGGCGAATATCCATTCCCTGAGGCTACAGCTACTACCCAGGTTCTCGTCTCTGGCGAGAGCGGTGGCAACCAAGCCAAACCCCTCATCTGGGCCGCTGGAATCGGAGGTTTATACGATTTTGCGGTATCCACATTCGGCCTCTGGACCGAGCAACTCACCACCCGCATGACGGGTTGGGGCGAGGCTTTGGCGGCTAAGTTCAAACTGGTCTTCTCGATCAACACCTCTGCTGCAGTGCTTGGTTTGGGTTATATCATCGGTCTAAAGTACGCAGCCGTGATCTGTGCGGGCTCGTTCTTCGTATGGTGGGTACTCCTGCCACTCCTCGGCAGCGTGCCTGGCATGGAGGCTATGGATGCTGATGTGATGTTCAAGGAATACGGCCGCAATATCGGTATCGGTGCCATCGCTATGGCCGGTCTCATCGGTATTGTCAAGAGCTGGGGCGTGATCAAGTCGGCGGTTGGTTTGGCTGGCAAGGAGCTCGGCGGCAAGGGTAAACAAGTCATCCAAGCGTCGCTGCGTACCGAGAAGGACCTGAGCATGAAGTTCATCGTCTTGGCTATCGCCGTGGCATTGCTCGTGACCCTCGTCTTCTTCTGGCTCGGTGTGTTGGGCAATATCTGGCAAGCCTTGGTGGCTTTCCTCGTGGTAGCCGTCATCGCTTTCCTCTTCACCACTGTGGCAGCTAATGCCATCGCTATCGTAGGTAGCAACCCTGTCAGTGGTATGACCCTCATGACCCTGATCATCGCCTCTGTGATCTTCGTGGCAGTAGGTATGAAGGGCTCCAGCGGTATGGTGGGTGCCATGGTGATTGGTGGCGTCGTTTGTACGGCTTTGTCTATGGCGGGTGGTTTCATCACCGACCTCAAGATCGGCTACTGGATTGGTACTACCCCTCGCAAACAAGAGACTTGGAAGTTCCTCGGCACCCTCGTGAGTGCAGCTACTGTAGGTGGTGTGATGATCATTCTCAACAAGACCTACGGTTTCGTGGGCGACAACGCACTCGTGGCGCCTCAGGCTAACGCGATGGCTGCGGTCATCGAACCATTGATGAGTGGTCAAGGTGCCCCATGGATGCTCTATTTGGCAGGCGCCATCTTGGCTTTAGTGCTCAATATCTTGGGCGTACCAGTCTTGGCATTTGCTTTGGGTATGTTCATCCCATTGAGTTTGAACACCCCATTGCTCGTAGGTGGTGCTATCTCATGGCTCGTTAGCCGCAAACGCGCGAAAGATGGCGAGAAGGCCGAAGAGTTGGCTCAGGCTCGCAACGAGAAGGGTACCCTCATCGCATCTGGCTTCATCGCCGGTGGTGCATTGATGGGTGTGGTAAGTGCATTGATTAAGTTCTGTGGCGTCGAGTGCTACTTAGGTGCTTGGGCTGCAAGCAACGGCGCCGCCCTCGTCGGCGTAGCCGCGTATATCGCACTGATCGTGTACTTTATTCTTGCTAGCAAGAAAACGAAATAATCTCCCCTAAACAGCCGCAGGCCTCCTGCGGCTGTTTCATTAATATCTCCCATTGATCTCACTGATGTTCACGGATTGCTATGGATAGAATCTCCTACTCGCTGCGCTCGAGAAATCTTATTAATCTCATTTATCCACGCACGTTCCACGCCCTATTCATGGTACTCCGTAATAAATTGCAACCGCTAGCACTCGCTTCGCTCATCCGCTTAATCTTATCAAATGCAGCGGTATACTTTCAGAGAGCAATCAGAGTCGTTGAAGTTAAGATTCAGCGGTCACGTTTTGGATGTTCCCAAAATGTGGAGCGGTGGTAATTTATCACGGAGTGCCTTGTAAGGGGCGGATGATAGCGCAATAAGATTTATTAGATTTCTGCCCGAAGGGCTAGGAGATAACACCCTTAGAACCTTTAGAACTTTTAAAACCCATGAAACCCCTCCTCGCCCATCGCCTTTACACTCTACACTCTACAATAGTATAATTCTTAAGATTCTTTTCCTTTGTACTTTCCTTATCTCTCCCGTGTTAATAACCAAGGATGAACCTAAGAACTCCCAACTACCAAAAAGTGCTGTTTCTTAAGATTGCCGTCTCTTTTACTTCTCTTATACCTTCCCTAAAAACACCGACCGACGACCGAGAGATGACCGAGAGATGACCGAGAGATGACCGACAGAACTCCCCGTAACCAAAAAGTGCTATTTATTAATATTTACTTTCCTGACAGAGTAACCTACATTCCTAAAAAGGTTGACTCGTTTTCTAAAAAAGTTGTCCCCTTTCCTGAAAAGCTAGACTAACAATTGTGCATCTCATATGCGTTTTTGCATGCGCTCCTATGTTCATTGTCCCGAATAGCATTCGGGTATCTCCCGCTCATAGCCTTATTGCCTAATCGCCTCTAAACTGTAGGCGCTAAGCGCCGTCCTCTAAACTAAAATGCCGAAAAAACGCCATTTACTTGCATATGTGCGAAAAAAATATTACTTTTGCAAGCAAATACGAAAACTAATTTAAAATACGAATATAACACATAGCGCAACTGGCATATATCGCAGGAGTGAAGAAATATCTGGTCTGCGTTTGTAGTAGTAGATATAACCCGAGAAAACTAAATAATCAATATTATGAAACGAATTTCACTTACGATCATCTGCGTTGTTGCGGTTATCTTTGCTCATGCCGAGGGGCATATGAGGTTCAAGGGCATTGAAATTGATGGAGATCTGAACTCTTTTAAATCAAAATTAGAAGAACAAGGTTTTTATGGTATTACACAGGATGGAGTCGGTTTAATGACAGGTCGTTTTACTGGGGATATGGTAATGCTTTCATTCTCCTCAACTCCTGTGACAGATTTAGTATACCAGGTTATGGTTATATATCCATCTCTGTTGCAATGGTCGCTTCTTGAAAAAAAGTATAATGGTTTAGTTGAAAGTCTTAAGAACAAATATGGAGAACCAAACGAATCTATTTGGGATGTAAATGAAGATAGCAATCCACAGCGTGAACTCATTATGGATCGTGCTACTATTGTTACTCGTTTTAAATTTGAAAACGGTGGAATAACTACAGGGATAATGAATATTCCTCTATTTGGAGTCGGTGTATATATCACATATTGGGATAAAGAAAATAGGTCTTTATACGAAGCTGAAATTGAAGATGATTTGTAGATAACAGGAGGTATGGGGCGATGGCGTGGTTTCGCAACTGGCATCATATATTGCCAATAATTACCCTGACATCAAAGGCTTTTCTGATAAAAACCTTTGGCGAATGAAGCAGTTCTATGAGACCTATCAAGGTATAGAGGAAAAACTCTCGCCACTGGTGAGAGAAATTAGTTGGGAATGGGTAAAAACCCGAAGATGAAAAGTGATTCAGTATCCGAGGAATCCTCGGCAACTGTTAATCCCTACGAATGAGTTTCTGACTTCGATAAAGAGATAAAAAAACTACAGGAAAAATAACCAAACAAGGAAAAGATTGCAAAAAAATAAACTTTTTTTAAGCCCCTGACAAGTTTTAGCGTCAACCGGTGACAATTTGTCACCAGTTCAAATTGCGTGCTGCGGACCTTAGGAAACTTGACGATAATCACAAAAATTGCAAAATAAGACGGTTTTGGCGAAAGAAAATTGCAAAATAAGACGTTTTAACATGCGAAAATCTGCAAAATAAGACATTTTATTTGTATGTTTCATTTATTTTTTGTAACCTTGTCGCGATTTTTAACACCATCGGATGAACAACTATATTTTCTACGAGAAAGTAATCGCTTTGCTGTTGACTTTGTGCGTACACAAGCTTCCAAGGTACAGGAATTGATACAAGTGACATACGACTTTAGTAACCCTTCTACCAAACTCTTCAATCGAGAAGTGGGCGGACTGATAAAAGCGTCAAACAAGACACATTGCGACAACTTAACACTAATTGTAATGTATGGAGAAACTGGCATAATTGAGCACGAAGGCAAAAAGGTTCATATTGTGAGTGCAGCAGAATGGTTGGTTAGTGCACTTTAAACCTTAAACATTAGACAACTGCGGCTCCGCCGCCACACTCTACACCCTACACTCTAATGTTCAGTTCTTCAAATTATTTCCAAATATTTTCCCAACACTGTCGGGACAATCCAAATTACTATCAAAGAGATTGAGCAACAAAAAGCCATATATATGCTTCAGCAGGGTGAATGATTTTCTGACTTCGATAAAGAGATAAAAAAACTACAAGATAAATAACCAAACAATGACAAATAAAACTGATAGAGTTATGACTACACCCCCGAGATTACCAGACAAATCACTCTCTGAATTAGCAGAAGCATTAATCACAGAGAAGAACTCTTTGAGACGATTCTTTGCAGGATTAACAGCTACTACTTTCGGTGTGTTGGTTGCTTTACATCCTGACAATTTTTCTTCTCAGGTATGCGGTTGGGTTTATGTGAGTGCAGTAGTGGCAAATGCAATAAGTGTGTTATTTTTTATAAGTAGTTTATTTGGTCGATATAGAGGGATAATCGCAGACGGAATTAGTCTCCAGCACCACTTGACTGCTGTTATGCGAGGAGAAGACTACTCCCATAATGTAAACAAACTAGTGAAACGATTTAAGTATTATTCTATCTGCGGTATCATTTTTTATGTGTTTGCTATTCTTGCTTCATGTACATATATTGTATTGAAAGTAAGCCTGATATAACAGAAGGGAAAAAGAATCTGTGAGAAGGTTCAATAGAAGATCTGACCCGCAATCCTGTGTTCTATGATGGCACGTATGAATATTTGAAGTCACTTGGGTTAAAAGAGATATAAATGTCTATTATTCTTAAAATATTACTAGCAGTAGCAAGCATTATCTTTTGTGTTGCATCAGTATATGCTACATGTAAAGTATGGAAAAAGCGATTGTCGTATCGTGGGCCTCATGATGTTGCTTGTCAAGATGAATCACAAAAGACAAGACTCCGCCAAGTGCAAGACGAGATGTTTGAAGAATTATAATCCCCATTAGACACATAATTTTTTGTGGTAGGTAGAGTTAGAAATTAAGAATTATAAAATAACGCTTTGATAATATAAAAGCATATGAACATTGTTAATTTTGAACAATTTGTTAGACAAATCAACGAAGACCTCAATAAAGAGGGATTCTGCCAAAAATTTGCTGCAACGAGAAAAAAATTTGCAAAACTAAGTAAATCTCCTAGTAGAACAACTTTATTCCGTTATACAGAAGGTAGAGACTGGGCTATAAATGAGGGTGGAGGAACCGAGTTGCAATACCATATTTCTATTAGGGATAATGCACTAAAATATGGACTAGGTTTTAATGCTCAATATGTGCCATATAAAAATGCACTCACTCCACAAGGGTATATTAGACCATTCTGGGATGCTTTTATAGTTCTCTATCAACCAAAAGAATCTCCTTGGAATGAATATACTATTATTGATCGTATTCAAAACAACAAAGGACTTTCCCCACAATACGATGAGTTTGTTCTTTACGGAAAAAAGATTTCCATTGTAAATAATGAAATAACAGATGAAGTGTATCACCAATTATTAACCGATATTCAGGGTAATCTGTTCACCATCTACCAGAGTATATTCAGTTTAAGAAATACAAATCAAACTCATAAACAAAAAAACACCATGTTTACCAATACAATAGCTGATCTGCTGAAGAAAAAACGCAACATCATCCTACAAGGTGCACCAGGCACAGGTAAAACATATAATACTGCCGCTATAGCATTGGCTACATTAGGCGAAAATGATGTCGATCTTAGTGACCATAAAGCGGTCATGGATAGATATAAATCACTCAAAGATTCACAAATATTCTTTACCACGTTCCATCAATCTATGGACTATGAAGACTTTGTGGAAGGCTTAAAACCAAAAGTTGATAATGCGACTAACGCTATAACCTACCAACCTGAAGATGGTATATTCAAAATTGCTTGTAACGCAGTAAGAAGCGACGAAAATAAAAACATTGTCGAGTGTATCGATGAGTATCTCCAAACTATAAAAGGATTTGAAAATAAAAAAGAGATACCAACATTGACTGGCAAAGCCAAGCTAAATGTCTGGTGGAAAGAAGGCAATACTACTATCAGCACACGAAGCATCAACTCTAGTTCTACAAAAGATGAAACGTATAGCCCATCTCCTCTAAATATAGAAAAAGTCAAACTACAAGCGCAAGGACAAGGTGTAGAGAACAATTGGACACAATATGCTCAGGCATTTATCAACGCAGTAAAAGAAGCATATCAAGTTACTCAAAACAAACCCGTAGTATTAATCATAGATGAGATCAACCGAGGTAATGTATCTAAGATTTTCGGCGAACTCATCACGCTGCTCGAAGCAGACAAGAGAGATGAGCTGAGCGTTATACTACCATACAGCAAAATGTCGTTTTCTGTACCATCTAACCTATACATAATAGGCACGATGAATACAACTGACCGTAGCACGGGTACACTGGACTATGCGCTGCGCCGTCGATTTGCTTTCGTGACATTCAAGTCCGACAGAACTGTGATAGAGAAGCACTATAATAGCGATGATGAAGTGAAGAATATCGCATTGGAACTATTTGATGATATACAGGAATTCATATCCAATCCTCAACACCTTTGTGGGGACTTTAGCATTGATGACTTGATGGTAGGACATAGCTACTTTATGGCGGCAAATCAACCGGAATTGGAAGCAAAAATCCAATACGAGGTTATTCCACTCATCAACGAATATATCAACGATGGAATATTAAATGTGACGAACGAACAAAAGGAAGCAGCTTTCTCAAAATGGTCTGATATAGCAGGCGGTACAAGTGACGATAGTTCCTCAACTGAAGAATAATGATTACCCTACAGGAACATGAGCGTATAATTGATATCAACGAGCGTGACGACCGCTTTGATAACCTCAAGTTGGTATCATGGGACAAACCGATGGACAATGCTCCAGAGGGCTACTATGCATCATATAAGATTGGAGCAGAATGGATTGATCGAAATGAGGCTATAGTAGTGACTACCAAGCGCCAAATGGAGAATATCGATTTTCTCAGCATGTTTACATCATGCTTTGCTGCTGATATTGATCATCAATCGTTTTCAAAAATCTACTCTATCCAATATGACCAACCGCCTATAAACGCACCAGCACTTCGAAGTGTGATTAGCCCGCTCATCGTATTACACTTTTTAGGTGTACTCAGTCGTATCAAAACCCTCAAAAAAGGATATGTGTACTATTCTGAAAACTTAAAGAAGGTTAAGGGACATATAGCTATCATTAAAAACGAGCGAACCAATATTGCTGTAAAAAGATACGACCGTATCTATTGCAACTATAGCGAGTATTCTGTGGATATTCCAGAAAATAGATTGCTGAAGAAAGCACTACTCTTCGCACAGCGACTGATTCTCCAGCAGATGCGGAATCATACTTGCTATAACCGTGTTAGACAAGTACTAGGGCAATGCCTAGCAGTATTTGAACATGTGAGTGACGATGTAGATATCAAACAAATCCAGCAGACCAAAGGGCACAAACTATATCGCGACTATGCAGAGGCCATTCGATTAGCAAAACTAGTATTGCGCTACTTTGATTATAGTATTAAGAAAGTGGAAGATAATAATCTGCCTGTAGTACCATTCCAAATTGATATGTCGCTATTATATGAGAATTATGTCTATGGTATGCTGCAAGAGGCCTATCCTGGACAAATCAAATATCAGTTTTCAGGCAATACAGGGTTTCCTGACTTCTTGTTCCGGTCGCCTGAATATAAAGCTATTCTTGATACGAAATACATACCTAAATTTGAGAATACCGTTATTGATACATATATCATTAGGCAACTCTGCGGATATAGTCGAGATTTGAAGATACTAGAGTATCTAGGATTTGAAAAAGAGATACCACATGTTCCGTGTGTAATTATATATCCCAAAGAAAATAATAATGCACAATATGTAAATCCTTTTCTTCAGCGGCAATTCCGAGAGTTGTGCACACCAGAGCCTGGGGTGTTGGAATTTTATAAACTAGAAATCTCCCTTCCTATTTACATTTGCACAAAATAAATTGCATCAAGTTAATACTTAAGATTTAATTATATGTACCAACCTAAGTCACGAGAAGAATATATTGCCCAATGTAGGTATTACAAAGGTGAACCTATAGATGAGAAGGCTTTAGGAAATGACTTTCTATTGGCTTATTATGAGCAATGCTGAGTGGAGGGTCATTATACGGCAGATGGAATACATAACCTCAAGTGCTTGATTAAAGATTACAAAGAATTTGGACTCGGACATTTTAATCCACATGATGGCGCACCCATCGCACTCAAAGCACTCATCTGGAGTCGATACATGCATTGGGGCAGCGGATACGAAACACCCGATACATTCAAACAATGGTGGAGAAGATATTATCTGAAAGAAGAATAATCCCCCTTCATATTCATAATTACGTATCTCCTCACACACTCACACATAGCTTGCTCCTTTTTTTTACAAAAAGCAGCAAACTCAACAAAAAAAAGGAGCAAGTCAAAGCTGAAATCATAAAAAACCGCATCCACCACAGATAAAAACCCCTTGATGTAAACTAGAAATTATTATCCTTAAAAATACAATGATTATGAAGAAGGCATTGATGATGCTTGCCATGGTGGCTACTACTAGCCTGTGGGCGTATGGTTTTCAAGTGGGTAATCTGTACTACAATATTGTAGATGACAACGAATTTACGGTCCAGGTAGCTAAAGTATCTGATCTTTGGGACAATCCCTACCAAGATTTAACCAGCGTTAATATTCCAGCTACCGTCAATATGTATGGGGTTACATACACCGTAGTTGGTATTGAAGACTTCGCATTTAATAACTGTAGAAATCTTAAACATATCACGCTGCCTAATACCATTGAACACATTGGGTCTTTTGCTTTCACTAATTCTGGTATCTACGAGAACAATGAATACTGGACCAATGGAGTCATGTACCTCAACAAGGTACTAGTGGCTGTTAAGCCGTTTGTAGCAGGAAAAATAGTAGTACGAAATGGGACGAAAGGAATCGGAGGAAGTGCCTTCGCGAACTGCTCTAAGATCACTTCCATCGTCATCCCCAATAGCGTAACAACCATCGCAGATAGGGCTTTCTATCGTTGCTCGTCGCTGACCTCGATCGTCATCCCTGAGGGCGTGACAAGCATCCCAGATCGGGCTTTCTATCATTGCAGGTCGCTGAAATCAATCACTATC
The DNA here is from genome assembly GCA_045577965.1 of Paludibacteraceae bacterium. Lineage (GTDB taxonomy): Bacteria > Bacteroidota > Bacteroidia > Bacteroidales > Paludibacteraceae > Colicola. Next base: position 138,796 of record JAZNJI010000003.1, read on the forward strand.
CCAAATAGCGTAACGAGCATTGGATGGCAGGCTTTCTCTTATTGCACGTCGCTCTCCTCAATCACCATACCTGAGGGCGTAACAATCATTGGACCTCAGGCCTTCTATGACTGCTCGTCACTGACCTCGATTGTCATCCCTGAGAGTGTATCGTATATTGGAGATCAGGCTTTCGATGACTGCTCGTCGCTGAGCTCGATCGTCATACCTGAGGGCGTATCGTATATTGGAGCTCAGGCTTTCTATGACTGTTCGTCACTGGCCTCGATCGTCATCCCTGAAGGCGTAACGAGCATTGAATATCAGGCTTTCTCTAATTGCTCATCGCTCTCCTCGATCACCATACATGAGGGTGTATTGTATATTGGAAATCATGCTTTCTCTAATTGCTCGTCGCTGACCTCGATCGTCATCCCTGAGGGCGTAACGAGAATTGGAAGGGAGGCTTTCTATCATTGCACGTCGTTGACTTCGGTGACTATTCCTAGTAGCGTAACGAGAATTGGAGATGGGGCTTTCTCTAATTGTACGGGGCTTCAAAAACTCAACTATACTGGTACAAAGAAGCAGTGGGAGAATATTACCAAGAATACAAACTGGAAATATATTTCTAGTATAAAAACCATCGTTTGCTCGGATAAGAAAGTGAAAGCGAAGTAGGGCGAAGCGATTTTAGTGATGAACTATGAGTGATGAGTGATGAGTGGCGAGGGGCGATAAGGCGAGAAAAGAAAGCTCCTACTCGCAGCAAGCTGCTCGAGAAATCTAATAAATCTCTTTTATCCACACCTAACTAACGCTTCCCTCGTGGTACTCCGTAATAAATTGCCACCGCTAGCACTCGCTTCGCTCATCCGCTTAATCTTATCAAATGTGACGGTACACATTTCAGATTCGGTGCAGTTAAGATTCAGCGCACGAATATCGCTCAGGCGA
>JAZNJI010000004.1:0-1589 GCA_045577965.1 Paludibacteraceae bacterium
CTACAAAAACAGAAGTAAACAAAAATAATAAAAATACTGCCTCAAAGGCATAATAGCTAATCGCTCTTATGGACAACCGTCCCTACCTGCCTACCTATAAATATATTTATCGTTAGTCCGTTAGGACGGTTCTCCACATCCATAGGATGTAAATGCCTTTGTGACAGCAAAAATATTAAAAACATATTCTGGGTTCTTACAAAAACTCGTTTACGCTTACAAAAAAGCGTTCATTGCATTCACTTCAGAAACGGCAATGCTAATCGCTAAATCAGGACGCTGCGCTACAGAACGGCGACAAGCGCCTACAGGACGGGCAGAGCCCTACAGGATTGCTAGTATTTCTAGCCCATCTGGCCGAAATAGATAAGTCAGGTTTAGTCATCTTATTACATGGTCCCGTTATGCTATCGTAGTGCTACCGCGAATGGACTGAAAAAACCTGCATGTATCCTGCATGCACCCTTCGGTGACGTTCAGGATGCGAACGAGATGCGAACGGTGGAGAATGCTAAGCGGAATGAGACATACGGGACATACGGGACGATAGCGACTTAAAAAAAAAAGCGTATAGCTCAAATAAAACCACCGCCACTCGGAATGTGTGGCGGTGGGGACATAAGAATAGTTTTATTTTGTACACTAATATTTTATGGCGATGTGATAAACTATCCTTATGTTTGTTTATTTACGCGCAGGAATATTATTTTGCCTTAGCAAGGTTGGTCGCATTCATTGTCAACTGACCAGCCACAAGAATATTCATACCACTAACACTAACGATAGCCTCTAAGTCTGTTTGCCAATTTAAAATATTGTCTGTCAATGTAGTAGTGGTGTTCACAAATTGTAATTGCATATTATACCCTTTTACAGTTGTAGCTATTGTATTGCTTTCTAATATAAGATTATTACCAGAAACAGATGCATTAATTGTATCGTTATCCCCAGATCCTGCTGCCTTAACTTCTTCTGTGGGCGCAATAATTATTGCTTCTGGCAATAGGTTCGATATTTGTTGCGCTATCTGGGCGATGCCATATTTGTGGGGTGGAAGGTACTTTACTCATACCTCTTTGTGCATTTATTCCTATCACGAATAATGTAAAAGTAAATAATCACTCTAATTTTCGTAGGCGGTTCATAATCATTTTTGTTTAAATTTTAAGAGAGTTTATTTGGCACACTGGCAAGATGGTGATTCACGTGACCACTTATTAATCCATTTTAGTGCAATCTCTGGTGACATTTTTTTTGTAAGTATTTCATATGCATAATCTTTATTCTGCGGGACACCACGTCCTTGAGCATAAAGGGTTGCTAAATATATAATAGAATACTCATCGTTGGCTTGAAAACCAATATGTAATAAATAAACTCCCAATTTACTGCTAAATAGACAGTCATGTCGTTCGCACACAAGGTACAAATCATCTAAATACCATAAGATACCCGTTGGCGGAATTAAACCAGCGCATATTTGACTCTTCCAATGGGTTTATTGTTAATAAAGTTAATATATTGTAGGATAGTAAGTGCGCTGATTTTGCTGATAATACGAGCAAACAATCCTACTTGTTGTTTAGCAT
>JAZNJI010000005.1:0-23763 GCA_045577965.1 Paludibacteraceae bacterium
GGCAAATTTGCATATGTCAAAAGAATGTAGTATCTTTGCATCCTCTTTCAAAGAGTCAACCTTTTCAGGAAACGAGTCAAAAAAGTACGTTTTTTAAGATTATATATCAGTAATCGAGTCAACCTTTTTCAGGTTTAGTCATTTTTTATCCATAAGGTGTTCTATCGGAGTTCTCTCGGTCTTCTCTCGGTCGTCAGTCGGTGGAATAGGGGAAGGTATAAGAGAGGTAAAAGAGATTGCAATCTTAATAAAAGTACTTTGTTCTATTTTGGAGTTCTTAGGTCGCTCCTTGGTTCGTCTTTGGTTCATCGTTGGTCTTTGATATGGAGTATATATATAAGGCACGCAGGGAAGAAATCTTAATAATCGTGCAGTTTTGAGTTTTATAAACTTACCTCCTTGGGTCGGGGAGGCGGGCGGCGAGGTAGTTGGCATCGTAGCGGGTGAGACCAGCGGCGGAGGTGGAGAAATAGTAGTCAGCTGCCGCTTCGGCGCCAAACACCCCATCGCCCATCTCAATCATATTCAGATAGACCTCTAGGATGCGCTCCTTGCCCCAGAGGAACTCTATCAGGATCGTAAAATAGGCTTCGACGGCCTTGCGCAGATAGGTGCGAGAGTGGAAAGTGAAGATGTTCTTAGCCGTCTGCTGGGAGATCGTGCTGCCTCCGCAGACAATACGACCATAGCGCTGATTCTGCTCATACGCATAGGAAATAGCATCCCAATCGAAGCCGCGGTGGTCGTAGAACTTGGCATCCTCGTGGTCGATGACAGCGGCGATGAGGTCGGGCGAGATATCCTCGAGGGGTGTCCATTCATGCTGTATCTCCAAGTGGCGACCCTGCTGGTGTGCCTCGATATGGCGGAGCAACATCAGAGGCGTGAAGGGCACAGGGACGAACCTGAAGAGCAGGACGATAAGCAGCGTGCTGAGAAAGAAACTCAACAACAGCGTGGTGAGGATTTTAGCGAATCGGTTTGCCATATTCGTCGATGAGAGTGCCGAAGCGGTTGGACCATTTGCCAAAAGAAGCAAAGAAAGTGTGCTTGGTTTGAGCCGTGATATCATAGAAGCGAGGGGGCGTGAGGACGCGGTAACGTTTGTCCATCAGACCTTTCTTGCCATTGTAGTCGGTATAGACATAGCAGTTGGTTCCCTCCCAGATCTCGTTGCCTTGCGCGTCCTTGCGGCCAGTGTTGTAGGAGAGCTCGGAGATGGACTTATAGATGACCTCGTAGATGAGTTTGCCGTCGTAGGAGAAGAGGTGCTGGATGCCGTTGTACTCGGTGGCGATAAGACCCTCCGACCAATCGATATCAATGGACTTGTAAGTGCCCAGCAAGATTGTATCCAGGGCATAGTTATAGACGATGCATTCCTCGTCGAGACGGGTGTTGTAGAGGCGGTGCTGGTACTCGTTCTCAATCATGGAATATGAAGGAGGCAGTACCCATTGTGCTGCGGTGTCGATGAGTCCGACCTTGTCGTTATCGACATTGACGATGAGTTTGTCGCGGTGGTAGATGAGGTCGTATTGGCCTTTGTACTTGAAGCCCTGGGGATTGACGATAGAGCCGTCGCGGCGGAAGATGTAGATGGTGTCGCTCTTGACCATGATACCTCGGTCGCAGGCGAACTCCCAAGCCTTCTCATAGATGAGGGGCGTGATGAGCTGAGCGGTGTTGAGGTTGATGAAGGCGCGGCGGTTGTTCTTGGCGAGGATGGCGATGGTGTCGCTGTAGTTGATGTGCAGCCAGTCGATGCTGTCCACGAGTATCTCGCCCGTCTCGGGGTTGTAGATGTGGTCGCCATGCTTGTAGCGGAGGTGGTTGTTGCCGATTTCCTCGCCGTAGAGTTTTTTCTCCATGCGTCGGGAGGCAGACGAGATGGTGCCGCTGAGGGCAACGATGGTGGCAATCAGCACCACGGTGGAGGTGGCGATAAGGAGGATGGAACGGGTGGATAGCGACTTGAGGCGCTGGATGAAGGTTGGTTTCATAAGAGAAAGTTTTAAAGGTTTTAAGAGTTTTAAAAGTTTTAAAGGTTTAATGACAACGGTTTTGGTTGTTTTGCAGTGCAAAGGTAGTGGAAATAGTTGGGATAGGAAAGGATTTTAGGCGAGAATGTACGAAATGAAAAATGGCGTGTATGAATTAATATCACACACGCCATTTCATAAGTTTAGTGGTAGGGAGCTCCTAGCCTTCGGCAGAAATCTTATAAATCCTATTTGCCACGCAAGTTCCACGCTTTTCCCTGCGTTCTCCGAAATCTATTACCACCGCTCCTCGTATCGCTTTGAGCGATACTCGTGCGCTGAATCTTATGGAATGTGTCGGCAAACATGTCAAAGATGAATCAGAGACGATACTAACTTTTATTCGTTAAGATTAAGCGAGCTTTTATCGCATAGCGATGATTAGTCATAGCGTTAGCGTAATGACGAAAAACGAGCGGTGGTAATATATTGCGGAGCACTGTGAAATGGGCGGGTACTTGCGCAATAAGATTGATTAAGATTTCTTGGCGCTAGCGCCAAAGGAGAACTGAATTACCTCGAACGTAGTGTGTCGTGTTTAGAGGTTAGAGGGACCAGACGATGAAGCTAACATTCTTATATACGCGTGGTTCCCATTGACCAGAGGCGATGCCACGACCGTCGATGGTGCGATGCCAACCAATAGCCGAACTGCCGACGAGGTAGATAGCATTGGTGGTGCCGATGTCAACTAACGCTTGTGAGAAATCGTGCAAGGACTCGGGCGTAAAGGTCTCTGCAACCACCACTTTGCCCTCCAACTCGCATAAGCCACGGCGAGTAGATTGGCTCTTGAGTTCGTTCTCGACGAGTGTCTCGTTGGATACCAGAGGATATTGGCGGAAGAAATAACCGCCAACTTCGGTTGCCTGCTCAAAGAGAGGCGAGTTATCTGCCACACCAATAGTGACCTCATCGCCGATGATGCTGCAATAGCCTTTCTTGCTTAGTCCCCAACTGAGCGGCTTACCACGAAGGACGAAAGCACCTACGATCTTCTTATTGTCAGCACGAATATCCGCAGCTTGAAAGACCAAGAGGTTGCGCGTGGTGTCGTCGATGCAAGAGTAGCCCACCTCCAGGCGAGGGGTGATATTGAGCGGCACATATAGGCGCATGGGGATGTCATTGACGGTAGTATCTTTGGTGACAACGCATTGCGTGGAAATACTATCTAGCGAACCAAGCCATCCACGCAAAGGATGAGGTACGGATGCCACTGCATTTCGCTCGAATACGCCCTCTTCGGAATCGTGGTTCGGGCGAAGGGTGAAGAATAGGATGATGCCCACAACAATGGCGAGTAGCACACCAATAAGCACCAGCCAGGTATTCGGTTTGCGAGGAGTAGGAGCAGAGTCGCCTATGATGCGAATCTCGGTATCTTGTATGTCAAATTGGTTCTGTGTCATATACTTTTTTCGATAAATTCTTTCAGGGACTTGAGTGCCTCTTTGGAGGCAGAGAGCGTGTAGGTGTTGTCGCGGTCTTTGAGCAGGAGTTGTTGGCGCGAGATATTGATGTGGTAGATATGATTCATGTTGATAATCAGGCTTCTACCGATGCGAACGAACATATTGCGCATGTCGGGGAGTTGCTTGCTGATCATATCCTCGAGCTGACCCAATTGGAAAGTGACCATGCGAATCTCACCACCCGAAATAAGCAGGTTGCTATAGTTGCCATCCGACGAGATATAGATGATCTGCGCTGCTGCCACGCGCAGCAGTTCGTTGGAGGTGGATATGATGAGATGAGTGTTCACGCTGATTGATTAAATCGAGTGCAAAAGTAGTGAAATATTACGTAGCACGCAAATTATTGCGGGCAAAATGTATGAAATGGGCGGATTAGTGTATGAAATGCGGGTTTTACCGCTTCGCCTTAATATAGGTGATGGTGCCTTCGCTGCTAGTAAAGATGCATTCCGTGCCGCTCAGTGGGAGCGGGGTGTTGAGGATGGAATTGCCAATCTTATGGCGGAAGAGCACCTTGCCCGTTTGAGCATCCATGCCCAGCAGCAAGCCATTTTTAGTGCTTACCCATAAAGTGCCATCCTTCTCCAATGGCATAGCAGGGTTGTGCTCGTAGCCAAAGTCGGCGTGAGTCACCCAGCGGGGGGTGGGGGACGCTTCGCTATGGGCTATTGGCAATGGGCTATTGGCTATTGGGTGTGGTGTAGTGTGGATAGCGACGATGGTGTCCCACATACACTTGGAATAGACCGTCTTCCCATCTTCGCTCAAGCCGACCGTCTCGCGTACCTTATACTGGTTGGTGCGCCAAACAACAGCACCCGTCTCGGCATCGAGGCAGGTGAAATAGCGGTCGGGGGCGGTGATGAAGATCTTGCCATCGGCTGCCACAGGCCACACACTGGCAGGTGAGAGCTTGGGATTACCCTTGCCGTTGTTCCACTTCCATGCCAGCGAACCATCTGAGAGGTTGAGGGCATAGAGATGCGTATCCCAACAACCGAAATAGAGTTTGTCGCGATACACCAATGGGCGGGTGAGGACATAGTTCTTCAGTTCGTCGAACGACCACTTCACTTTGCCCGTATGGATATCGATGGCGAACATTCGGCCATCGCCACCTCCAATATACGCCACACCATCGTGGATAGTGGCGGCACCCATGACGGCTTGAGCAGTGGTGATATGCCAGCGCTCTTTGCCCGTTTTGGCATCGAGACCATAGATATTATAGTTGGCACTACCGAAGACCACTACGCCGTCGCTGACAGCAGGTGAACCCACGATACGCATGCCGGTAGGGAAAGTCCAAAGCGTCTTGCCAGAGCGGAGATCGAGCGCGTACATACATCCTATATCGTCGCCGATGAAGAGGCGCTGGCCGTCGGTGACAGGGGTGGAGTAGATACCGCCCTGAAGAGCCTTGTGCCATACGCGCTTCACATGCTTATACTCCTTGTTTACTGAGAAATCAGGGCGCAAGGCCTCGTCGGATGGACCATAAGTCTTCGTGCCAAAGGGGAGACTGAGCCAGTGTCTTATTATATTGGACGCCCCTTGGGGGCTATTGGACGCTGCGCTAAGAGCACCCCAACAATCAACAGATTGTTCGGGGACCCCGCTATTGGACGGCGTTTCGCCTATTGGTGATAGGACGCGTTCGTAGAAGCGGATGGAATCGGTGATGGAGATTATAGAATAACCATTTGTACCGTCTTTGTCGCGGAGGTTGGAGCGGTTGAGCACATCGGCTATACCGTCGCAGTCGAAAAGGAGGTTGCGGTGATAGTGACCACCCATGATGCATTGCACATTATGCTCTCGCAGCACATCGGTGACCTCATACCAGTTGTCCACATCGCCATTGCGCAGCGGATAGTGGGTGAAGACAAAGATAGGCGCATCGCCTGCGGCAGAGACGCTATCTAGGTTATGACGAAGCCATGCTATATCTTGCGGCGCTACGTGCCCGTCTGCCATACGGATGACAGGGCCTGAGTTGAAACCAATGAAGTACATACCCTTGTGTGAAAAAGCAAATCGGCTATCGCCAAATACGCGGGTGAAATCCATTACACCCGACTCGGACCAAGTAGTCTCGTGGTTGCCGGATGCTGCGTAATAAGGCACACGGAGTTGATCAAGCGCCGACTTGATTGCTTCGATAGAGGCACGGTCGCCATTCTCGGTAAGGTCGCCAGTGACCACTACAAACTCGATGGATGGATCGAGATTGATATCAGTGATGGATCGCTGGAGATCCTCCATAGGACGAGGGTTGGAGGTAGAGATATGCGTGTCGGTGAGTAACGCAAAAGAGAAAAGAAGAATTGATAAGAGTTTCATGGATTAGTTATGAGTGATGAGTTATGAGTGATGAGGGATAGTTATTCGAGTTGGAGGGATAGTTTGTCCTTCAACTCGATGAGATGTGGATTTTGTTTGGACAAAAGTTTGTATTTATCTGCAGCCGTATATGCCTTTTCCTCTTGCTCGAATTCTGCCACTACGACTTGCAGTTTGATTAGGTCGTTTTGCAGCTTGTCGCGCACGATAGTCATCACTTGTCCGCCAAACTTAGCAAACTCTTGCTTCTGCCATGGATTGGCTACTTTGATTTGACATAACTCGGGGTTGATTAATTCCGGCTGGTAGTTTTTCAACATTGCCAACAGACGCTCTTCTCCGTGGAAGTGTGTACGTAGACCAACCCACGCGTTAATGAGTTGGTCAGCTGTAAAAGGGGTGTTACGCTGTGTCTTTTGCTCCTCTGCAACGGGCGTGTTCGGCGCTTTGGGCTGGCTCGTAACCAAACCTAGGTTGCCCAAGGATGGCATGGCACCAAGGGAGGGGGTATTGGGGCGAGTAGGCGATTGAGGCGAAGAGGCGATTGGGCGAGCAGTAGCACTAGGGGTGCTAGATTGGCTAGATTGGCTAGAAGGACTAGACTGATTAGATTGACTAGACTGACTAGAAGGGCTAGGAGTAGTCGTGCGCTTGGGTGATGGAGTAGGTGAAGTAGGTGTGTCGGTAGGGTCTAGCAGACGACATAGCTTGACAAGTGCTAATTCTACAGTGAGACGTTTGTTTTTGGCGGTGCGGTAATTGATATCGCATGTGTTCATTACATCCAGCGCATTGAATAGCCATTTAGCTGCGCATCGTTTGGCTTGCTCTTGATAATGCTGACGAATATTGTCGGATGTTTCTAATAGCATTGCTGTAGCAGGATCTTTGCTGACCAGTACATCGCGTAGATGCTGCGCAAATCCAGTGACAAAGTGTCCAGCATCGAATCCCTTAGTTAGTACTTCGTTGAGCAGCAGCAGTGCGTTGCTAACTTCTGCTGCCAGTGCTGCGTCAACAAGTCGGAAATAATAGTCGGTATCTAATACGTTGAGTACAGCGATGGCCTGTTCGTAACTGATGTTAGTACCGCAGAATGATACCAACTGGTCGAAGATACTCAAGGCATCACGCATACCGCCATCTGCTTTTTGTGCCACTACGTTCAACGCCTCTTCGCTAGCATTGATCCCCTCTTGTTTGGCTACGTATTGCAGGTGATGGATAGTGTCAGCCACGGTTATACGGCTGAAGTCATATACCTGACAACGACTGAGGATCGTAGGCAATACCTTATGTTTCTCGGTGGTAGCCAAGATGAAAATGGCATATGCTGGTGGCTCTTCCAGAGTCTTTAGTAGGGCGTTGAACGCACCTTGCGAGAGCATGTGCACCTCGTCGATAATATAGACGCTATATTTGCCTATTTGGGGTGGGATACGCACTTGATCGATGAGGGCGCGGATGTCGTCGACCGAGTTGTTGGATGCAGCATCCAATTCGTGGATATTGAAAGAACGCTGTTCGTTGAACGCCGTACATGACTCACACTCGTTGCAGGCATCATGCTCTGCGGTAGGATTAAGACAATTGATAGTCTTGGCAAAAATACGAGCGCAAGTGGTCTTACCTACACCGCGTGGTCCACAGAAGAGATAGGCATGAGCTAAGTGGTTGGTACGTATAGCATTACGTAGTGTTTGCGTAAGTGCTTGTTGCCCCACTACACTCTCGAAAGTCGTTGGACGATACTTTCTGGCCGATACGATATAATGTTCCATAGGGTTGTTATATAATCGTGAGTATACAATTAACGCGACAAAGGTACAAAAAAAAAAGCACATACGCAAGCGTGCATGCGTTTTTTATTTGTTAGGATAGTAAAAGCGAAATCTATTTGTAGGATTAGATGTGACTATGTTTGAGTTTGGCACAGTTTTTGTTTGTAATATAGGGATAACTCTATTAATTAACGTATTAAGATAAAATGAATATGAAGAAGTATATTTGTGATGTATGTGGTTGGGAGTATGACCCAGCAGTAGGTAACGAAGAAGCGGGCATCGCCCCTGGAACGGCATGGGAGGATGTGCCTGCAGATTTTGTTTGCCCACTTTGTGGCGTGGGAAAAGATGAGTTCTCCGCTGCGGAGTAATAATCGGTGATACAGTAACAACAAAAAGGTTCGCACTTACGCGAACCTTTTTTATTCTGAGCCTCTATACAGCAGCTTTGCTGCCTCTACTCCACTTTTCGCTGATTGAGTGCGCGTTGATACTCTCGAGCGACAGCGCTATGCTTTGTGTAACTAGAAGAGAATACGTGTGTCCCTGAGAAATCAGGATTAGCACACATATATAGGTAGTCTGTCTTTGGCGCATTCAACACTGCATCAATCACATCTGGGCGTGCCAAACGGATAGGACCAGGAGGTAGCCCACGATGTTTGTAGGTGTTGTATGGTGAATCAATAGCCAAATGGCGTTTTAATACTCGGCGCATAGAAAAATCACCTACGGCAAAAATGACAGTAGGACATGCTTGTAGGGCAATACCTTTGTTCAATCGGTTGATATAGATGGATGCGATAATAGGGTATTCTTCAGTTTTGTTGGTCTCTGACGCAATGATAGATGCGATTGTAGCTACTTCCACAGGAGTCAATCCTAGTTTTTGTGCTTTAGTTAGGCGTTCTTCGTTCCAAAAACGTTGATACTCCTTATACATACGTGCAAAGAGTTGGTCGGCAGACATAGTCCAATATACTTCATAAGTATTTGGAATGAAAAGACATACGGCGGTTTCTGGCGTTAGTCCGAAGTGTGACATGTACTCTTTGTCGTTGAGTTGGTGAATTACTTCCGCAGAGTCCAATAGTAGTTTTTTGCCCATAAGTCCAGCCACATGCTCCCGTGTGCGAAGGGAATGGGTGAAGGATAATTTGATTGGCGTTTCTTCGCCAAATTGCAAACGACGAATCAAATCTCGGTTGCTGATTTTCTCAGCAAAGCGATAGTGACCCGGTTTCGCTTGTGTAAAATTAAGATAGCGGCAATGCAAGCACCATGCCAATTCAGATAACATGTCGTAATCACCTATAATTTCGGCAATCAGCGAGTCGGATGACATGTTAGGATATACATGATAAGCATGCGATTCACCATCCAAACTCTTGAAGTTGGCAACGGTAAAATGGTAATACTGTTTAATGCAAAATCCTAGGGCAACAAGCAGAATAGTTGCCACGAGAGAGATGATAGTCCAAGTTTTTCTTTTCATAATCAAGTTGTTTTATGAGGGGGATTCCAGCGTAATCCCCTTAGTCTGCCGACGGCATCCTTGCTTCTTTTGGAGGGGGATTTCTTCGTAATCCCTTAGTCTGCCGACGGCATCCTTGCAAAAAAATACCATGTGCTCTCTCTCAAGCAAGCTTGGATTCGGCTACATGGTACTTTTTGCGGAAGGAGGGGGATTCGAACCCCCGGTACGGTTACCCGTACGACAGTTTAGCAAACTGTTGGTTTCAGCCACTCACCCATCCTTCCTCGCGATATTCGCGAATTAGACAGCTACTGTCTGAAATGTGCTTCCTCACGAAAGCGGCTGCAAAGGTACTGCTTTTTTTTGATATGACCAAATATTTTGCAAAAAAAAGTGTTTTGGAGGGTATTTTATGCAAAAAAGACCATTTCATTATTAGATATTAGACCACTTCGTTGTTAGAGGTTAGACATTTGGAATCTCTCAGGCGCTTTACGCTAGTCTAATTATGCCAATAATTCATTGATGGTTTCTTGTGCGCGCGCACCAACTACTACCAAGCGATAGACTAATAAATCGCGTAACTTATAGGCTAAATCAAAAGGTTTGGCGTGGGTGAACGAAGAGAGACGGAAATAGCGATAGAGTTGCTGGATGTAACCATTTGTGATAATGCTTTTGCCTTGCATGTCAATACCCACTTCGCGCAAAGAATCTATGGATAACTGGCTCTTAATGAGCTGTTTGAAAGAGGGATACATGTGGCAGAGTGCGTACTTGTCGCTGTCGCACATAGGCCATAGTTGCATTAGCCCCTCTACCTCGTCGCGGTCTTCTTCACCGATATTGAGCAGCGCCTCATCGGTCCATGGGAGTAGCCAATTGGATGCTTGTTCACGGAAGAAGGGGGTGGAGTAGAACTCGCGGAAAATGAGAAAGTTCTGGTCTAATTGCATCTTGGCGATATGCTCCATCTCGCTTTGACGGCTGCGTATGATATCGTAAAACTCATTGGTCTCGCGGTCGTTCATCAATGGCAACAACTCTTTGGTTAGTTGCGCATTGAACTGTTCCATACGTTTCATCTGTGTCGTGCGCGCAATATTAGATAATGCCGTGAAACTCAGTTCGGGAGCATAGGTGAGCACCTCTTGCATCTCGCCAAGCATCACTCGATTGCGACGGATATGCGTGTCGTGTTGCATCATCACGAGCAGCAGTCCCACTACCACACGCTCGAAGGATTCGGGGGAGATGCCGTCACAACTGGTGAGCATCAGCATGAGGTTATCTTCATTCCACGAGTGTTCTAGTAGATTAATAGTCAATCCTGCAATAGCCATCATACCATCAGTAGTATTGATGGGGTCTTGCACATATACACGGAAATCCGCCATATCCTCTTCCGAGAAAGCCGTGTGGGTGCGATAGTGCTCAAAAATCTCGTGGGTAGTCACTCCTAAACTTCTTCCTTAATAAGGTAGTTGTTGCGTTCGGATGAGTTGCGAATTATGAGTTCGCCTAGGAAACCCGCCAAAAACAACATACATCCCAATATCATCATCAATATGCTGAGGTGGAAATATGGATTATCGCCAACCAACATGGCCGGAACGCTATGTGCTAGGGCATATAACTTCATGGCTCCGACTACGACAATGGCAATAAATCCGAGAATAAACATGACGCTACCTATTAATCCAAAGAAATGCATCGGTTGTTTGCCAAACTTATTGAGAAACCACAAGGTCATCAAATCGAGATAACCATTGACGAAACGGTTTAATCCGAACTTGCTCACACCAAACTCACGTTTGCGGTGTTGTACCACCTTCTCTCCAATCTTAGTGAATCCAGCATTCTTAGCCAAGTAAGGAATATAGCGATGCATCTCCGAGAAAACCTCGATGTTTTTCACAACTTCGTTGCGATAGGCCTTCAGTCCACAGTTCATGTCGTGCAACTGTATGCCAGTCACCCAACGTGCGGTAGCGTTGAATAATTTGCTAGGTATGTTCTTGGTGAGTTTGTTGTCGTAACGCTTTTGTTTCCAACCACTTACCAGGTCTAGACTATCTTCTTTGATCATGCGATAGAGTTCAGGTATCTCGTCAGGAGAATCTTGCAAGTCAGCATCCATAGTGATAACGACATCGCCTTGCACGGTTTCAAAACCACAGTACAAAGCGGCAGACTTGCCGTAGTTGCGGCGGAAACATATGCCTCGTACATGTTCGTTTTGTTTGCGAAGTTGTTGGATAACATGCCAAGAGTTGTCGGTAGACCCATCGTTTATAAACACGATTTCGTACGTAAAACCATGTTCTTGCATCACGCGCACAATCCAATCGTGAAGTACGGGCAAACTTTCTGCCTCATTATATAAAGGCACGATAACTGAAATATCCATAGATTGTGATATTATAGGTGGTAGCGACTATGGCCGTCGGTACATTTAAAGAACCATTCTTTTCCGGAGATTTTAACAGTATACACGTCACTCTTGCATGCGCGGAGTGCATTTTTCAAATCTTTAGGTACTTTGCCATAGTATTTGAATCCTAATTCGTAAACAGCAACAGCTGCGTCTTCAGTGACGCATGCAGTCCATAACTGTCCATATTTTTCACGTCCATCTTCAAGCCAATCTAATAGTTCGTCGGATGATGCGCTGAAATCATCTTTTGTCACGACAATCCAATTTCCGCTATCATTAAAGGTAACAGTTGTAATGATCTCCTGGTCTTCTTGACATTCACGGATCTTATGTTTCAAACTTTCATACATGAGGTCGTATGAAAGTTCATTATTACCATATATAATAACCCAACGGCCTAATTCAGACAAATGGATGTCGCGGATTTCGGAATTTTTTTCGCTCAAGTCAAATAACATGCGAGAGAACTCTACAGGGCATCCAGTCTCTTCCCATTGACTATTACCATAGAGCATGGCATCGCCATTATGCTGAGTGATAGTTACACACTTACAATCTTGGTGTTTGCGAATTTGTTTTTGAAGGAATTTGTGAGAAGCTTGTGCTTGCGCACTCATAACCATAGCAAATGAGACAAAAAGCAGAATAAGTTTTTTCATAAGTATTGTATTTTTTTTGTTGATATTACTTTATTACATGCAGAAACGCCAATGTCCATCGGTGCTTTTGAAGAACCATGCATTTCCTGCGATTTTGACATTATAAACCATACTAGTACATTCTTTCAATGCTCTTTTTAAGTCTTCTGGCACCTGTCCTGAGAATTTATATCCTTCTTGGTATACAGCCACTACTGCGTCATCCGTCAAACAAGCAGTCCATAGCTGTCCATATTCCTCACATCCTTCACCTAACCAATTGAGCAATTCACTCGATGAAGCGCTAATATTTTGAGTTGTTATAAGAATCCAATCATGATTGTCATTGAATGTTACCGTTGTGATTTCTTCTCCATTTGTATTGTATTTAATCATTCGGTCTAGTAGGTCGTCATATATACCATCCCAATGCATTCCGTTGTTTTCGTAGAGGATGAGCCATTTTCCTTCCTCTGTTAAATGTATGTCTTTGATTTCAACGTCGTTATCATTGAGCTCTTTCAAGGATTTTACAAACTTGCTGGGGCAGTCTTTCGCTCCCCACCCATTGTTGCCGTAAATCATGGCGTCCCCATTGTGCTTGGTGATGGCTACAGTCTTGCAATCATTCTTTTTACGAATGGCTTGCTTGATAAAATCTCGCGAAGACTGAGCCTGCATGTTAAGAACCATTGCAATGGAAGCGAGGAGTACAAAGAACCTTCTCATATAGTGCAATTAATTTGATGTTTTTGTGTTTTATTATAATAAAATCATTTTGGCTCGCAAAGGTACAACTTTTTTCTGAGATGTGCAAGAAAAAAAATTTTTTTTGTTAAAACTAATGTTTTTCAAGTGTGAAATATGTCTCTCTAAACACAGATTAAAGAAATTTGTAGGTAGTAGAAAAATATTAAAAAATTAACTTTTTCGTATTTTTTTTTGCATATGTGTTATTTTTTTACTACTTTTGCAGAAAAATTTAAGTTAGTCTGTTTTATTAATGCAAACGTATGCGTAAAAATCAAGAAGATTTTGGAAAGCTTTGGGAGCTGAATGCAGTCTGGAATCATTTGACTCCAGACGAGAAAGAATTTATTGATAGACATACCGATACGAGATCATATCGTAAGAATGAAACCATTTACAATGAAGGTGATCCCACTGATCATGTGGTGATGGTGGTGCGAGGTACAGTGCGTTTGACAAAGGAAGGTGTTGGACAACGTTTGCAGATTATTCGATTATTAAGGCCGTATGATACATTTGGTTATCGTAGTGCGTTAGCTGGTGATTGTCATTCTACTGCAGCAACTGCCTTAGAGCCTACCACGTTGTACTATATTGAGCGTGATGCTTTTTTGAAAGTGATACAGCGAAATATTTCGTTTTGTTATGCGGTTTTGGTAGCCATGTCAAAAGATTTGGGAATTTCAGAGTCGCAGACAGTTAATTTGACCCAAAAGCATATTCGTGGTCGTTTAGCAGAGACGTTAATTACTCTGAAAAAAACATATGGATTGGAGGGGGACGGCGTAACTATTGCTATGTATATGGCACGTGAGGATCTTGCTAACATGTCGAATATGACTACCTCTAATGCGATTCGGACGCTCTCGCAATTTGCATCAGAAGGGTTAATAAGTTTGGATGGTCGTAGGATACGAATACTGGATGAGATGGAGTTGACCCGAATTAGTCGTCTAGGATGATACTTTCTCTTTTTTTCTTTATTCAATCTATATCTGCTTCTTTTTTAGGAGGTGGAGTGATGCCCGATGGCAAGGTGGATAAGGTGGTGGGTGCTAAAGGTGAATGGCATGCGCCGGTCTATGGTGCAGACGTACGGGTGGCATTTGCTCCTGATTGGCAATCGTTGCGACAATGGAATAATGCTGCTGTCGGAATGGGTATGGGGTATTGGAATTTAGGTCATGAGAAATTGGGACATGCTATTACACCTTATATATATATGGATGTGCCGTTGGTGTCGCTCTCGCATTTTGAATTAGGTTTGCGCCCCGGAATTGGTGCTGCTTTCGTGACGAAAACATACCGCAATACGGTGCCTGATGGGCATGCGTTTAAGGATGTAATAGATGCGAATGAGTGCGTAGGGAGCATTACTAATCTGTATTTTCCGGAAGTGTTGTATCTGAATTTTCCGATATCTCATGGCTTAGAGATGTCTTTGGCAGGTGGTTGGTATCATATCAGTAATGGTAGTGCGCGCCAACCCAATTCAGGATACAATATATTTGCGGGTGAAATAGCCTTGAGTTGGGATTGCTCTGAGGAGGTAAAGATGCCAGATCGGTATGAGAACAACAATGATAACTCTGACAAGAATTGGTCAATAGCGTTTGCTGGTACAGCTTCTGGCAGGCAAGTGTATTATCGAGATCAGCAGACTTTTTTTGTGGCATCAATGCATGCTTCTGCCTATTGGCATGCACATCCTATATTCCGTCTAGGCGGCGGTGTGGATGTGTTTTATGATGGGGCATATGTGCGGCGTGAAACGTATTTTGGAAAGACGAATCTTGCAGCAGCACAGCCGGGAGATTGTTGGCGTGTTGGCGTGAGTGTACAACCGGAATTTATTGTGGGCAACTTTACTGCTGGCTTGCATGTGGGGGCTTATATGTATGATCCGGTAAAGGAACTTGAACCTAAAATAGAAGCGGAGAAAACAGAGTCTGGACGTCTACAGCGCCCCATTTTTTATGCCTATGATTTGCTTAAGGCAGGTAGTGCAGGGTATCCCGACGGATGGTTGTATTTGGATGTAGTGCTGCGCTATCATTTACCATGGAATATATTTCTACAAGGTATGGTAAAGAGTCATCTTACAAAGGTCGAGTTTGTGTCATTGGGTGTGGGATTTTACTATTAAAATCATAAAAAATTGCATAAGTGTTGCAGGAATCAAAAAAAAGTTGTACCTTTGCGGCGAATATGCCTGTATGGGCAAATGATTGATAGAAAATAATTAAAAAATAACAAATATGGCAAAGAAAAAACAATCTGTAGAGGATCAAAATCTTGAAAATGTACAAGAGGCCCTCAACACCACAAGTGCGTGGATCGAGAAGAATCAAAACAAGTTGACTTGGGCAATTCTTGTAGTTGCTGCAATTGCAGTAGGTGTATTGGCGTTGAATACATACATCATTAAACCTAAGAAGGTTGAGATTAGCAATGAGAATGCTAAGTCGGTGGTCTATTTTATGCAAGGCGATTACACCCAGGCGCTTAATGGAGATGGCGCGGAGTGTCTTGGTTTCCAGGCTATTGCAGATGAATACAAGTATTATCAAGAAGGCAAGTTGGCTGCATTGTATGCAGGTGTTTGCTATTATCAATTGGGACAATATGAGGATGCTGCTGCATATTTGAGCAAGTTCTCCGCAAGCGATCTTACTGTTGAGCCTGCGGCATTGCAATTGATGGGTGATGCATATGTGCAAATGGAAGACTATGCTAAGGCTACCAAGGCATTTGAAGCGGCTGCTAAGTCAGGCAACGACTTGATTGCGCCAATGAGTTTGAAGAAAGTAGGGCTTGTGTATCTAGAGCTCGGCAATAAATCTGCTGCAAAGAAAGCGTTTGAGACTATCAAAGCGGACTTCCCTACTTCAGCAGAGGCTCAAGATATAGAGAAATATATCGCTATTGCAGAATAATAACGGTCTACTATTATGACTATAGACTTGTCGCAATATAATGCGAATGAATTGCCTAGCGCTGACGTGCTTTCACGTCAGCGCTATGCAATTGTAGTAGCAGATTGGAATTGCGAGATTACTCATACCATGGCGCAGGGGGCAATTGATACCTTGCTCAAACATGGTGTAAAAGAGGAGCATATAGATGTAATGCATGTGCCTGGTACCGTGGAACTGACCTATGGTGCAGCACTCTACGTAAGTGGCAAGAAGAACTTCGGAATACACAAGCATGCAGATGCTGTTATTGTTATTGGCTGCGTGATACAAGGCGACACTCCCCACTTTGATTATGTCTGTCAATCTGTTACACAAGGTGTCTCCTTATTGAATGCATTGGGAAGCGGAGCGTCTACTGGGGGATTTAATAATCCTAATGCTTGCCCAGTCATCTTCTCTGTTTTAACCACCTTGGATAAGCAACAAGCGCTTGATCGTGCAGGTGGTCGCCTCGGCAATAAGGGCGTAGAAGGTGCTGTGACTGCTATCAAGATGGCTAATTTGTAGTTAGGACACCGCCGCGTTGCGGCTATTGTTTAGTGTTTAGTGAAATATGCGCGTATATAAGTTTGGTGGTGCTTCGGTAAAGGATGCCAATGGCGTTCGCAACTTGAAGGAGATTGTTGCTCAATCGAGCGACGATCTGATGGTCGTGATTTCGGCCATGGGCAAAACCACTAACGCCTTGGAACGTGTAGTCGCAGCATTGGCACAAGACGATGAGCAAACGGCAGAGCAGGAGTGGCTCAACGTATTGGATCAGCATGTCTATATTATGCAAGATCTAGGGTTAAAGCCCAATGTAGATGTGCGTTTGCCACTAATGCCTGAATATAATAAGGATTGGTCCTATGACCAAAACTACGACCAAATTGTCAGTCTCGGCGAGATTATGTCCACGCAGATCGTCGCTGTATTCCTGCTCAAGAGTGGTATCCCTACCGAATGGTGGAATATGCCTAAATTACTGCAAACAGATAACATGTGGCGCGAAGCACAGGTGGATTTGCAAGCATCGTCGCAGATTATTCGTGCGGGTTGGGAACGAACAACTAGGCCCCACGTTGTAGTAACTCAGGGATTTATTGGTGGGACAAAGGATGGACTTCGCACTACTTTGGGGCGTGAAGGGTCGGATTATACAGCAGCTTTATTAGGCAATTTCTTGGAAGCAGATTCTGTGACGATATGGAAGGATGTGCCTGGTATATTGAATGCTGATCCCCGCTTGGTTTCTGATACAGTGAAGATTGACAATCTGACTTACCATGACGCAGTGGAGTTGGCGTATAGTGGGGCTCAGGTGATTCACCCTAAGACTATTCGCCCGTTGGAGAACAAAAAGATACCTTTGTATGTCAAACCTTTTGGTGATCACACTGCGACTGGATCTGTGATCACTGACAGAGCTGAGCCAATTAGTGTACCTGTATATATTTGGCGAATGAACCAAGTATTAATTACGTTGCGCGCTAAGGATTTGGCGTTTGTGTTGGAAGAAAGCTTGAGTCATATTTTTGGTATTATCCATGCTAATCGCTTGCGCGTGTCGCTGATTCAGTCAAGTGCTGTGACGATTTCGGTTTGTGTGGATAAAACACGTTTTGTACCACAAGCTATTGAGCAACTACAAGATATGTACCGCGTAACATGGAATGAGAACTTGAGTCTACTGACTATTCGAGGCACTACGCCTGATATTCTCAAACGTGAACAAGAGGGTAGGGATATACTGCTTAGCCAATTGACGCGCCGTACGGCAAAACTAGTAATTAAAGATTAATATTATGAATAATACAATTAAGCAGTATTTTTCAGGACAATACTGGAAAGAGTTGTTGTTGGAGTTTTGGCATGCCTTAGGCACAAAGAAATTCTGGAAGGAGTTCGTCGTCATGAACATAGGTATCGCTATTGGTGCAGCAGCTGTGTACTATTTTTTGATGCCTAGCCATCTGATTATTGGTACCATATCCGGATTGAGTATTGTAATCAACACTTTGATGGGTGGTAATGCAGATACGTTCTCTTACTTAGTAATGGGTATCAATGCGTTCTTGTTAGTATTGGCGTTCTTGCTTATCGGTAATGAATTTGGAGCAAAGACTGTTTATACCGCGATGATCCTTGGTCCGTTGACACAGTTATGGGATCGAATTTATCCTTATACTAACTTTACCCATCATGTGATAGATAATCCATCTATCCTTGAACAATTAAAAGCGGGTGTCGAAGTCCTTGATGCGAATGGTAATCCGTATTTGCTTAGTAGAACGGGCGAGGTGTTAGAGCAAGTCAAAGAGTCTGTGATGTCGGCAGGATTAGGTATGGGTGATGTGTGGTTCGATTTGATATGTTTTGTATTATTGTTATCAATCAGTCAAACGCTTGAATTCCGTGTAAATGCATCCACAGGTGGTTTGGATATCTTGGCGAAGATCATTAATAAGTTTATGCACTTTGATATTGGTATGTCTGTATCAATTGGCGGTGCATTGATATGTTGTACAGCGTTTATGATTAATGATTTCCGAATGGTGGTCATTGGTCTTATAGGTACATGGCTCAATGGCATCGTAATTAATTATTTTACTGCTTCTATGGATCGACGCAAACGAGTATGTATCATCACTCGTGAGCATGAGCGAGTTCGACAGTATATTGTGCATGACCAATTACGTGGTTGTTCTTTATACCGTGTAGAAGGTGGATATAGTGGTGAGGAATACATTGAGATTCAAGCATTGCTCACTCAAGAAGAGTTTTCCAATGTACTGGCGTTTATGCGTGAGAATAACATCCAAGCCTTTACTACGGCGGGTAACTGCTCAGAGGTATATGGTTTGTGGATTAAACATAGAAAACGTAATGGAAAACTGGAAATAGAAAAAGAATAATTTAACACATAAAATTTATATACAATGAAACCTACATTATTTATTCTTGCGGCAGGTATGGGTAGCCGCTATGGAGGACTTAAGCAATTAGATGGTCTCGGTCCTAATGGCGAGACAATCATGGATTATAGCGTATTCGACGCTATGCGTGCTGGTTTTGGCAAAGTAGTATTCGTTATTCGCAAGGATTTCGAAGAGGATTTTCGCCGTGTGGTACTCAGCAAATATGCAGATCATGTTCCATGCGAAGTATGCTTCCAAGGCATCGACTGCTTGCCAGAAGGCTTTACCCGCAATCCAGAGCGTACCAAACCATGGGGTACTAACCACGCAGTATTGATGGCGAAAGATCTTATTCATGAGCCATTTATGGTAATCAATGCTGATGATTTCTATGGCAAAGAGTCATTTGAGGTTATGGCTAAGTTCCTTTTGGATGTCAATGGCGAGCAAGGTAAATATTGCATGGCGGGATACCGCGTGGGTAATACCCTTAGCGAGCACGGTACCGTAAGTCGTGGGGTTTGCGCTACCGACAAGATGGGCTATTTGACCGATGTGGTAGAGCGTACAGCTATCGAGTCTAAAGATGGTCATATCGTATTCCCAGATGAGAACGGTGTTGAGGTAGAGATTCCATTCGATACTCCAGTTAGTATGAATATGTGGGGCTTTACTCCAGAGTATTTTGAATATACAGAGGCTGCATTCAAAGAGTTTTTGAAAGTGAGTGGACAAGAGCTTAAGACCGAGTTCTATATTCCTACTTTGGTTAACGACCTTATTAAGGCTGGTAAAGCAACTTGCCAAGTCTTGGACACTCCTGCCAAGTGGTTCGGTGTGACATATGCTGATGACCGCCAAATGGTGGTAGATAAGATTCAAGCATTGGTTGATGCTGGTGTATATCCAAACAAATTGTTCTAAGTTATAAAATATAGTGGCTCGTATTCTCGTTACAGGTGGTGCTGGGTATATTGGTTCGCATACCGTTGTAGAACTAATGCAGCAAGGCTATGAAGTGGTCATTGTAGACAACTTCAGCAACTCAAGTGCGGATGTACTTGATGGTATTGCTGCTATCGTAGGTGTGCGTCCTGCCTTTGAACAGGTGGATTGCAATGATGCTGCTGCTATGGATGCTGTATTTACTAGCTATCCTGATATTGTTGGAGTAATCCATTTTGCAGCAAGCAAAGCGGTTAACGAATCGGTTGCACAACCACTTATGTATTACCGTAACAACCTTATGTCGCTCATAACAGTGCTCCAACAGATGAAGAAGCACAAGGTGTATAATATTGTGTTCTCTAGTTCGTGTACGGTGTATGGGCAACCATCTGCAGAGCATTTGCCAGTGGATGAAACGGCTCCTATTCAAAAGGCGCTTTCTCCTTATGGCAATACCAAGCAAATCAACGAAGAGATTATCTGCGACGAGGCGCATGCCGATGCACAATTGCGCGCTACAATATTACGATATTTTAACCCAATAGGCGCTCACCCTTCTGCATTGATAGGTGAGTTGCCTAATGGTGTACCACAAAATCTCCTGCCTTTTATTACGCAAACAGCGCTTGGGATTCGCAAGCAGTTGAAAGTGTTTGGCAATGACTATGATACTCCTGATGGTTCCTGCATTCGTGATTATATTTATGTAGTTGATCTTGCTAAAGCGCATGTAAAAGCCGTACAACGAATGCTAAATTGCGAGTCTGAAGAGCAAGTTGAGATATTTAATCTTGGTACAGGTCAAGGCCTGAGTGTCTTGGAATTACTTAATACCTTTATGCAGGTGACTGGCGTCGAAATACCCTACCAGATTGTCGACCGCCGTGAAGGCGATATCGAGAAAGTCTGGGCTAAGCCCGACAAGGCCAATAATGTGTTGAATTGGAAAGCTAATACCCCAATAGAACAAGTGCTACTAAGTGCTTGGAAATGGGAACAAAAATATAGAAATAGATAACTACATAATTGATAAAAAAATGAGAAGAAGTTTACATGTTACGAGCGTACTGCTAACGGCAATTTTATTGCTGTCGTCGCTTCCTTCGTTTGCCGCCAATAGATACAAAAGTTGGTATAAACCAACCCAAAAAGTCAATCACCTTGTTACGGCTGGTGCATCTATAGGCTACTCCACTTTGCTCGAGAATTATGATGATCTAATCACTACAGGCAGTGTAGGAGGAACCGTTGGACTTGGTTATGAATTGCGTGTCAACAATTTTTTGTTGGCAACGGGTGTGGATGCGCAATTTGTAACTGCGAATGCTTCGTTTGAGTTGCCAAATATGACGCAGGAAATCTTTGACACACAAGGCAAACTAGCGACAATGAACTATATGTTTGAGCCTATTGAGGAAGCGCATAGATTTATGTATGTGTCTATTCCAGTAATGGTAGGAGCGTATTATAAAGGTTTTTATTTTGGTGTAGGTGCCAAAGTGGGTTTGCCAGTTAATCCTATTACAAAATTATCTTACAATTATGAGACCTCTGGTACGTATGGAGAATATATTGATGATTTTGCTAACATGAATGGTAATGGCTATGGACCATATTCTGGTACAAAACAATATAAGAACGAAAATGTTCCAGTTGTTCGTGCTTCTGCAGTACTCGAGATTGGTTATGATGTGTTGTGTCCAGTACGTAGGATGGATGATAAGCAACGTAATGGTTTACGCATTGCAGCAGTTTGTGAATATGGATTAAATAATATGGTAAATACTGCTGAAGCTGCTACATCATCTATAATGATTAATAAGCAGAATGCAAATGATGTGACGGTGCTACCATACTATCAAACACACGCTATCAGTGGGCATCATGTGAATAACCTATATGCAGGTATTAAATTAACATGGACATTCGACTTCTCAAAGCAACCATGTGATTGTGAAGAGTAGGATTATAGTCGACAATATATATAGTAAATGATTATGAAAACACATTTAACATCTTTTATCGCTTTGTTGATGCTGTTAATTTCAAATATAGCATCGGCGTCTGTTATAACCCATAATATAAGTACGGGGTGTTTGACTATTCCTGCATCTTCTACGGATGAGTATGTCATTACGGGCTCTACAACTTCTAACTATGTTATCGTAGAATTCGGATGGAAAGGTACGATAACATTGAAGGAATGTACTTTTGATTTTACAAACAGTTATAATTCTGCTATTCGTATTACAGGTAAAAATGATCTTTCCAATTCTGATCCAAGTCGTACGAATGTGAATTTGATTCTAGACGGAGATAACTATATCTACAATAGTGGTGGTAGTTCTGCATGTATTCAGGTTGACCAAGGTGCTCAAATTAACATTAGTGCCATTGAACCTTGCAATAATGCCAGTGGAACCTTGACTGCTTTGCAGGCGAATTCTAATGGTGGTGCAGCTATTGGATCACGTGAAGATGGAGGTGGATCTCGTGAAACTCATGCTTATGCGACTTTAAGTGACGGATATAGCGATATTACTGCTGGAGGTAATATTGTGATTTCGAGTGGTACGATTAAAGCGAGAGGTGGTCATGGTGCTGGTATAGGTGGAGGATATGGCACATGGTATGATGGTATGATTGTAATATATGGTGGTATTGTCGAGTCACGTACCATACGTCACTCTGCAGGAATTGGTAGTGGTTGCCCAGAAGGAAGTGGCGTGGAGACTGCATATGCTCCTAACTCTGCTATTGTAGTTCTACCACCTGCGGTTATTTCTGCTTCAGGAGCTACAGGTAATGAATTTGTAGATGTTCCGGAGTTAGCTCTAGCAGGTACAAACGTCTGCGTGTATATCGGTGACCCAGGAAAACCAACAATTAGCGTAAGAACGATCGACAATCTGCCGGATGCAAACATCTATTTCGACTTAAGCCAGGATCCAGATATCAATCGCGTCGTGAGTGCTACTATTGACCCTGCTATTCTTAATGTAAATAGTGTGTTGTTGGGAAAAACAAATGCAAGTGGATTATTTAAAACTACAGGATCTTTAACAAATCCAACAACGTTCTATACTGATGCATTAAGTAATGCTGGTAATCCATACAAACCAGTCGAGAAAGTATTGCCTAATGGAGGTGATGTTGTATTTGATGTATTGCAGATGAATTTTAATATTCGATCAACCAGCTCATCGATGCTTGAATATGGTTACACTAGTAATGAGGCCCTTGATGCTGCATCTGTATTGAAAATTTCATACAATGATAGCAAGCCAATGACGAATATCACATTCGACCTTGCTTCTGGTACGGCAACTACTTTTGCTTCCCCGATCTTTTTAGCTGCGGATAGTGCAACTATCATCCCAACTCCCACAACTCTCAAGAAAGGTGATGTATACTATGTACTTCTTCCAATAAAAGTAGATCAAGCTGCAAAGATTCATACCGATGTGCTACGTATCTCAGGTACATGGGATGGCTCACCTACTGGCTATATTCGTCAAGTTGTTAGCCAAGTTGTAGCTGATTTCTATATGGTTAATATTTGTGAGGGAGATTTCTACTATTTTAATGGTGAAAAACTGACGCAATCAGGTGTATATACTTCGATTGATACAACATCTACTGCATGTGCAACAGGTGTAAGTTTAAATGATGCCATTAAATTAGTAGTTCATGCTCCACAATACATGGAAGTTTATGATACAATTTGCGAGGGAGAACCATATACCTGGGCAGGAGAAGCATATACTGTCACTGGTGATTATACCAAAACATTTGCTAATCGCTATGGTTGCGATAGTACAGTTACACTTCATCTCACAGTTAGTGTTCCATACAATCATGAGATCTCTGATACAATTTGTTCAGGTGAGGTGTATAGTTGGGATGGCTTGACATATAATACAACTGGAGATTATCCTCGTAAATATACTAGCATCGACGGCTGTGATAGTATTGTGACATTGCACCT
>JAZNJI010000006.1:0-22393 GCA_045577965.1 Paludibacteraceae bacterium
ATTTTTTTTTGGACACGCCGAACACGTTAAAACGCTTTAAACGGCTTGAAAATATAAATACGTGTAATTTATCGTATCTTGATTATAAACGTCTTAAACAGCCGTTTAAACGCGTTTGAGAAGCATAAACAGACTGAACACACACCACGCAATAACAAGAAAGAAAATCCAAAGAGAAAAGCAGAAACAAAAGACAGAACAAAACGAGAAAAACAAACAACGTAACAGAACAGAGAAACTATCAGCCTCTCTCTCAGAGGAAACACTTCAACACGCTGCACGTCTATTCCGCTTCACGAATGCGAAGACGTTACTCGTTTAAAACGCTTTCACTACTTTTCTTTTTATCAGTTCGGCCGATAGGCTGATAGTTATATTAAGTTATATTAAGTTATATATAGTTATATATATAGGAGCGATTTTTTTTTATCATGCGTGAGAAATTTTTTTTATCATGTCCGTTTAAATATTTAACGTCCTAGAGATAAATTTTTTATAAAGAACGTGACCTCTACAGATAGATAAAAAAACTATTTCAAACATTAGAAACACATTGAAAACAAATAAGAAAACATATATAATAAAAGTACAGAAAGAAAAGAAAGGAAAAAATAAAAATGATAATCAAGCAAAGCAAAGAAACAAACAACATGATAAAAACAAATATCAGCAGTCTAAGCATCGGCTCCTTAAAGACAATAGACTACATAAGCACACACAACCACCATGACAAAATCACTGGAGAAATTATCAGCAGCATGCCAACAAACACCCTCAACTGCAAACTGCCACAACTCCGACTAAACTTTAAAGAATTACAAGACGCTGGATTCATCAAAAAAACAACATACAGTCGAAAAGATCAAACTTATTATATTAGCACAACAAGCGAATTCTCGCAAGAACTAGAAAACACGCACAGTACAATAAACATACCAGACAACATATTGAACAATATAACTGGTAAAGTCATGTACATGATTGTACGCGCCCTATACATTCACGCGCACATCAACGCAGGCACCAGCAAACAAAACAACACCGACATCAGATTCCTATATAAAGACACCTACGGTAAAAACATGCCAGACACTGCCACAGCCTACAGTAATTTTTATATCCGATTAAAAAAAACAGAAGAAACAACAGGCATACAATTCACAATAAAACGCAACGGAACAAACCCGACAGCATACACCATATATTTCACATTCCCAGAAGAATATAAGGACACAACGAGAAAACAGCGTGAATATAATCAATCAACATACAAGCGCTTAAAAACACGATTAGAAGAGCATGACAGCACAGCAGCAAAAGAATATAAAACGAAAGTAAAAACAGATATCACAGCAATACGACAAACACAACCGAAAGAAATAAAACACGATGAGCCACTGCCAGAAAGAATAAAAAAAAGTCCAGTGTTAAAAGCAGAATACGATAGCCTAATAGGATTAGGATTTATGACACGCGCGGAAATAATAGAACAATTATTAAAGTGATATAATAAAATTGTAGTAAACTCTAGTCTGTCAGTTGCACACGCTGGCAGACAATTCAACTATTAAAATAGTGCGTATGAAAAAAACGCAAACCATAAGAAACCTTATAATAAAATACCTTGACAAAACGCCAGGAGAATTAAAGAAAACTCTTGACGACCCGCAAACGCCTTTAACAGAATCGGAAACGATCGCAATTCAACTCGTGCAACGAATCGCAGACGATCCGATAAAAAACTTCACAGTGCTTAAATTCATTATCGAACAATTAGAAGGCAAAGCAATCGAACGCAAAGATATGACAGTAAGCACGAATAAAACACCGTCAGTGCGTCTCCAATTCGTCCAAAACACTTTAGAAGAGGCAAACGGAAACGAATAAAATGACTAGCACGCTTATTATTCCAGACGCTTATAAAGACCTCTACTATTGGACAAAACCACCAGAACACACACCATGGACAGCATTAATATATGAAGGAGGACGCGGTGGTGGGAAAACAGTAAGTATTGCGCAGTCTCTTGTTCTTCATGCTGCTTATCAGCCTATTCGTGTCTTATGTTGTCGAGAAATCCAGCGAAGCATTAGCGAAAGTGTTCAAGCCGAATTATTACACGCGATTGACACGTTAGGGCTTGAGGGATTCGAAAAAGTAAAAACAGAAATAAGACACGCTAACGGCAGCAAGTTCATGTTTCAAGGCCTATTGAACAGTCCAGAAAGCACAATAAAAGGATATTCAGATGTAGACGTGTGTTGGATTGAAGAGGCGCAAACAATCAGCAGGGAAAGCCTCCAGATCCTAGTACCAACCATACGAAAAGAAAACAGCAAAATTATAATATCAATGAACTTCTACAGTTCACATGATGAAGTAAAAAACTATTATCTAGACGAGGCGACAGACTTAAGACGACAGCGCACGAAATGGCACCACGTCACATGGCGTGACCCCTATACCGCAGGCATACTGCCGAATAAAATTTATGAAGAAATGAAAGCAGCAGAAGGCACGCCTGATTTTGCGCACGTTTGGGAAGGTGAACCACTCGACACCCTTGAGAATACTCTTATACAGTGGAGCGAACTTGAAGCCGCGGAAACAGTAACGTCAGAGGCGGGGGGCATTGTGTTTGGTGTAGATGTGGCGCGTTATGGGAATGATAAAACAGCGTTAACCATTCGTAACGGTAACACACTTGAGAACATTATCACGTGGGGCGGGTGTAGTCTCATTGAATCAGCAGACCGAATAACAGAACTCGCAAACAAATATAAAACCCCACTCATCCAAATAGACGACACGGGGGTCGGTGGTGGTCTCACTGACATACTTAAAAACCGAGGGTATAACGTGAATCCGATCAATTACGCAGCCCGCGCGTCATCAACGAAATACCCAAACATCGCCAGCGAGCTATGGTTTCAATTTCACAATAAACTAGAAAACAAGCAGATAAATATCAACAAGAGGACAGCACACAGAATTGACCTCTATAAAGAGTTAACGTCGCGAACATGGGAAATAACAGCGTCAAAGAATCAGCAGCGAATACAACCAAAAAAACAATATAAAGAGGAAAACGCGACGCATTCGCCAGATATCGCGGATAGTGTTCTGCTAGCTTTTTACACGCCTTTACGAAAGGTAACAACCACGTGGAATGTATAAAATAAGAGACATGAATATTTTTAAACGTCATAAATATGCGCAACCAACAGTGCAACCAGCAGCACCTTCACTGTCAAGAACACTTAAGTCTTTCGGTATTCTCCACCAGTTAGACAATCAAGATACATATAATAATGTATTTACTTATATAGATACTATAGCGAATAAGTTCGCAACTATAACACCATACGCAGAAAATATGAACGGTGTTAAACTCTTACAGCAGCCGGCAGCAATTCAAGCGCTTTACAATCCTAATGACATGTTTAGTTTCCGTGAATTTCTTAAGTATATTGCGAGCGCTATTCTCTGCCGACCTTATGTTGATATACTTGTCTGGACTCAAACAGCGGACGGACGGGTGCAACCAGGCGGAATAATCACGGACGATAATATTATCGGTTACACTTTTCTACCAACTAGCGCACGAATCCAACGAGGAAACGACTCATACGAATTCCAGACGAATATAAGTGTTAACGGTGAACCATCACATGTTGAAACATTCACGCGCGACGAGGTTATAAGTCTACGATATAGCGTGAAGCCAGACCACTTTATAGACGGTATTAGTCCAGCAATGACGGTGGAAACATGGAGCACAATTGACACGCTTATCAGTGAATATGAACGCGGATTTTTCAAGAACGGTGCAGTACCTGCAGGTATCATGGATATCATCGCAGACAATCCCGAAAGTTTCCGACGCACTGTTGACGACCTAAAAAACGGTTACCAGGGAGCAGACAAGACAAACGGGGTTTTATATAATTATCGTCCAGTTGATCCAATTACCATGGAGCCAAAGCAATATAGTAAATTCGAGTGGCACGCGTTGCAAAGTGGAAACGACAAGCTGGATTTAAACACGTTAAACAGTGTTTCTCATGATCATTTAGCGGGGGCTTTCGGTGTGCCAGACATGGCGCGCGGATTGGATAATGGGCAAACATACGCAAACGCGGAACAAGCTAATATCTCATACCTTGAGAATACTATTAGACCATTATGTGAGACAGTGTGGAATAAATTTGAAAGCGAATTAAAACGCATTACACGCGGCGGCCTTGACTATCGTATAAACTTTAAAATCGTCTTACCACAGCAGACCGACGTTATTAACGTACAAGCACAAACAATAAAAACACTAACAGACGCATATATTGAACTTGTTAATATTGGAGCAGACCCAAATAAAGCGGCCGAAGCGTTAAACTTAACACAATTCACGGATATTATGACCAGTAGCAGCGCAACAGCAGGTTCCGCACCCGTACAAGATAAAAACTCATATAGTAAACAGGAGAAGAAAGCAACACGTTCAGAAACATATAGGAGAATTCGACGCGCCGCCCGCTCTTACTATCAGACAATAAAAGAGAACATAACCTCCCCTGGATACGAGGCGGACACGCAGGATTTAAAAAAGTTTATCAGCGAATTATTAGACTATATGTCGCCTTATATCATCCAGGTAATGAACGCGAACGGTATAACATTGTCAGATCTCCTTACAGGAGAAGCAGACGAACAATATTTACAGAGTAAAAAGAAAGAACTAGAAAGTCTAATAAATAATAGTGTTCTTACGGGCGTGTACTATTCAACACTCTTAAAGCATGTGACAACGGTAAGTGAACAAACAACTAGCACAGTAACAGACGATATAAATAAAATCATCATGAAAGCGAAAGATGAGGACTGGACAAAAACAGAACTAGCGAACACGTTAAACGATTACATAAATCAGCATGCGGACCTCTTAGCACGAACCGAAACCACAACAGCGCAAAGCATGGGCACCATGTACGAGGGCACCGAATGGAATAACCATATTAAATATAAAGCGTTTAAAAAATGGGTATGTTACGGCGCGCACCCATGCGAAACATGTAAAAACTTAGACGGTGTAACGATACCAGTCGAAGAAAGTTATAAAAATAATAAGACTGCTACTCTTGAACAGTTAACAGTCGAACCAGCGGAAATAGAATGCCCTGCACACGCAAACTGTCAATGTGGTTTGATTCTTACTATTAGTACGGAGGAGTAAAACATGGAAATTATTTTTATTGCAAACAGTGGGAAACCGATGAATATTGCGGACGGGTGGACAGAACAGATCGATACGAGCACGCTGCGTGTTCTTTTAACAACTGGAGAAACGAAACAAGTCAAACAGTTAACAGACACCGATATTATAAGTGTGCCGCTCTTGTGTGATCATGAGACGAAAATAGACGTGCAAGCTGGAACCGTCACAAGCCTAAAATTAGATGATAATAATCAACTCATCGCGACAGCAGTATTAAACAGCACTCCAGCTGGTCAACTAGTGCAAACACTCACGGCCGACCATGATCTAAAAAATAGTTTCAGTGTCTCAATTAGTGTAAACGAGTATAGTGATCTTGAGCCAGTTGGAGACGTAGACAATCCGACAGGCGTCATCTATCATAATGCTTTAATCACTGAGATCAGTGTTGTCTGGTGTGGAGCAGATCAATACGCCACGCTATTAAATGTAAAAGAGTAATATAAATAATATGAGTGTTTTTATTCGTAAAATGGTAAACGATAATAATCAAACTCAAACAGTTAACAAGATTAAAACAATCATGAACCAACGCGAGGAATACATGAAAAAAAAGTATTTGCTTGATCCAGATGAACATGAAAGCATTAGCGAACGTATCAACGATTTCGCAGATAACGCAGGATTAGATGACGCGCAACGCGGTGCCCTTATGGACATCATTGATGATTATAGTGAAGACCATGACAAGGGTGAAGGAGCCGACCCAGAGGATAAAGCAACAACCCCTGCAGAACCAAAAGCCGAAACAGCAGGCGAATCATATAAACGCCGTCAACCAGTACACCAATATGCGGCACCAGTTCGCACCATTGAAAGGAACACATGGTTAAACAGTGCGGAAAGTGTCCACGCTTTCGGACGTTTCATGCTCAAACAAGGCACTCCAGGAAAGAACGCGGCAGAGTTCAATCAATACGCGGCCTCTCGCATGGGTGTAGACCTCCACTCTTACATGGGTGGCAAATATGCGTCTAGTTTAGACGGCGCAACCGTTGAGAACATTCTTGTACCACAGCCAGTAGCTGACAGAATCATGGACGCAATCGCGGACAATACTAGCGGACTTTATAACATGTTCACTCATACTGGTTTCCTCCATGGTAAGCAGGTAGCTGCCAACACTCTCAGCCTCGACACAGACCAAGGTCGCGCTCATGGTTATAGTGTTGCTTCATATGGTACAGATAAAACACAAATGATGACCAATCTGGTCAATCGTTTTATCCGCCCTATGGCTGTATACGCTTATATGACTCTTGATCATGGCAGCATGTTCGCAACACAAGACACAGACGCCGCACTCGATTACATTCTGCGTGTTCTACCACCTCGATTGATTAGCACCATTGAGAAACAGGCAATGTTTGGAGCTTATACCGATATGCCAAATATCCGCGGTGTACTGACAGACGCAAAAGACACAACAACAAGTGGATGGAGTGGAACAGCATTCGCACACTCGATCACAAGCGCAACCGCTACTGGCTTCACATTCGATAATATTGCAGCAGCTAACGCAACAGTATTAGCACCAGGGCAGCGTGTTCTTGTTACCTCTCGCGCAAACCTTGAGACAATGCGTCAAAGCTTAAACAATGAGAACCAGATCCTCGGAGCACAATTCGCAAACCCTGCAACCATGGCGGGCGCGCTCGGTGTTGACAAGGTCATCACTCCTTACTGGTGGAATGATTCAGATAATATGCAAATGCTCGGAGTTGTTCTTGTGCCGTCTGCTTATGAGACAGTAGGACAGAACGGTGTAGAAGCATATACAAACTTTAGTCTCAAAGATAATACGAATGAATATCTTCAAGAGATGTATGTTGGTGGTGCTCTTGGTGTTACTGATTCCGCGTGTGTTATCTTACCTGCAACAGCAGGCACCAAATAAACACCATTTTATAATTGAATAAGTTAAAGCCCCCGCACATGTGGCGGGGGTATTCTATAAGTATGACTTTATACGATGAAATAAAGAATATTACGAACATTACAAACCCAGCAGAAACTTGGGGGATGATTGATCACGTGACACATGGCCTACTAACTGACTACATTCCGACTGACAGATTCCAGTTGGTGCGCATGTCTGATAACTGTTATTATTCCACGGGGTGGCATAATAGTAACGCTCTAGACGATCAAGACAACACGTGGAGAATACAATTAGACCCAGTGCTTGGTGTTGGTTATCAGTTCACGCCACCAGACAATATAAAAACCCTGCCAGAAGTGATCACAGTAGAAGGCGACAGCGGGTTCCGAACATTACCTGACGAAATTAAAAATATGGCTACCGCGTACGATGAAACAGTAAGCAGCATGAGAATAAACGCGGACAGGGTACAATCTGAAAGCGTCGCAGATGTTCACGTCACCTATACGAGCAAACAAGACACCAATAATTTAAGTGATCAAGTTAAATATATTTATTCTCGCTATGGGTATACGATCAGACGCTTAACACAACCATACGATAACGCGACGAGCCTTTATATTATTCAAGACGTAGGGTATTAAAATGTTTATTACAAATTATCAACTGTATACGTTTGATCGCATGCAAAAAACTTTATCACATGCTGGCACAGTTAACGGGCTGATTATCAGTGAAGAGACTAGTTTAAACAATCAAACGCGCGGCACATATAGTTCTGTTATTCGTTTCATCAGTCGAGAGAACACACTACAGCCGAACATGCTTATACAAATCTCAGACGGATATTATCAAATAGACGGCACAATAACACACGAGGACACGCTTTTAGGACATATGACCTATTACGAGGCAACAGGGAAAAAAATCAGCATACCAGACGGAACAATAATAGAATGACTTTCAAATATTCAGCAGATATAAAAATGATGACGAAAATACCTCTAGAGAACATGACTAAAGGGCTTGACAGGATGAGTAAAGATATATTGAACATGTCTAGAATGAACGCACCAATATTAACGGGGGCATTGAGAGCGTCAGGGAATATCAGCTCCTCTGGCTTGTATTCTCGTGTTATTGGTTTCGGAGTACCATACGCAACCGTACGAGAATTTAATAATAACTTACATCCAAATACAAAATACTACTTAAAGCGTGCAATGACTAGCGCGCTCAATCATGCTAGCAGCTACTTCACGACGGGGGAATAAATAAAATTGTTTGGCCTTTTCTTCTCGTACCTACTCGAAAAATTAAATTACGGGACAGTAAATAAGAGTATTGTGTGGAACGTTAGTCCGCTTTTACCTTATGCGAACACGGACGGCAGCAATATAAACGGTAACTATAATATTTATGTTACTGAAGAAATACACAGCAACGGTGAGAATAATGATCGTTTTACAGTATCCAGCATAATAAACATTACTTTTATTTACTCGGACCCATTAGAACAATCAGAGCAGATATTTAAACTATTACAATTCTGTCAGAATCCTACAAGCCTACCAGCTGCTGACGCTCTCGAGGAATTCCAAACAGTAACAAAAACAAGTATAAGCTTCGATAATATTATTATTCAACCAGTGAGCAGTCAAACATTCGACGGAGTAGACCCGTCTGGCATGTGGATCACTACGTTAAATATTCCAGTTTCCTATATGATTAATAATACAAGCAGTAAAAAATAATAAGGAGCATATCTTTATGACGTCATTAAAACAAGCGGTCGCAAACTTTAGTCTTATGAAACGTAAAGAGATTATAATTGGTGATAATTTAATCCCGTCTAATATGATCTCGTCGAAAGCCTGCGACCTTGACATTTCGGAGGATCTGACAAAGATTGAAAGCCAGGCAGGAACGCTCCAATATCCTAATGGATCATATGAGTTTACTATTACACTTCATTTTAATGTGCCTAATATCGCGTTTCTTCAATCATTATTCCCAGACTTATATAAAACAGCAACATATGATAAGCAGGCAGGCAACATTAGCTGGGGTGCTGACATGGTGAGCAACCTTGAAACGGTGCCAGTAGTCCTTAGGAATGCGAACGCAGAAGACAGCACCGAAGATATTTATATCCCGTCCGCTTTGCTGAGTATTGACGGCGGTTTTAGTTTCGAAGACGGTAAAGCGACCACCGTTGATATTAATGTTACAGCCCTTGACAGTGGAGATGGCGCGGTTCATATGGGTTGCGGCAGTCTAGTAATGCCGACATTATTCGACCCTGATAAAGGTGAATACGTGGAGAACGTGACCAGCAGCGATCTGTCAACAATGCCAGAAACAGTCACACCATGTGATAAGAATGGTAACACGTTGCAAACCATGTCGGGATCCGTGAATAATCCTATTAATATTTATGGTTTGCTTTCTTACGCGTCTGGTGTTACACGTGTCACTGGTGCTACAGAACTTATCTCTCTTACTGGTGATAGTGCGACGATTAACGGTAATGCGGTAACCTACACGACGGCAGGCAACTACACGATCACTATTACAAGCGTGCAGAACAGTGAAGCAACCGCAACAATCACGGTAAACATCCAATAAAGGAGTGTCAATGCTTTTAGACTTGTCCGATAGTATCACGACTAAAACTGTTAATATTAAAACAGTGAAACATGCGGATGGCCTACACCTTGAATTTAATCCATTGAGTGCGCGCGCTTTTCTCAAATTCCAGAAAAATATGATTGAAAGTAATAACACTATTAACGATAAAACGGTTCAAATCATGGAGGAAAGTGTAAAAGAATCTTGTACTGATCCTAAAGCATGGGAAGAGTTCGAATCAGAGGTTAAGCCTGCTGGTTTTGTTTATTTGCAAACAGTAGAGCAATTATTTCAGATGATCAGCCCGCAGCATGTAAACTGAGAGTGTGAAAAATTGGAGTGATTTATTAACAGATGAAGATATTAAAAAACTGAATGAATTAGAAGAGTCGACACATGATGCCAGTGATGGTGTTGCGGTCGGCTCTTTTAGTTTAGTGGCTCATGTTTTCCCATCTCTTGTGCCTTATATTATTAATGGTCGGATGTCGGCTGTTGAGTTTGAGGAGTGGGCAAATGAAGCGCGAAAAATTGAGGCATTGAAGCAGTCTAATCTTGTGAATTCTTTAACTGTTAGCATTTCCGCCGTTTTAAATGGTGACACGAATATTATTGAACAGTATATAAATAACCTATATAAGGGGATAAAAAATTGAGTAACTATAATCTCGAGCTGGACGTTCGTTTAGATAATGGGCAATATTTAGCAGGAGCGGAAAGCGTCGAAGAAGCTAATAATAAACTTATAGACAGTACGAAGAAAGTTGATGAGAGTTTTAATAATACTGGTGAGAATGGTAGTAAAAGCCCATTGAAGATGGCGGCCGCTTGGGGTGTTGTAAGTGGTGCGGTTAGTGCAGTAACTGAGAACGTTATAGGTGACATGGGTGATCTTATGAATCAGATAGGAGAAGCGACAGACAGCACCCTAAAGTTTCAGCAAACGTTGAGTTTTGCAGGCGTTGACAATAGCACAATAAACACGCTCACGTCTCAGACACAAGACTACGCGGATAAAACCGTTTACGATTTGCAAACGATTCAAAACACGACCGCACAACTTGCAGCTAACAGTGTGCCAAACTATGAGCAATTGACTGAAGCGGCAGGCAACTTGAATGCGGTGGCTGGTGGTAATGCTGACACATTTAAAAGCGTTGCGATGGTGATCACTCAAACAGCGGGAGCAGGTAAACTCACAACAGAAAACTGGAATCAGCTAGCGAACGCAATACCAGGCGCGTCTGGTAAGTTGCAGGAGGCGATGAAAGAAAACGGCGCGTATACTGGTAATTTTCGTGACGCTATGGCAGCGGGACAAATCACAGCAGCAGAATTTAATCAAGCTATTACACAGTTAGGAACAAACCCCGCGGCAGTTCAAGCAGCAGAAAGCACGAACACACTTGAGGGCGCGACTGGTAATCTTCAAGCTAGTATCGTGAATTTAGGTCAACATATTTTAAGTGACTTACTGCCGTCATTGACTAGTTTAATAAATTGGGTAGCGAATAATGCTTTACCAGCGTTTGAATCGTTTTATAGCAATTGTCGTCAAGCGTGGTCGGGTGTCCAACAGTGGGCTCAACAAAATCAGTTTCTCATTAGTATTCTCGGAGGTCTTGTTGCAGCGTTAGCAGGATTATCAGTATTGAATACTCTTATTAGTTGGTTTACTGTTTTGCGTGGCGCGGTGTCCGCTTTATGGGCTGTGATGGCTGCTAATCCTATAACGCTACTTATTGGAGCGGTTGCCGCTCTCGTGAGTGGTCTCGTCATCTTCTTCACGCGTACTGAGCAGGGGCGCACCACATGGGCAGCGTTTACTAGTTTTTTAAGATCATCTTTCGAGAATGTTAAAAGTTTCCTTATTAACGCGTTTAATAGTATTCATTCAGTTTTTAATAACGTTTTTAATAGTATTCGATCGATTGCGTCAAGTGTTGCCAGTGGTGTTCGTGGCGCGTGGAATAGCATGACTGGATTCTTTAGAGAAATAGGCAACGCAATCAGCAGCGCAATCAGCGGAGGATTACGAGGAATAAGTGGTCTAGCGTCAAGCGCTGCGAACGCTCTTATTGCGCCTTTCCGTGGTGCCGTTAATGGTATTCGTAGCCTCTGGAATAGCACGATAGGAGGTAAAGGTATCAGCATACCAGGATGGGTTCCAGGTATCGGTGGCCAATCGTGGACGGTGCCAATGATGGCAAACGGTGGACAAATCGCTGGCGGTGGTATGGCTATAGTTGGTGAAGCAGGAGCCGAACTAATCCAAATGCCAGAAGGCGCGCAAGTCACGCCATTAAACAGTGAGTTAAGGAATCAAGCGTTGGAGGCTCTCGGGATTAGTAAAATGAATAATACGAATGCTGGTGGCATGACTAACGTTTTCAATATTTACAGTAACAACCCAGACGAGGTCGCTAACATCGTCATCAGTAAACTAAACGCACAATATAATATATAAAATGATTGGATGGGTATGGCGTAATGATATTCTCTGCAACAATTAACGGGTGGGATCTCAAAGGCGCGCACAACGGGTGCCAGTGGATAATTGACGTACAAAACATTTACGATATTTTTAATGGTAGGAGCAATAACTTAAGCACGGGGCAAAACGTTTTTAACGGCGGATATTATTCTAATATTCCAACATATGCAGGCAGATCTTTCACGATTAGCGGAGCAATAAACGGACCAACAGTAAGCGCAATAATCCAAACGGTCGAAGACTTTAAAAAAGTGCTTAATCTTCAAAGCATGCGGTTCTCGTATATGGTGGACACGTTAGACAGATATATGACTGTTCAACTAGGCTCTAGCGGTCTAACATTGAAATGGGAGGGGCCTCATCTTATCACCTACAGTTTGCCGCTTGTCTGTTTAGATGGTTTGAGTTATGGGAAACAGTTCAATTATTCTACTGGACTACCGTCTACTATTGGAGGCATGCAACTACCAGTCCAATATGATGGATTACAGTTTTCTGAGAATGTTATTAGCGGTGTTATTCGATTCAATTATAATGGTACAGCGCCAGCGCCTCTCACTATTATTTTTCAGAACGTGCAACAACCAACAATAAAAATATATCCATCTGGTGATCAAATCACATTAACAAGCGGAAACACTGGCAATAAAAATATCATTATTGATAGTAATAATATGACTATTCTTTTAAGTAACGGTAATAATCTTTATAATTCTGCTACTGTTCGACAGTGGCCGCACGCTTTGCCAGGTGTTAATTATCTACTTTTTAGTAGTCCTTTTTATAGTCCGTTGGCATCTTGTACTGTTAGAGGGGTTGAAGTATTCCAATGATAAAGTTTAAACTAGTGCGCAGCACTGACGGTGTAGAGCTTGGAGAACTTCAAAATATACAATGTAGTAGCGTGAGTGTTAGCATGCTTGAAGTTGAAACAACTAGTTTTAAAATCCCTTACAATAGTTTGCCTGCAGGTTGGGTGGATAGTCTCCAACCGTATAAAAGCATTATAATTATGTTGGATGATGTTACAGGCGTTTCATATTACGGTGGGTTTATTACGAAACGGACACGCAAACAGTCAGACGCTTGTATCCAATTAGATTGCACTGATGTTCTCGGATATTTTAAACGTGTTTACGTGCCGACGCTAAACTATAGTCAAATAAGTCAAACACTTATAGTACAAGATGTAATACAGCAGTCATTGCGATATAGTACGGTGCCGATTACAGTGTTGGCAGACGTTAGCACCGTGAAACGGGATAGAACTATAAACGAAACAGACAATAAAACAATTTATGATATTGTAGACAGTTTTAACGGGTTAGACGGTGGCACCGAATTGTCTCACTCATGGGAATATGACAATAATAAAAATCGTTGGAATTGTATTATACGAATAGCGGACCATATAGGACGCGTGACGCCTCTTATTCTTGATAGTAGAATGTTTTCTGATTTTCAAATTGTTGAAGATTATACAAGTGGCTACGGGGCGAATAGTATTCTGGCATACGCAACAAGCGGAAACACTCAGCTCGAGTCTTCTTGGCATTCGTCTAAATATTGGGGGCGTCCACTCTTGCAATACCGCTGGAGTCCGTCAAGCAGTATAACGAATGTGAGCACGTTAAACAGTTACGCAGCACAAAAACTTGAAGATATTGAATTAGGCACCATCTCTTATTCTTTCTCGTGTGCTTTTTCTCTTATGCCACCACTTGGTGTTGTCTGGTCGTTAGGTGATGTAATGCGTTTTAATTTACATGCTGAACAGTTTAAAGACGTGCAGACAGTGACGGCACGCGTCGTTGGTTACACTGTTAGTTTTAATAACGCATGGACAATAACTCCCCTTTTACAATAAGAATTATGACTATTAAAAAGCAAAGTTTAAACGGGTTTAACGCGACGAGACGTATTATTGACCAGCTAGACAGACGACTATCCACTGTGCAGAATGGTGTTATTAGTAGTGCGGCAGCTTTAACGCCACACATAGAAACATCGCAAATTATTAATACTCTTGTCACGTTAAACGGGTCAACCTACGTTGATAAGACTTTTACTGTGCCAACGGTCGATGGGTATACTCATATTCTCATGTTTTGCGATTGGATTGCCTCGAGTTCTTCAAGTTACACAGCTGTGAGTGGTTTGTTTAACGTGCAGAATGGTATTCCATTAAGTGCCGGCAATTTCGTGCGTCTTGATAATGGTGATTATTATCTTAACGGATCATATAGCGGAATTGTAACAGCAGGAGACCAATACTCGGTTCACGCACAATTAGCAGACACATCTGGTGGAGTGTCTTCAGACTTCTATAATTGGACTGTTAATATTACATTATTTTATTTACCATAAGGAGAAAAAAATAGAATGAGTTTACAAGCATACCCAATAACGGTCTTTAATGGTGCGCCGTCCTATTCTGCCGACATGGTGCGGCACCTCTCGATACCGTTTACTATTCCGCAAGCTAATGGCTTGATGTTTAGTGGCGTTTC
This sequence comes from Paludibacteraceae bacterium, assembly GCA_045577965.1. Lineage (GTDB taxonomy): Bacteria > Bacteroidota > Bacteroidia > Bacteroidales > Paludibacteraceae > Colicola. Next base: position 14,791 of record JAZNJI010000006.1, read on the forward strand.
ATTCGTGTTATCTCCTGCCGCGGATTCTAATGTGCTGACTGTTGATGGTTTGACTGTTACGATTGCGCCGCATGCTGGTTATTATTCCACTGGATCAGACTTGTACGGTGGTTATTATTATTCATTAACTAGTAGCCAGACTCTAAACATTCCAGACAACACGAATGACTATATTATTCTGCTTACTGTTTCGGACCCGTCAACGGGTGTAGGTGATACAGTGGACCCCGTTTTTAGTGTTCTTCAATCGTCTGCAACGTTGCCAGTTAACTCTCTTATTTATGCGTCAATTACTGCTGGCACAGTATCGCGTTCTTATTTCTCTTATAATCCAGTCGAGGGTTTCACGGTGCCAAATATTCAAGCGTATACAAGCATGGTGACCAGTATGGCGGACGGCGTGAAAGTAACAGACCAATCAACGGGATACGAATATACATGGGATAATGGAGTTTTGACGCGGTCGGATACTCTTATATCTTTCTCTTATCAATGGTCGGACCCCGTTTATATTGACGCAACTATTACACCATTAGCAGCAGCTAGCAGCAACAATGCGGACACGGGGGGTGCTACTCACTTACTTAGTCTTTATATTCACTGGCTTGTAATTGGTTCATCATCGCATAACGCGTGGGATAAAACAGTTTTTGCATATATGAACGGCTGGCAGGCAACAGACGAGATATGGGGTTATCTTGAAAATGATGATACTGATCATATTAATTATGATATGCGTTTCGTTTGTGATAGTAATCAGATTAGTATCGACAGCGCCAGTAACTATGTTCTCAGTCAAGGGCACACGTACCGTGGCGGTCTGTTGATTCCAGTGAAAAGGGCGTAACGTGCTAAATAGTAGCATTATCACGTCGGATGTTATTGTCGCTGCCATTGGCTTGTTCGGTGGTGGTCTGCTTTCTAGCGTTTTTCAAACGTTTGCAAATCGGAAAAAGAATGATGTTGAAGAGAAAAAAATAGAATACGAATTTTTAAAAGAACAAAAAATTGACAGTGTCCAGAGTGTAAAGCTCTTAAAGGATAATGTTATTGGACCTATGCGTGATGAGTTAAAAGTCTACAGTGATAAGTGTGCGACGCTTGAGGCACGTATTATTGAATTAAATAAACAATTATCGGACTATTCGCAACAAATCAACGATATAAGCGATTGGATAGATAAAGCGTTGCAGCATATCGACGGAGTATGGGTTGCGCATAATCCAGTGCCAATGAGTAGAAAGAATAATATTATATGAATGATCAACAAGAAGATGAAAATAATAATACTGGTGCAACGGTGCCAGCGGTCGATAGCGCGACAATCACCAGAACAACAACGCTCGCTGTTAGTTTCGTGCTTATGGCTTTAAGTATTGTGAATCAGTATCTGACAGCTAACGGTCATAATCCTCTAGCGATTGACCAGGCGACCGTTGTACAGGTTGTTACATACTTGTGCGGATTGGTGGCGGCGGTTTGGGCATGGTGGAAGCCTAACCACTTCACGCAGAAAGCGCGAGAAACATATACTATTGCGAAAGTTCTTCAAGAAGACAAACTATTGGAGGAGGCTAAAAAGAAATATATTTATTCTAGTCAGACGGTGCAGAAACTAGCGCAATCAGCAACACAACAATCAGCAACACAACAAACAGAAAAATCTAACGATTTAACGGATATTATTCAACAACTACAAAAATAAGGATGATACGCATGGCATATTGTAACGGGATTGATGTCAGCAGATATCAAAGCAATATAAATATTCGTAATATAAACTGCGATTTTGTTATTGTTAAAGCAACAGAGGGCGTGAACGGTATCAACCCATACTGGAAACGTCAAGCAGACGACGCTTTAAACAGTGGCAAAATATTAGGATTATACCATTACGCAAACGGAGGCGACATCAATCAAGAGTTCAATCATTTCTGGCAAACTGTTCGAGACTATCAAGGGCGCGCCTTTTTCGTGTTAGATTGGGAAACGATTAACAACCCGAACGTGAAACAGTTCAGAGCATGGACGGATATTTTTATGCGCGCACTGTCTGGCGCGTCTCACTCAACGCCAGTTATTTATACAAGTTACACGAACATGCAATATTTCCGTGATTGCGGTTTTCCTCTATGGATCGCGCAATATAAGACAGTAGACGAACATAAAGGATTCCTTGAACATCCAGCAGGAGAGAATGAGTATAATTGTCTTATACGCCAGTACAGTCAAAACGGCCGCATTAATGGTTATGCGGGTGATATTGATTTAGATAAACTATATGGCGATATTAACGAACTCAAAAAATTATATTTAAGTGACGGGGATTTAGATATGACTACAGCAGCAGAGGTGGCAGCAGCCGTCTGGAATTATGGGTCTGAAGCTTACGGTTTCAAAGGTGGCGCCTTGTCGTGGTTAGGGTCTGGCGCTAAAGCTAGTATGAATATGAACGATAATTATATGAGTCGTCGTGATGACGGTGGCACGGGTGATGGGTCTAATGGTGATTTTATTACTCGGATTGATTGGATTGATCATCGTGTACGAACTTTAGCGGATCAAATGAACAGTGTGCAGTCTGATCTTCAGACGATTAAAACAGCGCTCGCGACTATCGCGCAGAACATGAATAAATAAACTTATATAAGTGTTGACCCCCTGCTAGCGTTAACTTGTAGGGGGTTTATTTTAATATTTTGGTTAATTTAATTCTGATTATTGTTTTATTTTTTGTTTTATTCTATTCTATTATATTCTTAGTGTGTTTAGTTTTATTGTATATGGTGGCTCGTCCTTGTGTGCTATGTGAAGCCAACCGTTTCCACGTGTTTCAATGGTGGTCGCGTTTTGTAAGAGGTCGAGTGCAATTATTGCGGGGAGTCGATGTTCTAGGGCTGCGACAATTAAAGCGTTTTCTATTATTGTTGCCTCTTGACTGTCCTCTTTCATGTTTACTCGTGCTGCGTGTGGTGCGTGTAGTTTGTTATAGGTGTTGCGGTATTCGCTATATGGTGCGTTTACGCTGTGTAATAAGTTTTTTAATACTGTTTCAATAGTCATGTTCTTTATCCTTTCTTTGCTTTACATTTATAATATATCACGTTTTGAGAAACGACACGCCACACACGATAAAAGAATACAAAAGCCCCTAGCAAATACCGTCGATCTGCTAGGGGTGTGCCGGTAATATCCAACCGAAAAGAAAGGAAAAAAGACGCTCACAGACTTTCATTATCTGGTTGCTCTTATATCCTAACTCAAATAAATAGGCTTGTCAATTGAGAGAAAGCGCAGAACTTTTTACATCCAGTAACACTGTGAGCGCCTCATCTAATCTTGTCCTCTGTTCTTTGATTTCATTTTTAACACTTTCACGTGTTACAGTTAGAACACAATGTTGTAATGCTTTCACGTTTAAACGGTCATCATAGAGAGCAAAATAAACGGTATGCAGATGATCATTGACGAGAAAATATTGAATTACTTGATTCTGATACTCTGCTGGCACGTGATCGAACGCTCTTATATTTTTCAGTTCGTTATACATTAGTCTCGTTTTAGTGTTATCGCTAACGTTTATTTTATTCATGAGAACGAGCCACGGGACCACGGTCTGCAGGTGGCGCTCAGTGCTTAGACTTTTACACTCTATTGCCCAAGTTGGTGTCGCGCCTTTTTCACATGCGTCTGGACTGACACTGAGTAGGGGGTTGTCTGTTCTTTCCCATATTCCAGCGTCCAATGTCATATTCTCTAAGTGTTCTTTTATGGATGTCAGTGTGGCGTTCGTGTTTTCTAGTCGGTGACCTCGTTGCATTGGTGTTTCATCTGTTGTCGTGTCGTCTGTGAGTTGTTCGGCTAGTAGTCGCCATATTCCTGCCGTGTATTTCCAGGCGTTGCTCTTGTTTTTGATGTCGTTTATTTGTTCTGCTATTTTGTTTTTTTCTGTTGTGTCTGTTGTTTTATTTAGTTTGTTTTCTAGGGTTTTTATTCCTGTTGTTGTGTAGGTGTCGTTTTTAATGTCTTTCGCTTTTGTGCCAGTGATTCTGCCGCGACGGTAGTCTAGCCATACATTGTTGTTTTGTTCGATGTTTTTAATGGTGAGGGGGTTGTTGATGATTGGCAGTGTTGTTGTGTCGTCGTTTGCGGTGTTTGGATTGTATTCAGTTGTCATATTCTCTATCCTTTTCTTATCGGCTGTTTGCTTTACATTTATAATATATCACGTTTTGAGAAACGACACGCCATACAATATAATTTGTACATGACAATAAACAAAAAAAACGAAAGTTTTGAAAGCTTCATGAAGAATAAGGAAAAAAGAAACCTAGGAATCAGATCAACAAAAGACGAAATATATACAGACGAAGACGAATATAATGACCTTACAGAATTCTTTAAACAATACTATCCAGAAGCCTTTAACAATCCTATCGTGAGACCCTTCTACCCCGGCGGAGATTACACGGATCTAACACAATACCCAAATAAATGTCTCGTATTTGACAACCCGCCATTCAGCATTGAAAGCAAAATAGTCAAATTTTATAACGAGCATAATATTAAATATATTCTGTTTGCGGTTGGTAATAATCTCAGCAATATGCGGAATGGTTGCAGCATATGGTCTGGATGTGCAATCCATTATGATTGCGTGTCATTTTTTAGCAATTTTCTCACGAACTTAGACACGCAACAAACACTGCACATTAGCGGAGATCTTTGTAATTTTATGAGAAAACGATACTATAAACGCAATCCAAAAAATAGAAATACAAAAAATATAATTCCAGCAGACTGTTATTATTCTGGAAATGTTCAAACTATCGCGCGACAAGGTAAAAACAAGACAATCAGAATAAAAGACGATGAATATAATTTTTATCGATCAGTTGATGGCGTTAAAGTTTTTGGTGGATTAATTGCACCAGTTGATAAATATAATACACGTTAAAAAAATTGATCCCCCTAGACTTTAGAGTTCTAGAGGGGGCTTGATTCGCTACTAACTAAAAGAACAATTTTATTAAATCATATTATATAGCTGCTTGTAAAGTTTTGCTGGTATTTCTGCTGGTGTTTGGATTTCCCTGCCCATGAGCGCAGAAGCGGTTGTTTTCAAACTTACTCCGTTATCTCTGTAGTGTTGGATTAATTGGCTCAGCATGTTTGGCTGTTGTTGTGGTTTGTGTTGTTGCGCGTAGTCACGCATTGCTGCCCCGTCGTCGTCTTTATCTGGGTAGATTCCTAGTGCGCTATAGAGGCTATAGCGGCGGGCGTAGGTGATTGCGCTGCCTAATGCTTGACTATCTGTAACAAATTGCACTGGATAGGTGCTGACTGTCATGGTTTCTTTTTCGTCAAAGATTACAGTTGCTATTGTGATGTTTCCGTCGTCTTCTTTTCGTATGTTTTGATAGAACATGACGCCTGCCGCGTTAAGTGTTTCTTTAGCTCTTTTGCATAGTGTGCCCAAATTTAAATATTGGTAGGTGCGGCGTCCTGCGTCTGCTTTCTCGTCTGTGGTCATGTTTGGCATTGTGTTTAATGCTTGCATGTATTTTGCTAAGAGTGTTTTATTTTCCATATTCTCTATCCTTTTCTTTCGGCTGTTTGCTTTACATTTATAATATATCACGTTTTGAGAAACGACACGCCACACAAAAAAAGCCCACCGCAATAACACAATCACGATGGGCAGAGTCAGAGTTGAACAAACTAAGGCAGACAACTAACAGTATAACACATTACCAACAGCGAACAACCCTATAATCGAACAGAACAAGAAAATAAACAAGAGGACGAAACAGAAAGCAATAAACGGTCGCAAACGACGCGCATGCTGCTGCCCCCCTACTGTATCAGACTGATGTACAAGCAACATATTTATTCCTCAACGAGCTTATAGACTGGATAATATTCTGGATCAATGCGACACACTTCTAAAATAATCTCATCACGAGTGGCGTTTATTTTCTTTGCTTTAATATCTGACACTTGAGAATCATCCACCCATAAGACCCCAGTTTTTGTGATTGCGTCATTAATGCTTCGCAGCAGTTTATCAAGGTCTGGCATTGTTGTTTTTTGAATCTGACGATTCTTATTATCGAACTTAAAAACCACATCAACAATATATGGGTCTCTTGTTGGTACTGGCCCATGATATAATAAGGCCGCTTTTTCACCTTTGCTAAGTCCTGCACCGTCTTGAATGGCCTTTTTTATAGCTTCTGTAACCTTTTTCGCCACCGTTTGTTCTCGATTGTTTGCTGGTTTGGTGATTGTTCTACCATTCCGCACGAATGTCGTCCAAGATCCTTTAGGGGCGGCCTTTAAAGGTAAATGAATATGCAGCTTGTCAATAGTATCATGTTTATACCCATTGACATTAATGAAAGAACCGTAATATTCTTCTGACATAATATATTTTTATCCTTCTTTGTTAGAATTGTGGTGTATAGGTTGGATAATTCCACACGCTGGACGTTGTCGTGCTTGTCGTTGTTGAGTCGGCTTTTAAGCAGACACCAATATTGTCTGCGATAATTTCCATACCGTGCACAGTTTGCCCTGTTTTTTTGTTCTCGTATTCTGTGCCTTGAATGTGGCCTTGAATAATGACCCTTATTCCTTTGTGCAGGTCACGATTGCACGCGTTGAATAGGCTTTTACGTAGTATTCTAATATTCCAATACGCGGGGGCTGCGTCTTCGTATTGGTTTGTTTGTTTGTTGAGTTTTCTATCGTTGCAGGCGAGTCGGAAAGTTAATAAATTTCCGTATTGTTCGATCTCGTTTACTATGTTGCCTATCAATGTTATATTCATGCTGGTCATTATTCTTTATTTCCTTTCACTGATTGATGTTTTTTCATTTTTAATACTGTAAGCATGTCGCGCTCGCAGGTGATCAGATGATCTGCGATTACGAGATTGATCATGTTCATATTTAACTGATTGATATAGTTGTCAACGATTTCGGTTTCTAATTCTAACTGGTAGTAGCTTGTTTTTGTGTATTTTATAACGTCTTGAAATGTGTATAGGTGTTCTTTTTCTCCAGTGAATATAAATCGCCATGGGGCCATGAGGCGCCCGTCGAAACTGATTCGAATGTTTTGCTTTGGTGAGCCTACTCGTTTTCCGTTTACTCTTCTACGCCCTAAGTAACTTTTACTATTTGCAGAAAATTCTAAAGTAAGGTGGTGAGTTTTTTGATTGTACACGTAATCAGAAACTTGTACGTTTCGAAAAATAAGAGTGTTGCCTGTCCTCTCTTCGATGTTTCGACGGCTGCACGCTTCGTGATAGTGCGGGCGTAGTTTTTCCTGTTTCCAGGCTGTGATGACTTCATCTCTTTCAAGTGCTGGACAGCGGTCCAATATTTCGAATAGTTGGTTGATTCGTGAGCAACCTTTTATTGTTGTTGCGTTTTTTTCCATGTCTCTATTCTAGCAGATTTTTTTTTGGACACGCCGAACACGTTAAAACGCTTTAAACGGCTTGAAAATATAAATACGTGTAATTTATCGTATCTTGATTATAAACGTCTTAAACAGCCGTTTAAACGCGTTTGAGAAGCATAAACAGACTGAACAC
>JAZNJI010000007.1:0-54527 GCA_045577965.1 Paludibacteraceae bacterium
TGGTTATAGCGCTGAGGTCCCACCCCTTCCCATTCCGAACAGGGTCGTTAAGCTCAGCAACGCCGATGGTACTGCGTTTGTGGGAGAGTAGGTAGCCGCCATTTTCAGAACCCTTCATCTATAAGATGAGGGGTTCTTTGTCGCTTTGCTACCAATCTATCAACTATTTTATGTTACATATTTTTTTATTCTACATTTGATATGAAAGAAATAGATCCTCGAACAACCAATAGAGCGCAGCAATTTGAAATATGGAAGAACGCTCCTAATCCGATGCTGGTTTTTGTTAAAAAGATAGATGTGACCAACTTGATTAAAATAAGTAGAAGAAAACACCTGAAATTCAATATGTTATTGGATTATTGTATAGGTAAAGCTGCTGTGAATCAGAAGGAGTTTTATTTGTTGCCTATGGGCGATAAACTTATGCAGTTTGATAAGATAGCAATCAATACCATTGTCAAAAATCATATTGGTGAGGCGAGTTCCTGCGATATAGAATTTGTAGAAGACTTTGAAAAGTATAATCATGATTATTTGACATATACAGAACAAGTTGCCAATAGCTGTAAAGACATAGACTTATCAGAAGAGTGTATGGTGATAGGTACGTCTGCTATCGTTGATACTGAATTGGAATATGCTGGAGGTATGTATAGCGGAATATATAACAACCCATTTATTATCTGGGGAAAATATTCAAAACATTTCTTCAAGTATTATTTGAATATCTCTTTCCAATTTCATCATGCGCAAATGGATGGTATGCATGCTGCTAAGTTCTTGAATAATCTGCAACAAATGATACATACATTGAGAGTTAAATAATGTTATAAAGAGCGTGGCGTTGAGATGCCACGTTTTTTTATACACGTTTCTATGTACGTATTTTTGCGGCGCGGTTTTTGTGGGGTGGTAGGCAGAAATACTAAATGATTATTGCTATGATTAAAATGACTGTTACAGATACAGAGATTCTTGCTACGGAAGAAGGCAAGTTGCTGGGTAAGATAGAGTTTACGTTAGTAGGCAATAAAATGACTATCTTGCATACGTATGCCTACGAGAGTGGGCGAGGGATAGGGACGCTGCTAATGGGACATGCGGTAAAATGGGCTAACGAAAATAATTATACGATAATTCCAGTTTGCTCCTTTGCACAGAAATATTTATCTAAAATCGGAATAGATTTTTAACAGAGTAAGTAGGTGGTACACTATAGTGAAGGTCTCGAATTGTGCGGTAATAGTACGGTAATAGTGCGGTGCGAGTAGGGAGTTAGGTATATATAGTAAGCGTCACGCTGTTTGGCGTGACGCTTGTGCGTTATTGAGAGGATAGACTGATGTGTTATTGAGAGGATAGTCTGATGTGTTACTGAGAGGATAGATTACTTAACCTCTGCGCCAGTAATCGTGTAGGTCTTATCTCCGCGGAGGATGAAGATTTGACCGTCACGAAGAATTTTTGCTCTGTGGATTTGACTTTCTACTTCCTCAATACCAGTTGTTGTTTGAGTGGTGAAAGAACCACTTCTTGTATCCAATATGTTATCATCACTGTCTTTGGCAGTCATCGTATAGGAATATGTCGTTCCGCTTGACAAACCAGTTACCGTAAAGTAGAAACCATTTTGTTGGGCAGTTTGATGAACACCGTTCTTGCTTGGTGCACCAAAGGCAATAGTACGCAATCTACCTTCAGCATCAAAAATGAGTGTGCAGATTATGTTGCCATTCTCGTCACGAATCACTAATTCATAGCTATCAGCACCTGTGATTGCAGGCCACACCACATCTACCGAATTGGTACCAGGTGTAAGCGTTATTTCCGTAACCTCCACATCGTTGGCACTAATGGGCAAAATGGCTGTTGCCCCTCTCCATGAGTCGGCATTTGTATATGCTTCGACACTTTGTTCTGGAACATACAATTTTACATTCGGACTACCTGAAAAAATGTTAGTCCCAACATGTTCTATTGATCCTGTAGCAGGCGGAGTAACTGCATAGCAAGTAACGGAATCCAACGTTTTGCAATAGCCCATAGACGCGGGTTCCACACGCGTGACGGTGGAAGGGATGGTGATGGATTTAAGACTATCACTTTCATGCAAAGCATAACTGCTGATTGTATTCGTGCCGTAGGGGATTACATATGTGTCTTTTCTTCCACAGGGGAATTGATACAGCGTTTTTCGATCTTTGCTAAACAGCACACCATCAATAGAGCAGTAGTTGGAATTTTCTGATGATACATTTATTGAGGTCATACTATGGCAGGCGCAGAATGCTGTTCCATTAGCATCTCCTTCTTCCGTACCAAGAAAAGTAACTCCTGCTGGAATATATACCGAGGTGAGTTTTTCGCAGCGACCAAATGCATGTTTCTCGATTGATGTAACGCTTTCAGGAATAACTATGGATTGTAATTCTATACAATCTGCAAATGCCCATTGTTCAATATGCGTGAGATGGCTTGGTAGAGTAACAGAAGTCAATGCGATACATTGGTAAAACGCGCTCTCACTAATACGTGTAATACTATTAGGGATAGTAATTGATGTTAATTGGGAACAGAGCATAAACGCTGCACTATTAATAACTGTTACGTGGTCTGGAATTGTGTATGCACCTTCTTTTCCATTGGGATAGCGAATAAGTGTAGTTCGGTCTTTTGAGAATAGAATGCCATCAATGGAGCAATACGTTGTATTATCTGAAGCAACATCTATAGATAGTAGTGATAAGCAACCATCAAAGGCGCCCTTCCCAATATTCTCAACACTTGCTGGGATAGTGATTGATTGTAGATTCCAACACATGTAAAAGGCACCTTCATCAATACGTGTAATACTATTCGGAATAGAGATAGTGCGTAAACTGTCGCACCTATAGAACGCATGATTCCCAATGGCTGTTACACCATATGTGGTGCTTTCATAATCCACAGAGGCAGGGATAGTAATCTCTGTCAGTGTTTTGTTTATAGGAGAACTGACTTCTGCCGTCAGATTCTCTGTGTCAAGATTATAATACAATTCTCCGATTTGTACTTTTTTAAGAATATCGGCGTGCGCCATTGTTATACTTAGCGCAACAACAAGAAATGAAGTAATAAAGTGTTTCATATATTCCTTTTCTCCTAATTTAACGTCGTAGAGGGGGATAAAGTGTTTTTGTTTGCAAAATTACAAATAATTTGTGAAATGTGCAAGTATGGGAGTGTAAATATGTGGCTTTGTGGCTTTTGCTCCATTTAGTAGTTGTTTTTTCTATTGTTGTGTGGGTTCTGTTGTTTTGATGGATTGATAGACTATGGAGCGGATGAAATTGTCGAGGCGGAAATAACGCTTCGGGGCGTGGGTGGTCTTGTCAATTGGAGCCTGTGGGTCGGGACGTGTACCGCGCGTGCTCGGCAGTTGGGCACGGTAGCGTTTGCGGTAATCTGCAAGTAATGATAGTGCTTCCTCTTTCGTAAGATATTTTGGTCGTGGAGGAAAAATAGCGACGATAGGTGTCTCCTCTGGTTTTTCGGCATCAAGGATTTCCTTGGTAATGAGACACGCTTGGCGGAAGAGGTTGATATGCTCCAATTCTGCGCCTTGTGGCGGTTTCTTCTTGTAGTCACGGGGATTACGGACAGCATAGCCCTCCTGTCTGCCTTCGTGAATGACGCGACCGTTATCATCACGGTACTTTTTTTGACGGTTGATGATACCTTTCTTTGTAAAAGCTCCGTGTACTTCACGGACTGGGTGTTCTAATTTTATCTCTGCCATATTTAGTTGATGTTTTAATAATCTTGTCTGACTAACCTACTAATCACCTACTAATAACCTACTAATCACCTACTATTGATAGTGTGCAAAATGATAATTGAAGCTTTGAAATGGCGAAATGATGGGTGGAAATAGAAGTAATAGGTGGAAATAGTAGAAGTTAGTAGTAAATTCGTAGTAGTTAGTAGTAAATCGAGTGCAAAGATACGGGATTTTTTTCAAAAAAACAAATGAAAAGAGCAAAAAGGTTTGAGATGGCTTGATTTTTGTAGTGTGGTAGGTAGAAATACTAAATGATTATTGCTATGATTAAAATGACTGTTACAGATGCAGAGATTCTTGCTACGGAAGAAGGCAAGTTGCTGGGTAAGATAGAGTTTACGTTAGTAGGCAATAAAATGACTATCTTGCATACGTATGCCTACGAGAGTGGGCGAGGGATAGGGACGCTACTTATGGAACATGCGGTAAAATGGGCAAAGGAAAATAGTTATACGATAATTCCCGTTTGCTCCTTTGCACAAAAATATCTATCTAATGATTAGGACAAATCTCTACAGGTAAATTTGCATAATCCAAAAAAATATAGTACCTTTGCAGAAATTTATATCAATAGGATGTCTTTAGTAAGAAGTTCCAACATAGAACTGCTGCGCATTGTATGTATGCTGATGGTTGTTGTGCTGCATTTTAATAATAATGGGGCCAATACTGGCATTGTGAATATGCCAGAAGTGTTGACAGAACGTCTTACATGGGGGTTTCTTATAGAATCACTTTGTCTTGTAGCAGTGAATTGTTTTGTTTTGATTTCTGGATACTTTGCTATAAAACTGAAAGTTAGGTCACTGTTGAAGTTCTATCTTCAATGTTTTTTTATAGGGTTGCTCACCTATCTCCTCTATATAGGAGTAACTGATGGATTCACTTCATGGGGGAATTCAGATGGCATATTTACAGCGAGAATAATGACTGAACGCTTAATGGCTTTTACGCATAATGGTTGGTGGTTCGTAGTATCGTACGTGGGATTAATGTTGCTTTCTCCAATTTTGAATAGCGCAGTAGATAATCTGAGCGACAAGAGATTATTGCATAGTTTGGTGCTTTTCTCTATTGTAATACTATATTTAGGCTGGTATCACAAGGTGGAGGTGACTAATTATGGTAATTCGTTGATTAGTTTTATGTGGATGTATCTTATTGGAAGATATGTAGGTAAGCATGTATCTGTTGATTCCATTCGCAAATTTCGCTGGCTATGGTTAATAGGTTATATAGCATCGGCTCTTGGGTTGTTTGGAATGATAATGCTCCGTTATCATTATTCGATAGAGATGCATTATCCTTTGGATTACAACAATCCGTTTGTGGTGATTGCAGCTGTGATGTTGCTGCTTTTCTTTCTGTCGTTTAATTTCCAGAGTAAGGTGATCAATTGGCTAGCAGGGTCTGTGTTTGCTGCATATCTTATACAAGAGAGTTGTTATTTGGGACATAAGTGGATTTATCCTCATATGCGTGAAATGTTTACATATGTGCCAGATGGGTGGAGGATATTGGCTTTATTGGGTGTTAGCATTGCATTTTTATTGTTGAGTATTATTGTTGATAAGATAATTGGTTTTATATCCCATTGGATATTAAATGGGTATGATAGATATTATAATAAATTAGCTAAATAGTTTATGGAAAAGAAGGTAGCGGAAAACCCTTTCAAAAACCGCGTGTTGGCGGATGCCAACAGCTTAGGGGACGGCAGTAGAACTGCCTATAGTTTAGAGGTAAGAGGCAAGAATACTTCCTTTATTGTGGTAACTGCATTGTTTGTGACACTATATGTGGTTTCCAATATCATGGCAGTGAAAGTAATTGGTCTTTGGAATCTGTTTTATTTTGATGCAGGAACGATTACTTTCCCTTTTGCATACATGTTAGGTGATGTGCTGACCGAGATTTGGGGATACAAGACCGCTCGCAAAGTCATCTTTACTACATTTCTGTGCAATATCGTTGTAGTAATCTGCACGCAGATTGGTGTATGGCTACCATCGCCTGATTATCTGGATGCAACGGCACAGGCATATAATACGATGTTTAGTTATGTGCCACGCATTGTGATTGCTTCGTTGACTGGTTTCTTATTGGGCGAATTGAGCAATGCCTGGTTGATGGAGAAGATAAAGAAGTGGACTAAAGGTAAAAGATTATGGGTGCGAACGATAGGTAGTTCGGCAGTGGCGTATGTGTTTGACTCTCTGCCATTTGTGCTGATTGCTTTTGCGGGAACCGTCTCTGCACGCGATTTAATGTTGATGATAGCATTCCAGTATGTGTCGAAGTTGCTGATAGAGGCAGTGTTCGGTACACCGATGGCGTATGTGGTGATTTTCGCTTTGCGGAAAAGGTTATAGGATATAGGACGCTCCGCTATAGTTTAGTGTTTAGAGATAAATTTTTGAGTTATGGCAAAGTATGAAGAAGTAATGATTGGTTTGAAGCAAGGCAAGTATGCACCCGCATATATGCTTTGTGGTAAAGAACCCTACTATATTGATCTAGTAGCCAACTACATAGAGAATAATGTATTAGATGAGATGGCGCGTGAGTTTGACCAGACGATTATCTATGGCAAGGACTTGAGCGGTGGTGATGTGTCGCCTGTGATTGGTGCAGCACGTGGGTTTGCCATGATGGGGGGATACAAAGTGATCATCGTTAAGGAGGCTCAAAATATTAAGAAATGGGAGGCGCTCACGATGTATATGGATAATCCTCAACCATCCACGATACTAGTTTTCTGCTACAAGTATGGTTCCCCAGATAAGCGCTTGAACTTGTTTAAGAACTGGGAGAAGAAAGGTGGCGTACTGATGGAATCGGAACAACTACGTGACTACCAGGTAGAGAAATGGATACGAGATTATGTGGCGGATGAGGCGAATAGGCGAAAGGCGAAAGGCGAGGAGGAAATAAGGATAGATGAGAAAGTGGCGAAGATATTGGCTGATAGCATAGGCACGGACTTGACACAGATAGTGGGTGCGTTGCAGAAGTTGATTGATGGTCGTCCAGAGGGAGTTAAAGTGATTGATGCGGCGTTGGTAGAGCGGAATATCGGTATATCGAAGGACTTTAATGTGTTTGAGTTGCAAGATGCATTGATAAAAGGCGATGTAGTAAAAGCCAATCGTATCACACAGTATTTTGCATCGTCAAAGGATCACCCAATGGTGAAGGAACTAGGAATATTGTATGGATTTTTTGCTAACTTGATGATTTATCATTACTTACCAGATAAGAGTGATCGAGTAGCAGCGAGTGCGTTGGGGGTATCACCATATTTTGTGAAGGACTATACGGCAGCTGCAAAGCGTTATTCAGCAGGAAAGACATTTGCGATTATTGGCTATTTTCGTGAGATTGATGCTAGGTTGAAGGGTATTAATAACCCTAGTGCAAAGGATGCAGACTTGTGGAAGGAGTTGATTTATAAGATAATGCATTGATAGATCGCTGCGCTGTAGTGTGTGAGGATACATTTCGGACTCCGCCTGCAGGAGAGGACAGATTTCGAGGGCACCGACCTCGTGAGAGGATAGATTTCGGACTCCGCCTGCGCTACGCGCATTCCCCCGAAATCATAGAAGGTCTTTTACTAAAATGTATGCAAAGTTACTACAAAAAATGCAGGTATATACCTCGCACGCTCGCACTTTTTTGAAAAATACGGCTTCGCCTTCTGAATATGCTCTTCTACATACTCTTATGTAAGCAAGCTTCCAACGAGCAGTAGATGAACATATTCAATAGACAAAAGTCTATCTTTTTTAAAAATAATGTTCGCTTTGCTTGCGTATGTGCATTTTTTGTAGTACCTTTGCAGTCGATTTTGAAAGAGGATAAATTTGACTGCTTGCGACCTCTATAAAAGAATGCTAAAAACTTGTCCCACAAGCATAAACAGTCGGCTTGTGGATTTTTTTGACCCTAACAAAACAAAATGAATTATTTATTTACATCGGAGAGTGTCAGCGAAGGACACCCAGACAAAGTAGCGGATCAGATTAGTGATGCCATCCTAGACCAATTCTTAGCATTAGACCCAAATTCTCACGTAGCTTGCGAGACCATGGTGACCACCGGACAAGTGATTGTGGCAGGCGAAGTATCCAGTGAGAAGTATGTTGATATCCAAGGAACAGTACGCAAAACCATTGCAGAGATTGGTTATACGAAATCTGCGTATAAGTTTGAAGCAGAGAGCTGTGGTATCTTGACTGCATTGCATGAGCAGAGTGCTGACATTGCGCGCGGCGTAGATGGACAGGGAACTGAGAATGTGGGTGAGCAAGGCGCAGGTGACCAAGGTATGATGTTTGGTTATGCTAGCGACGAGACGGAGAACTATATGCCTCTGACGTTGGATTTGGCACACACCTTAGTATATACGCTTGCGCGCGTGCGTAAAGAAGGCGAGGAAATGCTATATCTTCGTCCAGACTCAAAGAGTCAGGTGACTATGGAGTATAGCGAGGAGGGTGAGCCACTGCGTATTGATACGATTGTGGTGAGTACGCAACATGATGAAGATGTGACGCAAGAGCAGATTAAAGCGGATATCCAACGTGTTTTGTTGCCACGTGTAGCAAAGCGCGATGCAAGATATGCGGAATTGTTGAAGGGCGACTTTAAGTTGCTGGTTAACCCAACAGGTAACTTTGTGATTGGTGGTCCTCATGGTGATACCGGTTTGACAGGAAGAAAGATTATCGTAGATACCTATGGTGGTCGTGGTGCTCATGGTGGTGGCGCTTTTTCAGGAAAAGATCCATCTAAGGTAGATCGCTCAGCGGCATATGCAGCTCGCTGGATTGCGAAAAACATGGTTGCTGCTGGTGTGGCCAAGGAGATGTTGGTGCAAATCAGTTATGCGATAGGTGTGGCAAAACCTGTGAGTGTGTGCGTGAATACCTATGGCACGGCGAAGGTAGCAATGAGTGATGGCGAGATAGCTAAGAAAGTGAGCGAGATGTTTGATTTGCGCCCACAAGGTATTATCGAAGCTCTGAAACTCAAACAACCAATGTATGAGGAGACTGCGCGCTATGGACATATGGGCCGTACCAATGAGGTAGTGAAGAAGACTTTTGTAGACAACGGACAGGTGATCGAACGCGAGGTAGAGTTGTTTACATGGGAGAAATTGGATAAGGTGGAAGTAATTCGTAAGAATTTCGGTGTTTAGTGGATGGCGCGGTACGCCTATAGTTTAGTGTTTCGAGATTATGAGTAAAGTAAAAAAATCATGGCTTGTGGTGGGCATCGTGCTATTGGCGTTGGTGCTTGACCAGGTGTCGAAGGTATATATCAAGACTAGTGCAGAAGCAGGGGAATTTGAACCGATAAAGATCTTCTCGTGGTTCTGGATTGTATTTGTGGAAAACGATGGCATGGCTTTTGGTATAGAGTGGTTTAGTAAATTGTTGCTGACATTGTTCCGCATCGTAGCAGTGGGTGTGATGAGCTGGTATGTTCATACAATGATTCATAAGCAGGAGGTTCGGACCGGCTATCTAGTGACAATAGCGATGGTTATGGCAGGTGCGTTGGGCAATATTATTGACTGTGTCTTTTATGGAAAAATCTGGGGATATGCAGATTGGCTTCATGGACGAGTGGTTGATATGCTGTATTTCCCGCTGATTAAAAATGCGGCAGGTGAGGTTCTGTTTTTCCGTCCAGTGTTTAATATTGCGGATTCGTTTATCACAGTAGCAGTATTCTTGATAATCCTCTTTTACCGCAAAGATTTAGATAGAAGTTTGAACTTATTATTCCCAAAGAAAGCAACGAAAAGTTGATGATGAAAATAACGAGAGTGAACATAGTGTGTTGTATGTTGTTGTGTCTGGCGATGGTTGGGTGCCGCCCTCGTGGTGTGTTGTCTAATCGTGAGATGCGAAATGTGCTGTATGACTTGCATCGCGCCGATGGTGCTATACAGGTAGCGGGCTATAATTACTCTCATGATCAAGAAGTAGCAGGGTATTACAAAAATGTATTGGATAAACATGGAATAACCCAGGCACAGTTTGATTCATCCTTGGTTTGGTATACGAATAATCCCCAAATATTCAATAAGATTTATCCAAAAGTGATGGAGCGCTTGGAGGCCGATTTATCGGTAGAAGAGCAAATTCGCGAGGGCAATCGAGAGAAGAAATTGGCAAATCGAAAAAAAGGTGTGCAGCCTAAACGTCATTTACGCGAGATTGAAGAAGTGCAGAAAGAGATGCGAAATGGCATGGAAAACCCATGGAAAGAGTGGAAAAGTGAAGAATTTTGCGAAAAAGATGTCATAATATTTGGTCAATTGGAAAAAAAGTAGTAATTTTGCACGCTTTTTCGGGCGAATTGGTTTTTGACCTTTAGAACCCTTAAAACTTTTAGAACTTTTAAAACTTTATTTATATTAATTCGCCATGTTGGGCAGTGGGGCTCTCGGAGCACGTAAAGTTGTCTGTCGACATGGTCAAAACATTAAAAAACAAATGGATACATTAAGTTACAAAACTGTATCAGCAAACAAAGCAACCGTTCAAAAGGAATGGGTTGTTATTGATGCTGAGGGCCAAGTACTTGGCCGTATGTGCTCTAAGGTGGCTAAGCTCCTCCGCGGAAAGTACAAACCAAACTTCACACCAAACGTGGATTGTGGAGACAATGTGATTATCATCAATGCAGACAAAGTGCAATTGACTGGTAACAAGTGGAATGATCGCGTATATGTACGTTACACTGGTTTCCCAGGTGGTCAACGTGAGATGACTCCTGCTCAAATGCTTGAGAAGGGTGCAGATCGTTTGATCCAAAAGGTGGTTAAGGGTATGCTTCCTAAGAACCGTCTTGGTCGTAAGATCATCGGTAATCTCCACGTATTTGCAGGTGCAGAGCACAACATGCAAGCGCAACAACCAAAACAAATTGACATCAACACACTTAAATAATTATTGAAGATATGGAAATGATTAATGCATTAGGTCGTCGTAAAGCAGCAGTTGCTCGCGTTTATGTACAAGAGGGTACCGGCAAGATCACAATCAACGGTCGTGATTTGGATGTGTACTTCCCAAGTCCAATTCTTCAATACGTTGTTAAGCAACCTCTTAACAAACTTGAAGTGGCAGAGAAATATGATATCAAAGTAAACCTCGATGGTGGTGGTTACAAAGGTCAAGCAGAGGCTTTGCGTCTTGCAATCGCTCGCGCTTTGGTGAAGATCAACCCAGAGGATAAGCCAGCGTTGAAAGCTGAGGGCTTTATGACTCGCGATGCTCGTGAGGTAGAGCGTAAGAAGCCAGGTCAACCAAAGGCACGCAAACACTTCCAATTTAGTAAGCGTTAATATCCAAATAGCAGTGACTCCGTGGTGGCAACTTGTTGCTCGCCACGGATTACTCTGTTATTCCGCGCGTGCGCGATTCTCTGCGTGAGCGTGGCAGATGGATAAATTATCATTAAAAATAATTCAAACTAATCAAACAAAATGAGAACAAATTTTGATCAACTTCTCGAGGCTGGCTGCCACTTTGGCCACCTCAAACGCAAATGGAACCCAGCTATGGCTCCTTACATCTACATGGAGCGCAATGGTATCCACATCATCGACCTCAACAAAACTGTAGTTAAAATTGACGAGGCTGCTGAGGCATTGAAAGCTATCGCTAAATCTGGTCGTAAGATCCTCTTCGTTTCTACCAAGAAACAAGGTCAAGAGGTAGTAGCACAAAAGGCTCAAGAGATCAACATGCCTTACATCACCGAGCGTTGGGCTGGTGGTATGTTGACCAACTTCCCTACTATCCGTAAGGCTGTGAAGAAAATGTCAACTATCGACAAGATGATGGCTGATGGTACATTCAACAACATCTCTAAACGTGAGAAACTCCAAATCACTCGTCAACGCGAGAAACTCGAGAAGAACCTCGGTTCAATCTCTGACTTGACTCGTCTTCCAAGCGCAGTATTCGTTGTTGACGTAATGAAAGAGCACATCGCTGTAGCTGAGGCTAACCGTTTGGGTATTCCAGTATTCGGTATTGTTGATACCAACTCTAACCCTAACAATATCGACTTCGTGATTCCAGCTAACGACGATGCTACCAAGTCTATCGACGTCATCTTGACCGCTGTTTGCGCAGCTATCCAAGAGGGTCTTGAGGAGCGCAAAGTAGAGAAAGCTGACGAAGAGGCTGCTGCAGCACAAACTGCAACTGAGGCTCCAGCTCCAAAAGAGCGTCGTCAACGCGTTCGCAAAGCAGCTCCAAAGGCAGAGGCTGAGAAGGTGGCTGAGGTTGTAGCAGAAGAGGCTAAAGCTGAGTAATCTATTGTTAAACAGATAAATAAGAAAGACAATGGCTGTTACATTAGCAGATATCAAAAAATTGCGCGACATCACTGGCGCAGGTATGATGGATGTAAAGAAAGCTCTCGAGGAGGCTAATGGCGACTTCGAGGTAGCTAAGGACTTGCTCCGTAAGCGTGGTCAAGCTATCGCTGCAAAGCGTAGCGAGCGTGAGGCTTCTGAAGGTTGCGTATTGGCTAAAGCTGAGAATGGCTTTGGTGCAATCGTAGGCGTGAAGTGCGAGACCGACTTCGTAGCTAAGAACGAAGATTACGTAAATATGGTTAAGGCTATCCTTGAGGTGGCTATGACCGAGAAACCAGCTGACCTTGAGGCGCTTAAAGCTTGCAAACTCGGTGACTTCACTGTACAAGACGCCGTAACTGAGCGTTCTGGTGTTACTGGTGAGAAGATGGAACTCAGCGACTACGCTTTCCTCGTAGCTCCAAAGGTAGATGCTTACAACCACCTTGGCAACAAACTCAGCGCACTCGTTGCTGCTGACGCTGAGGATGCTAACGCAGAGGTCCTCCACGGTATCTCTATGCAAGTGGCTTCTATGTCTCCAATCGCTTTGGATGCTGACCACGTAGCACAAGAGGTGAAAGATCGTGAGCTTTCTGTAGCTATCGAGAAAACCAAACAAGACGAGATCAACAAAGCTGTTGAGCAAGCAGTTCGCAAGGCAGGTATCAACCCAGCTCACGTAGATAGCGATGACCACATCGAGTCTAATACTGCTAAGGGTTGGTTGACTCCAGAGCAAGCAGAGACTGCACGCCAAATCCGCGCTACTGTTCCTGCTGAGGCTGAGGCAAACATCAACATGAAGAAAGTGGAGATGATTGCACAAGGTCGTCTTGGTAAGTTCTTGAAGGAGAGCACTTTGGTAGAGCAACAATACATCATGAGCGAGAGCAAAGAGCTCGTGAAGGACGTTTTGAAGAAGAACAACGTAAATGTAATCGACTTCAAGCGCGTAACCCTCAACCAAGAGTAATCAAACTGATAAAACAGCCCTCCGCGCAAACGGGGGGCTGTTTGTTTTATCAATAAATTCAGATTAATAGGATTCCCGACTCCCGACTCCCGAATCTAAAAATATAATACTATGACACAAACTCTCACCTCTCAGAAGAAACGTCTTCTCTCCTTGGATATCCTGCGTGGTATCACAGTTGCAGGTATGATTCTTGTCAATAACCCTGGATCTTGGTCGCATATCTATGCTCCATTGCGTCATGCTGCGTGGAATGGTTGTACCCCTACAGATCTTGTTTTCCCATTCTTTGTCTTTTGCATGGGTGTGGCGATGTATATTAGCCATAGTAAATCCAATTTTGACCTCAATTGGGCTACTGCTCGTAAGATTATCGTACGTGGTTTGCTTATCATACTCGTTGGATGGGCATTGAGTTGGTATGGAATGGCACTACGACAGTTTATCAAAGGTACTGATTTTATGACAGCGATGTGGACATATCCAATAGAACATATCCGATATTTAGGTGTATTCCCTCGTCTGGGTCTTGTGAGTTTGTTAGGTGGTTTATTGTTGTTGATATTTAAGCCTAAACGTATTCTGTGGGTGTCAGGTACTTTGATGTTGATTTACTGTATTTTACAGAGTGTGACGAATAGCTTTGAATTAACAGCTCAGAACATGGAATCCATTGTTGATCTCAAAGTATTAGGCGATAATCATATCTATCATTTGCGCAATGCAGCTGGTGAACGTATTGGCTTTGATCCTGAAGGTTTGCTTTCGACTATACCATGTGTTGCACACGTATTGATAGGTGCGTGGATGGGGAAACTGATAATGACCGAGAATGATATCTGGGGTAAAGCAACCCGTGCCCTGTTGGCAGGCGCAATCATGATGGTTTTGGGCTTCTGCCTCGACTATGCATTCCCTATTAACAAGTCCATGTGGTCTGCTAGTTATGTATTGGTTACATGTGGCTTAGCTAGTTCGATCTTAGGTATTTTGACATGGATCTTGGATATCCGTTTACCTCAATTGAATGAAGTGAAACCTGCTACGGTTTGTGCTAAGGTGCATCATGCAGTAGCCAACAATTGGTATAAGTTTTTCGAAACATTCGGTGTTAATCCTTTGTTTATATTCTGCTTGAGTGCAATCGCAGTCTATGTAATGCGCAGCATTCGTTTTGAGTTTAATGAACAGATGTACAATGTCTGGAGCTTCTGGTATAAGGTCTGCATGCAGCCGCTCTTTGGCAATGAGGGTGGGTCATTTGCTTGCGCTTTGAGCCTTGTATTGGTGTTCTGGGGCATTGCTTACCTCCTCTATCGCAAGAAGATTTACATCAAATTATAAACCTTTAGAACTGTTAGAACAGCGTAGCGTTTAGAACTCTTAAACTCCCACATGCTCCGCATTGCAACTATAGGATTTTTTGACGGTGTCCATCGCGGACACCGTTTCCTGTTTGCTCAATTGCACGAGCATGCCAAGCACCATCAGCTCACTCCTGCTATCTATACCTTTGACTGCCATCCCAAGGAACTGCTGACGGGGCAAGCTCCCGCTATGCTGACCACGCATGACGAACGAAAGGCGTTACTTCAGAACTACGGCGAAGTGCATTTCTTGGATTTTGCTGCGGTTCAGCAGCTTACTGCTGAGCAGTTTATGTGCTACCTCAAGGAGCAAGAGGGAGTAGAGACTTTACTCATGGGCTACGACCATCATTTTGGTTCGGATCGCCTCAAGGGCTTCCATGAATACGAAAAGATTGCGCACAAAGTGGGTTTGCATATTGAGCGTGCGCATGAGTGCTTGGTGGACGGAGTGCCTGTTAGTTCATCGCGTATCCGCAAACTCATGGCTGCGGCACAGATTGACCAAGTCAATCGCCTTTTGGGCTACACCTATAGTGTTTCGGGTGTGATCGAACACGGCAATGCCATAGGTGCAAAACTCGGTTTCCCCACGGCTAATATACGCCTTAATTCTGCCAAACAACTCCCTGCTAGCGGAGTGTATTCCGTTGTAGCTCAGGTGAATGGGGTAGAGTACAAGGCTTTGGCGAATATCGGTACCAACCCAACCGTAGGCAATGATCATCTATCTTTAGAGGTGCATTTGCTTGATTTTCAGGGTGACTTGTACGACCAATCGCTGACAATTTCTTTCCTCTCTTTCCTCCGTGAAGAAAAGAAGTTCGCCTCTCTTGACGAACTAAAAAAACAAATTGCAGAAGATATACAAATGTCTTTTGTCTAGTTATATCCAATAGTGTAGTTCTTTACACCGCAAATTGCATAACGCAATTTGCGTAATCTGGTAGATCTCTGGAACCTTTTTTTACTTGTGTCTTCAAACATAAGTGGCGATTTCTTTTGTCGTAGAACCTTGAAATGCCCTTGTAAATCTTTAGTGATTCTTTAGTTATTCTTTAGTTATTCTTAGGTGATTTATAGGTTATTCATAGGTGATTCAGCAGCTTTCACGATAAGATCATCTGTACTTATAGCCTAAAACTCTAAACTGTAGGCGCCTTGCGCCGTTCTCTAAACTGCGACACAGTCGCCGCCTTTACACCTTACACAAGCGGGATCCCCGACAAAGTTTGTGACTTTGTGGGGTGCTCTTACACCTTACATCAGAAAAATCACACCAAAGTGCGATTTTTCTTGCTCAATCCAAAATAATTCACTACCTTTGTCGTCAGATTTACGAACAATATAGACATGAAAGATCTAACCCTTCTAAAATCGCTGACTGAAGATGAATATAATCAATTACTGCGACAGGCTGTCGCAGTAATTGAAGCTTCTCGCATACAGATAGCCAAACAACTAAACACAGTTGCTATGTCGTCCTATTGGGAGATTGGCAAACTATTAGAAGAGAAGAAACTCGATAGCAAACACGGTGATAGTGTTGTTAAAAGACTTTCTATAGATTTGAAATCTAGATATCCCGACATGGGATTATCTCCAAGAAATCTATGGGATATGAAAAAGTTCTATCTCCGTTATAATGAAGGAGATACAAAACTGCGACAAGCTGTCGCACTTTTGCCATGGAGCCACAATTTGCTTCTTATGACCTACAACTTATCGCCGGAGTATATCATTTTCTACGCTAATGAGGTCATTGAAAAGGGATGGTCACGTGATATGTTGAAACATGCCCTAAAATCAGAGTACCACCTTACTATTCAGCCTGTTGAGCAGTTCAATAACTTTACCACTACCTTGCCAGCCCAACAAGCGGCATACGCCAATGAAGTCTTTCGTAGTAGTTATAATCTTGGGTTTGTTGATGCGGTTGAACCTCTGAGAGAGTTAGATCTTGAACGCCGTCTAGTGCACAAAATTACCACTTTCATAATGGAGTTAGGCGATGGTTTTAGTTTTATAGGCAATCAGCACACCTTGACATGTAATGATAAGGAATATCGTGTTGATTTGCTGTTCTTTCATCGTCGTCTTCGTTCTATGGTCGCTATAGAACTAAAAATAGGAGAGTTCAAACCTGAGTATGTAGGCAAAATGAATTTCTATTTGTCGCTTCTGGACAAATTGGAGAAAGCACCAGATGAGAATCCATCTATTGGTATTATCTTGTGCGCAGAAAAAGACCATTTAGAGGTAGAATTAGCATTGCAAGATGTAAATAAACCTATTGGTGTTGCAGAATATCAGTATTTACTGCCTAAGACCAAGTTGCAAGAACTAATTGCTGAAGAAATTCAAAAGACAGAAAAAGAATAATTCAGTTTCACAAACTTTTCGTATTACTTTTGCCATTTATGCAAAATCCGCATAAATGGCATTTTCTTTTTCTAAACTCTAAATAGTAGCGACTTTGCCGCTTCCGCTAGACAATTTTCTTGCCTTTACACCTTACACTCTACACCTTACACCAGAAAAATCACACCAAAGTGCGATTTTTCTTGCACATTTCGCAAATTTTCACTACCTTTGCAACGCAAACCAAAAGTTTGCAGACATATTTTATAAAAAGCGTTTGCTTTATTTGAGGATTCATTCAATCTACCACATTTGAACTGCCTTTCCAAGAATAATGCGAAACGCTCACGTTTATACGTGGGCTTTTCTGCATGTTGGAAGGTGGGGGTGTGGTAGCCCGAATGAACCAATAGCAGTTGGCTCACGTTTTTGTATGTCTATATGTGAGCATACAACAAGATAACTTAAAATAAAATGCTTATGCAAAAGATTACTATTTACTTCGCCCTGTTGCTCTTATTGGTATCAGCAGGAGTGTCTGCACAGCAGCCCGAATCGCTGCAAGTGCACAAGACGAGTGGCACGACACAATCGGTGTCATTAGTTAGTATTCAGCACATTACGTTTGAAACAGATGTATTGGTATTGACCACATCGGAAGGAACTTTCCGTCTCCCCTTGAACGATGTCGCGTATATCACTTTTGACAAGAACATTACCGCAGTAGAGAATGTAGAGGCAACTGCTACACGCCTTTTTAAAAATGGCAACCAACTCACGGTGGAGTGCGAATCTGCAATCAATCGCCTCTATTTAGTGGATATGACGGGTAAAGTGCTTGTCAATCAGCCATGTAGTATGACAAATGAAGCTACTGTCATGCTTCCTCAATCGGGTGTATTGGTCTTGTTCTTAGAAACAAGCCAAGGATATATCGCACACAAGGTAATTAACAATTAAGAATTTTGAATTAAGATAGAATTATGAAAAAGATTTTATTTGTTGCAACAATGCTTGCAATGGTGTTGAGTTTGTCAGCACAACGCCAAATGTATGTTTGGCAAGATGGTGTAAAAACTACATACGAGGTTGCTAATGTAGATAGTATTACTTTTGGCAAAGTAGAGAATCCAGACCCAAATACAGGTGCTACTGGTTCCGAAAATGGTTATGAGTATGTAGATCTCGGCTTGTCTGTTAAGTGGGCAACCTGCAACGTAGGTGCCACAAAACCAGAGGAGTACGGCGATTACTTCGCTTGGGGCGAAACGCAACCTAAGAGCAACTACGACTGGAGTACTTATAAATGGTGCAATGGCAGTTATTACACGCAAACCAAGTACAACACCAACAGCAGTTATGGTACTGTCGATAATAAAACCACTCTTGACTTGGGCGACGATGCCGCTCGTGCAAATTGGGGTGGTAGTTGGCGTATGCCTACTGATGCCGAATTAACTGAATTGCGTGAGCAATGTACTTGGACATGGACTACTCAAAACGGTGTATATGGTTATAAAGTGACCTCGAAGAAGTCTGGTTACACCAGCAAGTCCATTTTCCTCCCCGCAGCGGGCGACCGCTACGACAGGTCGCTCGGCGACGCAGGCAGCATCGGCTACTACTGGTCGAGTTCGCTCTACACGGGCAGCCCGTACCACGCGTGGAACGTGGACTTCTACTCAGGCTACGTGGGCAGGTACGGCTACGATCGGTACTATGGGTTTAGTGTCCGTCCAGTGTGCCAGTAGAATTTACCCTCGCGTTCGCGGAGAGAAAAAGCAATGAATACGTTCGGCGGATATTGCGGTGCGGGCTGAGTTTCTGCCCGCACTGTTTTTATCCCTTCGGAAAGGGTTCGGTATCCCTTCGAAAAACAGAAAGTTGAAAAGTGAAAACATAAAAGCCACAGATAGGGCACAATTAGGCGATAGATGTGCTTTTTTGTTCTATGCTCGTGCTTATTCCTCAGAGTGGGGACTCTTCGGACACATCGCTCGGAGTGCGTTCCGTCGCACTCCTTCAGGTCGCGAAGTGATCGCGTAGCCTACAGTCAACTTGAGAGTGTGTGAGTAACTCCCGCTGAGCAGTAGAATTGTATTACAGATAGATAAAATCTATCTTTTTTGAAAAAAATGCTCACTTTTCTTGCGTATGTGCATTTTTTGTAGTACCTTTGCACCGACATTTATGGTCTATAACTAACTTGGATACAAACCGTATCCGCTAAAACGATTAAATTAAGATGAATATTGTAAGAAAGGAGATTACTCTCCCTGATGGGCGTGTGATTACGCTCGAAACTGGCAAGCTCGCCAAGCAAGCCGATGGTGCTGTGATGGCTACACTCGGCAATACCATGTTGCTTGCCACTGTTTGCTCCGCTAAGGATGCAGTTCCAGGTACGGATTTCATGCCGCTTACCGTTGAGTACAAAGAGAAATTTGCTTCTGCTGGTCGTTTCCCAGGTGGTTTTACCCGTCGCGAGGGTAAAGCATCTGACTACGAGATTCTTATCGCTCGTCTCATCGACCGTGCTTTGCGTCCTCTTTTCCCTGCTGATTATCACGCAGATACTTTCGTAAACGTAACCATGTACTCTGCCGATGGCATTGATATGCCAGAGTCTATCGCTGGTCTTGCTGCTTCGGCTGCACTCGCTTGCTCTGATATCCCATTCGAGGGCCCTATATCAGAGGTTCGCGTAGCGCGCGTAAATGGCGAGTTCGTGATTAACCCTACTTTCGCTCAATGCGAACAAGCGGATATTGAGCTCGTTGTGGCGGCTACCCTTGATAACATCATGATGGTGGAAGGCGAGATGAAAGAGGTCAGCGAAGCTGATATGCTCGAGGCTATCCGCGTAGCTCACGAGGCTATCAAACCTCAATGCCAAGCCCAAATCGAGATGATGGAAGCGTATGGCAAGACCGTTAAACGCGAGTATTGCCACGAGATCAACGATGAGGAGCTCAAGCAAGCCGTTCACGACTTCAGCTATGCTCGTGCATACGCACAAGCTACTGCTGCGGACACCGACAAGCACCACCGTGAGGAGATGTTCACCCAAATTCGCGAGGACTTCAAGATCGAGAAAGCCGAGTATATGGCTGCTCGCGCTGAGGCACTTGGCGTAGAGGTAGATGACATCGAAGCACTCGTAAACAAATACTACCACGATGTGGAGAAAGAGGCAATGCGTCGCTCTATCCTCGATGAGGGTAAGCGTCTTGATGGCCGTACAACTACCGAGATTCGTCCTATTTGGTGCGAGGTAGCTCCACTGCCAGGACCTCACGGCTCTTCAATCTTCACCCGTGGTGAGACACAATCGCTTTCTACTGTTACTCTTGGTACCAGCCGCGATGAGAAGATCGTTGATGAGGCATTGGTTCAAGGTACAGATAAGTTCCTTTTGCACTATAACTTCCCTCCATTCTCTACTGGCGAGGCTCGCCCACAACGTGGTGTAGGTCGTCGTGAGATTGGTCACGGTAACTTGGCTTGCCGCGCCCTCAAGAGCGTTGTGCCTGCTGATTTCCCATATACTGTTCGCGTGGTCAGCGATATCCTCGAGTCTAACGGTTCTTCTTCTATGGCTACCGTTTGCGCTGGTACTCTCGCTCTCATGGACGCTGGTGTACCTATCAAACCAGTTTCTGGTATTGCTATGGGTCTTATCTCTGAGTGCAAGGGTACCAAGTACGCTATCTTGAGCGACATCCTTGGTGATGAGGATCACCTCGGCGATATGGACTTCAAGACCACTGGTACACGCGACGGTCTTACCGCTTGCCAAATGGATATCAAGGTGGACGGCTTGAGTTACGAGATTCTTGAGAACGCTCTCGCACAAGCGCACCAAGCACGTATGTATATCCTTGACAAGATTGAGGAGACTATGCCTGCTGCTCGCCCAGACTTCAAACCTCACGCTCCACGTATCGTAAGCTTCATTATTCCTAAGGATATGATTGGTGCAGTGATTGGTCCTGGTGGTAAGATTATCCAAGGTATCCAAGCCGAGACTGGCGCTGTTGTTTCTATCGATGAGATCGAAGAAGGTGGCAAGGTTGAGGTAGCATCTAACAACCAAGAGTCTATGGACGCTGCTGTGGCTAAGATCAAAGCTATCGTGGCTATCCCAGAGGTTGGCGAGGTGTACCAATCAACTGTTAAGTCTATCATGCCTTATGGCTGCTTCGTAGAGTTTATGCCTGGCAAGGAGGGCTTGCTCCATATCTCTGAGATTGATTGGAAACGTTACGAGACAATGGAAGAGACAGGTATCCAAGAGGGTGATAAGATTACTATCAAACTCATGGAGGTTGACCAAAAGACGGGTAAGTTCAAACTCAGTGCTAAGGCGTTGAAGGAGAAACCAGAGGGTTATGTAGAGCCAGAGCGTCCAGCTCGTGGTGATCGCGGTCCTCGTCCAGAGCGTCGTGGTCCACGCCCAGAGCGCCGCAACCCAGAGGCAGACGGTGCACGCTTGAACCGCCATTAATCCTGAAGCGATTATAGGAATATAAAAATAGCCACTCTCATGAGTGGCTATTTATTTTTATTATTTCTCCAAAGGCAAGATATCTATACTAGTGACCGTGTATGTACTATCCGTGTCGGCGGTGAAGTGGACCGCGTAGCTGGTATATACCGATTTGATAGTGATTTGATTGTCTTGCTGTAGAGGAGCGTCTTTGAATACGAGATGGGCTACACTACCTTGTAGATAATCTTCGTCAGGTGATGCTGTAGAGTTGAGTTCGTAAACAGGATCGAGCATTACAACAATACGTGGTAGGCGGATATGTAGGAGTGTGTGGCGCTTGAGTAGATTGCCCGATATCTCTGTGTGGATAGTTGTACTCTTCAATAGCGATTCGCTAATACTGCTAGCACTTTCGTTCATGGATGAGAAATAGCGTTGACGTTGCTTCATATTCGCATTGCCTGCCAACTCAGCAATGGTAGCGCTACGGGTAGGGTTATAGTTGGTCTGCGTGTCCGCATTATAGACATTGTCAATCCAACACAAGGTATTGTCGGTCAGTGCAATAGCGCGTACTCGAGTGATATCGTTGAAGGACTTGTTGCGGTAGTTGAGTTCGATCTCGCCAATTTCAACATACTCATTGGCATTGATGCGATTAAGTGCAGGCACACGTACCACATGGTACTCTGTCTTATACATATCGGTGAAGTGTATGCAGAGGAAAAGACGTATGTTTTCGAATGCTTTGTCACTACGGTTGTGTAATGATACTGTCAACTTGTTGTCATCATTACCCATTCCCATTAATCGTGGCGAACGTTTGAAAATAACGTCAATATAAGAATTTTCAGGCAGCAACTGCTTGAAGCTGAATGCCAAATGCTCTTCACAATATTCCATATCAGATAACAGACAGTCATATACATCCTGATTAGAACGGCGGAAGAAGTGGTTGTATATCTCCTCTTGTGCCGACATGAGGTCGCCATTATGTTCGTGGAGTACTGCTTTAGCAAAGTTAGGCGAGAACATACCAAAACCTTCCATGGTGGATTGATATAGACTGAGCAGGTAGGCCCCTTCTGCTGTACTATTAAGGTACGTGCGCGCGCGATAGGATGACAACAGATCAGTTAAGTGCTCTGCTTGGCGTGGATATTCCATCGCTGCTTGATCAAAACACACGAGTGCCTCTGCCTTGTTGCCCTCCTTAGCATGGATGATACCTTTTAGCAGCAATGCCGCCGCAGAGTAATCAGGATGACGCTCAATATAATCGGTGAGCATCTGATTGGCAACTTGCAAGCGTGGATCAGCCACAGTATCATTGTGCTTGCCAAGTTCAATATCATTAGGAGATACTTTGATCTGATTGGATGCTTGAGGGTATTCCACCGATTGTATGATTGCCATACACTGTAGCAGGTGCATCTCTCGGTTGTTGGGATCGCGAGCGAGTGCTTCTTGGCAAGATTTCTGTGCCGATTCGTATTGACCGCTATATAATTGCAAATAAGCGCGATCTTTGATGAGACACAATTGATTCCACTCTTGCATATACTTATTATACACAGGCATATAATCCTCTAAATATTCGATATACTGTTTGCGCACATGATGCATACGTTTGCTTAAATCATCTTTCAGCTTCTGATTTTTTTCAAACTGCTCGAACACCATTGTTCCAGTTTTGGTGATGGATGATACCGTAATGCTAGTAGGGGTGGGTATATCTGTAAGAGACATGATGCTCAATAGCCCATACAGTTTTTCCAAAGTATGGGGGCGATTGTTTTGTTGAGCGGCTATCTGGCTAACATCTGTACTTAGATCACGACCAAGTGTGTTCCATATGTTGAGATGTTTATATTCTTGGTCAATAAGGTACATCTCTTGGAGCACAGGCAACAATTTAACCCGCAAATCTACCACGTCTTGTGCTACCTTACTGTAGTCTTGGCGTGCCATATATTCTAGAAACTCGTCGAAGTTCTCCGATTGTGCTTGTGCCAACTCTATGCCATTTAAGATCCGTATAGTTTCTTCAATATCATAGTTATTCCCTTGTGCCCCTTGGAGTGCTTTGTAGGATGGTTCAAATGCTTCAATAGGCACATAATCAATCTTTTTGTCACATGAGATCAGCAGTATGGTAACTGTGAGTAAACTAATCAAACGTGTTTTCATATATACGTATTTATATAAGTTTTATATCCAATCTTCTCTATCTAAACTGCGGTAGGATATTGCTTCAGAAATGTGTTTCACAAGTATGTTGGTGCTATTGTCAAGATCGGCAATAGTGCGTGCTACTTTTAGTATGCGATCGTATGCGCGTGCAGAAAGCCCCATCTTATCCATGGCATAGGATAATAGCTTGTCTCCTTGTGCATCCAGTAGGCAATACTCGCGTACCAATTTAGGAGTCATTTGTGCGTTGCAGTGCACAGGCGATTTGGCAGTTTGATTGTATTCTGCAAATCGTTGCTCTTGTATTTTTCGTGCGCGCATCACGCGCTCGCGCATTACGGCGCTGCTCTCTCCTGGTTGTGCATCTTTCAGCGTAGAGTAGGGAACAGCTTGGATATCACACTGTATATCAATGCGATCCAACAATGGACCTGATATTCGGCTCATGTAGCGATGTATTTGTGCTGGGGTACAAGTACATGGATGTGCAGGATTGTTCTCTCCGTAATGGCCGCAAGGACATGGGTTCATAGCGGCTACCAACATAAACGAAGCAGGATACTCTACACTCATCTTGGTGCGTGTGACGCAGATCTTTCGGTCTTCCAGTGGTTGGCGCATTACTTCTAATGCACTGCGTTTGTATTCTGGCAATTCGTCTAGAAAAAGTACTCCATGATGAGCTAAACTAATCTCTCCTGGGTGTGGATTAGTGCCGCCTCCTACTAATGCAACATCGGTGACGGTGTGATGTGGACTGCGGAACGGACGTTGTACGATCAATGCACTAGACATACCATCACTCTCCTTTCTTCGTGCCATTAGGCCAGAAACAGAATATATCTTGGTGGTTTCTAAAGCCTCTTCTAGGTTGAGGGGAGGCAAGATTGATGGCAATCGTTTGGCCATCATACTCTTACCGGCTCCGGGAGGACCTACCATGAGCATGTTGTGTCCACCAGCAGCTGCAACTTCCATGGCACGGCGCACGTTCTCTTGTCCGCGTACATCCGAGAAATCCAAATCGGAAGTGAAAGCATGTGCTGCAAATTCAGCGGCAGTATCCACTAGGGTGGGTTGAAAAGTCTGTGTTCCATTCAAGAAACGAACGACGTCCAAAAGGTGCGTCATTCCATATACCTCTAGGCCCTTGACCACAGCTGCTTCACGGGCATTTTGTTCGGGTAAAATCATTCCCTTGAATCCCGCTTTTCTTGCTGCTAATGCCATAGGTAACACAGCTTGGATTGGTTGCAGAGTGCCATCGAGTGACAACTCACCCATGATCAGATATTGCCCAAGGAGTGCGGTCTTTACTTCTTCCTCTGCAGTCAGCATGCCAATGGCTAAAGGCAGGTCGTATGCAGCTCCTTCCTTCTTGATATCCGCAGGAGCCATATTGATTGTTAGGGTGTGGCGGGGCTTGTTGTAGCCATTCACTGTCAATGCAGCCACGATACGCTCGTGACTCTCCTTCACTGCATTATCAGGTAGACCGACAAGCGTGAATTCAAATCCAGGAACGGCATGCACCTCTATTGTCACGATGACGGCATCAATGCCTTGTGGAGCTGCACCAAAACATTTGATCAACATATGCTATTGTTTTTTCTTCTGTTTCTTTTTGTTTTTCTTGCGATTCTTAGAAGAGTCCTCCTTATTAGACGCATTTTTATGTTTCTTCTCATTCCAATTGAAGTCGTGTTTGAAAACAAAGCCTACTCCTTGTACTGTATTGGCTTGACGTAGCGAATATTTATCCACTGTGTGGGTAAATGCTTTTGCTCGGAATTTGCCATTTTCTGTAAGCAAATACTCGATATCTAAATCCCCAAAGAATGGGCGGTTGCTAAGATCATTGTATCGATATCCAAAATTACCATTAATAATCAACTGATTGATAGGGTGGATTTGGAAATTAGCTTCGTACTCTTGGCTGGCGGTTTCGCCTTCACCGTCGGTGCGGAAATTGAATCCCATGGTAAACACATCGGTAAGTTTGCTTAGCCATGAGTTGATTTGTCCTGTAATAGTCGATGATAACAACGAATAGGTTTCATTCAATCCTATATTTTGCGTGTTTTGTAAGTAGTTAGGAGTGTAGAATCTGTTGAAAACAAGCAGATATATCACTTGGCGCATCAGCATTTCGTCGGTATTAATCATGGATCTAACCTGACTTTGAACGGATTCATCTGATTGTGGTAGTTCTATTGCAAAATTCAAGATAGGATTAAATAGTTCGTCGCTCATCTGCAATACGCAATTTACAGGTACTGATGTGCGATCAGTTGCTATTTGACTGCTTTCGCTGCCAAATAAATCGCGTAACGAAGCTGTAGTATGGTAGTAGCCTGTAATATCAATGGTGGGAGCAATAGGGTCACTATCCCAGGTGATCTGACTACCTTCACGAATAGTAAAACTACGTCGAACAATATTGCCTAGTGAGAAATCAAACTTACCAGATTGCAATATGTAATTTCCTAGCATATGAATGTTTTCAGAAGGAGATTCGTATACCAATTTCAAGTTGCCTTCACCATGTCCTCTAATGCCATCTTCTCTTCCAAGTAGGATTGAGATATCGGCATCAGGTGTAACTTCACCCTGTAATGATAAGCGCAGACGACTACTGGATTGTGTAGTGGTTTGGTTCTGTTTTGGTTGCAGCAAATTCAATAAATAATGCGAACTTGTATCTGGTTGCACAAAATCTATAAAATTGGATGTAGAGGCCTGACTAGCAGTATTAATATTAAGATAGAATTTAGTATTAGCTTCTGTCTTTGCTTCTACATCTATCTGACAATATTTATCATCTCCGTATATGTGTACACCTCCAGTGCCAAATACTTGTCCGTAGAAGAATGATTGCTGATCAGCAGGCAAATTCATGACCATCATTTTATTGGCTTGTGCACGCAAGTCGTATTGCATATTTGCGAATGCTTCGTGGTGTAACACGCCCGTAAATAGACCTTGGTTGCCAAACTGA
Organism: Paludibacteraceae bacterium; assembly: GCA_045577965.1. Lineage (GTDB taxonomy): Bacteria > Bacteroidota > Bacteroidia > Bacteroidales > Paludibacteraceae > Colicola. The sequence goes on from JAZNJI010000007.1 coordinate 26,600, forward strand.
TCATATATCGTAATATCAGGAAAATGAATAGCGGTAGAATCAAGAAATATTGAATCTGATAGATAAAATGTCACCCCTATTTGTGGAACTGTTAGTTGTGCGTCTTTTGCCAAGGCTCTACCTGTTACCCAGACATTACGCTTTTGCCCTTCTACTTTGATATGTCCGTATCCTTTGCCTTGTGGATTTGCAATAACTCCCTTTGTCCATGCATCAATGAAATGTATATTCACACCATCACATGTGATATCTAATCCCCACCATCGGTTCTCAGGAACGACTTTACCATTCACTTCAGCTATTACATATTGGGTAGAATCGATTATTTGTCCATGAATTAAAATGTTGTTGTGTTCTCTATCAAGGGTGGCTTCGGCTATAACATCCCCTAAGCATACACCATTTAATCCTCCATTTCGAATTTGCGCTTGAGCTTCTAACATAGGATCGGAGAACACGCTGTAGATATGCGCTTGTCCTGTAGCAGGACCCAGAATAGAAATAGCTTTCTTGGCCTCTGTATAACTGAGCAAGTAATCTACGTTGACATTCTGTAGTGTTACGCTAATAGAATCTTCAGGAAGTGTAGATGCTCTTCCATTAGCAGATATGGATTGATAATCTGTATGTAATACGAAATTATTGATATCCATTACACGTTCAGAAAGAGCATATGTGATTTCTGATTGACCAATAGTCCACGCAGAATCATTAAGAATAATATTGCTTGGTAATATTTGAATATCGAATTTGGGTTTGTTGTTGTATTTAGAGATTTTGGAAATCGCATGAATCATTCCTTCATTGCGAACACTATCTGTATTACCTAATTTTACTTGTAAGTCTAGTTCATCATTTTGAGCATAAAGATAGATATTGGCTTTGATATCCCCCAATTTGGCTGCAGTAGGATTATCTTTAGGTAAATGATTGAGTACAAAAACTGACAATCCTAATTGATCTCTTTGATTATCTAGTGAAATGGTTATATTTTCCATTTTTGTTCCACTAGTATTAACGTATGGGATGTAGGCTTGCACTCCAATTTGTTGTTTATCTTCGCGGAGATATCCTTTGATGGTTGGGAAAGATGGAATTTCTACTCCAAGATCTAATACCTGGGTGATGGCATCTAAATTGCGAAAATAGGCATAGAAATCAAAGGTGTTGTTAGTAGATTTCTTTTGTTTAGGAGATTCTACGATGCTAGGTAGATAGTGATGCAATATACTTTGAATAGTAGCAGGTAATGTATTATAACGGAACGATCCACTCAAATTCGCTGTTAAGAAATCGGACTGCAGTCGTAATTGGTGGGTGTGTTTCCCCTTTTCTTCGTGGTGGTCAACTAATAATTTTAGTTGCTCCATCATGGCATGTTTTGTACCATTGTATATTTGTAGTGTATCTACAATTACGTGGCCTGTCAAGTTATCTAACAGTTCGTTGGATTTGCCAAATGTGTGCAAACTGATATTGGTAGTAGCATTCAATGCTAATTCAGGATATTGTTCAATTAAATGTACGTTATAAGGTTTGAAATTTGACAGTTTCATTGCAATATCCAATTGAGTATCTTCTAACGACCAATCTGCTAATCCGTCAATATATAATTGGATGTTTTCATCATTGATACTCAATTTTCCATTCACTTCTTTTGGTCTTATCTCTCCATCCACACTTATAGACTGATAGTTATATCCCTTGTATTCCATATTTTGAATACCTGCATGGACATTACAATAAACGAATTCGTTCGCAGTAAATTTGCCCTTGACATTCGATTCTAGAGAGACCGTACCTAGGTCGAAATGGTTGAGCAATTTGCCCATCTGAAACTTAGATGTTGCTACATGTCCATGAAAATCAAAGTTTTGCAAAGTTTGATCGCTCTGTATATTTCCATTTACATGAATAGTACCTAATGAAGTCTTGAATGCGCCATTGAGGATCAGCTGCTCTAGCCTGCCATTGATAGTTCCGTTGTAATGAACATTTCCTAGATTATTCACTATATTAGGCAATGCAATTTGCTTGATTGGCAACTGCGAGAGCAGGTCTTGCAATAAAACGTCATTGCAATACAGATCATTGCAATTGGCACTGATGTATAGCGAATCCAATTTTGTGGGATTGAATACTGCAATATTTCCAGAGAATAACTCAGTATCTTGGAATATCAATTGCATGTTTTGGGCAAAGATAGAGTCTAATCCACCATACAGGTCCGTTTCGAAATGGGCGTCTATAGGGTCCAATTGTGCACGCAAATGTAATGAATGTAGTTGAACATCCAATGAATCTTGACTTAAAACGGGCAATGTGAGGTCTAAATCTAATTGATCCACTAGAAGTTCGTTGTAGCGAATGCGTGTTTGGTCTAGCTGGAGCCTGTCAATATTCAATCTAAGTGGATTGCTGCTAATCTCTCCTCCTGTAGATAAATCAAGTAAAAACTGAATATTGAGTGTAGAATCCGATGTAGATTGTAGATTTACATAGGGATTCAGCAATTGAAGCCGTTGAATATCTATTCTGTTATGGAATAATTGAAGAGGTTTAAACTCAACGCGCATCTGTTCGATAAATGCTAGCGTATCATATTGCTGGTCGCTGAGAAAAATATTGTCAACAGATAGGTGAGATAAAGGGCGATAATGAAATTGTGCTATTTCTACATCTACTTGCAGCGTTTTTTCCAATTGGTCAGTTACTTGTCCAATAATATAGGTTTGTACACTCTTTAAGTGCAATAATCCTACTGCTGCTCCAAAGAGTAGCAATAATATTCCGCTTGCAACTAGAATCCTAGCAAATACTTTTTTTACCTTTGCTTTCTTGGAGGGGTATTCCGCAGTATTTCTTGTACTGCTCTTATTCGTATTATGTGTATCTAATTCCTTTTGCACAAATTCACCCAAGTTAAAATCGCGCAAAGGTAATAAATTTCTTGCATTTATGCAAGATTTTTTGCATTTTTACGAGAAAAATAGCGACAAATGGCTTGAATCCCACAATTTTTGCATTTTGGGCTGCGAGCTTGGCAGGTATATCGCCCATGCAGTAATAGCCAATGGTGTGCCTTAGGGATAATGTCTTCTGGAATGTATTTGATGAGTTGTTGTTCGCTATCAAGGGGATTTTTTACTTTGGTAGTCAGGCCGATACGTTCTGCAACTCGAAAGATGTGGGTGTCGACGGCCATGGTAGGTTGGTTCCACCAGACAGCCAACACCACATTGGCTGTTTTGCGACCGACACCCGCTAAAGTTTGTAATTCTTCGCGTGAATTTGGAATTTCGCCGCCGTATACATCCATTACGCGTTTAGCCATTTGCACTAAGTGCTCTGCTTTGCTGTTTGGATAGCTAATAGAGCGAATGTATTTAAGTACCTCTTCAGCGTTGGAATCGGCTAAAGCTGCAATACTTGGGTATGCCTCAAAGAGGGAAGGCGTCACCATGTTCACTCTTTTATCAGTGCATTGAGCAGACAACATGACTGCCACTAGCAACTGATATTCGTTTTCAAAATTCAGTTCACTTTCAGCCACTGGCATGTTGGCTTGAAACCATGCCAATGCTTGCTCATATCGCTCTTTTGTTCTCATTGTGTAGAAGTCAGGAATCTGGAATAGGACACGTTACTGCTCTTTGTATGTCTTGCTGAGGTATTGCAGTATTTGTGTAGCTTGCTTTTGTACTTGCTCTGTATCTGATGAAATCGGCCGTTTTTGCAAGTTGAGCAGCATAATTTGGTATAGCAATATGAGACATGCTTCTATATCACTCATGGTAGGGCGATCGGTCTTTGCCTTCAATAGATTGAGCGATGGGGTCAATTGAATCATGGCAGCACGATAGGTGGCTTCTTGCTCAAGAAGGTCGTTGTGCAAATCTTCCAATTCGCTAAGCGCATTCTGCGCCAATTGTAGGTGCCCTTGCTCCAAGATATTCTCTTGATGCATCATTTCACTTATGTCGTGTAACTCTTGATTTGCTTCCGCCTGTTGTGGGAAAGCGCGTAGGTAATCCTCGATCTGCCAGAGATATAGGATGTACTCTGCAATATTATTCTTCTTCAAAATCATAGTCGTCTAATAAATAATTATAGTCATCCGAGAAGAATTGTTCGATCTCTCGTCTATCTTTCTTGGTTGGGCGTCCTGTGCCTCTATCTCGTCCGCTTTGGGCGGCATAGCGCGCCAATTCTAACAACTCTAATTGCTCTTTAGGAGTGATATCCTGCAAATATTCTGGAACCAATTTAGCCCCGATCCGGTTGCCCCATAGTTGCAATATACGGTATGTGTAGGTTATCGGTCCTTTGCGTACGGTAAATACATCTCCCACGTGGAAAGTACGGCTTGGTTTGACTTCCACGCCATTCATCTTGATGCGTCCGCACTTACATGCGTCGGTAGCAATAGAGCGGGTTTTGTAAATTCGCATAGCCCAGAGGTATTTATCTACTCGTATTTCCATTGGTTTCAACGGTTAATTGATTAGTTGTTAATCGGTAAATATATTGTTGAATATAGGCACGAAGATAGGTTTGCATAGCCTTGGTATCTAGTTGAGATGCCATGTTGTTTTGCAGCAATGGGTCCTGTGTGTGGTTATATACGGCTTGCACTTCGTTGCCATCAAATTGTATGAGCATACTATCTGAAATGAGTTGATACACAGGATGATTGTAGCAAATGGCATATGGGTGTTTTTTTGCCAGGGTAAGTGCATTTTCACCAAAAGCGAAGAAGGGTTTGGCATATCCCAAATATGCTAATACGGATGGCATAATATCGGTCTGACTGACTGCACCGATGCTGCGTAATTCTCCCTGATTCCATCGAGGAGAATAGAAGGCTATGGGCACTTCGAATAATCCTTTAGCGGTAGCATATTCTGGCAAGGAAACTTGATTGGTATGGTCTGCAGTCAAGACAAAGAGTGTGTTTTCGTACCAATCTTGTTGTTGCGCATAATCGAAGAATTCACGCAACGCGTGATCGGTATATCCTACGCACTGGTGGATAGGTTGTGTTCCTCTGGGGAATACGGCTTCGTAGCGCTTTGGTACGCGGAAGGGATGATGACTAGATGCTGTGAACACAGCAGTCATAAAAGGTTGCTGCATTTGGCTCATGGTGCGAGCATAATATTGCAAAAACTCCTCATCCCAAATGGCCCATGTCCCATCAAAAGCATCGGTTCCATCGTATTCATCCATGCCATAGTAGTGTTCAAAGCCAGCAGAGCGGGCATATGCTTGAAAGCCCATACTTCCATTAGGTGCACCATGGAAAAATGCCGTAGTATATCCTTCATCGCGCAAGCATGCTGCAAGTGAAGACACAGCGTTGGTGGAGTAAGGAGTCACGATATATGGTTCTATCAACATAGGAATAGACGATAATACCGATGGCATGGCATCGATTGATTTTCTGCCTGAGGCAAACGAGTGTGTGTAAGTAACACAATGTGTCAGTAGGGAATCTAAAAAAGGAGTGTAACCATCGTATTCCTTGATGTGTTGGTTGTAAAAACCAATATATTCTTTGGAGAACGACTCCAAAATCAAAACTACCACATTTGTATGTCCTAATCTTCCATTTTCTGCGATTTCATCGGTGTGAATAGGAGAGAAAATTTCTTCTGCCTGCTCGTTGCTGAAATAATGAGGGTGAACATACGTGGTATTTTCTAATGATTTCATTAGCGAGAAAGGTGTGTTGAGCAAAATGGCAGTTTCTTGCGGTGTGTTGGTATATTGCATCGCATTGGAAATGGTGATGGGTCGTGTGTATTTTCCGAATCCACCGCGAATACCAATCACTACAAAATAGATTGTTACTAACATCAATGCGGTTTCTACCATGTAGTACACCCACGTTTTGCGTCGGGGCTTTACTTCCCAATTCTTGCGTGTACATACGATAAATAGGGTGATCATTAGTATGCCAAACGCCGTAACATACCAGTATTGCCACATGGATTGTCCGATGATATTAGCCAGATTGTCATCGTTTTGAAACTCGGTGAATATGGTACAAGTAGTACGCCTATCTGTGAAACGAACGTATACAATATCCATGCAATTGACGATGAATCCGATGATATTAGGAATCCAGAATGCCCATTTGGCCGTGCAAAGATATTTTTTGTGGTTGCGAACCGTGGCCGGCAATGGAAGTAGGACCAATAGCAAATAGAGTGAGTTGAGATAGAGTAGTGCGGTTAGGTCGAATCGCAATCCTCCAGCTAACATTTCAAGTAGATGACTAGTTGAGACGTTGGGATATAAATCGATGTTTACCCAATAGAAAAACAAACGTGAGATGGTGTATAACGCCATCACGAGCAGCAAATTAGATGCTGCCACTATCCACGGATGTTTATTGATAAGCTTCATCGTTATTCTGAATCGAGAGTTGGGACTCGCGAGTCGGGAATCGAGAGTCAAAATACCTTATTTTCCATTATATTGGTTCATCGTTCTGTCCATGCCTTGCAGGCAGAAGGATGGGATGATCTCGCCCACTAATTTCAATCGGTCGGGTAGGGTCTTTTGTTCTTCATCGCTCCATTCTCCGAGGACGAAGTTACATTGTGCGCCTTTATTGAAGTCGTTGCCAATACCAAAGCGAAGTCGCGCATAGTTTTGAGTGCCAAGTACTTGCTGAATATGACCTAGACCATTATGTCCGCCATTGCTACCTTGTTTGCGCATGCGAATGCTGCCGAAGGGCAGGTTCAAATCATCTACCAGGACAAGCATATTTTCCACAGGGATCTTCTCTTGTTGCAGCCAATAGCGAACGGCATTGCCGCTTAGGTTCATGTAGGTGGATGGCTTAAGCAGAATGATTTCGGCACTTTTTGCGCGGCAGCGGGCTACGAAGCCATAGCGCTTATCCTCCCATGTGGCATTTTTGCTTTCAGCAAATGCATCCACCATCATAAAGCCGATATTATGGCGTGTATTGGCATATTCATCGCCAATATTTCCTAATCCAACAATCAAATATTTCATATACTATGTCTCTAAACTCTAAACTATAGCCGCTTTAGCGGCGTTCTTTAAACCAATAAGAGTGGAAAAGTTCTCTTTTCCACTCTTATGATTCTACCGCTCTTATGAGTGGTGTGTATTATTTCTTTTTGCCCTTAGCATCTGCAGCAGCCGCTTGTTGGCTTGCGCGAGTTGCTTTTACGCGAGCAACGCAAGAATCTGCAGGGTTCATCAGTTTCAAGCCCTCTGGCATTGTTACAGCCTCTACATACAATTTCTTGCCCAAACCAAGGTTGGTAACGTCGATTTCAACGCGGTTAGGAATTTGTGTGTAGATACCATTCACTTTCAACTTCTTCATCTCAAGAGCCAATTTACCACCGGCTTTCACACCTTCTGCGTGACCTTGCAATTGTACAGGGATAGCTACGGTTACAGGTTTATCCTCTGTTACCTCAAGGAAGTCGATATGAAGCAATTGCTCGCTTACTGGGTGGAATTGTAACTCTTTTACTACCGCCATCTTCTTTGTCTCGCCAATGGTCAAAGCCACTGCCATGGTGTCAGGTGTGTAGATGAGTTTGCGTACATCGTCAACAGTTACAGTGAAAGTTACGTTCTCGCCATTGCCATAGAGGTTGCAAGGAACGAGGTTCTCTTTGCGGAAAGTCTTAGCAGCTTTCTTGCCGTACTCGCTACGTGGAGTACCTACCAATTCGAATGTTTTCATTTTTTATAAAGTGTTACTCAATAATTGGGCAGAATTCCCAGCCTTTAAACTTTAAACTGTAGCTCGCTATGCGAGCGTCCTCTAAACTTTAAACCACTGTTGGTGTGGCTGCCCGTATCCCATCACACGTTGAGATCTCTCTCAAAAAAAGCCCGTTTGGACGGGCTCTATTCTTTTTATTAGGGTCCCCGAAAATTTTTAATTTTTGGGGAGAGCGGAGGCATTGAGTGCTTTCAACTCGCCAAGCGAGTTCTGTGCGCTTCAATTGCCGAACGCGAAGTTGACCAACCTGGAATCGAACCAAGATTTTCAGAACCAAAATCTGACGTAATAGCCTTTATACCATTGGTCACCGAATTACTTCCTTTTCGAAAGCGGGTGCAAAGGTACTGCTTTTTTTTGGATTGACCAAATTATTTGTGTGTTTTTTTCAAAAAAAAGCAATTTTCTTTGCAAAAAGTGGGTGATTGTGCTTAATCTTCGTACACTAGACTCACATTATCTACCCAAAACACGTTGCCTTCTTTGCCGACGAATGCTTCGTATTTACCCGAAGTGAGCATGATAACGAGGTGTGTAGGCTCTAATGTAGCATCCCAACCTTCTTCGATGATGGGGGTCACTTTGCCTTTGGAGTTCACAGCGCGTTGCATGCACTTGAAGCCCATATACTCCTCATACCATGGTTCGTTGGTGATGTCACCATAGTGGATAGGAATACGGTGACCATTTACCCATTCTTCTTGGTTTTTGCTAAAACGCTCATAGGCTGTTCCTACTCGAATAGAATGAATCTTGCCCTTCTCATCCTCCCAACGGTGCTGCAAGTAGAGATATACTTCTGCTTCGTCATGTCCATCTTGCTTCTTAGGCTTGGCCATACCTTTGGCATACCAAACCCACTCTTCAGGAGATACAATACATTTGTAGTCCAGCATCAATGCTTGTGGTTTGTCTGTGAAAGGAACACCAAAATCGATATTTTGATATGGGTCTTTTGCCGTGGTTATTGGTTCGAGGTTGCGACCAGTAAATAATGTGCCTGGCACCAAAACTTGCACATCAATCATTCCCAGGACTCGTACACCAAGCAGATCTACATCCAATCTGCAGCATGTGCCACCGTCTTCTCGTTTTTCAGGTGTCATGGTGCCAGCTGCTTTTTCGATGCCGATAATGTTGGCATATGCATTGCTGGTTGCCCAAGGATTGCCGTTTTGACCATAGTAATATGGACCATTCTCCCATATAGTGTCGGTTGGAGCTAATGCATACAGTATTTTAGTCTGACCGCCTAATAGTTTGGATTCTTTGATGTAACGAACTGCCCAACTCTCCATATCGCCAAATGGAATAGTATCAATTCGCTCAGCGTAGATATTCGCTGCAAGGCATAAAAAAAAGAGTAAAGATATTTTTTTCATTCTTCAAATAGTGTGATTATCAAAATAATTGCTCCATCACGGAGCACATCAAAAATCACTGCAAAGGTACTATATTTTAAGTAAATACGCAATTTTAGATTGTATTTTCGTAATAAATGATACCTTTTTATTACGAAATTCCCCCTTAAATGAAAATCAGCGAAGCTTCTGCTCCGCTAATCTCCTGTCTATAGCCATTACCCAATAGGCGTTAGCCGTCCATTATCCAATAGCCCAATGGGCGTCCATTACTCTTTCACCTCCACGATATAGTAATTCTTTTTACCCTTTTGGCAGAGTAGGTATTTGCCGTTGAGGAGCATATCTGCGGTGATGGCTTTTTGTGGATCGGTGAACTTCTCTTTGTTGATTGAGAAGCCGTTAGCCGTAATCATCTTGCGTGCCTCGCCTTTAGAAGGGAAGATGTTGGTCTTCTCTGCAAGTAGGTCGAGTGGTGGGATGCCAGCATTCAATTCCTCGCGGCTTACTTCGTATTTCTCTACGCCGTCAAATACTTGCAAGAACATCTCTTCGTCCAATTTGCTTAATGCCTCGTGGGTTGCGTTGCCAAAGAGGATGTTGCTAGCCTCTACGGCAGCCTCGTAATCCTCGCGGCTATGTACCATGATGGTTACCTCCTGAGCAAGGCGCTTTTGCAATGCGCGCATGTGTGGAGCCTCTTCGTGCTCGGCGATGAGAGCATCGATGGTCTCTTTGTCGAGGCAAGTGAAGATACGGATATAGCGTTTCGCATCATCATCGCTGACGTTCAACCAGAATTGGTAGAAGCGATATGGGCTGGTGTATTTGCGGTCGAGCCATACGTTGCCACTCTCGGTCTTACCAAATTTGCCGCCATCCGCTTTGGTAATCAATGGGCAGGTTAATGCATACGCCTCGCCGCCGCCCATCTTCTTGATAAGCTCGGTACCAGTGGTGATATTGCCCCATTGATCGCTACCACCCATTTGGAGTTTGCAGTTCTTATGCTTGTTGAGATATACGTAGTCGTATCCTTGGAGCAGTTGGTAGGTGAACTCTGTGAACGACATACCCTGGCTATACTCGCCATTGAAGCGTTTTTTTACAGAGTCTTTTGCCATCATATAGTTGACGGTGATGAGTTTGCCTACTTCGCGTGTAAAGTCGAGGAAGGTGTAGTCCTTCATCCAGTCGTAGTTGTTTACGAGTTCTGCAGCGTTCTCGCCTTCGCCGAAGTTGAGGAAACGCTCCAATTGCTTCTTAATGCACTCTTGGTTGTGGCGTAGGGTAGGTTCGTCCAGCAGGTTACGCTCGGCTGATTTGCCACTTGGGTCGCCAATCATACCTGTTGCACCACCAATCAATGCGATTGGCTTGTGACCTGCGTTTTGCAGGTGCTTGAGCATCATGATACCGCAGAGGTGACCAATATGCAAACTATCTGCAGTAGGGTCAATACCCAGATACGCAGCAGTGGGTTCTTTCATCAGTTGTTCTTCGGTGCCTGGCATCATGTCTTGCAACATGCCGCGCCAACGCAATTCTTCTACAAAATTCTTCATTGCTTATATAATTTGTATGTTTTATTTTCTATATTCTATTTCACACGAGTACCGATTGTTGTGTAAACTTGATTGTCTCGTTGGATTAGGAGTTGGTTATTAATAATTATTTTTGTTGCCGTCTTATCTACTTTATGAATGTTTTCCACTGCATTAGCATCATTTGCATGATAAATGATATGAATAGGTACATCATATGAATTAATAGCATTCACTTCCATGTGAAGGTTATTTCCTTCACTTTTAGTTACTTCTACAGTACCATCTACAAAGAAGTATATCATATCCATAGTTTCTCCATTCAAAGTACTATATAATGATGGAGAAACGGATAAGTCATCATTCACACCTGTACTTGCTAACACAGTACCTGATTGCAATGAGTGATTGATTGGATATATGCCCTCTGGAATACCAATCTCTTCATTGAAGGTATCGGAAAAGAAGTATAGTACCAGCATATCTTCATGCTCTTGTGAAATGGCTTCAAATACGATTAAATGATCTTTTTGAGTGTAATTATCTATTTTGATTTTATCCCGTGAATTAAAGGTGCAATCGACAGCTCCTTCTTCTGTGTCCAGTTCTAAATGCGGACGTGCATATTTTGATTGAATAGTAATTTGATACAATGTGGCATTTTCGCATATAACAGATGCGGTCGCATTAATTGTGCCATCATCATCCATTGAAACAATTAAATCGCCTTTCTCAACTGTAAAAATATCGTATTTTTTGGTTGAATTATTCCATTCTGCTACATAGGTGTAGTCGTTGAAGAAATCATACTTACCTTGTCCAAATTTACCAAACATACCATCATTACTAAAAGTACCCGCCACTTCTTCTGATGCTACGGTAAAGGAAACCATTGTTGATGCGTCGGGTGTATATGCAATAAATTGGAAATATCCTTCTTCAAGATGATTTTCAAATGGCACGTCTGTTAAATGTAAGGAAGTAGTTTTGGTCGGAGTTGGGGCAACATACCATAGTTTCACATCGTATAATACAGAATCAAAGCCAATGATATCAACTTCAATCCATGTTGTGTCATTGGATTGAGATATTTTGCCATCTACTTTTGCAAGTTCGATATCCTTCCATAGTTTTTTATCATATAAGGATGTATAATACATACCGATATTTTCCAATGTGAATGTCTCATTTAATCCTACTCCAACAATATTCAATGAAAGAGTAAAGTCATCGTTATTATTGATGAGTAATAAATCATTATTTTGAGGATAGAATGATGCTTGTGCAGATTTATTAAAACTAATATTCTTTGTATCAGTATGCATAGGAACTGCCCACATAAGGGTTATATTGTACACAATATTGTTTGTGCAGCGAACTCTCGCTTGTATCTTATATGAATTGGATGTTTCTTCCTTTTGAATCTGCATTTGGGCAACTAAGGACTCTACTTCTTCCATTGTACTGAGGTCTGTGATGTAAAATACGGTCGTTGCTTCCGTGTAATCACCTTCACGTATATTACTGTCGTAATACATTACTTGTATCGTGTAGTCATCATTCGATGCGTTAACGGTGATGACATTATATGCTTCAGCAAAACTGTCATCAAATCGCATGTTTGAACAGGTAATGTCAATAGTGTCTATTGGATCTGGCAATGGAGCAGCCAACATAATGTTGTAAATAACGGTATCTGAACTCAATATGGTAAATTGTGCACCATAAGCCAAATCTCCTGTAGCTATCGTACCAATATCAACAGTACCTTCTATTTGAATGGGAGTAACTGTCATTCCGTTGTAGAGCAGATGACTATTATCTAAATCAAAATCTTCGATAGTAGGATAAATGCCTGCAACTCTTTCGCTCAAGACCACTAAACTGATATCCAATTGTTCATTTTGTCCTGATATGGTGTACGAAAAGTCATCTTTTGTTATCGTGGCATTCATAATCGCCAGGTCGATTACGTTTTTAGCCTTGACAATCTCTTGTGTTGCGTGAATGACATACGTATTGCCGTCTGTTCCTAAAATAGTGGCGTCCAATACGATGCTATCTAATAGGGGATTTATTTCGTTAATAGAAATAGTCATAGTAATGTCCTCATAATGAACACCTCCGTTTTCGCGGTTGGTGGGAGTAAAGATATATGAGTAGTCGTGTAGAAAATCATCAGTATCGAAGGTCCCGCAGTAATTTGTTTTTGGTGCTTCCCAATTGAGATACACTTCCCAATCATCTTCGTTCTCTAATACCACATACCAATCACCAGAACTATAATATTTAGGACCAGTAGTAAATGCGTCAAAGTTCAAAACGATTTCTTGACCTTGTGTTTGCTCAACTGAATATGATGGAATGGTGTAGGGGCTCGTATTCAATTCTTTATGCATGGATACGGTCTCTTTACACTTTCCTTGATTAAATTGCTTTGCTACTTGATATATCTTTTCATTAGAGTGAAGAGGATGATTAGAACTAACCGCCTTACGAGAGGTAGCTCCGAGGGTGTGTAACGTAAAAATACAAAATAGTAATAAAACAATCTTTTTCATTTATTGTCGAAATCAAAAAATCGCACAAAGGTACTGCTTTTTTTGGACATATACAAACAAATAGTCTGAAAAAATGTTTTCTATAAAAAAGGAGGATGCCGTAGCACCCTCCTTGAATGTGTATGTGATGAGTAATTATTTTACGACAGAACCCATAACATTGTACTTCACGCCGTCTTTGATGATAAAGAGTTGGTTGTTCTCTACCACTTTGCTTGCGTTCTTCTCCACAACGATGTTCTCAACACTTGTTGGAGTTGCCTCATATACGATATGTGCAGGAACGTCGTATGAGTTGAGTGCATCGATAGTCACTTTCAGGTGACCGTCCACGTTCTCTACTACCACGTTGCCACCTACCATGAAGTAGCAAGGAGGAGTGACACCACCAGAAGCTGCCAATTTACCATAGAATGAAGGATAAATGCTTCCGTCAACTACACCAGAACTTGCAAATACTGTACCTGTAGCGCCAGTATTGGTGATAGGATATGTACCTGCTGGGATGGTTGTTACAGGGTCAAGAGCTTCAACAGAGAATGCCACAGAAATCATATCGCTACCATCTGCAGCAGTAATCTTGAGATACAACTCGCCGTATGCAGCTACATAATCGGTGGTGAATACTACCACATCTGCATCGCTGTAGGTGCGCTCAACGCTACCCTCAGTCATATCATATGGCAAACCTTGTTTGGTATTGAGATCATACTCGCAAGTGATGTAGATTGGCAAGTTGTTAGAGTTAACAGCATCTACAGTAATACTCAAGATGCCATTCTCCTCGCTAACTACTACTTCGCCACCTACCATGAACCAACATGGTTCAACAATGTAACCTGCTTCATCCAATGTTGCATACAATGAGTAGGTCAAACCGCTTGCACCCATACCTGTACTTGCTAATACAGTACCAGCCTCGCCGCTACCATCGATTGGATAGGTACCTGTAGGGATAATCGTGTTCTCATCTGCGCCATCTACCCAGAATACCAAGCCCATCAAGTCAGAACCATCTGCAGCCTCAACGTCGAACATGATATAGCCGTTTGCTGATTGGTCGTTGATAGTATAGAGATCCTCTGTAGTGTACTCGTCGATGAGGAAACCTTCAGTAGCATCGTATGGCAAGCCTTTGTTTGACACATCTGCCTTGGTGCTAACCTTATACAATACAGCGTCCCAACTAATCAATTCCGCCTCGATAAGTACAATACCCTCCTCTGCTGGAGTTACTACAGCTTTAGCGGCTGCGATATCAACAACTGTGGTATCGCCCGCCTCAATCACACCGAGTTGAGTGTAATACATATCGAAGTCTTCCGCTGTGTACTCACCTACAAAGTTGTCCTTATCAGCAAAGATATCCAATGTTACAATGTAGTTCTCGTTTTCATTATAGATGTAGTAATCTCCATACTCTGCATAGTATTGAGTTTCAGCCACTTCTTCAAATACCACATCTACGGTATCAGTTGCTTCAGGAATTACATAGCTAAGATCCAAATTGTAGATAATGTTATCTACACCCAACGCTTTAGCTTTGATAGCACGTTGTCCGTCCACTTCTGTAACAGTTGCGCTGAGGATGTCGTCAAACGCAATCTCCTCATCGTCTGCAATGCGGTAAACAGAACTCCACTCTACATTGAAATCCTCGCTGGTGAGTTCGCCCAATGGCAAACCATTTGCCATGTCAAGAGTAACTGTGTATTCCTCGTTGCTTGCGGTGATGGTGCAGAAGACCATGCCCCAGAACTCGAATTCGTCAATAGTCATATTGGTTGCTACGATGTCAATGGTGTCGGTTGGAGCAGGTTTGGTGTACGACATGGTGATGTGATACATGATAGTATCGCTACCCAAAGCGTCAGCTACGAGCTTGTAGGTCTTGTCCTCTTTGGTTACTACAGCATTGAGGTCCAAGAAATCAACAAAAGTAGTGTCGGTACCATCCACGAACATGATGTAGTTAGCATAAGCCACATACATGTCGAATTTGTCATATACTCCCTCTACTTGGTCAGAAGCCAAGAGAATTGAGGTGTAAACACCATTCTCATCACCCCAGAATTGGAAAGTCCCGCTGGAGCGAGTGCCGTCTTCCAATGTAGCATTAGCATATGCCAACTCTACAGTTGCTTTTGGCTCTGGCAGAGGAGCGATGAATGCGCTTACAACGTAGAGCACATTGTCAGTGCTCAACAATTCTGCGTTAAGAGCAAGTCCGTTCTCGTCGTCGGTTACAACGATGTCTACCTCTGCAAAGCGTACGATGGTAGAATAACCTTCTTCGTCGTAGATGTACATACCTGTGTAATCCATAAGGCAGTCATCCTCGGTAAAGGTACCTGCTTGTGTGTCAGAAACGTAGTCCAACTTGATTTCATACGTTTCGGTAGCATCAATGAGTGTGGTGTACCAATCGTTGTCTGACTCATAGTACTCCCATGCCCAAAATGTTGCTACGATCTCCACGGTGTCAGTAGCCTCAGCAGCTGCTTTAGCTGGAGCTTTGCGTACTGCGTTTGCAGGCATTGCTTGCTTAGCGATTGTTTGCACTGCCTCGATTTGGCGAGCGCCATTCACTTGCAATGCAGGTGTTGCTTTTGCCATACGCTTTGCTGCAATAGCTTCGCGATCTTGTTGGTTGAATTTTGCTTGCTTGTTTACCACTTTAGAGTTGGAAACAGCCAATTGTCTCTCCATTACATAAGGAGAATTAGCCATGGCACATAGCGCGATTCCTAGCGCCATGAATAAAGAGTAGATCTTCTTCATAAAAATAAAATTTAAAATTGTACCTTAAAAAACTATATACCTTATTATATATATATATATATATATGCGTGTATGCGCGTAAATGGACTTTGCAGCGGCTGCTTTTTACTTTTTGCCGTTTTTGTTTAGCAAAATCACGTGCAAAGGTAATATATATAATTCATATATGCAAACATTTTTCTACTTTTTTTGCGTTTTTCAAGATTTTTGTTGGTTTTTGGTGTTTTTTTTGTGGAAAAGTGTCGACTTTCTGCTTGTTTGGGATGAATTTTGATACTTTCTCCTTGCCCGTTGCAGTGGTTTGATTCATTCCATTCGCCGTTATCAGAAACTTTATATAGTGAAAATAATTTGGAGGTATATACTCGTTGACACTTTGTATGTTTCCTTGAGCGCGCAAGTTGTTTAGGTTGTTTTTTTTGGGGATTATATACTAGTTGACACTTTTGAGCTCTTCCGCCACATTAACTGAAGATTCAGCGCACGAGTCCCAATTGGGGCCCCCACGAGCTTCGTGAGCGAGTGGGGAGAGGAGAAACGGCGGCAACCTCAACGAGCAGAGCGAGTTCTTTGTTGCAAGCCTGTTTCGACGAAGGAGCGGTAGCAATTTATTACGGAGTACCTAGAAATAAGGCGAGGTGTAAGTGTGGCAAATAAGATTAATAAGATTTCTGCCGAAGGCAAGGAAATATTTGGTGTCAATATGTGTATATAGTTTTCAAAAAAAGACCCTCATCTAGATGAGAGTCTTTCTTTTTGTTGCCAAACTAGGATTCGTCGTTCGGCTTGTGCTTGTTGCAATGACTGTTGCTTTGCGACATTGGGCAACTGCACATCCTCACTCTCCCCACAAATTAGAAATTTGCGGGGGCCCCTGTTAGGTGGGTTCGAATCCAGCAATTTACCAAAAAAAAGAAGAACCTCCAGTCGGAAATTCTTCTTTTTTGTTGCCAAACTAGGATTCGAACCCAGACAGACAGAACCAGAATCTGTAGTGCTACCGTTACACCATTTGGCAATATCGTGACACTTTTAGAACTTCTAAAACTTTTAGAACTTTTAAAACTGCCACGAAGTGACATTACTTCACGCGGCGCTCTGGAATACGAGCTTTCTTACCAGTAAGAGCACGCAAGTAGTACAATTTAGAGCGACGAACTTTACCGTATTTGTTTACAGTAATTTTCTCGATGAATGGGCTATCCATAGGGAAGATACGCTCTACACCTACGTTGCCAGACATCTTGCGAACAGTGAAGCGCTTCTTGTCACCGCTACCGTGGATGCAAATAACATCACCGCGGAACTCTTGGATACGCTCCTTGTTACCCTCTTTAATACGATAAGCTACAGTCACTTGATCACCTGCAGCGAATGCTGGAAACTCTTTCTTCTCGCCAGCGAATGCCTCTTCGGCAATTTTCATTAAATCCATTTCGTTTGTTTGTTTAATGGGTTAAATAACTATAGTATACACTACTGTTCGAGCCGCAAAAATGCGTACTCTATGCTGATCGCCAGAGACTATAGTCGAAAATCGGTGCAAAGGTACAACAAAAAATGCAAATACACAAGAAAAATCGCAAAAAGTTTACTTTTGCTGTGATTTTTGTGTGTATTTGCTGCATAAAGCGACCGTAGCTTCGAGGTGGGCGAGCGTAGCGAGGTCGGTGTCATCGAAGGTACAACCGTGTTGCTTTATGTGAGGGCGTAGCCCGCATATTCTTCTGCTACGCAAGAAAAATCGCAAAAAGTTTACTTTTGATGTGATTTTTTTGTGTATGGGCTGCATCGTGCGAACGTAGCTACGAGGGAATTGCAACGAATGCAAATGAGGTGCAAGGCAGACGTTCGAAGGTACTGCTTTTTTTTGGATTGACCAAATATTTTTGCTAAAAAATCATCTTTTTGCTTCTTCCCTTTTGCTATTTCACAAAAATTCTGTACCTTTGCAGAGGAATTGTACCCAACACTACACCATACTACACCACACTATGCGTATTGCAATCCTCGGATATGGAAATATCGGTCGCGCTGCGGAGCAGGCGATCCATGCGGCTCCTGATATGGAGCTAGCAGGTGTGTATCACCACAATGATAATCTGGATGACATTCAGGCGGATGCCGTCCTGCTATGTACTCCCACACGCGAGGTGGAGCCTTTTGCTAAGGCGCTGCTTCAGAGAGGGATATGTACGGTGGACTCGTTTGATATCCATCAGCAGATATTTGATCTTCGCCAGTCGCTGAAGGCGGTGGCAGAGGAGCATCAGGCTGTGAGTGTGATCTCGGCGGGTTGGGACCCAGGTTCTGACTCGGTGGTGCGTACATTGCTGTTGGCTTTGGCGCCAGAGGGCGTGACTTATACGAATTTTGGTCCTGGTCGCTCGATGGGACATACGGTGGCAGCGAAGGCTATACCAGGGGTGAAGGATGCGTTGTCGATGACTATCCCAATGGGCGAGGGCGTGCATAGCCGCGAGGTGTATGTGGTGTTGGAGGATGGTGCAGATGCCAAGGAAGTTGAGGCACTGCTGAAGGCCGATGCGTATTTTGCCAAGGATGAGACGAAGATGATTGTCGTGGAGTCTTTGGATTCTTTCTGTACGGTGTGCCATGGTGTTCATTTGGTGCGCGATGGCGAGTCGAGTGGAGTAGCCAACCAGCATCTGGAGTTTACGATGCGCATCAACAACCCCGCCTTGACTGCTCAAGTGATGGTGTCGTGTGCGCGTGCTGCGGTGCGTATGCAGCGTAAACAACAGTATGGTGCTTATACGATGATAGAATTGCCTCCGATAGCGTTGCTACCAGGTGATGAGGAGCAGTTGATTCGCCAGTTGGTGTGAGTGGAGGCGCCAGAGGCGCGGTGTAGGGCGTAAAGTGTAAGGGCTAAGGAACCACACTACACCATCCTACACCATACTACACTACACCATACTACACCACACCACCTCTAGTTAGTGATTAGTTAGTGATTAGTTAGTTATTCCGCTAGGGATAGGGTATGGATACAGTGATACAGAACATACAAAGAGCCGTGAGAAATCACGGCTCTTGTATTTTGTCTATCGCCACTAAACTGTAGCGAAGCGTTCTGTAGCCCGCTAGCGGGCGTCCTCTAAACTAGCGCTTTGGTGCATTATCGCACGATATGACCTTGTGCGTCGTAGAGCATGCCATCTTTTTGCAAGTAGAGTTTGCCGTCGATGATGAACTTGCGAACATTTTGGTTGCGAGTTGCTTCGTCTACATACTCAAGATCACTAGGAGTTTTCTCTATAGGTGAGATCTCTAGGTACAATCGGCTGTCGTAGGTGCCTCTGTTGAGTGTGAAGGTGTACTCCATACCCGCGCTGAGGTTGGTGCGAGTGCCTGTCTCAGTATCTACGAGAGTGATACCGATGCTCTCTACACCTTCTGGCATGGTGATGGTGTAGTCGCCTGCCTCTTGTGCTGATACACCAAGTGGAATGATAGTAATGCTATCGTTCAGGGGTAAACTATTGGCTGCCAATCGCTCATAACCCACGAGGGTATAGATATTTGCTCCGTAGTTGAACTCTTTAGAGAGATCTTGATGGAAGTCAAATGCAGATGTAACAGACTCGTTGTCAGTCATGCGTATGAATGTATGATCTGCTGGAGCGTCATTGCGGAGTAGGGCAATCTTCCATTCGTAGTTGCTAACATTCTCAGTTTGGTCGCGTGCAATGATACTAGCAGGCTTGTTGGTATTGACAGCTTCCCAATGAATCTCATTTCCATTTTGTATGAGGTAAGCGTAAGTAGCGCGGAACTTATAACTATTGGTTGAGCGTACTACAAGGTCGTTGTTAGTAACATTCCACTCGTATAGGAATGGGAAAGCTCCGTTGTCTGCTTGCCATGTATAATCCGCCTTCCAATTAATCGTGCTCTCTCCATCTGTGGTGAGTGAGCCATCGTAGTCTGCGAAGCTTGGTACACCGATGCAACGCCAATAACTATCTTTCACGCGGCGGTCCTTCTCTGGTTCTGTGCCAGTTGTATTTAGATTGATCTTGCAGAGATACTCCTCTCCTAAGTCAGGCATGGTATAGTCTGTCTTTTCAATACTCTTGACTGCTGCCGTAGATGGGAAGAATAACTCTACTTGACTGACGTTATTTGCCCAGAAAGAAGTATTATCGTGTTTCATCAAGTCGAGATCAAGACTAAGGAGGTATCCTTCGTTGGCTTTCATTACGAAGCCTGTTGGATCCCATATATAATCCCAGTTGGTGCAATCTTCATTGATGCAATCTTCAGCGAAGTATCCTCTTTCAGCACGGCGTTTGCCATTGTAGGTGGATATTACCCAATGTGTACCATAAGTACCAAATCCAAAGACATCGCTCAAGTGAACATCAAATGGGAAGGAGATGAAGTACAAACCACGTTCATAGATGGATGTCTGCTCTGCAAGTGGCAAAACAGGGTGATACTGATTAGTAATTGTCTCGTCATATACACGGTGATTACCACTTAGTTTTGTGCAGTGTTCTACATCCAAGTCATTTGCTCCGTCGCGGTTGTTGATTGTCCAACGATTGAATTGCATGGCTCCGTATGCAGTCTTTACGTCAGTCAGTTTGCTATTCTCATTAGCAAGTGTAACGCATGTGGCATCTTCTTGGTGACGGCGTATCACCATCAAGTCTGCTGCGATGGCTTGTTCTGAGTCTATAGCGGATTCTGGTACCCAAGCACCCATAAGTCGGTTGGTCTTGAAGTCATAGAGCACACGAATGGTATTCCATGCTTCGCCTGTTCCGCCAAGAATTTGTACGGAATTATTTTCGTCAAATGTTGCGGGACTATTATATTCACCGCGGAAGTGTTGGGCTGTTGCTTCATTCACGTCAGGGTAGCAAGCATATAGTTTTACGCGTGTACCTGGTTGCGCCTTGATGGTATATTCATAAATCCAGTTTTGGGTATCTTGGAAAATGATTTCGTTGACGGACTGATCCTTATTATTTTTGATTGGTTTATCTGTTTTGAGCACAAGGAATTTTTTTGCATCGTCTGTAGCGGCTGCCACGTATGCGCGTGATACCTTATTGGTACTTCTATTCCACATAAAGCGGATATTTGCATTGTACTTATCTTCATTTTTTAGATTTCCGTACTCGTCAATGTTGCCAAGTGAGTTTTCTGTATCTTGTACCAATGTATCTGAAATACATGGGCTATAGTCGTTGGCAATAACGAATTTCACATTCATACCATCGCTACACCATTCTGTCTTGTAGTGACTAAATTTCTCACCGAAAGAGTTGGCATCGCTTTCGGAGAAAGCAGAGTAGGTCATGAGGTTGTCGGGGTTGGTCTTGTAGTCGTACCATTTGCCAGCTGCAGCATCTACTCGAATGTAGAAGTTGCCTGTGTAAGGGACCACTTTTGCTACACTAAATGTGCCACCGTTTTGCTCCAAGTGAATGGTATATACGGAGTCAGGAGCGTCCTTGATGTCACCCTTAATTTCTCCCAACTTTTCCTGTAGTTCTCTAGTAAGATCGGTGATACTGCCGGTATTGATTTCGTTCCAAGATTTACAACTCCAAGCTCCATTAGGTTTATCATTTTGTCCATCAGTTATAGTATAGAGATCGTTGCTGTTAGTAGGAATCTGTAAATCGTTTGTCTGCATTCCCCAAAATGGTTGGCCATCACCTTTATTCCAATTGTTATCTTGGACATTTGGGTTCATTCGGCAGAAAATAACTTGAGAATAACCCTCAGGTATATCGCACCAATAAGTACCGTCATCTTCTTTGAACATACTGTGCCATTCGTTTTGAGAGCCGTTGTAGAAGTATGCAGCAAAACGGGCATCATCTGTTGTCCAGTTACTGTTTGGTTTGAGGTAGATTTGGCCTCTCCATGCGCCTTCTTCTAGTGTATAGAAATTTTTCTTATCTGTGGGAAGTGTTAAATCTCTAGTTTGGTTCCAAAGTGGTTTGCCATCACCTTTGTCGAAACTATTTGTTTTAACATCTGGATTCATACGGCAGAATATCACATGAGTGCATCCACTTGGTTTTTCACAGGTATATATATCACCATTCTTTGTTAAATCTTTCCATACATTAGTTGTATTTCCCTTGTAGAAATACGCTGCAAAGCGGGCACCGTCTGATTTCCAGTTAGCGTTTGGCTTGAAATGAATTTCGTCATTGTTTGTGGTACTCCATGATACGTCACCATCAGAGATATAAGTGGCAGTTTGGATTTTCAATTCAGGGTTACTATTTGGACGAATGAAGAAGGAGGTAACAGGATTGAGTTCTTCTGCCTTCTTGATATCCGATGGTTTGTAGGTTGTGCGTGTATTGTCTTTGTAGAGTATGCGATAATCGCCCACAGTTACAGGATAATCCACACTCACTTCGAAGTT
Source organism: Paludibacteraceae bacterium (assembly GCA_045577965.1). GTDB lineage: Bacteria > Bacteroidota > Bacteroidia > Bacteroidales > Paludibacteraceae > Colicola. The sequence continues at coordinate 49,051 of JAZNJI010000007.1, forward strand.
TCCTGATGTAGCATTGAGTGTCAATGTGAAGGTGTGGTTGCCAGCAGCCACTGTTTGAATACCGCATGCAAGTCCATTGTTCTTATCCTCAATAAATGGCCAGTTTTCATGGTTGTCCACCGTCATTGTACCATCGGCATTGTTCTTATACCACTTATCATTATCGCGAACAATCTTATAACCAAAGGTTTGACCACCCTCCAAATCAACGATGGCAGTAAATGGCAAGTAAAGTGATGAACCAGTGAATGGAACAGACATCAATTCTTTGCGGCCCTCTTCCTCTTTGCGATTATAAATCTTGAGAGTATAACCCGTGCCACCCATATACTTGGTCCAGTGTCCCTTGTTATAGTATTGGGCATTTTTGCCTTCAGATTGATTTTCGTTTTTGATGTTTGCTGTTTGTCCCTCAGCTGGCACAAAGACAGGGGTGCCACTGCTAAAGTCACCGCGATGAATCACTTCTGTATCGTAGAAATTGGCTTGTTTTGTTTTGTCTGTTGGTGTGAAAGCCACATAACCATTGAAGTTATTCACACCCTCATATTCATAGAACCACATTCCTGTTGTTTCAGGCACAGGGGTCATTGCGCCTTTGTCTACGCATTTAGGATCTGTTGCACCAGTACCTTTACTATTATCCCAAAATTCTGCACTATATAGATAGATATGAGGTGCAGTCCATTCGGTTTCGCCAAATGTTCTAGACAAGTCGAGGAAGATGAGTTTCTTCTTCTCGTATGTGGCGGTTAAGTATCCTTCATAGTTGGCGGTGATGTTGATGGTTTGCTCGGTGAGTGCATCTGTGGTAGAGATTCCATCTCCCAACTCCCATTCTACAAAGTTATAACCACCTATCTCTGCTGCGGTAACTGCGGTTTGTCTTGAAGGATGTCCTTCTATAGTGGTGCGACCAGCAATCTCTTGGCCATCGCATGTGTATTTGATGGTCACTGTGTAGCTACCTGCAACAACGAAAGTGGCTTCTGCGGTGTCTAGTTCTTCTCCGTTACAGTCATTGAGGCGCAAGGAAGCCACAATCTTGTAGGTACCTTCGCTGAGTCCGTCTATAGCGAACTTCACAGTACCATTTTCTTCGATTGCGTCATGTCCATCGACAGGAGTGCCGTTATTGTAGCAAAGTGTCCAGCAAACAACTACTGTGCCTTCAGGGTTAGGAACTATCTCATGACTGGTGACAGTCACAAAGCCAGTCTCCCCACTTTCAAAGATAGTCTTATCCAAGGTGATGGAAGTAATCTCGGCTTTTTTGAAGAATGCGTAGAGAGTTGGGTTGGCTATATCTTTATCCCATGTGCGTGCGCTTGCGCCGCCTGCATTGTAGTATTGCTTACCAGCGCCGTCTTTTGCATCCCAATAGCCCATAAATGCATAGCCATCTGCAGGAATTGGGAGTGATGCGATGGCAGGCATAGGGTCACCGAAAGTAGCTGTAACAGAAGTTGTTTTTCCTTCGGTCTTTGCTCCTGTTTGATCTAATGTTACGGTATATGTCTTAGGTTGCCATTTAGCGTAGAGGGTGATGTTGGCAGTGTATGCTGTTGCACCCAATGAAGTAACTTTGTTGGTACATGCTTGGTCTGTATGCCAACCTTCAAATGTATAACCAGTTCTTGTTGCTGATTTTAATGTGGTTTCTACTCCATAGGTGTGTGTGGTAGGATAGTCAATGGCATGTGTGCCTAAGAAGTCTGCGTTGCCTTGGTCCTTGTAGGTGATGGTGTATGTAGCAGGTGTCCATTGTGCGTAGAGGGTAACGGTTGCGCTATTGGTGGATGTGAGGTTACTAACTGATTGTTTATCAGTGTAACTTGTTCCTGTGCCATCTGCTTTTGTGTTCCAACCTGCAAAAGTATATCCTGTTCGTGTGAATGCATTTGCCGTTAATGCTTTGGATACACCATAGGTGTGAGACTGATTAGACATTGAGCCCGTACCGCCATTGGCGTCGAATTTTACGGTGTATTGGTGTGCTTCATAGTATGCGTAGTATGTTGTTGCACCCGCAGGGTTTACGGTTGGTTTTAAGTCTGAAGAAACCTTTGAGTCAGTGTACCATCCTGCAAAAGTGTAACCAGTTGCTGCTACGGCTGTTAAAGTGGTGTTTGCTGTATAACCTGCTTTGAATGTAGCTGAGGCACTACCCGCGTTTAGTGTTGTACTTGCCCCTGTTGTTCCTGCACAAGAATTCTGGGAAGTGAAAACCATTGAGGAACCTGTTAATTTAGCTGGTGTATTCGCTTCTTGATATGAGCTACCCCCATTAGTAGAAATTTTAGCCTTAATGGTAATGGTTTTATTGAGGGAAGAGGATGCTGTTCCCTGGTAACCATAAGGTGAATTGGTGTTGATGGCAGCTTTATTTGCTGTTGAAGCTACTTGAAAGACATAGTAACTGCCACTGTTAAGAGTATAGTTCTCTTTAGTTGCTGACTTCCATGGGTTGCTGCCAATACGATCGTAGTATTTTTGGTAAGCACCACCCCAATCTGCGCCACTCGTAAATGCAAAATAAGTAGCATCACCCCAAGTAGGTGCTGAACAATACCATAATTTTGTATTGTCTATCTTGGACATGCTATATGAACTACTATAAGAGTCATGTCCAACCCAAAATTGCATGTCTCCTGCACCAGTATATCCAGAATTCAATTCATCAAAATAAATGTATCCGCCTTGAACCGTAGATGCTGCCCACGCGTTACTAACTCCCATTAGTAGGAGAATGAGGATGGCAGTCATTCGTATACCTTTGGTATATCCTTGTAATAAGTTAAGAAATTGTTTCGCCTTCTTCTCGGCGCAAGTTGTAAATGTTGTATTCATATATTCTCTGTCGCTTCGCGACGTTTTATGTGCCTTAGGCACGTTGTTAATGTTATCTATGTTGTATGTCGCTGAGCGACGTTGGTTTTGCTGTTATGTTGGTTGGTTACACTCGGCGAATTAGCGCCGAGAACTGAACCAGTTTCAACTGGTTACAATTTGTAACCGTTTCATTTCCTTCTGCCTTCAGACGACTTTTCAAGACCTTCCAATAATTACGTGAATGTTGATAATCCGATTCCGTCAATGCCGCAATAACATCAACAATGGAAAAATACCACTTTTCAGCATCCGCATCCCATTGGGTTCTGATATTTGTATCTTGGAACAGTTTCAGTGTCGTATCTGTCATTTTTTACCCCTGTAAATTTGACCCGTTATCTTTTTCGTTTTGCTACCTATTTGCTACTGATATCACAAATTTTCACATTTTGCTACCAAATTCTGTTAAATTTTGTTAAACTTATTATGCGACACAATATGCAGAAAATCAAGAAAAATTAAACAACATTAAACATTATTAAATATTTGACCCGTTAACTGAAGGTCGTTGGTTCAAATCCAACCCCCGCAACCAGTTTTAATAAAAAATACCCCCAATGGGGTGTTTTTTATTAAAAAAGTTCTGGAGTTTTTGGTTTGAACCATCACAACGAAGTTGTTAGTTCAAAATTTGTATATGAGAACAAGCCGCCGCGCAGTTCGAATAACTACAAATTTGCGCGCAGGTATTTATACCGAGCGAAATTTTGTTAGCCCACGCAAAAAAGCGTGGGCTTAAAATTTTTCAGTGTCGCGCCGTAGCAACATTCGTATCAAGAGAAAAAAATTCACATTTATCAGCGCAGGCGGACAGTGTCGCACTACGTGGCGATTTTATCGTGTTTTCTGCATCGCTATTTTTGCTAAATAATCGGACAGTTCTGGTGAAATTGTGGCAATAGGTCTGTTTGTGCCGTGGACATCAGTTATGCTGATGTACCCTTTTCCGCGTATTCCGCCACACCATTCTGTACCACTGGATGCAAAATTTATTACGTAATCGCCAAATTTACACATTTGTGGCGCGCGAAGTTGATGTTCGGTTTCATCAAAATATTGAATCATTATATATGATGTATTATTTAATTTATCGACAATGTATCCAATTTTCTTTTGGTCTATTTCATAAAACGGGTCAAATTTTTTTGTGTCCACGCGGCACCGTTTAAGCGCGCGAACCGTCATCCGGTCATTATTGTGATTCTTGATATGTTCAACCAGGTGGTTTTTATATGTTTCAAATATTGGCACCCATTTAGTAATATTTTTTACATCCATAATATCTTCACGTACGCGCCGTCCGGCAACCCACGGTGCCACGATTGCCGCGACTGCATAGTCACCAAACCATGCGGCGTGTCCCAAAAAAGAATCTAATTTTTTATTATTTTTCATATTTCGCCTGTCCTTTTTTGTTTAATTTAACTATTCCATAAAAATCAAGGCTGTCAATAATTTTATGAAATTGAATAAAATACTGGAAATTTGAAATTTTATATATTAAAGTGCTTCATATGAACAAGAAAACAATAATTATTATTATATAAACCGGCGGCGCGCTTTGGCGTTGGCTGGGGCGCGCATGCGCCCGTTTTTAATGATAAAAATACGGAGTAAATAATATGGCATATCCAAAAACAGAACCCAAGGCAGATTTTGTATCGTTGGAACACGGTATAATGGAATTCTGGCGCGCCGATGATACTTTTCATAAATCTTTGAATAAAACCAAACAGGGACACCCGTTTTCGTTTTATGACGGACCGCCCTTTGCAAATGGGTTGCCACATTGGGGACACCTTGGGGTATCTGCGGTCAAAGATATGGTATCCCGCTATCAAACAATGAAGGGGCGTTATGTGGAACGCGCCCTTGGGTGGGATTGTCACGGTCTGCCGGCAGAGGCATCTGTTGAAAAGAAACAAAAACGCACCGCCAAAGATATTGTTGCAACCGATGGTATGGCGACGTTTTGTGATATGTGCCGGGCGGATGTTATGACATATTCCAATGAATGGTTAAAATTTATTGAACGCGTTGGCCGTTGGGTTGATGGTGGCGATGAATATGGTTATCGCACAATGGATAAAAACTTTATGGAATCTGTGATTTGGGCAATCAAAGAAATGCACAATCGCGGTTTATTGTATAAAGATTTCAAGGTTAATCCGTTTGATTGGAAATTGGGAACAGTTCTGTCCAACAGCGAGGCATCCAGTGAATATCAAGACGTTGTTGACGATACGGTCACGGTTTGGTTTGAATTAGAAAATGGCGACCGCGCGATTGCGTGGACAACAACGCCGTGGACATTACCGGCAAATTCTGCATTGGCGGTAAATCCAAATATGAAATATGTTCGTATGCAACACGATGATGGTTATGTCTATGTTTTGGCGGAATCGCGCCTGGGGGCATACGAAAAAATATTTGCAAATTCAACAAATCTTGGCACGGTTATGGGGGCCGATTTGGTTGGAATGCGCTATACGCCGATTTTCCCGTATTACACAAATTTGGCAAATGATGGGCATGGGCTGTATACGGTGATTTCTGCCGATTACGTGTCGGATGGCGATGGTACC
>JAZNJI010000008.1:0-65745 GCA_045577965.1 Paludibacteraceae bacterium
GGGAGAATGGGGTCGTGTTATCGTATCTCTTTTGTAAAATTATCATCTAATATCTCTTTTGTCACCTTACGTATATATTCAACAATACTCTCATTATGCCTGAATACATCAGAGTTTTCAAAACGTATGGTACGAATCCCGTGTTCTCTAAATAGCCATTCTTCTCTTTGCATATCGTAATCATGACCCTCGGGTGTGTAGTGCGGTTCGCCATCTAACTCAATGCAGAGTTTTAATTGTGGAGCATAAAAATCAAGGATAAAAGGTCCTATGCTGAATTGCCTTCTCCATTGTATATTTTCGATTTGTTTTGTGCGTAAGCTATGCCATAAAGTGGCCTCTGCTGGAGTTCCGTTGTTCCGTAAATCGCGGCGAAGAGTTCGACGATTATAACGATTACTACTGAAGTCTGCTTTGTTGTGTGGCATTATTTTTAACAGTGTTTTGTTCCACGTGAAACATTATCTGCCTAAAAGCACTAAAAGCACATTGATATCGCTGGGTGAAACGCCGGGGATGCGGCTTGCTTGCGCGAGGGTTTCGGGATCTATTTTAGTGAGTTTTTGACGTGCTTCGGTAGAGAGTGATTGCAGGGAATTGTAATCAAATCGACCACGAATCTTGATACTTTCGAGGCGTTGCATCTTGTCGGCAATCATGCGTTCACGTTCGATGTAGCCTTGATACTTTATCTTGATCTCGGCAGCTTCGATAATCTCTTCCTTACGCTCGGTAATACCATCGAGCAATGTGCCCAAAGCGCGTATCTCACGACTCATATTGTCGAGTGTGATTTGCGGACGATTGATAAGGTCTATAAGCTTGCAACCGTGAGCAAGTGGGGTAGTACCGAGGCTTTCCAAGGTGCCATTGATAAGTGCAGGTTTGATTGAGAATCCCTTGGCAAAACCGATGATCTCGTCAATCTTTTCACGTTTGCGACACAGGTGCTCGTAGCGCTCGCGTGAGGCAAGGCCAAGGTTGTATGAACGCTCGGTGAGGCGCATGTCGGCATCGTCCTGACGTAAAAGGATGCGGTACTCGGCACGTGAAGTAAACATACGATAAGGTTCGTCAACCCCCTTTGTCACGAGGTCATCGATGAGTACACCGATGTATGCTTCGTCGCGACCCAGCGTGAAGGGATCGCCACCATGGCATGCAATATGTGCATTGATACCTGCGATGAGTCCTTGGCCTGCGGCCTCTTCATAACCTGTGGTGCCATTTACTTGTCCGGCAAGGAAGAGTCCTTTTACTATCTTTGATTCGAGTGTGTGGCGCAGTTGCGTGGGGTCGAAGTAATCATACTCGATGGCATATCCCGGGCGGTAAACCTCGATGTCGCGGAAAGCCGGTACGTGACGAAGTGCCTCAATCTGTATCTCCATCGGGAGCGACGAAGAGAAGCCGTTAAGGTAAAGTTCGTTCGTCGTTTCACCCTCGGGCTCGAGGAAGAGCTGGTGCTGTTCCTTATCGGGGAAGGTGACAATTTTGGTTTCTATGCTGGGACAGTAGCGCGGACCGATACTCTGGATTTGTCCGTTGTAAAGGGGCGATTCGGCCAATCCATCGCGTAGGATGCGGTGCACCTCGGGATTGGTATAGCAAGTCCAGCAGCAGAGCTGTTTCAGTTTGCGCGGCTCGCTCATATATGAGAAACTATGGAAGTCGCTCTCGCCCTCCTGAATCTCCATTTCATCGATGTGCACGCTGCGTTTATCGATGCGCACGGGAGTACCCGTTTTCATGCGACCTACGGTGATGCCGTGGCGTGCGATGGATTCGGTGAGTCCGTACGATGCAGGTTCGGCCATACGTCCACCAGGGAGTTGCACACGACCTACATGGAGCAAACCGTTGAGGAAGGTACCTGCGGTGACTACGACACTTTTGGCATGGAAGGTCACGCCCCACACGGTGTGCACACCGATGACTTCGCCATTCTCTACAAGCAGTTCGTCAACGGTGTCTTGCCAGATTCGGAGGTTGGGGATATTGTCGAGAATCTCGCGCCAAGCCCAGATAAACTTCTCGCGGTCGCACTGTGCACGCGGACTCCACATGGCAGGCCCTTTCGAGCGGTTGAGCATGCGGAACTGAATCGCCGTACGGTCGGTCACAATACCAGTGTATCCACCGAGCGCGTCAATCTCGCGTACTATCTGTCCCTTGGCAATGCCACCAATGGCAGGATTGCAACTCATCTGCCCAATCTTGTTCATGTCCATCGTGATGAGCAATGTTTTGCTACCCATACGAGCAGCAGCACTGGCTGCCTCGCAGCCAGCATGTCCTGCACCTACTACAATAATATCGTACTTAAATTCCATATAATCAATCACTTACTTTCTATCTATTGCTTATCCTATATACATCCTTATTTACCTATTACTTTTCCACGATGCTTCCATCTCCCTTGTCCGCTAAAACTGCTCTTTCCAATTGTGCGTTGTGGTGGTAAAAAAGCATCTTCCAAATGGGTGAGTTCCTTCACCTCATAGGTATTAGGATCCATCGTTATACCAATAATATCAAATCGCGGAACCAATTCTATCTGATGAAATTTGATATACACATTGGCTGCTGCAGCCATCCTTCTCCGCTTCAATTCATCCACATACTCCTCAGGACGTTTCCCTCCAAAAGAACTTGTGCGTGTCTTTACCTCCACAAAAGCAATCTCTTTCTTATTCACAGCAATCACGTCCATCTCCAGATGGCCAAATTTCCAATTGGTATCTACCACACGAAATCCCTTCTTGCGCATCGTTTCGCAAGCAATCTCCTCGCCCTTTTGTCCTATGATATTATGCTCTGCCATTATCCTTGCATCTTATTCACACGCGCAGCATCCAATCTTAGCATAATTGCCAATAATATCGTGAAGCCCCACAACGACGATCCACCGTAACTAAAAAATGGTAACGGTATACCAATTACAGGCAGCAATCCCAGCACCATACCTATATTAATCGTCACATGGAATAATAATATACCAGCCACACAATACGCATAGATCATACTAAACTTATCTCGCTGTCTTTCAGCAATATATATGATTCGTAATATCAATGCTAAATACAGTAATAATAATCCTGCAGAACCAATAAATCCCCATTCCTCGCCTACCGTACAGAAGATAAAGTCGGTATCTTGCTCTGGTACGAACTTAAGTTTAGTTTGTGTTCCTTGCAAAAATCCTTTACCCGTAGTTTGCCCCGAACCTATCGCAATCAACGATTGATTCACATTATATCCCGCTCCGTGAGGGTCATCTTTCATTCCTAGCAAAACCTCAATACGGATACGCTGGTGTGGCTGCAATATCTTGTGGAACGCAAAGTCACAACCTTGGCAGAGTAGAGTAGATACCATCACAAATCCCACTATCCATCCCATACTGCTTTTACGCTGCCTTACTGCTTGTAGCAATAAATAAATAGCTACATATGCCAAACTAGCTATCGCTATATAATTAAAATTAACGACTATCCATATATTTAGCAGCAATCCTATACCATAGCAAGCCACTACTCCCAAAGCCATAATAATAGCAGAACGCAAGTCTTTTTCCTTACCGATCAGCAATCCCAACACTATCATATGGATTACTGTTGTGCTAATCAATATTCCCAGACTACCCGTTCCAAAAGGTAATGCCATCTCGCCAAAACGAATCACTAATATAAAGAGTAATATACTTGCAACTCCCCAACTTAGTACATATCCCGTCATACCTTGGCGATAAAAAGCCAACAAAAAGGAGATAAATACCAGTGCCGAACCTGTCTCACGCTGCGCTACCATAATGATTAACATCGGTAGCCCTATCAGTAAGAAAGGTACAGTCAAATCGCGCAAATCGCGCACTTTATAGCCATACCTACTCATATATTTGGCTATTGCTATCGCCGTGAAACATTTTGCAAACTCCGCGGGTTGCAAACTAATCGGACCTATCGTCAACCAGGACAACGAACCCTTGATATCCCTTGCAAAAATAGGTGTAGCGATCAACAACAAAATCATCACTCCATAGAAGATATATCCCAACACATCATAAGCCTTCTCCTCTATCATCAGGATGATTCCTCCCATCACAACGGCCGTCGCCAACCACACCAACTGTTTTCCTGCACGGTTAGAGAAATCCCATATGCTCGTTTGGTCAAACGAATAGCTAGAACCATAAATATTCAGCCAACCAAACAAGGCAATTGCGAGGAACAATACTATTGTCCACCAATCTATACCCGATATGATGTTTCTGTTATTCACTCTTTGTTATCAATCAAATTAGTATTAACCATACGCTCAAACAACCACTCTCGTTCGATTTCACCAGTCAAATATTGCTCAATAATCAATGTAGCTATTGGACATGCCCATGTAGAACCAAAGCCTGCATTTTCCACCGCTACTGCAATCGCTATTTGCGGATTATCTTGTGGCGCAAAACCTATAAACAACGCGTGATCCTCTCCATGAGGGTTTTCCACTGTACCGGTCTTTCCGCAAATCTGCAATTCTGGTACATTGTACCACTTACCTGTACCATCTGTCATCACGCGTGCCATACCCCTATGTACCACATCAAAATGTTTTTCATCTATCGTAGTTCTATGAACTGCCGATTTCATCGAATCATTTCTATTTAAATGAGGTGTTATATAGTATCCTTTATTCGCTATTGCCGCCGTTTGATTTGCCAATTGTAAAGGCGTTACTAAAATCTCTCCTTGACCAATAGACAACGAACGAATTGTAATGGCTTTCCACCCTTTTTTTCCATAGATTTTATCGTATAGTTCCACCGACGGTATTGCTCCTTTTGCTTGCTCACTTATATCCGTATCCGAAAATTTAGATCCTAATCCAAAACTCATAATATGATTACGCCATATTTGATAATTCTGCTTAAATTCTACATTATCTTCGATATAACCATCTTGCTGTAGTAAATCGCGATATAACGCCCAAAAATATGGATTACAACTCTGCTCTATACCTTCTTCCATATCAATATGCTTTCCATGATCGTGGGTACAACGGATTGGTCTCGATCCTGGTCCGTTACACACGTATTGCGTACGTGGTGTAGCAACCTTTTCCTGTAATGCTATCAATGCTTGTAGAATCTTGAAGGTTGATCCTGGAGAATATTGCGCTTGTGTAGCACGATTCATTAGGGGTTTATTGGGATTATTTAACAATTCCTGATAGTTTTTTGAACGCTCTTGTCCCACCAGAGATCGTGGATCCCAGTTTGGCGAACTCACCAATGCTAATATCTCGCCAGTCTTAGGTTCGATCGCCACTACACTTCCCACTTTACCTTGCATCAAAGTCTCGGCTAGTTGTTGCGTTTTTATATCCAATCCCAAATACATATCTTCTCCCGTGACAGCATCTCTATCCAATTTTCCTTCTTGATAGGGACCTTGTATACGTCCACGTGAATCACGCATCAAAATCTTTACTCCTTTCTCTCCACGTAGTTCTTTCTCATACGTTCGTTCGATTCCATCGCGTCCAGAATAATCACCCACACTATAATACGAGTCTCTATCCAAATCACGTTGGTTAACCTCACCAACACTTCCTAGTACGTGCGAAGCAATAGGATACATATAATCGCGTAATGTCCTACAACGTATATCAATACCTGCATACTTATACAACTCTTGTTGTAAAGCGGCAACTTCCTCTTGATGCAATTGTTCCATAAATACTTGAGGAGAATAACGCGAAAATCCCCGATTCTTTCGAGGATTTGTAATATACTGCATTCGCTCTTCAAACTCTGCAGAGGTAATATTCAATTTCTCACAAAAACCCAGTGTGTCAAATGCACTACTCTGCATTTCCTTGACAATCATGGTCACTTCATAAATAGGCTGATTAGCCACAATCAGTTCACCATTTCTGTCATAAATCAAACCACGAGAAGGGTATATCGTCTGACGAAGTTGAGCGTTGGTCTCGGCCTTTCCTTGTGTAGATTGATCTACAACTTGTAGAATAAACAATCGCACAATATATACGAACACCACTAATATCGCAATGCCCACTATTACATATCGCCGATTATAATTCTTGTCATTTATCATTGTTTAAAAATATCGTAACCAATGATAATCAATATCGATAACACACTGCTAATCAACGTTTGAATCAGTACAATCCACCAGTTATTCCAACTCCATGCTTCTAACGCAAACACCAACAAATGATGCAATAACACTAGAAATACTAGGCATTTTAAATACTCTATCCTGCCTATACTATTGCTACACACCTCACCTTTTACACGCTCCAAATCTTGTACTAAATTTCCAAGCAAGATTGGACGTAAAAAACTAAATGCTATACATGCAGCCATATTCACACCCAACGAACTATTCCACACATCGAATACTAATCCTACTGCTGCACCTATCAACATCTCGGCCCAACGTGGAACCTGAACTGGCATATTCATCAGCACTAACACATACACCATAGGAAATCCCCAACCTGCAATTTGCAAGTGGTCAAACAATAGTACTTGCAGTAGTACTACCACCAATGATTGTACTATTTGTTTAATCCATTCCATTATTTTCACCGATTTCATCGGTTATTTTTGTGTTATTATTGCGTAGCACTTGTACATATTTAAGTGCCTTGTAATCTGTACTGAGTTCCACTACTGTTTGGTGATAATTATCTCCTGCACCTAATTCAGTTTCACTCACTACACCTATCATCAAACCCTCTGGAAAAACATCTGTCAATCCACTGGTGACTACTGTATCACCCTGATTTACCGATACATGTCGAGCTATTTCAATCAAGTCAACAAAGCGATAATTTCGCCCATCCCAGGATGTACCACCTATCTGACCATTACCCTTCAAACGGCAACTAATACTGATTTTGGTATGAATAATAGGAACCACCAATGCATATTTCTCTCCTACAGCACTCACTACTCCTACTACGCCATCGACGCCTATCACACCCATATCCACCTCTATACTATCGCGTTTTCCTTTATTGATTATCAGGTTGTTATGTTGTTTATTAGTGGTTAGTCCTATCACTTTTGCTGGTACAAAATCCCAATCCAAATGACTATATACATACTGACTATCACGCTCGGCCACCGACTCCATATTGTTTTTCAACTTAACCAGTTCCGCCTTCAATCGTGCATTTTCTTCTGCTAACTCCGCATTATCTGCCCGCAAACTAAAGTAGTCCACAATGCTTGTCTTGATATTATTCGTTCCTGCTACTATACGATTGGCACTCGACCACATAGCACTCTGCTGATAGTCATTGCAGGTACCTATCAGTATAAACGCAACAACTTCCAACATCAAAAAGATTAGGAAGTTGCTATAGCGTACTAAAAACTGTATCAAGTTTCGCATTTAGGTCACGTATATAAATGCATTGTACTTATCGGATCAAGAAGCCAAAGTTTGCCACATTCTTCAATGCCACACCTGTTCCACGTGCCACTGCGTGCAATGGATCCTCTGCAACGTGGAATGGAATTGTAATCTTATCTGTTAAGCGCTTGCTTAGTCCATGTAGCTGTGCACCACCTCCGGTCAAGTATATTCCACGTTTCACAATATCTGCATACAACTCTGGTGGAGTTGCCTCCAATGCCTGAAGAATAGCGTTCTCTATTTTTGCAATACTCTTCTCCAAGCAGTGTGCAATCTCTTGATAACTTACTGGCACTTGCATTGGCAATGCAGTCACCTTGTTTGGACCAATTACCATATAATCCTCTGGAGCATCCTCCAACTCTGGTAATGCACTACCCACTTGCATCTTGATACGCTCTGCTGTTGGCTCATCAATACGTAAGTTATGCATACGACCCATATACTCCACAATATCAGCATTTAGATCATCACCTGCCACCTTAATAGACTTATTTGCCACGATTCCACCGAGAGAAATCACCGCAATCTCAGTTGTACCACCACCTATATCTACTACCATACAACCCTCAGGACTCTCCACATCAATACCCATACCAATCGCAGCAGCCATAGGCTCGTAAATCATATATACATCGCGACCGCCTGCATGCTCCGAACTATCGCGCACCGCACGAATTTCCACCTCAGTACTGCCCGAAGGAATACATACTACCATACGGATATTTGGAGTAAACAACTTGTTTTGCTTCGGAATCATCTTGATCATTCCGCGAATCATCATCTCGCAAGCATAGAAGTCTGCTATCACACCATCACGCAAAGGACGAACGGTACGAATCAATGTACCACCTTTACCGATCATTTGTTGTGCTTTACGTCCTACTGCTACCATCTTATTGTCAGCCATACTTATTGCTACTACAGATGGTTCATCAACCACTACTTTATCATCACAGATAATAATAGTGTTCGCAGTTCCAAGGTCAATCGCAATTTCTTGTGTAAACGAAAATAGTCCCATTTTGTCTTTGTAAATATTATTTAGGTATTATTATTTTATGCCTTTTTACGCAAGTTTTATAAAATCGCGCAAAGGTACAAAAAAAAATGCACTTCTGCAAGAAAAGTACATTTTTTCTTTCGTTTTTATTTTTCACATCCTAGTCACTCTAACTACTAACCATCTTGGAGTTTTCTTTTTATCTTGATTATTATAGACTTGCAAGATCGGATCATCCGTTGTTTTTATTTCCACTCCTATCAAATCTGCCCACTTCTGAGCCTTCGAAACTGTTTTGCGATGGCGTTGAATACTGCGCACATCTTTCTCCCAACGATATTGTTTCTTACTTTTTATCTTTGGCATTTGCGTAATATCCATCGCTATTGCTTGATTCACTTCATCTTCCGTAGCAAAAACTACAGCGACATTACTTATTTTTCTACATCGTTCCAAAAATTCATTCCATTCACTATCTGACTTATCTACAACTACTTGCGACCAAGCATCATTCAATGGTAATCCATGCACTTTCTGCCAAATACGTTGATTAACAGGCTCCTCTGAAATATAATAAGGCTCTTCCGACGAAACATATCGCAACTTCACACGCAAATTTTTAATCTTCAATTTCTTTACAATCGATGGCTCATCTATTAGTTGTAACATCGGATCATTAGGCAAGGTCAATGCCAAACGCAAACCACAATAATTCATCGCTTCATACGGAGCATAATACTCCCGCCTCGAAAGATAACTATTCTCTCTGCAATTATCAAAACTCCCACCACGAACTACTTTCCATTCACCATCTTTTGCACCTTGCGGATTGGGCTCTGTTCCTAAATAATATCTGCCATACCAATCTGAACACCACTCACTTACATTGCCAGTCATATCATACAAACCTAACTCATTTGCCTCCCTGCTGCCCACACTATGTGTACGAAAACCGGCATTATCCAATCCCCAACTCACTTCACCTACCTTATCTCCACCCGCAAAACGATAGCCCTTACTCTTATTTCCCCCGCGAGCAGCAAACTCCCATTCCGCTTCTGTTGGCAAACGAAAAGGCATACCTGTTATACTATCCAAACGATGTATAAACTCCTGACAATCATACCAATTTACATCTGTGATAGGCAATGTAGGAGTATTCCATTCGCTGCTTATATACCACTCTGGCATCACCGCCTTCCAAAGGGCTTGCGTCACTTCCGTTGTCGATATATAATAGGCATCCAACGACACTGTATGAGTCGGTAAATCTGTTGCTATCACCTCGGTATGCTGCTCTTTCGTACCACCCATCACATACACTCCACCATCCACTCGCTGCATAGCAAACTCTACTCCGCCTATTTGAAAATGAAGCACTTGCAACGAATCAGCAAGGCTCCTTTTTGACTTAGCAGATACCTCTTGCGGACTCAATCCTAAA
This sequence comes from Paludibacteraceae bacterium, assembly GCA_045577965.1. Lineage (GTDB taxonomy): Bacteria > Bacteroidota > Bacteroidia > Bacteroidales > Paludibacteraceae > Colicola. Next base: position 9,893 of record JAZNJI010000008.1, read on the forward strand.
AACACAGCTCCCAACCAAAATACAAATACTGGTAACTTTACTATGTAAAACATTATTTTTTGAAACATCGCAACTCATCTTGCAAAAACCATGCCATAAAGCGAAAATTTTATACAACATTTCCTTCCTCTCTATTCTATTTTTTCATGTTATTTCTCATGTTTTCATATTATTTAGTTAGTGATTACTTAGTGATTAGTTAGTGATTAATTAGTAATTACTTAGTGATTAATTATATTTTACCAAAGTTTTGGACGTTCTTCTTTTAATTTTCACTTTTTTTTTGTACCTTTGCACGGGTTTATGTATTCATGGGAATATGCGTCTTAAGAGTGATGTCAATATCAAAAATCGCCGTGCCTCGTTTGACTACGAGATACTTGATCGTTATACCGCTGGTATTCAGCTATTTGGTACGGAGATAAAATCCATTCGAGAGAGCAAAGCATCGCTAGTGGACACATATTGTCAATTCATAGGCAACGAACTATGGGTCAAGCAGATGCATATTGCCGAATACCGCTTTGGTAGTTATGCTAACCATGAGGCCAAGCGTGATCGTAAACTACTGATGACCAAGAAGGAACTTCGCAAACTAGAAAAACAAGTGAAAGACACAGGCAAAACCATTATCCCTCTCCGCCTTTTCATCAACGAACGTGGATTTGCAAAGATGGAGATAGCCCTTTGTCAAGGTAAACACACCTACGACAAACGCCAAGCCCTCCGCGCAGCGGATGACAAAAGAGAAATACAAAGAGCTCTAAAATTATAACCTTTAAAACTCTTAAAAACCCTTTAAACTCTTTCAACCTTCCAATTGATGTTACCATTAGACTTCATAGAAAATCTCCACGAACAGATGTCGCCTGAGGAGGTGCAAGTACTATGCCAAGCACTTGAATCAGAGCAAATTACATCTATTCGTCTCAACGACAAACTAGACTGTCTCACCTTCGATTGCGACACCGAAGAGGTGCCTTGGCACGAAGATGGATACTATCTCAGTCGTCGTCCACAATTCACTCTTGACCCGCTCTTCCATGCGGGATGCTACTATGTGCAAGAAGCTAGCAGTATGTTTGTTGGCGAAGTACTTAACCAATACCTCAAACCCGATAGCATCGTACTTGATCTCTGTGCTGCGCCAGGTGGCAAGTCCACACTTATCAGCCAGTTCCTTGGCAACGAGGGCCTACTCGTAAGCAACGAGGTAGTGCGTCAACGCGTCTTTGTCCTATCAGAGAACATCCAGAAATGGGGCAACGGAAACACCGTAGTTACACACAACCCTGCTGCCGATTTTGGCAACAAACTACCCGAACTCTTCGATTGTATCCTCGTAGATGCTCCATGCTCAGGCGAAGGTATGTTCCGAAAAGATGAAGGCGCTATTGCAGAATGGAGCATGAAAAATGTACAGGAATGTGCTGAGCGTCAATGCGATATCCTTGATGATGTCTGGGATGCACTCAAGCCTGGAGGTATATTAATCTATTCTACTTGTACCTTCAACCGCGAAGAAAACGAGAAGAACGCACAGTGGATTGCTGATGAACTCGGCGCCGAAATCTTGCCTATCAACCATAACCCAGAATGGGGCATAACTGAAGGCAAACCTGGATACCACTTCTATCCACATAAAACCAAGGGCGAAGGCTTCTACATCTGTGCATTCCGCAAACGTGGTGTCGCTACAGGTGCTTTCCGTATTCCTAAACAGAAGAACTCTGTTTCTGAAACCGTAGAGTTTAAGGATATTATGCAAAGTTGGCTTCAGCATCCCGAACAATGGACTATCCGCCAACAAGACCGCTTCGTGGTGGCTTATCCTGCCAAATACAAACAACTTATTGAGTTTCTCAATTCGCAATTTATCTGCATTAGCACGGGCTTCGGTATCGGCGAACTGCGCGGCAAGACAGTCGTACCTCAACATGCAATGGCAATGCTTAAGGACTTGAATACCAAAGCGTTTAATAAGGTTGAACTTACCCTAGAGCAAGCCCTTAGTTATCTTCGTTGCGAAGCACTAACCCTACCTAATGCTGCTGCGGGTGTGCTATTGCTCACTTATGAGAATGTACCTCTAGGTTTCGTGAAGAATGTAGGTAACCATTGCAATAACCTATACCCAAAAGAGTGGCGAATACGCAAACTATAAAATACATTTGAACCATGAATATCCGTCTTTGCTCATTACTCTTGGTTCTTTGCTCCTTATCTCTTTCTGCACAACAGCAGTGCTATTTCTCTGTGGATGAGCGTTATCCTGCCAAGCGAACGGAGTTAAAGGACAAGCAACATATATTGGTGGTCAACAATGCTTTAACACAACCTAATGACTTTGGTCATACCACCATGATTGATGGTGAGAGCCATAACAATGTCGAAGTTGATCTCTCCCGCAGTGTACTCTACTGCCTCTTTGCAACAACCCAAAGTATGGAATCAACAGGAGAATTCAATGCTGTAGAATTAATGGATATCTCGCAAAATCATTCCACCAACTACTACTCTCGCACTCCGCTCACCTTCTCGCAAGCAGAACGACTATGTACTGATTATCAAGCAGATGCACTCTTAACACTCAACCAACTCGTATTATACGATATTGTAGAGAGTTTCCCTACCGATGAGGGTACTTACTATGCCTACTTGCAAGCTTATGCTCAATCCCATTGGACCATTCACTACGCAGGCCAGCCACGTGAAGTGACATTCACACAAGCAGATACCCTCCTCTGGGAGAGCCGACTGTATTATACCCGTGCACAAAGTCTTAACGATTTGCCTTCTCGTCAAGAGGCGTTACTCTATATCGCACGCGAACTGGGCAACCGCATTGGTAGCAGTTTTTCTCCTTCGTGGCAAACCACTCGACGCTATATATACGACTTACCCAACCTACAAGCTGGCTTAGATGCTTTTCGCTTGCAGCGCTGGAATAGTGCTATCAATCAGTGGCTTACTATGGTAGATAGCAAGGATAAAAAAGCCGCAGCATGTGCTGCGGCCAATATTGCTATTGCTTATGAGATGCTTGGCGATTATGCTTCGGCTTGCGATTATGCCCAGCGTGCCAACCGCCTTTTCGGTGCTTGGAAGACGGCTTATGGTCGGCAGCAGCAAGTGAACATACGCTACTATCTGGCGCAGCTCCAAGCTCGGCAGGTAAGGGAACGCGATCTATAACCTTCTGCAAGAATCGCTCAATCTTATTGAAGAATCGTTTATCTTCTGGACTTACCAAGGTGATAGCCTCACCTTTATTTTCTGCACGAGCAGTTCTACCTATACGGTGCACATAGTCTTCTACATCGCGAGGGACATCGTAGTTAATAACCAATGGCACATCATCCACATCAATACCGCGTGACACAATATCTGTTGCCACTAGTACATCTACTTTACCATTTCTAAAATCAAGCATCACTTCATCGCGCTCTTTCTGTTCTAAGTCAGAATGCATGGCACGCGCGTCTATATGATTCGCGCGTAACGCACGCGTGAGTTCCTTGACCTTTTGCTTCTTACCAACAAAGATGATCACCTTCTTCAGTCCACGCTCTTTGAGCAAGAGACTGAGGAAATTGTTCTTTTGCAACTCGTAAATATCAGCTGCTTGTTGCTTGATACTTTCTGGTGGACGCGAGATAGCTATCTGCACTTCTACTGGGTTGTGCATAATGGCTTTCGCCATTTTGCGAATATTCGCTGGCATAGTAGCACAAAACATAATCGTCTGCCGCTCTTTAGGCAACTTGTTAACGATTGTCATGATATCGTCATAGAAACCCATATCCAACATGCGGTCTGCCTCGTCTAGGATAAAATATTTCACGCCAGAGAAATCGATATCATAGATATTCATTTGGCTGAGCAGTCGCCCAGGTGTAGCGATGACAATATCTGCACCCTTCTGCAATCCAGTTACTTGTGTACCCCAAGCGCCACTATCACTACCACCATATATTGCCACAGAAGAGAAGGGTACATAGAATCCAAATCCCTCCATTTGTTGGTCTATCTGTTGTGCCAACTCGCGCGTAGGAGCCATAATAATGGCATTGAGTTTATTGGAATCATGGTTATCGTACTCTAGGTTGGTGAGCAAGGGAAGTATATACGCAGCAGTTTTTCCTGTGCCCGTTTGTGCACAGGAAATCACATCATGTCCGTCCAATATCACAGGTATAGTCTGCTCTTGCACAGGCGTGCATGTATCAAAATGCATATCCCACAATGCATCCAACACATGATCTGATAATGCTAATTCGTCGAAATACATATCCCTTATTTTATTCGACTAATTTTATCTTTATTTTCGCTCGAATATTTATTTCTCCCAACCATCAAATACTTCTGGGCCATACACATTGTCCTCGTTAGCGTCATGAAGCGGAGCCCATAGTTGTGCGAAGAATGGATTCTTCTTTGCCACTTTGTCCCATTGCCATGGACGAGCATTCTTCTCGCCCGCATAAGGATAAGGCATACACTCCTCACACCAATGACCACCCAGCAATACCAAGCGTGGCGTAGCGGTAAATTTATGCCCCTCTGCGCACTCCCACTCCAGCGGAGTGTCCCAATCACCTTGCACCATGTCTTTAGATAAGCACTTGCCTCCGCGGAAAGCTGCGGCTTTTTGCATATCCTCAATAGTGAATAAAGTCTTTGGCTTTTGCTCATCATAACCGTGATCAAGCAATACATACTCCTCGCTATTGTGCGAGAGATCAGTATGCTTCCAGTCAGGAATTGCCTTGTATGCCTCTAATGTGCCATAATATGCGCTAATACGTTGGAGTTGGTTATGCTTGATCCACCATTGTGTACCATGCTCCTTTGACATCGCCATAGCATACATGGCAAGCTTCACACAGCGAGGGAACAACTTAGCAATCTTTGTCTTTGCCGCAAAGCGAATACCTACAGGCACAGAAGAATCTTTTGCCATCTTCTTGAAATAATCCTTTACAGGCATATTTTCACGGAAGTGGAGGTACTTCTCAAGGCGGTCGCCATCAATATACCACATGCCGTGGAAATTGCGAGTGGTAAACCAGTTGGCGTTGAAAATTTTCTCTGGGCGAGGGCAACCGATGGCATCTAGGAGGAGGCACTCAAACTCATAGTTACTGATGCGATACTCTTGTCCAGAGCCGATATTGTAGTAGTTTTTCCAAAACTCCTCTGGCACCTCATCGCGGCAGACACGCTCAAGCAGTCGCCCGCTATCTTCCACCGTAGCCCATTCCAAAACACCACGAATAGGAACATGGAACATGATAGGGTCATAGTTCTTCAAGATTGCAGGATAAAGAATACCCGACTGACGCAGTGCAACCCATTGTTTGATAGGCGAATTGGTGATGATACGCTCTGCTTGTGCTTTAGTCAATCCGTAGTGGTCATATGCCGATACGCAAATTGGGTCGCCAGCGCGTCCCCAATGCAATGGCTCGCGACGGTCACCCATCTGAGCTACACTACCGATATAGACAACCTTGGGTTGTTTATCCTCAGGCTGCGCCAACACCGCATCACGTATATTGGTCGCAGCAGAAATATTGATGCGGAGAGTAGCCTTAGGACGGTAGTCTGCTTGAGGCGAAACCATACCACCCACATGGAGGACAATGTCAGCTCCTGTTACACCGCGAAGAATATCGTCGTAGTTGGTGAGATCACCCCAAATGATTTCTACTTTGTCAGCTAGAGGCGCAAGTTTTTCCTTATTTTTAGCGCTTGGACGAGCCAAGATACGCAATTGATATTTCTCAGGATAGCGCAGAATCTCTGTCATACCTGCATATCCCATAGTGCCTGTAGCACCAGTAAGGAAGATAGTTTTTTTCATCAATTTACAGTGAATTTATAAATAGTTGTTGTAGTATATTTCTCTCCTGGATATAGGGTCGTACTTGGAAAAGCAGGCTGGTTAGGACTATCCGGAAAATGTTGCGTTTCAAAGCAAAAACCGCTTCGCATCGGATAAGCAATACCCTTTTTACCCATAAAACTTCCATCCAAGAAATTACCCGCATAGAATTGCATACCTGGTTGATCAGTATGGATAGTCATTTTTATACCTGATGATGGATCGTATAATATGCCCGCAATAGCGTTAATATCACCCTCGGTGGCGAGAATCCAATTGTGGTCATAGCCACGGCCATTAATTATCTGTTGGTGAGTGGTATCGTTGATTCGATCGCCCACACGGGTAGGAGTGCGGAAATCGAACGGAGTATTCTCCACTGCAGCGATCTCGCCTATTACTGCCACATTAGCATCTACTGGTGTGTAAGCCTCAGCATTGAGATAGAGGATCTCGTTCAATACATCGCGACTTGGGTCACCACTCAAGCAGAAATAACAGTGGTTGGTGAGGTTAATAACTGTTGGTCTATCGGTAGTGGCTTCGTAGGATATAGTAATAGCATTATCGTTGGTTAGCGCGTAGGTAACCCTAACAAATAAATTGCCTGGAAAACCGTCCTCGCCATCTTCACTTATAGTGGTAAATGTTATACTGCTATTGCTTACAAGTTGAACATCCCACATACGGTTGTGAAAAGCTACCTCACCACCACCATGCAGACAGTTGCCATCATTATTGCGTGGTAATTGGTACTCTATACCATCCAATATAAACTTACCATCCTTAATACGATTACCATAACGGCCTATCAACGCACCAAAATTGCAACCTTGATAGCCATAGCGGATATAGTCAGCGATGGAGTCATGACCGAGGCATACGTCAATCATCTTACCATCTTTATCTGGTACCATAATGCTGACAATGCGTCCACCGAAATTAGTAAAACACACCTCCATACCATTCTCATTAGTCAATGTATAGAGATCACTAAACTTACCCATATGTTCGATTTGAAAATTACTACGAAGCAAACCGCTTTGTGTAGATTTTTCTTGCTTTGTACATCCGAACATAATGATAAATAGCAGAAAAACAAATACTTTGGATAAATTTATTCTCATAGTGCAAATATTATGGAAACATCACACTTCTAATTACATTTACCTCTTCTATATTGAATGGAGTATGATCCTGACGATAGATATCGTGAAACCACAATGCTGGCTCTTGCAGCTCAGGCAATGGTTCATCCCAAGCGAAGATGGTATTGGTCTTTCCGCTTACAAATCCCCAGTTAATAGCCGCTACATTATTCTCCCTCAAGAGTGGGAGGATCGTTTGGAAATAACTACCATTGCGGCGCGCCATATATTCAGTGCAGACCATAGGACGATCGTACTTGCGAAGCGTATCAATGCACTCTCTATGGATGTCAGGATTGCTATAATTGTGATAAGAGATTATATCCGAGTTTGCTAATTGGAATTGGTTGAGTTCTGGACATTCCATAAACCATACTCCTACAGTCAGCGGTTGGCTCACTTGACATTCGCGTGCCCACCGGAAGACGTTTTGGAGCAAGGGCATGGAGGTCATTTTGTGACCTGTGTTGCCTGGCTCGTTATAGAGATCCCACATCCATATACGCTCATCGTCTTTGAAGGTTGTCATCACATCTTTAACATACTTCTCGAGGATAGGGAAGAGAGTCGCAGTATCAGCACGCAAACTAACAGCAGGGTCTTGCACCCACCCCGAATTGTGAATACCTGGTCGCGGAGTTGGTTGCTCACCATAGGTAGATTCAGGATTCCAGCAATCGTCAAAGAAAACGAATAACGTCTTGATATGATGCTTGTCAGCAATGGTAAGATACTCATCAATATGCTGTTTGAATGCTTCTGGCTCGTTTTGCCATACTACGCTGCTCAAATACACGCGCATGACATTAAAGCCTATATCCTCTGCCCATCCTAATTCGCGGTCAATAGTAGCTGCATCGAAAGTGGCGGATTGCCACATCTCAATCTGGTTAATGGCTGTGCTTGGTTGGAAATTACAACCAGCACGATATGGATGTGAATCATACCAAGTTTTGGCTTGTTCTTTAGACCATGGTTGATAAATGTCTACATTTTGGCATCCGGAAAATAGGGATACTAAACTAAGTAACGCGACAAAAAAAATAGTTACATGTTTCATGATATAATTGGTTTTATTAATGTTTTCCTCCAATAAGTTGTTGCCATTTCTGCTTGGCGAAGTCCCAAGTGTTGTTGATGAGTTGCACGCCCCAGTGTTTGCTCTCTTCCTCATTTGTTTCCTCAAGATATTGAGCAGCAAGCATAGCATCGTTGTCGGTGATAACCAATAGTTGGTCGCCCACTTCTAATTCGGAATTGCCCGTTGGCACAAAGAAGTCTTCGCCACGGCGCACCATGATAACCAAGGTCTTATCTGGGAAAATGAGATTTTTGAGCAAATTGCCATGAACGAGCATTTCCTCTTTCACCTCAATCTCTGTGGCAGAAGACTCTACCTCCTCTGGCAAATCAATATCAAAGTGGATGAGTTTCTTGAGTTCCACAGGCGGAGTAGCCAGTTTGAGTTTCTTTGCCACCACCGATAAGGTTGTACCTTGCGCGATGAGCGAAACAATAGTGCAGAGGAAGACTATATTGAAGATAAGGTCTGCATGCGGCACATTGTTCGCCTTGCACATAATAGCGAAAATAATAGGCACAGCACCCTTCAATCCTACCCAACTGAGCAGCATCTTGTCATTGCGCTTGTACTGCTTGAAGGGCCACATACAAAGGAATACCGCTACAGGGCGCGAGATAAAAATCATCACAATACTGATAATCAAACATGGCAGCAAGACATCTAATTGGAACAACTCGTGCGGACGCACCATCAGACCCAAGACAAGGAAAATAACCAATTGACTCAGCCACGTCAGTCCATCAAAGAAACTGCGCGTTTGGCGTTTACGAATGAACTTGCTATTACCAATCACCAAACCACCGATATACACTGCCAAATAGGTATTACCCTTGAGGAAATAGGTGATACTAAAGATAAAGATACATGCTGTAAGCACCATAAGAGGATACAGCGACTCGTTGCCAAGGTCCGCCTTGCGCATGATACTGACGATAACCTTTCCAAATACAAATCCCAATACGGCACCCATAATCAGCTGAATAACAATATCCTGTATCACAGAAAGCGCTGTCACTTGATGGCTGGTAGCAGTGACAATACCAATCATAGTAGTGGTAAGCACATACGCCATTGGGTCGTTGGCACCTGACTCCAACTCCAACAACGGACGAAGGTTGTGCTTTAATCCTATTTTGTTGGTACGAAGAATAGAGAATACCGAAGCAGAGTCAGTGGATGACATCGTGGATGCCATTAGCATTGCTACAGCAATACTCACACTTGCCACTGAATGTAGCCAACCGAAAACATAGTAGGTAATCACACCCGTCACGAGCATGGTGATTAGCACACCTATAGTCGCTAAAGTCAGACCAGGCACCATCACAGGGCGGATATCCGAAAGTTTGGTATCCAAACCACCCGAGAAAAGGATAATACACAGCGCGATTGTGCCAATGGCTTGGGCTGACCCCACATTCAGCATATAACCCACTCCGTCGTCGTTAATGAGACGCCCGATACCGTCAGGACCGAATAACATACCTACTGCTAAAAATAACAACAAAGCAGGCACACCAAACTTATATCCAATTTTATCGGTAAAAATACTCGCAAAAAAGAGAAGCGAAAGTACGAGAAGAATAAGTTCTACTTGCATGTGTCAGGAAAAATTGAATAAAGTTTTAAGGGATTACTCTATACCTAGAATTTGCTTAATAGCTTCTTTCCAATAGTCAATTTCATGGTACCCTTGTGCGATACGTGGACCACCTTCCATAGGGCAAAAAACCACCGTAGGATAACTGCGAACTCCAAATAACGCTGCCACCTCAGGTTCCTTCTCTGCATCCAATGTGTACACATATACCTTACCATCGTAGTCTTTAGCCACTTGTTCTAAAATAGGGTGCAACTTCTTACACCAACCACACCAAGTGGTGGAGAAATCAATCAAACAAGGTTTATCTCCAATGTATTTCCATTGAGGTTGTTGACCAGATGACAAATCATAGTAGCACACTTTCTTTTTGAAGTCTGCGGTGGAGAGATAGGTCAAGCCCTCAGCCATGGAAGAAAGGGCAAAAAATACCATCATAGTGGTAAAAAATAATCTTTTTTGCATAATTTTTATAATTTAGGGTGCAAAGTTACAATTTTTTTCGTAACTTTGCAAACTTTTCATCAAAAAAGCAACAATGCTGCACGACTTAACAAAACTATCTACACTATTTTCTGACCTGCCAGAAGGGCAGTTATTTGTACTGACAGATACGAATACTATCGAGCATTGTTTGCCTTCTTTTGCCAAATACATTGGAAATATTTCGTATAATTTACTCACCCTAGAGGCAGGTGAAAAAAGCAAGAATTTAACATCAGCACAAATTGTTTGGGATTTTCTACTCAAAAACCACGCCACACGCGAAGCAATATTAGTTAACTTGGGTGGTGGAATTATTACGGATTTAGGAGGCTTTGTAGCAGCAACCTATATGCGCGGTATTCGTTTTATAAATATCCCAACAACTTTATTAGCTATGGTGGATGCATCATCTGGTGGAAAGACAGGTTTTGATTATCATGGAGTAAAAAATTTAATAGGCACTTTTACATTACCTATAGCAACACTGATTGATCCTGTTTTTTTAAACACATTGCCTAAAGAAGAACTGCTTAGTGGCTTTGCAGAGATGCTCAAGCATGCACTTATAGCAAGCCCAGAAGATTGGGTAAAACTGTTACTACTAACTCAAGACGAGTTATCTCAAGAGCAGTTTATAGAGACATTAGGTAGTACAGGCTTATTGCAAGCAAGTATAGCGATAAAAGAAAAAGTAGTGGCACAAGACCCACTTGAAATAGGTTGGCGTAAGATTTTAAATTTCGGACATACCATTGGACACGCTATAGAATCTACTACATTACAACAAACTACACTACACCATTATTCTCACGGTTATTATGTATTATGGGGTATGGTGGCAGAGGTATATCTAAGTGTAGTGAAGTTGGGATGTCCACGCGAGGTTTTACAACAATTAACACAGATTATGCTGCAATACTATGGAAAACCACAATGTGATTGCAAGCAACGTGAAAAACTTATCCAGCGCATGTATCAAGATAAAAAGAACAGCGCAAATCATACTCCAAATTTTACACTGCTTCGCACAATAGGAGATCCTATAATAAACCAACACCCCACTGAAGATGATATCAATGAAGCGTTGGAATATCTTTTTAGTTTATAGTAATTATTTTCTAAACGAAAAGTATTTTTGTCCAAAAAAACTTATCACTACTGTTATAATCGTAATAATTATCTTTGACGGAGTAGGATAAACATTATATATTTCCACTAATAGTTTTAAGCCTAAATAATTTACCAATAAGTTTACTATAACAATCAGTATATAGCGCCAAAGTTGCTTATAACCGCGTAGCGAAGACTGAGTGAAAGTTACATATTTATTCAACCAAAATCCCGTGAGTAATGTGATTGGAAACACAATCAATAAAGACATTATATGTGGTGTGAGGCAAATTTGATAAGGTAAAGACGAAATATTAAAGGCGAAAGGCAAGGTTATATACACCAATTCATGTCCCACCACAAAATTGTATACTAGAAAATATAATACCCAATCAAGTACCATGTTACCACCACCACAAGCAGCATAACGAAATAACTGCTGTGGAACATATTTACTAAAAGGTCGATAAAAAAAATCGATAATTTTAGTTATTATTTGCGATAATCCTTGCATTTATCAAAAAAAAATCGTACTTTTGCAGCCGAAAATTAAATCAGCGTGCAAAAGTACTAAAAATTTTACACCTGAGCAAATATTAATCAATAAATATGGACGACTATCACCAACAAAATGCAACAAGTACGTGCCAAGAAGTTTCTAGGGCAGCACTTCTTGAAGGACCTGAGTGTCGCCCAACGAATTGCTGAGACTATCCCCGCAGGTCGTGTCTTAGAGGTAGGACCAGGCATGGGGGTGCTCACCCAGTATCTCCTCAAAAATCTTAATCTGCAAACTACCGCTATCGAAATTGATAGGGAGAGTGTGGCGTACCTCAAGGAGTGGTACCCCGAGTTGCACCTCATTGAGGGCGACTTCCTCAAACTCGACCTCAATATCATTTATCCCGATGGCGAATTCTGCGTGATAGGCAATTATCCGTATAATATCAGCAGTCAGATTTTCTTCAAAGTGCTTGATAATAAGGATCGTATTCCTATTTGTTCGGGAATGATTCAAAAAGAAGTAGCCGAACGTATTGCCTCTAAACCTGGCAAAAAGGCATACGGAATCCTTAGTGTACTGCTGCAAGCATATTATGATATAGAATATCTATTCACGGTGGACGAACATGTATTTAGCCCCCCTCCGAAAGTAAAGTCGGCGGTTATTCGCATGACACGTAACAACCGCCAAGGATTAAGCTGCGACGAGGCGCTATTTAAGAACGTAGTAAAAACAGCATTCAACCAGCGCCGAAAGCAGATGCGCAATTCGTTGATGCAGCTCGTAGGAAAAGAAAATCCCATCCTCAACGAGCCAATCTTCACGAAGCGCCCCGAACAACTGAGTGTCGAAGAATTTATTGCACTCACTAAACTAATTCAACATTCGAAGTAACCATTCAAAATTAGTGTAGCTATGGCAGAGTTAAAAATATTCTACAAAGATAAAGACAAAGATAAAATTAAAGTAGGACGCAGTGTAAACATCCTCACCAGTCTTGATAAATCCGATATCATCTGGATCGACCTGTTAGATGTAAGCGACCGAACAGAGGGCGTGCTCGAGGATTTCCTCAAAATCGACATCCAAGAGGACGAAGAGATGGAAGAGATTGAGATGTCATCTCGTTATATCCAAACCGACGATTCCATCGTGGCTAATTCCAATTTCCTCCGCGATAATTTCGAGGTAGAGCCCGTCAATTTTATCCTCAAAAACAGCATTCTTGTCACCACGCGCGACGTTGAACTCGCTAGTTTCAACGAGACGGTCAAGAAGATGCTCATGAACACCCGCAACTTCCCAACGGGCTACCACGTACTTGTTTCGCTCATGGAAACACGTGTAGAAAAAGATGCAGATATGATTGAGGATACTACTGACCTCATCACCAAACTTTCTGGTGAAATCAACGCCAAAGACCACGTGGACGAAGAGGTACTTATCCAAATCAAGGACCTTCAGGAAAAAGTCACCATTATCCGTCAAAACATCATGGATAAACAACGCGTGATTAGTAACTTCCTTAAGTGCGATTTCTTCCCAACGGAGCTCCAACCACGCCTTACAATGATTATCAAGGATATCAATTCTCTGTTCGATTACACCCGTTTTGGTTTCGACCGTCTAGACTACCTCCAGGATACTTTCCTCGGTCTTGTTAATATCGAGCAGAACAAGATTATCAAAATCTTCACCGTAGTGAATGTCGTATTCCTCCCACCTACCTTGATCGCGAGTATGTATGGTATGAACTTCGACTTTATGCCTGAGTTAGCATGGAAACTAGGTTATCCATTTGCTATCGGTTTAATGATAGTTTTTACCGTGGCTATCTTGCTCATTTTCAAACTGAAAAAGTGGTTATAAACAAGTTTTAAACAATTTCTAATAAAATTTGTTGATTAATTTTGATAAACCTAACTTATCAATTTTATCAACAATTCATCTAAGTTTTTTCGTACATCTAACTCGCTTAAATTTAGCAGAATATAGATGTTTTCAACACTTTTAGAAACTAATAATAATAGATAAATCTTTTATTAATTCTATTTTATTATTAAAAGGTAAAGTTTAACTCTTTGTTTACAAAAGGAAAAAAAAAGAAGAAAATTTTAACGACTGACGCGAATATACAGTACTATACCAATAGCGAGGAATACAAAATTTGGTAGCCAAACGCTCATAAAAGGTGACATTACCCCTGATACAGAGAAAGTAGTTGATACTGTAGAGAATAATATGTACAACGCACTCAAAGTAATTCCTACACCTAAATTTTTACCCATACCACCACGCACTTTTTTTGAACTCAAAGTTACACCTAAAAAAGTCATAATAAATGCACCAATAGGACTTGCCCAACGTTTCCACCACTCTGTTTCGAAAGCTTGTACATTTCCTGATCCTCTTTCTCGTTGACGAACAATAAATTTTTTAAGTTCGGGATTGCTCATCATTTGCGCATTTTCGGCTGTATAGAAAAGTTCTTCTGGTATAATAGGAATTATAGTATCTAATTCATTTCCGCGCGCAAGCGTTTCATACATACCGTCAAAATCACGACGTACATATTTAGATAATGTCCAATTATATGCGGAGTCATAAGAGATACGATCTGCTGTGATTCGCATAGTTAGTTTTTTGCCATCAAAATTTTCTAATGAAGCACGATAGCCTGTATTAGTACGTTTTTGAAAAGTTTCAATATATAAAATTGTTCCTGGCGATACTTCCATTTGAATATTTCGAGCATTTTCATGACTAAATTTTTGGATATATTTATCTTGAAATTCAAGCATATTTTGTGAGGCAGGTGGAATAATATAACCTGTTAATACAAATGACAATATAAATAATAATGTAGCACTTATAGCATAAGGTACCATTAATCTATGATAACTAACGCCGCTCGCTAGAATAGCTATAATTTCACTATTTCCTGCTAATTTAGAAGTAAAAAATATAACAGAAATGAATATGAATAGCGGACTAAACATATTCATAAAATAAGGTATAAAATTAAGGTAATAATCGAAAATAATTTCTCGTATAGGAACTTGATTTTCAAAGAAATCATCCATTTTCTCTGTCAAATCAAATACAACGGCAATACTCATAATCAGCACGATTGAAAAGAAGAATGTGCCGAGAAATTTTCCAATAATATATTTATCTATTTTTTTCACCTTTTTCTACATCCTCTGCATTAGTCGAGGAGTTATATCATCTTTCCATGATTTAAAATCTCCAGCAAGGATATGTTTGCGTGCTTCACCTACAAGCCACAAATAAAATGCTAAATTATGAATGCTCAATATTTCCAATCCAAGCATCTCTTGTGCATGTATAAGGTGGCGAACGTATGCGCGCGTGTAATGGTGATCTACATAGCTTGTACCACAAGGATCAAGTTCGGTGAAATCATCTTCCCACTTCTTATTGCGCATATTCATAATACCATTCTGGGTGAAGATCATTCCATTACGACCATTGCGAGTTGGCATTACACAATCAAACATATCTACTCCGCGTTCAATACCTTCAAGTATATTCCATGGGGTACCCACTCCCATTAGGTAGCGAGGTTTGTTTTGTGGTAAAATATCATTTACCACTTCTATCATATTATACATTTGCTCAGTAGGCTCACCTACTGCTAATCCACCAATGGCATAACCATCGCGATCTAAATCACGAAGATATTTTGCTGCATCCTGACGTAAATCTTTATACACACATCCCTGAACAATAGGGAAAAGATGCTGTTTATATCCATATAAATCCTCTGTAGAATCAAAGCGGGCAATACAACGCTCCAACCATCTATGTGTACGTTCCATCGAATTTTTCGCGTATTGATAATCAGCTGTTCCCGGACAACATTCATCAAATGCCATCATAATATCGGCGCCTATCTCGCGCTCAATATCCATCACGCTTTCTGGAGTAAATATCAATTTTCTTCCATCAATATGCGACGAAAATTGCACACCCTCTTCATTCATCTTACGTATATCGGATAAGGAAAATACTTGAAAACCGCCAGAGTCTGTCAGAATAGGACGTTGCCATCCTTCAAAACGGTGTAAACCACCCGCTTGACGCAATATATGAGTACCAGGACGTAAATACAAATGATATGTATTGCCCAATATAATTTGAGCATTTATATCTTCTTCTAAATAATGGCGTTGTACTCCTTTAACTGTGCCTACTGTACCTACAGGCATAAAAATAGGAGTTAATATATCACCATGATCAGTATGTACTACTCCCGCACGGGCGCACGACTGCGTGTCCGTATGTATAAGGTCAAAAAATGCCATTAAGAAAGTTTATTATTTACTGGAAAAACAATAGCAGGTTTAAAGGTAGCTTGCTCTTCGGGAGTCAGCATAGCATATGCCATAATAATAACTATATCTCCCACATGTATCAAATGTGCAGCAGCACCGTTCATACAGATACATCCACTTCCACGTTTTCCAGGAATTACATAAGTTTCTAGTCGTGCACCATTGGTATTATCCACCACTTGCACACGTTCACCTGCGTAGATGTTTGCGGCATCCATTAGATCTTCATCAATTGTGATACTACCTATATAATCCAAATTAGCTTCAGTAATAACTACGCGATGAATTTTTGATTTAAGAATATTCAATAGCATTGTATTTACACAATTCAATAAACGACGACAAAGGTACTACTTTTTTTCGAGACATGCAAAAGAGAATAGCAAAAAATATACAAAAAGTGAAAAAAGTACCGAAAATATTTGGTCATGTAAAAAAAAAGCAGTACCTTTGCACCGCATTTCGCAAGAGATGATACATCGCGGAGTAGAGCAGTGGTAGCTCGTCAGGCTCATAACCTGAAGGTCGGTGGTTCGATCCCGCCCTCCGCAACAAACGAAAGCCATCTAACAACAGTTAGGTGGCTTTTTTATATGAAAAAACAAGTCAAAAATAAATTTTCATACATTTTTCTTGCATATATGCATTTTTTGTTGTACCTTTGCACGCTATTTTGTGTACGTACACCTTATAATCTATACGCGTATATGCGCACAAGGGATACAAGACGAAATATAAATAATAATAAAATAAAACTAAAATTATGCAAAACAAAGGATTAGTAATCACATTGGCTGTCTGCCTTGCTTTGGTAAGTGCATTCTATTTGTCATTCTCATTTGTGACAAATAGCTATGACAAAAAAGCAGCAGAATATGCACAAGGTGACGCTGTGAAAGAGTATCAGTATCTCGACTCTGTCGCAGGTGAAAAAGTGTGGTTCGGCTACACTCTAAAGGAGTGCCGTGAGAAAGAATTGAACTTAGGTCTTGACCTTAAGGGTGGTATGAACGTAACTATGGAAGTGTCTGTATCTGACATTCTCCGTGTATTGAGTGGTCATAACACTTCTGACATTTTCAATCAAGCAATTGCACTCGCAAATCAAAAACAAAAAACTTCTGGAGCAGATTATTTGACTCTGTTCTTCGAGTCATTCTATGAACTTGATCCAGATGCCAAATTAGCATCAATATTCTCTACTTTTGAGTTAAAAGACAAAGTGTCTTTGAATTCTACTAATGCAGAGGTAGAGAAAGTTATTAGCGAAGAGGTAAATGGTGCTATTGATAACTCATTCAATGTACTCCGTACTCGTATTGACCGTTTCGGTGTGGTTCAACCTAATATCCAAAAGCTCAGCCAAACAGGTCGTATCCTCATTGAGTTGCCAGGTATCAAAGAACCAGAGCGTGTACGTAAACTCCTTCAAGGTTCTGCTAATCTTGAGTTTTGGGAGACTTATGATTTGGTAGAGATTTTCCCACAACTCATCCAAATTAATGATGAATTGGCTAAAGCTAACGCTAGTACAGAGGCTGCACAAACTGAAGTAAAAGAAGAGAAAGCAACTGAAGTTGTTGATGATATAGAGGCTTTGGTTGAAGCTACAGATAGCCTTGCTCAAGCAGAGGCTGACCAAAAAGCTGCTTTAGAGGAATTTAAGAAAAACAACCCTCTCTTCGCAGCTATTCAACTTTCTGTAAATCAAGCTAATCAGCCATATCAAGGTCCTGTTGTAGGTACTGCACACTACACCGATACTGCTAAGGTAATGGATATGCTCACCTCACAAGTGGCTAAGTCTATCTTACCACGTGATTTGCATCTCTGCTGGACTGTGAAGTCTATCGATGCTGCTGAGGCATACTACCAACTCGTTGCACTTAAATCACAAACTAGTGGCCGTCCTTCTTTAGAGGGTGACGTAATCACAGACGCTCGCGCTGACTTTGGTCAAACATCTGCTTACGCAAATGTATCTATGACTATGAACGCTGAGGGTGCACGCGATTGGCAACGCATAACAGGCAGCAATATTGGTAAATCTATTGCTATTGTTCTTGATGGTTATGTATATAGCTTCCCAACAGTACAAAATGAAATTGCTGGTGGTAATTCTCAGATCACTGGTAACTTCACCGTGGAAGAGGCTAAAGACTTGGCCAATACCCTTAACTCTGGTAAGATGCCTGCTCCTGCACGCATTATCCAAGAGGACGTAGTTGGTCCATCTCTCGGTAAAGAGGCCATCACCGCAGGTATGTGGAGCTTTGTATTGGGCTTTATCTTGATTATGCTCTACATGATTTGCTACTATGGCTTCACTGCAGGTATGATTGCTAACTTCGCATTGCTCTGCAACGTATTCTTGCTCGCTGGTATCCTTTCTTCATTCTCTGCTGTATTGACCTTGCCTGGTATCGCCGGTATCGTCCTCACTATGGGTATGGCTGTGGATGCTAACGTGCTCATCTACGAGCGTATCCGCGAGGAGCGTCGAGGTGGTAAAAACTTGCGCCGTGCTATCGAAGATGGTTTCTCAGGTGCTATTTCTGCCATTATAGACTCCAACGTTACCTCATTCTTGACGGGTGCTATCTTAGCTATCTTCGGTACAGGTCCTATCAAGGGCTTCGCTGTTACCTATATGATTGGTATCGTTTCTTCTTTCTTGACTGCTGTCTTTGTTTGCCGCTTATTGCTCGAAGCATATGCTAAGAGAGAGAACGCTAAGGAACTTAATTTCACTACCAAGTTGATGCAAAACTTCTTGCAAAACACCAAGGTAAACTTCATTGGTGGTCGCAAGGTAACTTACATTATCTCAGGTATCATTATCGTATTGGGTGCTTTGGCACTTAATCCAAACTTCTTTGGTAAACTCAACCTTGGTATTGACTTCTCTGGTGGTCGCAACTATATCGTTCGTTTCGCACAAGATGTGAATACTGAGGAAGTAAATGCTTCTTTGGATAATGTATTTATGGAGGCTAAGGCTGAACTTGGTGACGAAGAGAACTTTGCGCTCAACGTTATCACCATTGGTGATGCTAACCAAGTACGTATATCTACCAACTACCTTATCAACGATAATTCTGAAAATGTAGAGGAAACCATTGAGACATTGCTCTACGAGGGTTGCAAACCATTCTTACCAGAGGATATTACCTTAGGTGAGTTTAAATCTACTGAAATCAATCCTGAAATAGGTATTATGCAATCGCAAAAGGTAGGTCCTGCAGTAGCTGACGATATCACCCAATCTGCTATTTGGGCTGTATTGGCTGCGTTGCTAGGTATCTTCCTCTACGTGCTCATTCGTTTCCGCAACGTTGCATTCTCTATTGGTGCGTTGGTTGGTTTGGCACACGATGCACTCTTCGTACTTGGTGCATACGCCCTCCTCTGGAAGGTTATGCCATTCTCAATGGAAATTGACCAATCATTTATCGCTGCTATCTTGACTATCATCGGTTATTCTATCAACGATACTGTGGTTGTCTTCGATCGCGTGCGCGAATATAAAGGTCTCTATCCAAAACGCGAACTCATCTCTAATATTAACAACGCGTTGAATGATACATTGAGTCGTACATTCTCAACCTCTATGTCAACCTTCGTGGTATTGCTCGCAATCTTCTGCTTCGGTGGTGAGACTATCCGCGGATTTGTATTCGCATTGATGTTGGGTGTTATCATTGGTACCTATTCTACGCTCTTCGTAGCTACACCTATTGCTTACGATATCCAAGAGGCTATTGCTCGCCGCAAAGCAAAAAAAGCTGCTGCAAAATAAGTAATAATATACTTGTAAAATACCAAAAAAGCGTGTCATAATGGCACGCTTTTTTATGTATATTTCCTCTTATTATACCATCCTATACCATCCTATACCATCCTATACTATCCTATACTATTCTATACTATTCTATACTATTCTATACCATCCTATACAATACTTAGTGATTAGTTAGTTATTAGTTAGTGATTACTTAGTAATTACTTAGTGATTATAATATATTTACTAATGTTTTAGAATTTCAATTTTCAGTTTTTACTTTTTTTTTGCATGTTTGCATTTTTTTTTGTAACTTTGCCCCCAAATTGCGCCAAAATGGCAGTTTTATTTTGTTTGGCGCGAAATTTGTAGTAATATATTATATATTGAAATATGCGCGTAGCGCGTGAAAATAATAATCGTTTGAGGCATATGCCGAAATAAGAAACTTTTGAATATTGTAACAAAAATAATAATGAAAGAAGTATCAACAAAAAAATTAGTGGAAACGATCGTGGAGGGTATCCAAAATCGTAAAGGACAACGTATTGTAACTGTAGATTTGCGCAAACTCAAAGATGCACCTGCAGAATATTTTATCATCGCAGAAGGTGGATCTAATGTACAAGTAGTGGCTATTGCAGATGAGGTAGATAGTTTTGTACGCACCAAAACACACGTGCACCCTCTTGGCATTGACGGACGTGAAAATGCTGAGTGGATAGCTATGGATTATGGCACAATATTTGTACATATAATGCAGCGCGAACCACGTGCATATTATGATATCGAGCACCTTTGGGCTGATGGAAAAATCACCGAAATAGCGGATGTATAACCATCCTATACCATCCTATACAATTCTATACTAACCTATACAAAACTTTATGCCAGAGCTACAAAATAAATCCAACCAATCCAAAAAATCTAACAATCAACAACCAAAACGCTCACGTTGGTCTTGGTTGTACTATGTGGTTGTTATTGGATTGTTATTTTTCTTTTTCAACCCATTCGGTGGTAATGGAAAGACAGATAAAAATCTCAGTTATACCAAGTTTACTGCATATATCGAAAACGATGCAGTTGCATCCGTTGTTGTGTATGACGATAATACGGCAAAAGCTAAAATTCGTCCCGAGAAATATGCCATTGTATTTAGCAACCAAGAGGCAGGTGAAGATGCCAAAGGCGAACTTAGCATGCAAATTCCAACTGTGGAAGAGTTTGCAAAATACATTGATAGTGTGAATAATACGCGCAAAGAGCAAGGAAAGGCTGCTATTGATGTCAGCTATGCTAAATCTCGAGGTGATTGGTATTTGATATTAGTAAATATCCTACCTATCTTGCTGATTGTATTGTTTTTCGTATGGATGAGTCGAGGCATGGCAAATGCTGCTAATGGTGCAGGAGGTATCTTTAATGTAGGCAAGGCAAAGGCACAAGTATTTGACAAAGATAAAAAAGACAAAGTCACCTTCAAAGATGTGGCTGGTTTGGCGGGTGCAAAACAGGAAGTAGAGGAGATTGTTTCCTTCCTCAAGAATCCTAAGAAATATACTGATCTAGGTGGTAAGATTCCTAAAGGTGTATTGCTCGTAGGCCCTCCAGGTACAGGTAAAACTCTGCTTGCCAAAGCTGTAGCGGGTGAAGCAAATGTGCCATTCTTCTCTATGTCAGGTAGCGATTTCGTGGAGATGTTTGTGGGTGTGGGTGCAAGCCGTGTGCGTGACCTCTTCCGTCAAGCAAAGGAGAAAGCGCCAGCGATTGTATTCATTGACGAGATTGATGCTGTGGGACGTGCTCGCGGTAAAAATAATATGATGGGAGGCGGAGGAAATGATGAGCGCGAATCTACTCTTAACCAATTACTTACCGAGATGGACGGCTTTGGTTCTAACTCAGGTGTGATCATCTTGGCTGCCACCAACCGTGCAGATGTTTTAGATGCTGCTTTATTGCGTGCTGGTCGTTTCGATCGTCAGATTCATGTAGAGCTTCCTGACTTGCAAGAACGCAAAGAGATCTTTGGTGTGCATCTCGCTCCTATCAAGATAGATAATGATCTAGATATCAATTTCTTAGCAAAGCAAACCCCTGGTTTTTCTGGTGCGGATATTGCTAATGTCTGCAATGAGGCAGCCCTTATTGCTGCACGTAATGATCATAAGAGTGTGAGCAAGCAAGATTTTATGGATGCGGTGGATCGTATCATAGGCGGCTTGGAGCGCAAGAATAAGATCATGACTGAAGAGGAGAAGCGTTCGGTGGCTTACCACGAGGCAGGTCATGCAACCATCTCTTGGCTATTGCGTTATGGCAATCCATTGGTGAAGGTTACTATTGTCCCTCGCGGTATGGCATTGGGAGCAGCATGGTACTTGCCTGAGGAACGACAACTAACTAACAAAGAGCATATCATGGATAATCTATGCTCTCTATTGGGTGGTCGTGCTGCGGAGGAAGTGTTCTTAAAACAAACCTCTACAGGTGCTCTCAATGACCTCGAGCGTGCTACCAAACAGGCATATGCAATGGTAGCTTTCTATGGTATGTCCGACAAACTGAAGAACCTCAGCTACTATGATTCGTCTGGTAGATACGATATGGGAATTTCTAAACCATATTCAGAGAAAACAGCCGAAGTGATTGATAGTGAGACAAGTGCGATTATTGCCGAGCAGATGGCTCGCGCCAAGAAAATTCTCGAAGAGAACGCTGAGGGACACAATAAATTAGCAGAAATGCTCATTGAGCGCGAGGTAATAACTTCTGAGGATGTAGAATCAGTTCTTGGTCCACGACCATGGATGAGCCGTGAGGATGAAATCATCGCAGCCAATGATGCTTTGCAAAGTACTGAAGAGAAGCCAAAGAAGAAACGCGCCCCTCGTAAGAAGAAAGAGGATGCGTCGCAATCGACTGAATACGATGTGCCTATAGTTGAGGTCGAAGCTCCTGCCGAACCCGTTGAGCAAGACAATTCTACACAACTCTAAACAACCCTATACAATTCTATACAAAATATTAAGGTTATGAAAAAGTTTATTCTTAGCACTTTAGTGCTAGCGTTGTCGCTCTCAATGGCAGCGCAACAACCACAACCACTGCCCATCGACTCCGCAGTGCGAGTGGGTAAGTTGGAGAATGGTCTGACTTATTATATTCGTCACAATGAATATCCTAAAAATCGTGCTGAGTTCCATATCGCACAAGCTGTAGGTGCTATCCTCGAAGAAGACCATCAGAATGGTTTGGCTCACTTCCTCGAGCACATGGCATTCAATGGTACAGAGCACTTTGCTGGAAAAGGTATCATCGAGTACTTCGAGTCTATCGGTGTGAATTTTGGTGGCAATATCAATGCTTATACCTCATTGGATGAGACTGTTTATCGCCTTTCTGAGGTGCCTACTACCCGCGAGGGAATTATCGACTCTGCTTTGCTCGTGATGCACGATTGGGCTTGCGGTCTCTTGCTTCTCGAAGATGAGATTGACAACGAGCGCGGTGTGATACGCGAGGAGTGGCGTACTGGTATGGGTGCTAGCCGCCGCATGTGGAAGAATAGTAATATGCTTAAATATCCAGATAGCCGCTATGCGAAACGCGACGTAATTGGTGATACAGCAGTGATCAACAATTTTGAGTATGATGCACTCCGCGACTACTATAAAAAATGGTATGGTCCAGATAATCAAGCTATTATTGTAGTAGGAGACATTAATGTGGATCAAATCGAGCAAAAGATCAAAGCCCTTTGGGCTGATGTACCAGCCCGCGAAAACCGTGGCGAGCGTCCTTTGTATTCTGTGGATGATAACCAGCAGCCAATCGTGGCTATTGTTCGTGATAAAGAAGCGCAAAATACCCGCATTGAGTTGGAGTTTAAGAAAGGAAAACTACCTAAGGAATTCCGCGGAACAGATGCTGCATATATTCAAACAGAGATGTTGGATGCTGTTTGTTCTATGCTGAACAATCGTTTCCAAGAGTTGGCTATAGATCCTGATGCTTCCTTCACTGGAGCGGGCTCATATTATGGCGAGACTGTAAAAGAGAAAGATGCATTCGTAGCTGTTTATATCGCTAAACAAGGTCAGGAAACACAAGCATACAAGGATCTTTTGACCCAATTAGAGAAGATGCGCCGCTATGGTTTTACCAATGCAGAATGGGATCGTGTAAAAAAAGAGTGGCTGTCTTACTACGAGAAAGCATACAACGAACGCAGTACTGTACGTAATATTAGCCGTGCACAAGAGTGCATCCGCCATTATTTAGATGGTGCACCTATAGCTGGTGAAGAGTGGGAGTACCAAATGGCACAACAAATTTTACCAATGCTGAGCGTAGATGTACTTAACCAAATTGCAGGACAATTAGTTACAGACGAAAACTTAATCATTTCTTTCCAAGCACCTATTGAGGCAGTCCTTCCTACCGAAGCAGAGGCAGTAGACTTTTTAGCAGCGGTAAAGAACGAGGAGATTGAGGCCCCAGTAGAAGAGGCTATCCGCGAGAACTTGGTAGAGGTGGCTCCAAAAGCAGGCAAGATAAAGAAGGTGACTACTAATCAAACGCTTGGTACTACCGAGTGGACACTCTCCAACGGTGTGCGAGTGGTAATTAAACCTACTGAGTTTAAGCAAGATGAGATTCTATTTTCTGCTTTCTCTAAAGGTGGTCAGTCATTGGTAGCAACCGAGGATTTGGTGTCTGCAGCATTGGCAACTGATGTGATATCTGTGAGTGGTATTGCAGATATGACAATGACCGATTTGCAAAAAGCATTGACTGGTAAGAACATCTCACTCTCCCCATCCATCAATGCCAATACCGAGTCAATCGAAGGTGGTACTACAGTCAAGGATTTAGAATCTTTGCTCCAACTCAACTACCTATATTTCACAGCTCCACGTCGCGATGAGGATGCATATGCTATGCTTATGAGTGTATTGGAAAGCCAATTGGCTAACCGTGATAAGAATCCTAAAGTAGCATTCTCTGATTCCGTTAGCATGATGGCCAACAACTATTCACCACGTACTGTGATTTTCAACCAAGAGGCTTTAACTCATGCTGATTTGGATAAGTCATTGGAGATCTACAAAGCACGTTTTGCTAATCCTGCAGACTTTATCTTCACCTTTGTAGGTAATGTAAATCCAGATGATGAGGCATTCCAACAATTGGTTTGCACCTGGTTAGGTAGCTTGAAGACCTCTAAGAAGAAAGAGGCTGTTCGTGACAATGGCGACCGTGTTCCGGAGGGCATCAACAAGAACTATTTCTCTCGTCGCATGGAAACAAAGACCGCTAGCAACCGTATTCAATATACCTCCTATGATATACCATATACATTAGCCAACGAGTTGAATATGGAGATGATAGGTCGTATCCTTTCCACTCGCTACTTGGAGTCTATCCGTGAGCGCGAAGGTGGTTCGTATGGTGTAGGTTGTGCAGGTGGCTTGCAAGTTTATCCTGTGGCTAAGGCATATTTGTTGATGCAATTCGACACCGACCCAGACAAACAAGTAAAGTTGATGAATATTATCCACGAAGAGGTGAATACTATCGTGGAGAATGGCCCTTTAGCAAAGGACTTGCAAAAAGAAAAAGAGTCTATGCTCAAAGATTTCCAAGAGGACCTAGAGAAGAATAGTTATTGGGATTCTGCATTGTATATGTACTATATGTATAATATCAACTATATTGCTGATTATAAGGCAGCTGTGGAGAATATTACAGCAGAATCCGTACAAAATACTTTGAAGAAACTTGTTGCTTCTGGTAATATGTTTGAGGTTGTAATGCTACCATAAAAATTATGGCCTATTGATAACAAGAAAGACTGCTTTTCTGAGCGGTCTTTCTTGTTTTGTTCAAGGTAGTATGGAGTAGATTATTGTAGTCTAGATCAAAACGATATATATGTTATACAACATATAAATCAATAAATCTCTATTTTTTCTTGCAAATTCCAAATCTTTTTCGTACCTTTGCCGCGATTATTGTAAACAATAAACAACAAAATTAACCATATTTATTAACCAAAATTCAATCGTTATGAAGAAATTTACATTATTTCTTTCGGCAATGCTCATTTCTGTAGTGAGTTTTGCTGCGGCTTTGGGAGAAGGCTATTCCAAAGTCACTGACATTACGACCTTGTCCGCAGGTGACAAAGTTGTTTTGTATTGCGATGGTTCTGAACTTGGCGTAACAGGCTGGGATGGTACCAAAACGGCTACCGTTGCTGCTGAAGGCTGGGTTGAATATGTCGTAGAGGCTGCTGAGGGCGGTGTTCTCCTCAAGGATGGAGATCAATACATCGCCTTGGAACAAAAAAATGGTTTTTACTACAATGCTACAGGTAGTGTATGCAAAGTGACTGCTGATGGTCTTTTGTGCATTACTTTAGAGGCTGACGGTAAGGATTACATGTTGTATGAGAATAGCAACAATGGTAACCCTCTTTACCGCATGTATGTAGACAAATCCTCTGATAATCGTTACAAACCAGTTTTTGTATACGAGGTAGTTGCTGCTGTAGAAGAGCCTGCTGAAAAACCTGTAGTAACTGCTGCTGAGTTAGAGCAAATCACTGGTGAAGAGGAAATCTTCCACTTCTACCTTTCTCAAGGTGTGGCAGTGGACAAGAACCCAGAGTCTCCTTACTACGGTTACACCTATGTGACCGCTGCTACTGATGGCGCATCTGATGGTGGTTCTGACCGTGCTGATACCCAAAAACGAGGTATCTTTGTTTACGATGCAGAACTCAATTCGCTCAACCCAGACAATGTAGGTTTCTTGCCTGCAAACGCAGCTCCATTGATGACCGATGTTTCTCGTCAAGCTTTGCACCGCCTTGCTGTTAACCCAGTGAACAACCATGTAGTATTCTGCTACAATGTAGAAGGTGCTTCTGCTATTTGGAGCATGGATCCTGCTAACCTCGCTGGTGATGCTGTTAACCTCATCGAGGGTCTTGCTATCACCAAGGCTAATGCATTCTGCTTTGATGCTGAGGGTACTCTTTATGTAATGGACAATGCTAACACTTCAGATGGTGGTAAGATTGTTAAAGTCGTAAATGGCGAACTCGTTACTATCGCTCAAAATGCTATCTGGGGTGTACAAGATATTTCTTTGGCTTCTGATGGTCGTGGTGGTCTATGGATTGCTCAAAACCGTTGGAATATTGATACTTATGCAGTTCTTTCACACGTGAATGCAGCTGGTGAGGTTGATTTCGCAGTAACTGTTGATTCTCCAGAAGAGGTGAAAGCGCTCTTCCCACAAGATGCAAACGCTTCTTACCGTGGTCAATGTGCTTACAATGTAGAGAAAGATGTTTTGGCATTTGGTGGCAACAAGGTAGTTGCTCTCTTCCATGTTACTTATGACGCTGCTGGTGTTCCTTCAATCGCGAAGATTGGTGCTACTCCAGTTATTGGTAGCAATATTGACGGTGTTGACTTCTATGCTAATGGTGACTTGGCAGCAGTTTCTGCTTCTGCTGAGCGCTTCAAAAAATATGCGGTTACATACACTGTTGAGGGTGGTGAAGAGGAGCCAGAAATCGAGTGGATTCCAATGGAACTCGAAATCAGCAACTTGACTACTATGGAAATGCCTGTAGAGGGTGTTACCTATTTGCAATTGACAGGTCGTGATGACATGATGGATTCTGACGTTATGCTCTTCCTCAACAACTACACTGGCGAGGAGAAAGCTTACGAAGTAAACGCTGAGAGTTCATTCATGACCTTCGGTGGTATGGAACTCACCGTTATGGATGGTTCTATCACCAAGTCTGTTGACCCAGAGTTGGGCGATGTATATGCTGGTATTGTTCACGCTTCTGTTGAAGAAGACAGCGCAGTATTGTACGTTGCATTCGATCTCAAGATGTATGCTCTTCCAGCCATTGAGATTGCAATCGAGGATGTAGAAATCACAGTTAATGAGGAAAGTGCAATTGCTACCTTCGCTGCTACATGGGAAGGCAGTCCTCTTTCTGTAGAAGTTTCTGGCTTCGAAGAGGTAGAGTTCAAAGAGTATCCAGAGTGCTGGCTCTCTATCGGTGACGACAACGTATGGGTTGACGCTGCTGCTGGTCCTGTTGCTCTAATCATTGAGGACGGTGTGGCTATGCTCGAAGGTGAGTTCACCAGTTTCGCTACTGGCAAGACTTATGAGGTAATGCTTACTGGTACATTGCCAGTGAAAGAGGTTGAGCAAGTTTATACTGAGAACAAACTCAATACCTTCGCTTCTGGTTTGACATCAACTCTCGAAGGTGATGTTCTCACAGTTAACTATGTATTGAACAACTCTAACGCTACTTCTGTTAACGTACTCGTTTACAATGGCGAAGAAGTTGTTGCTACTGTAGCTGGTACTACAACTATTGGTAAGAACACTGTTGAGGTGGCAACTGCTGACCTTCCTGCTGGTGTGCAATTGACGTGGGCTGTTGAGGTTAACGGTACTTCTGTTGCTGCTCCTACACAAGAGGAGAAGATCTATAGCTTCTACCACCCATCAGGTTTGGATATTGATAACAACCCAGAGAACCCAACCTTCGGTATGCTTCTCATCAACGAGGGTATGCAAGCTGTTAAGGGCGAGACAGGTTATGTAAGCTCTGGCTTCGGTGCAGGTATCTTCGCATTTACTCCATCACTCGACCTCATCCCTAACGGCGAACTTCCAGGTTACAACGGTGGTATTGAGTTTACTACAGGACGTGCTGATGGTGCAGGTACTGCATATGCTCCACGTCGTATCCGTATTTCTGAGGACGGTCGTATCTTCGTTACTTCACTCAACACAGACGGTAACTACCTCTGGGAGGTTAACCCTGCTAACATGAACGAGTGGACTCCTGTATTCCAAGGTACATTGAATGAGAATAAAGAGTTGATTACTGCTGATAGCGCATTCATCGCAGCTCCTAACAACGGTTTCGATGTGAAGGGTGCTGGTGAGAACTTGCAATTGGCTATGTACTCTGTGAACCTCCCAGGTATCACAGGTGCAGCTATGAGCGGCTTCCGTCTCCATGAGTACAACCTTGGTACAGCTACTACATGGGCTACTGCTCCTTCTAAAGCAATTGTAGAGGGCAAATATGCAATCAACTACACAGGTACTCAAGTTGTTTATGACAACGAAGGTGGTGTTTGGATTGCTTCTTATCGTGGTACAGCTAATGACGCTAACCCAGGTCTTGTACACATCAATGCTGATGGTGTAGAGGATGCTAAACTCATTTGGAGCAATGTTCGTCAAGCAGGTATCCGCTTCAACAACGACTTCACCAAACTCGTAGTTGCAGGTAACAATGGTACTGCTAAGAAAGCTACAATCTACGCTGTTTCTAAAGACGAGAATGGTGCTCCTGTATTGACAGAAGAGACTGTTATTGATATGGCTTCTGTAGGTAACAACCTCAACGACTTTGCATTCGACTACGCTGGTAACCTTTACGCTTGCGGTAACTCTGCTGAGAAATTGATTGGTTGGGCTATGCCTTACTCTGGTCAAGTAGTTACTCCTGCTGCTTCTCAATATGGCTTCAAGTTGGCTTCTAAACCAACCGTAGTAGCTGAGATGGTAGGTGTTGTTAAACGTGCCCTCCAAGATGGTGAGAACACTATCGTTCTTACCCACGAGGCTGATGGCACTGCTCACATCTACTCTGTAGTTGATGGTACTATCACCGAGCTCGTACAAGATGGCGTTATCGCAGTTGATCCTGAGAACGCAGGTGACTACCTCGCAATCTCTGATATCGCTGTAACTGAGGATGGCAAGCTCGTGGCTACCAACTATATGCAAACTCAATCAGGTGACGACTATGTAGATGCAGGCTACAAACGTGGTGAGACCCGTATCTATATCTGGAACGACCTCCACGGTGCTCCATCTATCTTGTTCACCTCTAAGATGTCTTCTAACTGGTTCCGCAGCAAACAAGGTTTGACCATGGCTGTTAAAGGTACTTCTGACAACATGGAAATCTTCATGACTGGTATCCACGCAACAAAGGCATGGGCACGCGTATCTTCTTACCGTGTAATTGAGGGTGTTTATGTTGAGCCAGATGTTAACAACAACGACTATTATCACTTCTATGATGTAGCTGATGCTGTAGCTCTTGAGACTACAGTTGGTACTCAATATGAGTTGACAGCTTCTCCTCTTGGCGCTATGAACTGGATCCTCGATGCAGAGTTGATTAACCCAGTTGAGATTGTAGAGCCAGAGACCAACAATGTAGAGATTTCTTCTTGCGTTGCTCTCACACAAGATCTTGGTAAGAAATATCAAGGTGTATCTGTTGTAACCGTTGGCGAGCAAGTTCTCATGGTTGCTCCTTACGCTACTGCTGAAGGTCTCCTCGCTGGTGTTAAGGTACTTGACATTACCGCTGGTCTTGCTGCTGCTACTGAGGTTAAGGCTCTTGACCTAGATGCTCCTGTTGAGGCTACTGCTGCTGCTACAGCAGTTAAGGTGGTTGACGGCGAATTGGTTGTAACCCTTGTTGCAGATGCTACTATCTATACTCTTGGCGGAAAACAAGATATAGAGTACATGGTTATCGAAGATAATATCACCAACTTGACAATTGATCTTGAGAACATGGCTATCATTGGTGGTCCAAGTACAATGTGGCAAGTTGAGGTTTACCTTGGTTTGGGTCAAGACAATGGTGATGGTACATTCACTTTGAGCGAGGAAAGTTCTGTAGCTATCATGGGCTTTGACGCTCGCTTCATTGATGGTTATGTTTACGATATTGACGTAAACGCTCCTGCTGTTAAGGCAGTATTGCATGTAGAGGATAGCGGTTTCTTCTATGAAATCAAACTTGATATGACTTCTACCCCACAAGAGGCTATCGTGGTAGTAGTAGAAGATGCTACAGTTACTATCGATACTATTCCTCTCTTCGGTGATCAAGTTGACTACGCATTGAAGATGACTGCTGACTGGACATATGCTGAGGATGGTGTTACTTATCCAGTATTGGTTGAGGTACCTGTTTACTATCCAGAAGCAACTGAGCCATCTGAGATGACATGTACTGTTACTATCGGTGGTATGGGTGATACAGATCCATGGCTTGGCTTCGGTGAGGGTACACTTACTATCACTACCGTAGATGGTGTGGTTACCGCTAAGGGTATCGTTGCTAACCCATATACTGGTGTTGCATTTGATGTTACCGTTTCTGGTAAATTGCCACAAGGTCCTGGCTCAGGTCTTGACAACGTACAAGTTGATGCTAAGGCTGTTAAGGTTATTAAGAACGGTATGCTTATCATCAACCGTGATGGTAAAGAGTACAACGCTCAAGGTACTACCTTGAAATAAGAGATTATAGGTTAGAGATTATAAGTTAGAGGCCAGAAAATCGGCAATGCCGACAACCCCAGCCTTTAAACTATAAACTTTCAACCTTAAACAAAAAAATAGGCTTCCTCCTGCGAGGGAGCCTATTTTTTATTCCTTGCCTATAACCTATAGCGGCTTAGCCGCGTCCTATAGGTGCTTTGCACCGTCCTATAGCCCCCCTCTGGGGCGTCCGCTAAACAAAAAAACGCTAGAAAGCGATTTTTTTTTGCAAGTTCTGCAAATTTTTACTACCTTTGTCGCCTAATTTGGAGTATTAGTTTTATTCGGTATGCATATGAAAAAAATCTACTTTATTTTTTCTCTTTTCGTTGTTTTCTTTAGCAGCACAAATATCTATGCACAAACTGTACAGGAAATAAAGTTTGACATAACCAACAAAGAAGTGCAAGGTACTGGTCGATATGCCAACCTCGTATTATATGGTCAGCACGACACCTATGGTAAGATTACCATTTATCTCAACGAATACAATGGTAGCTACAAAACATACGAGGTATATTATGCCACCCTCGGCAAACTCAATCTTACTGGCTCTGCCCAATGGAGCAAAGATGGTAAAGTAGAGATCCTAGATGCCAACCTCTCTACCGCACCATTCGACAAAGAACCTACAGCGGATGACCAGGTCTTCCACATCATTGGCACCTACACACCACAAGAAATTGTCACACTCAATTTCTCTGGCTTCAGCCAATTTGGCTATGACAGCAATTACAAAGATTGGTTTATGCGCATGGAGGGTACTGACCCTGGTAAACCTGAATATGGCTACAGACTGGAGCTTGCCTACTATGCCCCTGCCAACAATGGCTTCGGCACCTTTACCACTGCCAACAATGACATCAACATGGCAGATACACATCTCCAAACACCTTCGGGATACGTGATGTTTGATAGTGTGACACTCACTGTGGAGCAGAAGAAAGTGAGCGACAACCTCACTCAAACCATTGCCAATGCCACGCTTTTAGGAGAAGATGGTGTCACCTATATCGTTACTTGTGTCCACAATAGCATCACACCTACACAGCAAATCACAGCGGAAATTACCAATGCCACTTTATCTCGCAACGAGGATTCTTTCACATTGGATGGCATGAATAATGAGGTGGAAGCTACTATCACTATCAAAAGTGAGAAACTGGTTGGAAAATATGCAATGAAGCAGATTGATTTGCAGCAAACCTATTTCTTCTATAATGAGGAAAAACTAGACATTCTATCCATTCAAGCAGAAGTGGCCACCGAACTCAAGAACAATAATCTGGCATGTATCGCCAATGTGGCTCTTCTCACGCGCGATACTATATTATATGTCATCAAAATGACACATACTTTCTCTGCACCTACCGACTCTGTAGAACTTAAGGCCACCAACCTCATTATCAATGATGCGTTGTCAGAGGAATTGGGTGTAGTCAGTTTCGATGCCAAAAACGACCAATACATCCTTTCTGGTGCATGGATGGCTACCGAAGCAGAAGAAGGGACCTACTCAAAAGAGGATGTAACCATCGAATTGCAAGATGTACAAAACAATACAACTATCCATTCTTTAGATGCTACTTTGCATGTAAAGATGGATAATTCTTCCCATTGGACCATCACGGGTACGATGCGAGGCGACGATAATGTGGTATATAATCTAAATCTATCGTATGTCGTGCCAACGCCTCAAGATACGGTGATGGTACGCTTCAATCACTCAGCCATTGCCACTTTCACTCCTGATATGAACAATGACCTGCTCTTCGAAAACAAAGATGAGCATTATTATGCTTCTATCAATATTCGCGGTGTGGAGATGGGTAGTGCATTCTCTTTGCAAAATGTGGATAGAGATTATTGTGGTGTGAAAGACTCTCTTACGGGTATATACACCGAACTAGCAGACATCAATGGTCGCATCTTCCAACTTGGTGATACCACCATTATGAAAGCTGAGCTCATCAGCATGGATGCTACGCTCTATGACATAGAGTTGTGGTATGTAGTGCCTACACCTATTGACACCGTTACGCTCTCTTTCCCAGTAGAGTTTGGAGATCTGCGCAACGAAGAAGGGTATTACCAACTATATGGCCCATCATTGGATACAACCTATATTGTGGCATTCAGCCCGCTCTCTGAAGATATTGAAGGTACTTTTGTCTATGATGGTATGTTTGGCAAGTTCGGTGCAGAAGGTGGACGTATGGAAATGGAGTACCGCAATACCTATATTGCCAAGATGGAGGATGACTACGTGACCGCTATCATGCCGCTTGAGAAGGGTAAAATGACCGTCACCATGGATCAGGATGGCAATATTACTGCCGTGGCGGAAGCCATTTGTGCAGATAGCGTATATTATCATATCACCATGACCGCTCACTACGAGCGCGAATACCTGCGTGGCGATATGCCTTTCGGCTCAATAGAGCGAACATATACGGCTAACGATATTCTGTCCACCATGGATAAATCCGAAGAGGAGGGATGGATATACCTCGCTGTCGGAGCGGCTGACCAGTCTGACCTTATGGCGATGCACTTCTTTGTGGACTCTACCGATGCGGATATCCTTATCCCTGAAGGCGAGTACAAAATCAACAAGTCCTTCCGACCAGGAACAGTACTCGGCAATGCTGGACCTGATGACCAAAACCAAATATCTACTCCTTTCTATGCAACTGTTGATAATCTAGGTTATTTGACCAATATCTATATGTGGGTAAAAGGTACGGTGACTGTAGCGAAGAAAGACGGCAAACTCTACCTCGAAGTCAACGCCTTCAACTCCTATGATGTTCCCGTACACATCATATACGATGGTTCAACCCAAACAAGTATTATCAACCCGCTAAAACCTACTGCTCAACCTCGAAAATATTTACGCAATGGTCAACTCATCATCAACTACGATAATATAGAATACAACCTCCAAGGAACAATAATCCAATAAAATAACAACAAAAACATCATTCTAATGAAAAAAATTCTTTCTTTCATCTTGCTCGCATGCTTGACTCTGGCTGCTACTGCACAGACCAAGCCACAAGCCTTGAAAACCCTCATGGCAAAAGAGCACTTGAGCAACACCCTGCAAGCAGTGCAACAACCTGCTCGCCAACAAGCAAAACTCGTAGCCGAGAAACCAGCTACTTGGACTGCTACCACCTATGCTGCTAAAGCTCCTGCACAACTTACGGGGCTTGACACTACTGAAGTGTACTTCACTTCCTTCTACGAAGACCCTAACTTCTACCCTGCTGACACAGTGGTAGGTCGTCAAGGTGACACCGTTATTACAAATGCGGAATGGTATTTCGTACTTATCAACGAACGCTATCAATTCAACTTTGACATCATCAATAACGCCAAGCCTGAAACATTGGCGGGTACATACACCGAAAAGGACTTAGACGAATGGTTCTCATGGTGTATGTTCCCAGAGGCAAATGGCAAGACCCACTACTACAAGACTTGCGAATTGACTATCCAAGAGGAGAAAGTAAGCGACACCAAAATCAAATACATCGTTGATGCACTTATCCTAGCCACACTCGGCATCGGTGGCGAAGAATACGGCTACTTCAAAGTACATGCTGAACACGAAGTAGTTGTAGCTAAATCCAAACTGGATGTTGCACTCTACAACTGTTCTATCACCCCAGAAGAAGACCGCTTCCGCATTGCGGGTAAAGATAGCGAAATCGCAGTGGACTTCACTTTCTTCACTGAGACTGGCGTAGAGGGTTACTACTCACACAAACTCATGGACGAGGAGAACAGCAAGATTGTTCACAATGGCAAAACCAAAGAAATAATGGAGCTCGAAGGTGTCATCTACGGCGCTGAGAATATCTATGGCGGTTTGACTTATGTATTTATGTGTGAGGCATTTACCACCGACACTTGCTTCTATAACATCGCTATGGAGGCGCCTGTACAAGCTAAAGATACTATCGAGATTACCTCTGCCAACACCATCATCAACGATGCTTATGGCATGTCACAGCAAACGATTTTGGTTGATGCTAGTACATCTGAATACGTAATCAATGCTGCATACAATGCCTCTAAAATCACTACTCCTGCTGAATATCCTACTGGCTCTTCCTACGTATATTTGACTGACTTGAAGACGGAAGAAATCATCGAGTCTATCATTTGTAACCTCAAGATTACGGGTAGCAGGAATGATGGCTACCAAGTAGAAATCCGCATGCTCGGTACGGACTACAAGTACTACATCATGCACCTCTCTTATGGTGTGCCAGAGGTAAAAGAAACCAAAGTTTTGGACTTCCCTAATATCTCTAAGACTATGTTCTACATTGATCCACTTGGCTCCAAGGAATTGCAAATGGCGAACTACAACGAGGAGTACTCTGTTTCCTTTGACATTTTCTACATTGATCAAGTGATGGGCGGCGAGTTTGATTTAGCAAATACCGTTGAGGAACAAACATTCCTCATTCATCACGTTGTAGAAGATGGACATGTTGTAGATGTTCCTGTTAGATTCGCTGAGTTTGGCGGTGAGATTTGGCAAAAGAATGACACTACCTTCCTTACAGCTACCGTTTTGGGCTTCGACTCTATCCAATACGAAATCTCTATGTTCTACACCATCCCAACTCCTACAAAGACTGTCACTTATACCTTCGACGGACTTGAAAACGAAGAGGCTGTATTGCTTACCAATGCCGTATCTTCCTCTGGTATCTTTATCCTAGATGGTATGAGCGACGACGGTGACCTAATGGCAAAAGTCAATGTAGAGCGCATCACCAATAAGAGCATTGAAGGTACCTTCTACAACGATGGTAAATTTGAGCATACCGATTTCTATGCGTCAGATACCTATGTCAAGGTTAGGAATACAACTACCAAAGCATACGATGAGTTTTCTGTACAAAAGGGTACTATGACCGTAAAGATTGAAAACAATATTGTCACAGCAGTTGCATCCTTTATCTGCGACAACGCCGTACAATACGACCTCACCTTCATAACCAAATATACGCGCGAGCGTATTCCATTTGATAAGGAAGATGAGGATCTTGACTTTACCTTTGGACATGATTCATACATCAAAGTAACAGACTGGAGACCTGACGGTTATCGTCTCATTGAGTTGTTCATGGTAGATGCCGACGAGACTGTTGCTGCAGATTTCTATTTCGTTGTAGATCAAGATGTCGCAGCTGATCCTGATATCGTTCTCCCTGCTGGTGTTTATCCTGTCAATGCTTCATGGCAATCAGGTACCACACTAGCTTGCTCTGGTGTTGCACCTGATGGTCCACTTCCTTCGTATGTTTGCTTTGTAGATGCGGAAGGCTACTTGGACCCATTGAACTTGTGGTGCATGGTAGATGGTACTGTAACTATTGAGAAAGTAGATGGCAAGATGAAAGTAGAGGTAGATGCACTCAACTCCTACGATATGTCTGTAAAACTCCACTACAACCCAGCTCAAAGTGCTGTTGAGGATATTACTAACGACAACACCAATATCAGCAAGCGCCTAATCAATGGCCAACTCTACATCATCCGCAACGGAGAAACCTACAACGCTAACGGCGCACTTGTAAAATAATTTTGAATTAACAATTTAGAATTAAGATAATCAAAAATGGGCTCCCTCATATAAGGAAGCCCATTTTTTTTGCCATTCGCCTCATCGCCTTATCGTCCATATCCAATAGCTCGCAACGCGAGCGTCCTATAGGCACTCCGTGCCGTCCTATATCGAAGCGTCCTATAACCTATAGCCCCAAACAGTGTACCATTGCCCTTCCTTCTCTATCAACAACTGCCCCTCTCTTAACACTTTCTGAACCTCTGAACTCCTGCTCCCCTCAACACCCTCCACTCCTGTCGCGGCTGGCGAAAAGTCATACTTTGCTGTCGCAGTCACACTCGTACTATTATAGGTCGTGAAGTTCAACGATATATTACCTGCCTCGTCCATCCTCATCTCTCCCGAACTCATCCGCCACATATGGATAGGAGTCACTATTCCATTCTTCAAGTCCGCAGACACCGCATACAACAATCTCGAACCACCCAACGTCTCCTCTTCATCTACACGATAACCTGCCGTAATAGTACCATCAGCAGTTCCCTCCTCGATCGCATAAACGCCAGGCTGCAACACACTATCCTCTGTATTTACACACACATAACCCACTTGCTTGCAAATTCCAAAATAATCCGTCTTTATCGTCCTAGAAGATGTCATCATCATCTCCAACTGACCATTACTCAACCTTGTCACTCGCACGCTATCAAAACTGATACTCGTATTAGGCCCCTTACCTTCCGTGATACCATACGGACCATACTGTTCCCCCCTTCAGTACCTGCCACCAATGCCACTTGCTCCGCATTGATCACAGGACTTTTCTCCAGCGGAGTCAGATACGCCACTACACAACAGTTCTCCGCTACCCACTCATCATTAACCACATAACTCGTCGTATAACTATATGCCTGATTCTCCACCCTGACCGTATCGCCAAAAGTGGCTGTCACAAAGTCTCTAACCACACGGGGGTGCATATACTCTTTCCACTTAACTCCCTTCCAGGAGCAATACGCATCTTCCTGCTCACCTACCAACCGATTCTCCTTAATCAATATAGTGAGCAAATACTCTCTTCTCTCTACATTAGCAACTTGCCCACTCACGGTAAGATCCAGTTGTCGGGTTGTTGCGTCATAATGATGCTCTATCTCCACCGATGCTTCTGCCACGATGTCTCCTTCTGCCACTTGTCCTTCCTCTACCCATGTCACCAAATCCGTTGCTGCTCCAACTTCCAATCTTCCACCTTGTTCTGTGCGATTAAACACTACACTTGGTACATTATAAATACCCATGAAGTTCATCGCTAGTTCGTTGTTTTCGGGGAGTGTGTATTCGTCTGTTCCATATACAGCATGATAGCTTACCCAGATATAGGGAGTGGTCTGCTGCTCCAGATATTCCACGATGTATCTCATCCCCATAGGGCATTGGTTGCAGTTTTCACTTGTAAAGTGTTCCATCAAGAACTTACGAGGAAAAGATGTCGGCACTTCCTGTGCCGACATTCCCATTGCTAGCATTAGCAACGAATATATCAATATTCTTCTCATCATCGCCTTTAGCCTTTAACCTTTCGCCTCATCGCCTAATAGCCTCATCGCCTTTAACCTATAACCTATAGCCCGCAGGGCGTCCAATAGGCGCTCTGCGCCGTCCTATAGCGTAGCGTCCAATAGGGCTTTGCCCGTCCAATAGTCTCAAAGAGGCGTCCTAAAGGTATAATATCGCAGCCGATTGTGGTGCTACGCGCACAGTCTTCTCTGCAATGCGCTCGCCGTAGTATGGACATTCGCCATTCACGCAAGCAAAGCGGAAGGTGCCTTCTGGCAATGCCACTTGAGCACTACGTGTCTGACTATTCAGAATCACTACGATCTTCTTCCATGTGTCACCTACTGCCTCACCATTCAACTCATATGCTACCACACCTTCTTCTACTGGCAAGAAATGAACGTTTTGACGCACCAATTCTGCGTTGCCCATATGGAAAGCTGGGTGTGCCTTACGCAATGCAATCAACCCTTGGTAATAGTGGAAAAGATCAATATTCTTATCCTTCAATGACCAATCGATAGCGTTAATATCATCAGGACTGCAATAACTGTTATGTACACCTTTCTTATCGCGTGCAATCTCTTCGCCGCACCATAAGAATGGCATTCCTTGTGATGTCAGCACCGCAGTTTGCGCCAACTTACTTAGTTTTTGTAGTTCGCCTGGACGCAACTTCTTATTAGCTTTCAAGCGGTCGGTCAACATCATGTCGTCATGGCATGACACATAGTTGATAGATTGAGTAGGTTGTGATGTCCAGGCTTGTTTAGAGTAGTTTACCTTCTCCATATCTACCTCTGGGTGATCGATACAACCTACGATACCAAACTTAATACTCTCTTCATGTCCTTTCTCGCCAATCAAGAAAGCTCCCTTGTTGTTATCCGAGAATGGACCACGCAATGCGTCGCGCATGTCGTCGCAGAAAGCACCGATACCAGGCAACTTTTGCATATTAGCCTTCATGCACAGCGAATCGCCGTTGTAGAGTGGGGCACCTGCAGCCCAACCCTCGCCATAGAGCAGCAAACTTGGATCAATACTATCCATCATCGCGCGTACTTGGTTCATAGTCTCCACATCATGAATACCCATCAGGTCAAAGCGGAAACCATCTATATGGTACTCCTCAATCCAATAGCGGCACGACTCAATGATAAACTTACGCATCATCGCACGCTCACTGGCCGTCTCATTACCGCAACCTGACGCATTACCCAAATCGCCATTCTCCGTTAGACGATAGAAATAGTCAGGACATGTCTGTGTAAAGTTACTATTCTCTACATTAAAGGTATGGTTGTATACCACATCCATGATCACGCGGATACCTGCTTTGTGAAGTGCTTGGATCATCATCTTCATCTCGCGAATACGAGTAGCAGGGTCATAAGGATTGGTGCTATAACCGCCATCAGGCGCATTGTAGTTCACTGGGTCATAACCCCAGTTGTACTTATTATCGCTCAAACGAGTCTCATCTACTGATCCATAGTCGTATGATGGCAATATCTGCACATGGGTCACGCCCAACTCTACCAAGTGGTCAATACCTGTGGTCAAACCTTCTGCGGTCTTAGTTCCATGCTCAGTCCAACCGATAAACTTACCTTTGTTCTTTACACCTGAAGTCTCATGGATAGTCATATCGCGGTGGTGCATTTCATAGATGATAGCATCCTTTGTAGCGCCAAAAGCTGGACGAACATCCTCTGCCCATCCTTCTGGATTAGTGCTTGCCCAATCTATAATTGCCGCACGACGACCATTCACACCTACTGCTTTTGCAAAGATACCAGGAGTCTCGTGCAATGTCCAACGAGAACTGGGTTCTACTACCTTAAAGGTATAGAACTGACCATTTAAGTCGCCTTTCACCGTCTTTGTCCAACTACCATCTTTCTGGCGACACATCTTAAGAGTCTCAATTGGCTCACTAGTAGTCGCATCTGCATATAGATTCAAATACACTGTATCTGCATTTGGACTCCACACAGAGAATGTGGTTTTCTCTGGGGTATATACCATCTCCTCCAACGAACCTTGTTTCACTGGATACTCATCCACATTCTCATAATGTGGTTTTTTGGCGCAGCAACCTGCCAATGTTGCCACCAATGTCATCATAATCAGTACTTTATTCATATTTATTAGATTAATTTTCACTTAGTGCTAATTTATATATATCTGCTTTTTCTATGCGCTCTTGCGCGTATGCTTTCGTGACTTCAAAGCTCTTCTTACGGCTTTTTGATGATGGCAGGTCAAACATTACATCCATCATCACCATCTCCATCAGTCCACGCAGACCACGAGCTCCCAACTTATTCTCCAATGCCTTATCCACTACATAGTCCAGCATATCATCGGCAAAACTCAACTGATACCCATCCATCCCTAACAACTTCTTATATTGCTTCGTGATAGCATTATTAGGCTCGGTGAGGATATTGCGTAGGGCTTGCTTATCTAATGGCTTGAGGTAGGTTAGAATAGGTAGACGGCCAATGATCTCTGGAATTAATCCAAACGACTTCAAGTCTTGTGGCGCCACATACTGAAGCAGGTTGTTCTTATCAATCGTCTTTGCCTTCTTTTGTGCATCAAAGCCCACCACTTGCGTGTTCATGCGTTGTGCAATCTTACGCTCAATACCATCAAATGCACCGCCGCAGATAAACAATATATTGCGGGTATCCACATGGATAAACTCTTGCTCTGGGTGCTTTCTGCCGCCTTGTGGTGGTACATTCACCACCGATCCTTCTAGCAGTTTCAGCAGGCCCTGTTGTACACCCTCACCCGATACATCGCGCGTGATACTAGGGTTCTCGCTCTTGCGGGCTATCTTATCTACCTCGTCAATAAAAACGATACCTTTTTGCGCTTTTTGCAAATCATAATCGGCGTCTTGTAGCAGTCTAACCAATAGCGATTCTACATCCTCGCCCACATAGCCAGCCTCGGTCAATGCGGTGGCATCCACAATGGCAAAAGGCACCTTCAGTAGCTTGGCTATCGTACGAGCTAGCAGGGTCTTACCCGTACCCGTAGAACCTATCAAGAGGATATTACTCTTCTCGATCTCCACGCCATCATCCCCCTTGGGTTGCAGTACGCGTTTATAGTGGTTATATACCGCGACCGACAAGTAGCGCTTTGCCTCGTCTTGACCAATCACATATTGGTCCAAAAAGGACTTAATATCAGCAGGCTTAGGCAAACTGCCCAGTTCTAGTCCCTCTATTTCTGGATTTTGTGCTTTCTGAACCTGCATCTCCATGATCATCTTGTGTCCGGCCTCAATACACTCGTGGCAGATATACACGCCTGGAATATCCGCGCGGAAAAGATCCTTCATCTCCCGCCCGCAGAAAGCACATTTCTCTTGTTTCTTTGTTCCCATTCTCTCTAATCTCTAAACACTAAACAGTAGCGAAGCGTCCACTAAACTACTTTTTAGTATATACCTTATCAATCATTCCGTACTCAAGCGCCTCGTTGGCGGTCATCCAATAGTCACGATCGGCATCTTGGCGGATCTTATCCATGGTTTGGCCTGAGTGATCAGATATGATTTGGTAGAGTTCGTCTTTCAATTTGAGGATCTCACGTGCAGTAATCTCAATATCCGATGCTTGACCTTGTATACCACCCAATGGTTGGTGGATCATCACGCGGCTATGTGGCAATGCAGCACGCATACCCTTTTCACCTGCTACCAGCAATACGGCTCCCATACTTGCGGCCATACCGGTGCAGATAGTACCTACGCGCGAACCGATAAACTGCATTGTATCGTAGATGCCCAGACCTGCATATACGCTACCACCAGGGGTGTTTAGGTAGATACTAATATCACGCTCTGAATCTACAGAGTCTAGATACAACAATTGTGCTTGAATCACATTGGCGGTATAGTCATTCACTTCGGTGCCAAGGAAGATAATACGATCCATCATCAAACGAGAGAATACATCCATCTGAGTGACATTCAATTGGCGCTCCTCCAAGATAGATGGACTGATGTAGCTAGCAGAGGTGTTCATAGTCTTCTCTACGTGCATTGAGTTCATGCCTTTATCAACGGCAAATTTCAAAAAATCATTTTTCATATTTTCAATATATTTTAGGTTTATTCTAATAACTTGGCTTAAAATTGCGCAAAGATACTACTTTTTTTTGACATATGCAAATCTACTTGCCTAATCGCCCAATAGCCTCATCGCCCCTTCCACCACATCTTGGTAGGTCATTTCAAAGTCGCCTGTGTACCAAGGGTCTGCCACATCACGATCCAATAATCGTCGTATCTTAGGCTGCGGCATCGTCGCATCTTGTTGCATGATCTCGTCACCTAATACGCGGCGTAGATTACGGATATTATAGTCTTCCATACAGAGAATAAGGTCAAAATGATGGTAATCCTCCACCGTAATTTGGCGTGCATAATGGCGTGAAAAGGGTACACTGTGAGCACTCAAGCAGCGCTTTGCTGGGGGATAAATATCGTTGCCAATCTCTTCGCGTGAAGTAGCGCATGAGTCAATCTCCCATTCGCTTTCTTGTCCATA
This sequence comes from Paludibacteraceae bacterium, assembly GCA_045577965.1. Lineage (GTDB taxonomy): Bacteria > Bacteroidota > Bacteroidia > Bacteroidales > Paludibacteraceae > Colicola. The sequence continues at coordinate 53,000 of JAZNJI010000008.1, forward strand.
TTCCATCACCATATGGCGCATCACCATCTCTGCCATCACGCTGCGGCAGATATTCCCATGACAAACAAATAATACTTTTTTCATATTACTTAAAGCCAAACACAAAATACACCGCTGCCACCAAACAAAGTGCTGCTACAATATGATTCCACTTGATTTGCAGCTGAAATGCGATGACAGAGAATAGGATAAACACCACGAGGGTGATGACCTCTTGCAGTATCTTTAGTTGCATCAGCGAGAATGGACCTCCGTTACCTTCAAAGCCGATGCGATTGGCAGGCACTTGCAGGCAGTATTCAAAGAATGCAATACCCCATGATATGGCAATCACACCAATCAATGGCAATGCTTTAAACCACGAAAACTCAGCCATCTTCAAATGGCCATACCACGCCAATGTCATAAATACATTCGACGCCACCAAAAGCAATATTGTATAAAATCCATTCATAATCTTCGCCTTTCGCCTATAACCTATAGCTCGCCTTGCGAGCGTCCTATAGCCCAATCAGGGCGTCCAATAGGCAGTTTACTGCCGTCCCATAGCCTCTTCGGGGCGTTCTCTAAACTATGCCTTCCGCCGCTTAGGCAGATACTCTGCCTTTATATTCTCCATCGCCCCAAAGATCGAATCGCGCACATTGGGGTTCAGTTTTTCCAATTGTTTTATCAGTTCTTTCATACCTGCTCTGCTGCTAACTTTCTCTAGCGGACAGAGCTTTACCTGTTTCTCATACCCACTTCGTTCTGCATACTCTGCGATATCTTTCTCTTCGATCAAACATAATGGGCGGATCATTTGAATAGGCATTTTTTCCATTTGCAATAGCGGAGGAATTGTGCCTATACTACCTTGGAAGACCAGATTCATCAGCAGTGTCTCTACAAGATCGTCCTTGTGATGTCCTAGTGCAATCTTGTTGCATCCCAACTCTTGCGCCACGTCAAATAGTACTTTTCGCCTATACCACGAGCACAAGAAGCACGGATCCTTCTCCTTTTCGATTTCCGATTCCCGACTCCCGATTTCCGTATCACGCACTACAAAAGGTACGCACACGCGGGCGCAAAAGTCCTCTAGATATTTCAAATCTGAGTGGTAGTCGCGTTCCTTTACCCGCACATGCACAGCAGTCACCTCGAAACGAGGCACATGTATTTGTGCACGCTTGCCAAGCAACTCTACTAACGCCAACGAATCTTTACCGCCACTTAGGCCAATTAGAATATGGTCGCCATCGGTAATTAATCCATAATCGGCACATGCTTTATGAAAGCGTTTAGTCAAACGCGAGCGCAGACGAATTAGTTCTATTTCTTCTTTTGTACGTTGCATAATGGACGCAAAAACCGCACAAAGGTACTAAAAAAATGCCATATTTCCCATAAAAATACATGATTTTTCACTTTTTCGTTATTTTTTTTTCAAAATATTTGGTCAGTTCAAAAAAAAGCAGTACCTTTGCACCCGCTTTCAGATGAGAGTGATGTTCTTTAACATTTTGCGGCAATAGCTCAGTTGGTAGAGCACAACCTTGCCAAGGTTGGGGTCGCGAGTTCGAGTCTCGTTTGCCGCTCTATAGAAATGAGCAGGACACAGTTCCTGCTTTGTTTTTCTAAAAGGGTCTTTGAATACAGAATAGAATCGGCAGTCGATACAAAAGTCGCTGACGCAACGCCCAAATGGCGGAATTGGTAGACGCGCTCGTTTCAGGTGCGAGTGTTGAGAGACGTGCAGGTTCGAGTCCTGTTTTGGGCACATTGCGCAGGTGGTGAAATTGGTATACACGCTACTTTGAGGGGGTAGTGGTCGCAAGACCGTGTGAGTTCGAGTCTCATCCTGCGCACAAGAAAATGCTGTGACATTAATGTTCACGGCATTTTTTGTTTGTAATATGAATGGTTTATATACAATTTTACTGCTGATAGCATCGAATGTCTTTATGACATTAGCATGGTACGGTCATCTGAAGATGGCTGAGTTTTCGTGGTTTAAGACGTTGCCTTTGATAGGCATAGTAGCCCTATCGTGGGGGATTGCGTTCTTCGAGTATTGTTTGCAGGTGCCTGCCAACCGCATAGGCTTTGAGGGTAACGGCGGACCATTCTCGCTCATGCAACTGAAGATACTGCAAGAGGTGATTACATTGGTGGTATTTATCCTGTTCTCTGTGATTGCCTTTAATATGCAAATCAAATGGAACCACATTGTAGCAGGAATGTGCCTGATTGCTGCGGTGTATTTCGTGTTTGGGTTTAAGTAAGTTTATTTTTTAAGACAACATAAACAACAATTGCGCTCGCCAACATTGCGAGCGCTTTTTGTTTGTTATCACCCGAAGGTGAAGACGATGAGATATAGAATATAATTACTCTACAGCAATACCCAATACGTTGTAGGTCTTGCCTTCGTGGAGGATTAATAGCTGTTCGTTGCGAATGATTTTTTGGCAATTGGTCATTGGCAATGGGCTATGGGTGTTCTCTACCGATGTAGGGTCTTGGTTATAGACACAACCGAATGAGTCGTAGTCGGGATGGTCGGTAGTATAGAGGCAACTATCTTCGCGCCAAGCACAGAGCATGACTGAACTTTCTGTTTCGTTGCTGTCAGCACTTCTATTTGGTGCAGCGTGAGCGTTGCTTGCTCGTTTGGCTGCATTATGCACGATACCGTCCACAGAGCCGAGACCTGCTAACCAGACTTTTTCTGCGTTCTCAGCAGTCGTGGTTTCTTCTGGGAATACTACCTCCAACAGCATTCGGCATGCGCCGTTCTCAAGGGTGTCTTTACCTGTAACTACGTGGGTATAAGTAGTGTCTTGAGGGTAGTTGTTGATACCTGCAAAGATTTCCACGGTGTCGCCTGGTTCTGCGGTGAAGTCGTAGAGCACATATTCTACCCCATCGCGGAGGAAGTACACGCGATTGTCTTCATCTTTGCCGAAATGCAGTGCACCTACTACAGACTTGGTGGTGGCAGTGTCCTTGGTGGATTGGCGTGCGAGTTGGAAATAGGTTTTGTTGTTCACCTGTTGCGCAATGTCTTCTAATGTGTAGCTGAATGTCTCTGCTTGCAGGATAGTGTGGTTATTATCCATTTCGCGAAGCACAACTTCTAACTGATTCCATTGTGTAGGGGTTGGTCTGCCACCTATCTGACCATCTTTGGCATTGTCCTTGCGATGTCCGCTATCGTAGTCGCAAAGGCACTCTGCGCCAAGGCGTTCCATTTCGGCGTTGTCCATTTGGTAGAGGAGTTTGCCATTTTTGCTTGCGCAGACGAGGTGTGTGCCATGCAAACTAACAGGAACTGCCATATTACCTATCAATTGGAAGAAATCGGAGAACTGCATGTTATTACCATAACTACCTATTCCTTCTACATACTCCATACCGTTGTTGAATGTCCATTTTTTGTACTCTTTGCCATCCAATAGGGTGATAGCGGAAACATCGGTAACAATCAGTGTGTCTGCTGGGAGTATATTACCCTCTAAATCTTTGTGGTAATCTACTACATTCATAATACTATAATAGATCCAATACAAATCTTTTTCTGCGCTTTCATCAAGATACAATCTTGGCAACGAATCACCAACCTCTAATGTAAAGTCATAGAGTACCAAATCTTTGTCAAGTGAATGGCTATAGATTAAAATCTTATTATTTTCTTCGCGTATGAGGAAAGCCGATTCGCAATAAATATATGGTTTATCATATTCAAAGAGAATATCCTCAAATTTCTGTAGTGATGTCTTGCTATCTTCGCAATACTCATTGCAAATTGTTCGCTGTAAGCCAGACAGCATAGGGAATGCACCCTCAATAAAGTCCCCATCGTTGTATTCGCAACCTAAGATACGATAATCTGGATAAGGCGTTCTATACATTCGTCTATCATCTACATATGCGCACAAAACATCTGTAACAACATTACCTTCTCGCAAAGTAGCACAATTATGTACAATACCATCTGGAGATCCTACTCCCTCAATCCAAGTAGTTGTAAACTTTTCTTCATGAATAATCTCTCCCTCAAGCTCTAGTGACACAAAAACATCCAATGTTACTTTGCATTGTTCATCTTCTATCGGCTCTTTATTAGTCACCACATGCTTATATGTTTTATTGTCACGATAATTATCAATCCCCGCAAACACTTCCAATGTATCGCCTATTTGCGCCTTAAAGTCGTACAATAGATATTCTGCATTGTCGTAGTAAAAATATACCTGACGGTTGTTCTTAGTGAAGCGAATCGCACCGACATAGGTCTCTATTTGATTCGGGTTATCGCTTGCATATCTTGTCAATTGTTTGTATCGCAGATGATTAATGATAGTGTCTTCTCCTAATTGATAGATAGTGGTTTTTGCCCCATATAGTGGCTCTTGTGGACCTAAATAGCCATGTGCAAGGATATTCCATTGGTTGCACCATTCTACCAAAGGCAACTGTGGGTCATTTGCGTTATACTCACAACCGTATTCGTCATACAACGAACCAGTATATTTTAATTCATCGCCTTTGTAAGCGCAGAGGAGCGCAAAGGTACCTCCGCCACCCCAGCCACAAGGAAGAGAACTAATCAAAAATCCTTCAGGAGAGCCAACGCCTTCTATCCATGTAATTTCCTCACTAGATATTTCCATATTGCCTTCTCCATCTACATCACATAAAGGACGTAACTTTATGATAAGCGGGAAGGTTTTAAGATCTGCTTGCACGTCATCTACAACGCATGGAGATGGTGCTGTTTCTACATCATCTACAACGCATGAATATGTGCTATATGTACCCACTCCAGAAAATACTTCCAATGTGTCGCCTACTTGTGCAGAGAAGTCGTATGCTAGATATTCGCCTGTTGGCAAATCTACAGTATATGGGTCGTTGTCATCAAAGCCTTCATAATAGACATATACTTTCCTATCGTTCGTGAAGCGCACGGAAGTTCTTGAGGTAAATTTTCTATATGTATAATCACCGATGATAGTATCTTTTCCTAGTCGATATTGAGAAGTACTTGCTGTTTCATCAAAGCGCATACCGTCAAACCACAAGACATTCCATGTGTCGCACCATTGGGATTTGTAGGAAGGAGTTGTCTCGCACAAGCACTCTGTGCCAAGGCGTTCCATTTCGGCGTCGTCCATTTGGTAGAGGAGTTTGCCATTTTTGCTTGCGCAGACGAGGTGTGTGCCCGTGTGACATGGAACAACAATTTCCTGAATCAATCCGAAGAAGTTACCATTGCGATGACCGCCATACATACCAATACCCTCTACATACTCCATACCATTGTCGAATGTCCATTTCTTGTATTCCTTACCATCAAGGAGTGTGACATTAGAAACATCTGTAACGACAAATGTGTCAGCAGGGTATATTGTTCCGTCGAAGTCTTTAATGTAAGCAGGTAGTGAGTCGCCGACTTCCAACGTGAAGTCATACAACACGATGTCTTTATTCAGACTTTGACTATAAAGAAATATCTTATTATCTTCTTCGCGTAGGAGATATCCATTGCAAAGGATGTATGGTTTGTCATTCTCAAAGAATATGCTATCAAAAGTCTGCTTGTAGGTAATATTGTCAGAATTATCATCCTCGGTTTCTCCACAATACTCATTGCAAACTGTTCGTTGCAAACCAGACAGCATAGGGAATGCACCCTCAATAAAGTCACCTGCGTTGTACACACAACCAAGTTGCGTATAATCAATCCAGTATGGATCATTAGAATCTGTTTTATAAACACACTCATCATCGCGATATGCGCAAAGCATGACAATAGCTGGATTTCCAGCGATTCCTGGATTGATACCAGTATGAACTATACCATTGATTGATCCTAATCCTTCTATCCATATTTGTTGCTGCTTTTCCTCAAAAGTCCCGACCTCGCCATCTTCGAATATAACTATAGCATCTGATGTGATTTGCAATCTGCCATCATCCAACGTGTCTATTTTAGTTATCACATGTGGGTAAGTCTTTTGCTCAACAAAACTATAACTATAGAGTTCAATACCTCCAAAAATATCCAAAGTATCACCTACTTGTACATCAAAATCATAGAGCAGGTATTCGGTGTTGTCATAATAGAAATACACTTGTTTGTCTTCTGTAAAGCGTAATTCACCAATGAGATTAGTTGATTCTACATCAGGTTTACTGGATGAGCACATAAGAGGGATATACTCTTGACCATCTCTATTGACAGTATTATTACTCAACCAAAATATGCTCGTACGCGCCGCTACCAACGGGTCTTGCGGACCTTGATATCCGTGCGAAAGGATATTCCATTGGTTGCACCAAGTGTCTGACCATTTTGGTTCTATTTCACACAAGCACTCTGTTTCCAATTGCTCCATTTTGGCATCGTCCATTTTGTAAAGGAGTTGACCGTTTTTGCTTGCGCAAACAAGGTGTTGACTATGAACATTAGAATATAGCGGAGCGTTGGCTATTAGTTGGTAAAAATCGTTGTGAGCATAACAGGTACCAAAACTACCAATACCTTCTACATATTGCATGCCATTGTTGAATGTCCATTTTTTATACTCTTTGCCGTCAAGTAATGTGATTGTTGATACCTCTGTTACAACAAGTGGCGCCAATCCCCACTCATCGTTGTCATAATCCACAACACTTGATAAGTCGTAATCAACATATAAGCGTGGTAGTGAATCGCCTACATTTAATGTGAAGTCGTATAATACAAGGTCTTTCTTTTGTGCTGTACTATAAAGCAATATTTTGTTGTTTTCTTCGCGTAGCCAAAGACTGCAATATTCATCGTAGATGTTATTCGTACCAAACAATAGATATTGCTTTCCATCAATAGTGGCGGTTTCTATTTCTTGCATTAGATATGAACGCGATCCCCAAACAGTTCCATTTTCATTCTCTCCTATCGTCTTTGTACAACCTGTTCGCTGCAAGCCAGGAAGAGTTAGGATATATTCCTTATTTTCTCCGCTATTGTATTCACAACCGTATTCAGTATATTCTTCATATTCCGTTCTATATTCAGTATTTCCGTCTTTATATGCACATAACAAAGCAGTTTGATATTCTGAAAGTCCGCAATCCGCACCTGTAATAAATCCACACAAATCGCCTACACCCTCTACCCATTTGGTGACACCAAAACAGGTAGGTCTTACATCACCAGAGAAATCAGGAAAAACACTAAGAGAAATTTCGGTACCAAATGGATAAATACCAGGATATCTTTCCACTTCATCAACTCGGATTGTATTTGTATGATGGCTATGATAATGGTTAATACCTGCGAATACGGTCAATTCATCACCTGGCTGTACATTAAAATCATATAGAAGATACTCTGTATTATCGTAGTAAATATATACTTTTCTATCATCTGTAAAGCGGACTGCGGCTACATATTCTGGTTCAGGAATAGTAAATGGATAAACACCTTCAGGTACTTTGGTTGTTTGACGAGTAACGGCTGTATAGGTATAATTATTAATGATTGTATCTTGTGCAAGATAGTAACGCCAAGTTTCAAAATCTTCTTTAGTGGTGTACTTAATCGTGCGGTATTTTAGATCCAATACATTCCATGTGTCGCACCATTGGGATTTGTAGGAAGATAGATATCCAGCACACAGACACTCTGCGCCAAGGCGTTCCATTTCTGTATCGTCCATTTGGTAGAGGAGTTGACCGTTGCGGCTGGCACAGACGAGATAATCCCTAGTATCAGGCCATGTAAAACCATTGGGTTTTCGAATTAAAGCAAAGAAATCACCAGCCCAAATGCTTTGTCCGAACTGACCGATGCCTTCTACATATTGCATACCATTATTGAAAGTCCATTGTTTGTATTCTTTGCCATCAAGAAGTGTGACATACAAAATATTTGTAACGATTAACGTGTCAATAGGGTCGTAAGAGCCATAAGGATCTGGGATCGGATAATCTACAACTAGATCTGTGAGTGGTACACCTTCTATGCGATAGTCATAATTCAATGTTGTAAGTGTATCCCCTACTTCCAAAGAGTAATCATATAAGACGAGATCTTCTTCTTGTAGTCCGCTATATACAAGAACTTGATTATTTTCTTCGCGCAAGAAATATCCATGAAAATCTAAATATGCCTTGTTTTTGATATATCGAACATCCGTTTTAGCAGAGAACAATGTGGGACACATTTTTACTGTTAAACTTGTTCGCTGCAAGCCCCAGAGCGTTGGGAAAAGGTCTTCGGGATTCTGTTCGGTAGCATTGTACTCGCAGCCATACTCATCGTAAAGATCCCCTGTATATTTTAATTCATCATCTTTATAGGCGCATAGGAGCGCATAGAGACCTCCACCTGGCAGAGTAGTACCAATTAAAAATCCTCTTGGAGAACCAACACCTTCTATCCATGTTATTTCTTCACTTGATACTTCTACATTACCATTGCCATCTACCACACGTAGAGGATGTAACATTATGGTACGAAGATTGGTTTCTGGATCTGTTTGCACATCATATACAACGCATTTGTATGTCTTGGTGTTATATGTCACTCCAGAAAAAACTTCCAACGTATCGCCCACTTGAGCAGAAAAGTCGTATGCTAAATACTCTCCTGTTGGTAAATCTTCGCTGTATGGGTCGTTGTCATCAAAGCCTTCATAATAGACATATACTTTCCTATCGTTCGTGAAGCGTACGGAAGTTTTTGAGGTAAATTTGCTATATGTATAATTACCGATGACAGTATCTTTACCCAGTCTATATTGTGATGTACTTGCTGTTTCATCAAAAAACAAACCGTCAAACCACATGACGTTCCATGTGTCGCACCATTGGGATTTGTAGTCTGTAGTAGGTTCAATAGGCAATATTGGATTGAAGAACATCCATTGTTCTGCCTTTTTGTATAAATCAATAGATTCTGTAGGTACGTAAAGTGGAATTTTAGCGACATCAACACCTGCAAAGAACCAATCAGAGGGAGAGTCTGAAACAACATCTCCTCTTACAGGTGGAATGGTAGCGTAGCAAGTTACTTCCGTTAAAGAAGTGCAATTAGCAAATGCTTCATCTTCAATTATTTGCACAGAAGAAGGGAGAGTTAGTTTTGTTAAGTTGGTACAACCTATAAAAGCATTTTTTCCTATTAATTTTAATGCATCAGGAAGTTTTATATTGGTTAGCTTTTCGCAATACTGAAATGTATGATCTTCGATTGCTTCTAACTTACTTGGCAAGACGACTGATTCCAAATTAGGGCAATCACCGAAAGCTTGTATATGGATAGATGTTACACTTTCAGGCAGCACTACTGATTGTATATTGGGTTGATTGGAAAACGTAAAGTCCAGAATAGCTTTTGTCCCATCTTTCACTACAATAGTTCCAGTTGGTGCAGTCCCTTTATAACGATATAGCAAGTTGCCAATATAAATTAGTCCGTCTGGCTGGTTGTTATACCACGCACATTCGTACAATGCTCCTCCCAAAATGTCTTCTATGCTTTCAGGAAAAGATATGTAAACAAGCTTAGTGCAACCAGTGAAAGCATACATACCAATCTTTTTTACAGTATTAGGAATAACCAGAGTGTCTAACATACTACATCCTGAGAAGGCGTAATTAGCGATTTCCGTAACTACATATGTTTCACCATTATAGCCATTCACTTCGCTTGGGATGACTAGTGAATTTGGTAAGTAGTCGTATGGTATACCATATGTTTCACTGGTAACTGCTACTGTTCCATCAGGAAGAATATTGTAAAATAAATATCCAGATTGGAAATCATACGCAAAGGTTGACACACTTGCCATGAGGGCGAGGGTGAAAGCAAGGAGTTTGCTACTGAAAGAGGATATTGTTTTCATATCGCTATTATTTATAGGTTATACATTTCGTTTTCTTATGGTGTTCCTATGGTTATCTATCGTGTATCTATCGTATATCTAACGTATATCTATCGTATATCTAACGTAATTGACAGCGATGAGATAAGAATTTTGTTGCAAAGGTAGTACAATTTGGTAATATATGCAATAGGCAGAGGCATTTGTACAGACTATAAAAATGTATTGTGTTGATAATCTATTATTTGTAATAAAAATGTACAGTTTCTATTTTTCGCTTTGTAGCATCTCGTGTAGGAAATGATACAGTTCTCGGGTGGGGATGCCTATCTTCTGTGCGATGCGACGTTTGAAGGTGCTGACACCTGTAGCGGAGTAGTGCATCCAATCTGCCAATTCCTCCAATGAGGCATTGGGATAAAGGAGCATATAGGTACAAAAGACATTCTCACGGTTGGACAGTTGGTGCGTCTCCAACTGAGATAGCCAGTCGTGGAGTAGGGTGTCCAAGTCTTTCTTTAGTTCGTTGTAGTCGTTCCACTGTTTGCGAGGGCGTGGATAGGTGGCGCGGATGTCGGACAGTTGGGCACTGACAGACAAGTCATCAATCTGATGATGTGCCACTTGCAAGCGATGGGCAGCGTGTCGGCGGTGCAGCACGATAGCAATGACCAATAACAAGCAGGCACCGAATAGGCATAGGAGCATAATCCATGCCCAACGATAAGGATAAGGGTTGGTCAGATGCTCCTTTAGCAGGGTGAGTGCGCCGTGGTACTTGCCTACCTGTTCGTTGAGCAGGCGGTTGGCATCTTGGCGAGCGTGGGCATAACGGCTCAGTCGCTCAATATCGTTGTTGGCCTTGGCATCCTGCATGAGGCAGTAGTAGGCATTAACCAACTCGTTGGGTGTAGCGGACTGCTCCACGATGATTTGTGCATAAGGAAGAGCTGATGCTTGGTCGCCCATATCCAGATAAACTTGCATGAGTTTCTTATAAGTATAGAGGCGGTCTTCTTCGTACTGCCAATAGTTGAGTGCGCTTTTGAAATAGACAAGTGCGGAGTCGTATTGCTGTAGTTCGTAGAAATAGAGTCCCTTGGTCTCGTAGAAGCGGGCGAGATAGTAGTCGTCAATATTGTAGGAAGCAGCGAGATGGAGTACACTATCGGATTTGGCGAATTGGTGGAGGTAGGTGTGGAACTCGCTGACGTCTAATAAGGTATGCGCGTAGTACCAGTCTTTGCCACTCTCGTGGAAGGCACGATTGGCGCGGAGGAAGAAGATAAGCGCGAGGCTGTCGCTCTCGTTCTGCTTGCAGATATGCGCCATGCAGGAGTTGATACGTCCGCGATAGATAGGATTGTCTATCTGCGCGCGGTCGGCTGCGATATAGTGCGCTGCGGCTTGAGTGATTTGATTGTCAAGGCTGAGATGACGTCCCATGTAGTAGTGCGCTTTGCCGAGTTGGTTGTGCGCGAAGATTTTGGTAAAGGGTTTGTCAAGCGTGCGGATGGCTTGCTGAAGCGCAGCAGTATCGGGATAGAGGAGGTGCTCGTGTTGGTCCAGACTATCTGCGATAGCGATAGTGGTCTGCGCTTCTTGGTAGCGCGTGGTGTAGCCACAAGAAGCCAAAAGTAGGCAGAGAAGCAGCAATGTGAGATGACGGATTGGCGACATAAGGCAGTGTGTTTGGTGATTTCGTTTGCAAAGGTAGTAAAAATATTGGACGTGGGCAAGAGTAAGGAGCAAATGTACATGATTTTACGAGAAGAATGGTTGATTATATGGCAGTTGTGTGGATTTTGTACAGATGTAATATTTAAGGTGTAAGGTGTAAAGTGTAAAGTGTAAAGGCTAGGGGATAAAGGCTGGGGGATAAAAAGAACTACCCAACCAAGTGGTAGGGTAGTTCTAAGAGTATAACTATTGGTAAGACAGATTAGTAGGATGTGCGTTGGGTAGCAGCGTAGCTGATCTTCAGCGCGTATGCACGGCGAAGCTCTTGCTCATTGTGTGCAATGATACCCATCTTAGTCTCCTTATCAGCCTTGATAGACACGGTCATAAGACCTTGGTCTTGCTCCTTCATAGAAGAACGCTCGTTGATGATATAATCACCAATCTCACGTGCATCAGCGAAAGCATCGTCCAATTGGATACGTGTCTCAGCACCGTATTGCTTGCGGAACTCAGCAGTAGGAGTACCTACATAGATGTAACGAACCAATGATTTCTTTTCAAGTTTAGTCAACTCGGTTGCTTGTGGATTCTGGATTGAAACCTTGTATGTAACCTCTTTCATAGATGTTACAGACATGAAGAAGAACAGCAACATGAAGATGATATCAGGCAATGAACTAGTGTTCAATGCTGGCATCTCGCGTTTGTCATTTCTACGAATTTTTGCCATAGTTATTGTCCTCCATAATTTTTAGGTTCAGCCTCAGAAATCTTTTGAGGATAAATCTTTTGGATTTTCTTTTGCCACTCTTCATCCAACTCTGTATAAGCAGTGTGGAAGTATTTTTGAGCGCATTCCTCACGCAACTCGTTGTATGCTGCCACCAATTCGTTTTGCACCTCCAAATATGCTTGGTATTGTGTTTCAGCGTCGTTTTGGACAGAAATCACGTGCTCCTTTGTATATTTGAGAGTACCAAATGGTTCACCAAAATCCTCCTCAAAGAGTTTAGGCATGTTTGGATCCTCATTGGCATTTGCAATAAACTCCTTGGCTTTCGCACGCAGTTGACGTACATCCAGTTCTTGTCCTTGTACGAGGAGTTTGTTCTCCCAGTTAATCTTCACCACAAACAAGTTACGTTTGTTAATATCGGTGTCCTCCACTTTTTGGTCTGGTGGAATAGGTGCAGGCAAACGACG
>JAZNJI010000009.1:0-51502 GCA_045577965.1 Paludibacteraceae bacterium
TCTTGAAAATCCTAAAATCTTAGCAATTCTAGTGGGTGGTACACCACGATTATACATTTTAATTGCCTTTAATTTCTCTTCTAATGAATGCTCCATAAGCGACACTTAGTTTTGTGTCTAACTTTTTGGGTGCACTTCACAGTCCTCTTTCATTTGGAAACCCTCAATCCAGAGTTCTCAGCCGAGGGCACTACCCTCACAGTCAAGGTCATTCCCCTTGACCCACAACTCTTTTTCCCCGACGAGGCATGCGATATCATCCGCCAAACCCTCGCCCAGTCCCTCACCTTCAATCACTGCTGGACCTGCACACTCCAAACAATCAATTAACCCCAGCCTTTACACCTTAAACCTTCAACTTTCAACCTTAAACTAATATTAACCCTTCACGCAAGGCATTCGTGAGCATAGCGAACCATATTTCGTCGAAGACCACTATTCGTGGAGCGACAGCGCAACCATCCTTCGTGAGCAGAGCGAACCACCTTTCGTGAGTAACACGAACTAAAATTATGTCTAAAATCAAATTAGAAGCACCCTTCCGCCAATTCCGTGGCAAAATCTGCAAACAGTCCGACATCATCTTCAAAGAGATGTACGGCGAGACCTTCACCTCACAAATCTGCAACCCTCGTACCAAACCTTACTCGCAAGCTGAGTTAGACCGCCAAGACAAGTTCCGTCAAGCAGCTGCCGCTGCCAAAACAGCTCTTGCAGACCCAACCTCTCGTGCAACCTATGAAGCAGAGTTCGAGGCACAAACCAAATACAAGTCCCTCTATGGCTACGTCTTGGCAAAAGAATACACCAAACTCTAACCCCAACCTCAAAATTCATTATTAACCTTTAATCCCTCTCACGGCATAGAGGATCTCGAACGCCGAGTATAAACAATCATTGAATTGACGTACGGCTGAATGAGTAAAGCGAATGAGCAGATCGTTCGAGCCGTATGGCGAGATAAGAATAATTGACATCCTAATTGACATTAATTGTCTTAAAATTATACTCGGTGTTCGATTGCCGAACACATATGGCACAAGTTGTTTACGAAGACCCTATCCATCACCTCTCGGGCAAAATCTCTCAAAACTACCGCACCACCTACAACTACCGAAAAGCTAGTAAACGCAAGTATACCTCCGTCCATGGCGAACGCAAGACCCCTGTAAGCGCAACTGAAACGGCTGCACGCATCAAATTCGCTACCTGCGTGACAAACACCCGTACTCGCATGAAGGACCCTGTACAATTGGCGCTCGACCAAGCAGCGTTCGCAGCACAGAAAAAGTACCCTACACTATACGGATACGTTTTCTCGCAAGAGTGGGCAACGTTGTAAGCTGCGCTAGTTGAAGGAGTATTGAGGGTTCTAGGCGCACTTGCAGTGCTGTTCTAAAGGATAGTTAAAAAACAATTCGAACCCTTAGAATTTTTAGAACGGAAACAATAAACAAAATTTATAATTATGAAACCATTAACAGATGCACAAAAACAACGGCTAGTCAATACCATCAAGTACATGGCACTAGCCATGACCACCGCTACCGCGATGGCCATGGGGCTGACTTCGTGCAATGTCACCCGCACAATCACTACCGAAAGCAAAGACCCATGGCGATACAGCCATCATCATCCAGTCGAAAACTATAGAATCGTATAACGCGAAGAAAAATTAGTTTTATATCTTCAGGTGGCTGTTCGGGATCCCGAACAGCCACTTTTCTGAAATATCACTCACTTTACATATATATTTTTTACGTATTTATAAAAAATGTTGTACCTCTGTAGTCCGTCATCATTCACACCATTATGATAGTCTCTTTAGGTCTTTACCTGATTCACTTGTTTTTAAAGACGTGTTATGGATAAACCAAAGTTTCAGAGCTTGCTGCACAATTATGAAATCACCCATGACCAAACAAGGCCTTGAACGCAAAATCGGCAACGCCATCCTCAAAAGCGCAAAGAAATAATCGTACGAACACAGTGAGATCAGAAACTAATTCGTAAATAATTCCTCGCCTTTACACCATACACTTTACACCATACACTAAAAAAATCGTCCTATGGGCGATTTTTTTCTACATACTGACAAGTTTTAGCAGTTTGATGTAGTACCTTTGCAGCGAAATTAAAAAATCAAGCAAAATTATGGACAACAACAATCAAATCATTATTTATCAAACTGACGATGACCAAACACAAATTGATGTACGTTTGGAGAATGAAACAGTATGGCTAACACAAGCACAGATGGCAGAACTATTTCAAACGGATCGTACATCAATTGTTCGTCACATTAACAAAATTTACGCGGACGATGAACTTGACAGAGATTCAACCTGTGCAAAAATTGCACAAGTTCAAAAAGAGGGCCAGCGTACAGTACGGCGTAGCATTCCATATTTTAATTTGGACATGATTATCTCCGTTGGATATAGAGTAAATTCTAAACGAGGTGTCAAATTTCGCCAATGGGCAAACCGTGTATTGAAGCAGTATCTCATCAAGGGATATGCTATCAACGAACGCTTGCGCCATGAGCAGATTAGCGAGCTGCGCCAATTGGTTCAAGTAGTTAGTCGCACGCTACAACACAGTGAACAACAAAACACTATTGAAACACAAGACCTGTTGGATGTAGTAGTGGACTACACCTATGCACTTGATACACTCGATAACTACGACTACGAGCGTTTAACCATTGACCAAACTACAAAAGTAGCCTCGTTTCATGCCACTTATGAAAATGCTATGGAGCAAATTCAGCGCTTACGCGATAAGTTTGGTGCATCAGTATTGTTTGGGAATGAGAAAGATGATTCTTTCAAAAGTAGTATCGGGCAGATTTACCAAACTTTTGGTAGCGAAGAGCTATATCCCAGTGTAGAGGAAAAAGCCGCCATGTTGCTATATCTGGTAACAAAAAACCACTCATTCAGCGATGGCAACAAACGCATAGCTGCCACATTGTTCTTGTGGTTCTTAAATAACAACAAAATACTTTACAACTCCGATGGTAGCAAACGCATTGCAGATAGTACGCTAGTTGCTTTGACGCTGATGATTGCGGAAAGCAAAACAGAAGAGAAAGATGTGATGGTAAAGGTAGTTGTCAACTTAATTAATCAACGCAATTAACTAATTCTATCGAATTCGACAGAATTACCAACTCAAAATTCATGATTCTTAATTCATGGAGAACTTGAGCGCCAGGCAACTTGTTCCATTTTGGAACTAGTTCAAAAAGAAGGTAATCGTATGGTTCGTCGTAATGTTGAAATATACAACTTGGATGTTATTATATCTGTTGGTTATCGGGTTAATACCAAACGAGGTATACAATTCCGTCAATGGGCGAACAAGATAATCAAAGACTATATGCTAAAGGGTTATGCGATAAACCAACATCTCCTTGCGATGGAAGAACATATGGATAAACGAATAGGACGAATAGAAAACACTTTAGTATCTCATCAAGAAAAAATCGACTTCTTCGTCCGCACAAGCCTTCCTCCCCACCAAGGCATCTTCTACGACGGACAAATCTTCGATGCCTATACCTTCATCAACGACCGCATATGCGAAGCCACCACACGCATCATCCTTATTGACAACTATATCGACGATAGCGTGCTTACTATGCTCGCCAAACGAGCGGATAAGGTAACTGCAACCATCTATACCAAGAAACCATCCGCACAACTGCAATTGGACATTCAGAAGCACAATGCACAATATCCTCCAATAAGTATCATAGAGTTCAACCGCTCACACGACCGTTTCCTCTGCATCGACGAAACGGTCTATCACCTCGGCGCCAGCATCAAAGATCTCGGCAAAAAGTGGTTCGCCTTCTGTCGCATGGAGATGACTAGCAGCGAACTGTTACAAAAAATGCAATAGTACCAGGTCTCGAACACAAAATTTTGTAACAAACATAAAAAATGTATAATAAAACCCACTTTCTCATAAAAACATTTGGCTACATAATAAAAAAGTAGTACTTTTGTCCGAAAATAGGACAAACTATGGCACTTCGAGGAAAATATGAACAATCACACTGGATTGTAAAAATACTCCAATGGTTAGGATGTACATTCTTGCTGAGTATATTCGCAGTGGGAACTATGTTCTTGTTTGAGCAACCACTATCCATAAACGCGCTGAAATGGGTGCAGTTTTTTCAATCTACAGCGATGTTTCTGCTTCCACCGCTCTGCGTAGCATATCTATGGAGTAAGAAGCCACTGGAGTGGCTGCAGATCGAAAAGTTTCAGAGTTTCAAGGTTTCTGGATCTGCTATATTATTGATGCTTGTAGCTCTGCCTGCAATCAATCTACTCGCTCATATCAATCAACTAATGACATTACCTGCCTTCCTCGAGCCTCTAGAGCAATGGATGAAAATGTCGGAGAAGAATGCCAAATTACTAACCGATCAGTTTCTGAATGTAACAACCTTCGGTGGATTGATAATCAATCTGCTATTGATGGCACTACTGCCTGCTGTGGCGGAAGAGATGACATTCCGGGGGGTGCTACAGAGGCTATTTGGCGAAAAAGCAATGAGGCGAGATGGCAATGAGGCGAGAGTTCCTCACCTCGCAATATGGTGCAGCGCGATACTCTTCTCAGCAATACATATGCAATTCTATGGATTTCTACCTCGCATGCTAATGGGCGGGCTATTCGGCTATATGCTAGTATGGACGGGCAGCCTGTGGGTACCTATCCTAATGCACTTCATCAACAACGCCGTGGCAGTATTGATCTACTTTATAACTCTACGCACAGGTTTGGAAATGGAGAATATAGATATGATAGGCACTGGCGACACCCTTTGGTTGGGTATCGTCAGCATAGTGATAACATTGATTGGGATTTATGCTTTCCGTCGCTCAATCACTATAAGCAACGCCTCTTCGCGGATATCCAACGGCAACTGAATATTGCGCAGTTGAATGCTGCGTACCCACCCAGGCACATCTTTCGCCTGTAGCGTGTCAAACACAGCACGAATCATATGATATTGTTCGGTAGTATAGTCCTCGGCGGCTATGCCAATGAGTTGATCTAATTCTTCATCATCGTAATACTCTATCTGAGCATTGGTTTGCAAAAGCGTCTCACGTTCGCAAACGAGGTGTTCTCCGCAGCAGCCGTCGTCAGCGGCCTCTTCTACATCCTCCCCTGATGGGATGGACATTGCGTCAGAAGAATTCTCCTCATCCTTTAGGGAGGTGGTAGTCTGATTGTTTTCTCTCCTTGCTCGTATTTCAAAGATAACAAGAATAACAATACCGAGAAGGACAAATAATATTAATGGTAAAATACTATTCCACATCTTCTTCTACGACAAGATTATTAATAATAAAGTTCTGACGCTCGGTGGTGTTCTTTCCCATGTAGAAGTTCAGCAAATCTTTCACAGCATCCTCCTTGCGCAATGTCACTTGGTCAAGGCGTATTTCCTTACCAATAAAGCCCTTAAACTCGTCTGGACTAATTTCACCCAAACCTTTGAATCGGGTGATCTCAGGATTAGGTTTGAGATCTTCGATAGCCTTTACACGCTCTTCCTCGGAGTAGCAATAGCGCGTCTCCTTTTTATTCTTCACGCGGAAAAGTGGCGTTTGAAGGATGTAAACATGGCCTTTCTTTACAAGGTCTGGGAAGAACTGCAGGAAGAAGGTCAACATCAGTAATCGGATGTGCATACCATCCACATCGGCATCGGTGGCGATGATCACTTTGTTGTAACGGAGTTCGTCAAGACCATCCTCGATATTTAGTGCCGATTGCAAGCAATTAAACTCCTCGTTCTCATACACCACCGACTTGCTCAACCCAAAGCTATTCAATGGTTTACCCCGCAACGAGAATACGGCTTGCGTGCGCACATCGCGGCTCTTGGTAATACTTCCAGAAGCCGAAAGACCCTCCGTGATGAAGATACTACTCTCCTGGCGCAAATCATCATCAGCATCTTTGCTAGACTTGGTAGGCTTAGCATCATTAAAGTGCACCTGACAGTCGCGCAACTTCGGGTTATTCAAGAGGTTTTTCTTTGCACGCTCGCGAGCTGCCTTGGTCACACCCGCTATGGCTTTGCGCTCCTTCTCTGACTCCTGTATCTTTTGCAACATCGTCTCTACCACATCTTGATTCTTATGCAAGTAGTTGTCTAGCTGCTGCTTGATAAAGTCGCCCACAAACTTATTCACCGATAATCCGCCTTCGGGCGACATATCCTTTGAGCCCAACTTTACTTTGGTTTGGCTCTCGAACACAGGCTCCGACACGTTGATAGCGATTGCACCCACCACACCATTACGGATATCGCTATATTCTTGATTCTTATTAAAGAACTCCTTGATTGTACGCGCAATAGCCTCGCGATATGCCACTTGGTGCGTACCACCTTGCACGGTGTGCTGACCATTGACAAACGAGTAATACTCCTCGCCCGACTGATTGGTATGCGTCAAGGCAATCTCTATATCCTCGCCTTGCAAATGAATAATTGGATAGAGTGGTTCTACCGTCATATTATCGGTCAAGAGATCAAACAATCCGTTCTTAGATGTATATTTCTTGCCGTTATAGACCAATGTCAGACCCGTATTCAGATACGCATAATTGCGCATCATAGTCTCTATAAATTCATCTCTGAAATGGTAGTTCTCAAATAGCCCTTTGGTGTTGTCTGGCACAAACTCGATCATCGTACCACGTTTCTCGTTGCCAGTATAATCCTGTACATCGGTATCAGCCACTAGATGACCTTGCTTGAACTCTGCACGGCGTGTCTTGCCATCGCGGAAACTCTGTACGATAAACTTCCAGCTCAGCGCATTCACGGCCTTTGTACCCACACCATTCAAACCAACAGATTTCTTGAAAGCCTTGGTATCGTACTTTCCACCCGTATTCAGTAGCGACACAGCCTCCACCATCTTACCCAGCGGAATACCACGACCATAGTCGCGCACACGCACCATTTCGCCCGTATATCCGCTATCATCGGTATAAGGACGTACACTCACCTCAATTACCTTACCCTCATTCATACGAAACTCATCAATGGAGTTGTCAATAGTCTCCTTGATTAGTACGTAGATACCATCGTCATCATGCTTACCGTCACCCAGTTTGCCAATATACATACCTGGACGACGGCGAATATGCTCGCGATCATCAAGATGGACGATATTATCGTCGTTGTAGCTGCTTGTTTGTAGTATTTCTTCTTGTGCCATAGGTTGTTTTCATTTCGGGGTGCAAAGGTACAGAAAATTTTGCACATTCGCAAGGAAAACGCGTTTTTATTCTATCAGAAGGTGGCGCCGGTATTTTTCTCTACAGCCTGACCATCCACCTCATGATTTGCATTGAGCCAATACCAAGTGGTGTTGCTCTCTTTGCCCAAATAACGTACCTTTGCCTTCACGATTTGCGTTTCAGCAGGGATAGCTACAGTAGTATTATACACCTTCCAATCACCATCATCGAGGCTATATAGAAGTTCGCCACCGGTCATCACCTTATTCATTTGGATAAGCATGTGGCTCTTATCCAATTGCAGTTGCTCGTTCTCAGTAGCCACCTGTTTAATACCAGGTTGTTGGATATGGAAATTGCGGCCGCTAGCAGCCAATTGTGGAAGAAATACGCTATATACCAATTGATTGTAGTCACCCAAGGTAAGTGCACTGCGGTTATTCCATGCACGCTCAGCTAGACCATAAATCTTTGGATATATCTGCCATTCTACTTGTGAGAAAGAGCGGATGACTTCGCCCCAGAGTTGGGCGTTCATACCAATCACATTTGGATGGATGAGCGGCTCCCAATCGAAGGAGCGATACTCGTCGGTATATCCGCCCCAGTTGAGTCCCTTCTCCTCGTGGTGGTTGCAATATGCAAAGTCAAAATATAGGCGATTAGCATTAGCTAAGACCACTGGATACCCTGCCTCTGCCATCTCCAATGGCTTAGTATTGCTATTGAGCCATGAGTAGCAAATTGCACGACTCTCTGGTTTGCAGAAATGGGTAATTTCCTCCCAACCCATTGGTTGCAGATGATAGCGGTCTAGTATCGCCAGCACTGCATCAATAAATGCTTGATGTTCTTCTTTTGTCAGCGCACCCTTAGGCACCTCATCGCCGCCAATATTGAAGATAGTGAGCGGATGACCTGCCTCTTCGTGCATCTTGACAATCTCTGTCACCACATGGTCGATAAACTCCACCGCATAAGGTTTGGTCACATCAATCACATTGTCCGTATAGTTTTGTGCAGATTTATACACACGTGCATTGAACGCACTGTCAGTCAGCAAATTACCCATAGCTTTCTTGGCAGCACGCATATGGCCAGGCATATCTACCTCTGGTATCACGCGGATATGACGCTCGCCTGCGTACTTAAGCAATTCAATATACTTCTCGCGTGTGATATAGCCGTTGGCTGTAGTTGGTGCATTAGGGTCCCAACCGCCGCAGTACATTGGCAACAAGCATTCGCTCTCGTCGGTGGTATAACCTCGCTTAGAACCTACATCAGTCAGTTGTGGTAGCCCTGGAATCTCCAAACGCCACGCTTCATCATCGGTCAAGTGGAAGTGCAGCACATTGAGTTTATGGTATGCCATGATGTCCAATATACGGAAAATAGAATCCACTGGATAATAGTTGCGCACTACATCCAACATAATACCACGGTGATGGAGATCTGGATAGTCGGTTACCACGCCGCAAGGGATCACATCGCCCCATTGCTTAAGCGTTTGCTTAGCATAAAAGACACCCGCCTCGTCACTGGCTTCGATGGTGATGGTAGTAGGTGTGATTATCATGTGATATCCCTCGCAAACCATATTCGCATCGGTGCGGGTAATCACCTCGGCATTAGCCACTTCGCACGTACCTTCTGTATATTGCATCTGCTTAGGCTGTGGCAAGAGAGGTTGCACATTTTCGCCAGCAGGAGCATCAACGATATGTTGCACATAATCAAACACATACGCCCCTTCTGCATAAGGTGTTTTTTCCCATGTTACGATGCCGCGTTTCATCTGCTCAGGACGAGTAAAAGGTGCGTAGGTACAAGGGATAGAAATAGGCTTACCTATCTCTTTGCCATTCTTATTTTTCACCAAGAAGAAACCCTCTGGACGCGATGTTTGACGGATGGCATTTCCCTTAAACAGCAACTTGAAGGTACGACTACTATCTGGCATCAATGGCATGAAGTCAGCAGTAGGGGTAATGCTATGATAACTTGCTTGCAATTCCGTTTGCAAGATTTGATCGCCCTCGGTGTAGATAGGGTGTAGCGACATGTAGTTGAAATACAGAGTCCAACCCTCATTGGTGATTGGTCGATCTGAAAGATTAGTGATCGTGTAATAAAGTTCACACACGCCAGGTTTAACATCATTTTTGCCCATCTCCCAATGGATAGCCATAGGTGGCTGTTGAACACAAGATACAAGCGCAAAAAGCATGGATACAGCAAAAAGAATTGGAGTGCTGAAAATAGAATGTTTTTTCATGATTACAACTAGATAAATTATTTGCGGTGCAAAGGTACTATTTTTTTTTTGATTATGCAATTATTGGATGAAAATTGACCAAATTGCAATATTTTTTGAAGATTTCATTGTTTTTTTTGAAAAATAGAAAAAAAAATTGTACAAATGCAAAAAAAAACGTACCTTTGCAGCATCTTTTATTAAGAATAAACATGTATTGAAAAAACCATGAAAAAAAGATTATTTTTAACTATCCTATCGATAGTACTTCTCCTTCCTATTTATGCAAATCCTAAACGCGAGATGCGTGCTACGTGGTTGACTGCTGTAGCTAATATCGACTGGCCTATTGCCACTACAAAAGGCAAGGAAGCACAGCAAAAAGAATTGATTGGATTATTGGACAAATGTGTAGATTTCAGAATGAATACTGTGCTGCTACATATCCGTCCAGCATGTGACGCGCTTTATAAGTCGAACTACGAGCCATGGTCCAGTTATTTGAACAATGGTCGTGGTGTGGACCCCGGTTGGGATCCATTGCAATTCTGCATAGAAGAGTGTCACAAGCGCGGATTGACATGTCACGGTTGGATCAATCCTTACCGCTACGGCAAGCGCGGTGGATACGATTGGACCGGTACGGATGATACAACGAGTCTCAATTACAAGTACACTCATCCAGAATGGCTATTATATTACAAAAATGATATTTACCTTGATCCAGCTCAACCAGAGGTACGTCAACGAATAAAAGAAGTCGTTGGTGATATTATCAACAACTACGATGTAGACGGTATCCTCATGGACGACTATTTCTACCCTTATGGTGGCACTACCAATCAAGATGCTGCTAGTGTGGAGAAATACAAACCAGCAGACATGAATGTGGGTGATTGGCGCCGTCAGAATGTGAACAAGATGATTAAGGACGTATACGACACCATTCAGGCTGTAAAACCATGGGTGACTTTTGGTGTATCACCATTCGGTATTTGGACCACAGACAGCAGTGTAGCTAGCAAGCGAGGTATCACGTTGCCATATAATATTACAGGCGGTAATATGTATGCAGAAATCTATTGCGATCCTGTAGCATGGTTGGAAGAGGGAACAGTGGATTATCTTTCTCCACAATTGTATTGGAAGATTGGCGGTAGTCAAGACTACAAGAAACTCAGCAAATGGTGGGGCGATCTTTGCAACCGATTTGGAAAACATTTCTACTCTAGTATGGCGTTGTACAAGTACGAAGATGGCACCTTCAGTGCCACTGAGATCCGCAATCAGTTGGTATATAACCGTACCGTGAAAGATGGTGCTCCAGGTGCTGTATTCTACAATACGCGCGCTTGGGCAAATAGTTCAAAATTGCGTGTTAACCTTACCAAAGAAACAGCTGAGTTTCATTATCTGGCTTTGCCTCCAGCCATCAACTGGAAACCCGCAATTGAACGAGAGATGGTTGATAACCTAGCATTGAACGGTCAGGTAGTATCTTGGACACACAAAGACACGGATGTGCATTTTGCCATATACGCAGTCCCAAATGATTCGCTGAACTTGCCTAGCGTTTATTCACGCTGTGATATGTTAGTGGGCGTTTCTTATGTGCCTAATTTCGAACTGCCAGCTGAAGTATCTGCCACGACTCACCAAATAGCGGTGAGCGTACTAGACAAATACAACAACGAATATGCCTTGCGTATTCTGAATGAGCCATTGCGTCAGCCTGCCGCAGCCACAGGATTGTATCCATATGATGGATTGACCAGGAAGTTGCCATTCACTTTCCAATGGCAAGCGGTGGAGGGAGCAGATAGCTATATTATTCAATTCGCCAAAGATCCTGAAATGCAACAAATTGTTTTCGCACAGGAAGTGACAAGTCCTTCGTTTGAAAGCAAACTGCGAATTAATCTAGAGTATTTGCCGCTGGGTGATTATTATTGGCGTGTAAAAACACGTATTCCTAATGCTGGTGACACATGGAGCGCAGTACAGAAAGTGACACTCTCGCTGGAGAATGCAGTGGAAGATGTAGTTGCCGAAGTAGGGGATACGAAAAAATGGATAGAGAACGGGATAGTATATATCAAACGTGGGAATAATACATACAATTTACTAGGCAATATTGTACAATAAAAATATCAAAACATGCGTAAATTAACCTTATTTCTTAGTTTAGTGCTGTGCACACTCCTGATTGCACAGCCTACCGTTAGCATCCAAGATCAAAAGATGCTGGTGACTGACGGAGAGAATAGTTACGTATTGGCTCCTAACGGAGACGATGCTAGTTATTTCTGGGCAAGTGTTTCGCCAGACGGCAAGCACCTTGTCTATGTGACCGCTCGCTATGGCACTTTTGTGTGCGATATCAACGGCCAAAATGTCCGCTCTATGGGACGAATGAATGCACCTAAATGGTTGGATAACCGCCATGTAGCAGGTATGCAAGAGTTTTACAAAGATCACGATGAGATTGACTATATCCGTTATATCTCTCGTTCGATCGATGGTAAAGTGACTCGCGATTTGACGGCAACAGAGCAAACCAACTTTATCCAAGTGGAAGAAGAGCGTATTGCAAAAGAGAAGCAACGTCAAACCCAGCGCTTAGCTGCCAAGAAGTATGCTGCAACATCTCGTACCGACTTCAGCGGCATCAAAATTTATGTAAACGCTGGTCACGGCGGTTACGATGCCAATGACCGTAGTTGCTGGACTGTTCCAGTACCTGAGACATGGACCAACCCTGCAGGTTATTGGGAGAGTAAATCAAACCTATCCAAGGCTTTAGCGCTGGAAGAAATGCTCAAGAAAGCAGGCGCTACCGTTATCATGTCACGTCATACCAACAACTCTGGTATTCGTGATTTGGATTACTATCCTGGCGCTACCGAGCAAGAGAAAGCAGAGCTTCGCAATGGTGACGACCGCGACCTAAGTGCTATCGCAGAAGAGGCTAACGCCAACGATGTGGATCACTTCCTTTCAATCCACTCTAATGCATTGAACGGCCGAACCAACTACCTATTGATGCTCTATCATGGTTACAACGACCAACCTACCGTGCCTCTCAGCGACAAGATGGCTGAAAGCAGCGGTAATTTACAAATCTTGAACGAACTGACCGTTTGGACCAGTCCTAAGCCATTATTGCGTGGCGACTTCACTTTCTATGGTGATGACATGGGATTGGGAGTTCTTCGTCCATTGACTGTTCCTGGATTCCTTAGCGAAGGTAGTTTCCATGACTATGCTCCAGAGACACACCGATTGATGAACGACGATTATTGCAAACTCGAAGCGTTGCGTATGTTCCACCACTTCCACAAGTGGTTTGACGTGAAATTGCCACAAACTGCTACCATCAGTGGTTGGGTAAAATCTAGCAACGAACTAGTAGACGTATTGGGCGAACCAAAATTTGTATATGTTCAAAACTCCGACGATCAATGGTTGCCTCTCAATGGCGCAAAAGTAGAACTCTATCAGGGTACTAAGAAAATTGCTGAAAAGACTACCGATGATTGGTACAATGGTATTTTTGCATTCTATGACCTTACCCCTGGTACCTACAAACTGGTGGTAACAAAAGATAAATATAGCACTTATTCTCAGGAAATCACTGTGGCAGCAGAAGAAATTGCTGGTGTAAAGGTGCGCTTGAAGAATATTCGCATGCATGTGGAGGATTATCCTCAAGTAGATAATGATGCTGCTGCATTGGACAAATATGAATTTGAATTGGTAAACGAAATAAAGACCACACCTAACAACATTACGCGCGCGTTGTATCGTAAGGGTAAGTGCTATTTGTTAGTAGATGGCAAGATTACGGAGTATTCACTCGATTTCGCAACCAGCAATGCATTGCCAATGCCTGCGGGAGTGGAAATTTGCGATATGGGCTTTACTGCGGACGATTACCTCGTCGCGAAAGTAAAAGACCAAGGTACTTTCTACACATGGGATGATAACTTGCAAAATCCTACCCAACTCTTCAGTGTTAGTGATGTGAAAGGTAATTCATTTGCAGTCAGTGGTGCACGCTGGGAAAGCAAATATTATCTTGGCGAGGGTACCACCCTCCATACTATCACATACGATGAGGACGCTAAGAAAGCAAGCGTAGCAACCTCAACTGCCAAGGAGGATTTGACCAACAAGCAACTTACGTTCTCTCCAACTGGAGATGTTTGCACCCAACAAGGTATTTCGTTCTTGCGCTATGCAAACCACGCATACATGGCTCAGCCAACAAACAATGGCATCCAATTCCAATTGTATGATGTGACTGACGGTGTTGCTAATGCCAAGGTTGCCAGTGATCCTTATCCAGGAACTACCACTACAGATGCACCACAAGTACATACTATGGCTTGGGTAGATGGCTATACCATGCACATTATCACCATGGGCGATGGAAATATGCAACACTACCAAACACTATCTTCTGCAGTAGCTAACATCTATGCAGGCGAGGTGGATTATGACGGCAAAAATTTCATCTTCCGCCTCAATGAAGATGCTACTGATGTGACTATCTCTATTGAGAAAAACAACGAGATTGTTGCTACACAATCTGTTGGTGCTCTCAAGAAAGGTCCTAATAAAGTGGCAAACCCATTCGGCAAAACTGCTTTTGATCACTATAGCATTACCGCTACTGCACGCCCAGTAGCATTCCCTGTAAAGGTGAGCAACGATGATGAGATATTCCAATTCTACGCTCCTCGTGGTGTCGCTGTAGATAAAACACCTGCAAGTCCATTCTTCGGTCGTGTTTATGTAACCAACTCTGTGGCAGGACAATGTACCGAAGGCACTGCTGATTCGTTCCGTAATTCTACAATGGGCGTCTTCGTACTCAGTAGCGACTTCCAAGACATTACTAATCAGGGTGCTAACGCTTGGCATGGTAATGTAGAATGGGGTGCTAACAACACTGGTACTAACTACCAATGGGCACTTACCCGCCCTGCAGTAGCTCCTAACGGCGACGTATTCGTACCTAGTTCATCTTACACTTCTGCTGGTATCTACATCATGGAAGCTGCAAAACCAGAAGGCAACTTCATCACCCTATTTGGTGGTAAACGAAGCAAATCAACTGGCCAATTGAAGACTGGATCTAAAGTTGTCACCAATCCTATAATGGGTTGCTATGTAACTGGCTTGGGCAAGGACGAGGTACTCTATACCTACGATCGTGATAATTCCATGGGTACTGTATATAGTAACATTATGCAGTATAATATTGGTGAACTCGATAGCTTGCCATGGAAGCAAGTACCTACTGCTACTATCTACAAAGATATGACCAACTCATTCATGGAGAACGGTAGTGGACAATTGGCATACGATCAACACGGCGGTTTCTTTATGAGCCAATATCGCTACAACTCAAGTTATGCTAAACCAGGTTTGATCCACGTGAACGCTAAGGGTGAAGTGGATTTCAACATCTCTAACAACGGTGTGGACGCTGTCCAACAAGGTGGTATGGCTGTCAATACAGACGGTTCGCTTGTGGCATTGGGTACTGAATATGGTACTGTTAAGGTTTGGGAAGTAGAATACGATGCTACTGGCAAGCCTACATTGACCGAGAAATATATCATCAAATGGAGCGAAGGCGAAGTAGTAACCATGGGTATGGACTTCGACGCTGCAGGCAACCTATATATCGTATCCAACACCAACGAGCGATTGATGGTGTACTCATTGCCAAAGACCAACAACACCTATACCACACGTGTACCTCTCAACCGCGAGTCTTACCCACGCGTATCAGGTGAAGAAGAGGAAGAGGATCCAGGCGTACAAACCGGCGTACGCAAAGAGGGATTGAATGCATATACTTCTAGCATGTCATCTGCCACCTTGTCTGACAACAAGGTTATCCTCACTTATGTGCTCAACGCTCCTGCTGCTGGATTGGAATTGCAACTCCTAGACGAAGCAAAACAAGTAGTAGCTACCCGTCCTCTCAACCAAGAGGAAAACCGTACACAAGGCGCACACCGCATCGAAGTGAATCTCTCAGGATTGCCACAAGGCACCTACAACTGGGCACTCAAAGCCACCAGTTTGCCTTTGCCAGGCGAGGGAGAAGCTTTCTGCGCAATTGACAACTTGCCTGATAAGATGATGGCATCTAAGGGTCTTGCTATTGATAATGACTACAACTCACCATACTTTGGACAACTCTATGTGGCAGAGTCTAGTGGTGACAAAGTACTTGAAAACAAAGCTATCTATATCTACGATGCTACCATGGATATGATCGAAAAGGTAACTTCTGACAAATGGTGTGCAGCCGTTAGTGCTCCATGCCGCGTGACAGTAGGTCCTGATCATATGTTGTATATCTGCGAGTGGGCGGATGTATATCCAAACAATGCGTATATCATGGATCCTGCTAATACAAGTGTATTGAATCCTATCTTCGGCGGTACTCCTGCAGCGGATGGTATCTACACCGCAGCGGATGGCAAGGATATCCACGGCTCTATTAGCCATATTTGGGTAGAAGGTACAGGAAAAGACCGCATTATCTACACCTTCGATGAGGATATCAATATGCCAGGACTCGTTCACCCTATGGGATTGTATCAATACAATATTGGCGAGCTCGCTACCCCATGGGAAGAAGCACCAAGCAAACTCGTATTTGACAATGCTGATTTCCTCCAACAAAATGGTAATAGCTTCATCCAACCTGATGAGTATGGTTGGTGGATTAGCCAAGACCGTTCTGCTGACAACGCGACAATCCCTGCGTTGATTCACATCAACAAAGAGGGTAAGGTGGATTATAATTCAGCAGGTGCGCTAGGTGGTCGTACACGTGGTGCGCTTGGTTTCAACCAAGATATGACCAAGATGGCTACTGCTATCACAGGTGGTATCCTCATTTGGGATGTGAAATACGATGCGCAAGGCGTTCCTTCTCTAGAAGCTGCAGGTCGCATCGAGACGAGCTTTGCACAAACATGCTGGAATATCGTATTTGATGTGGCAGGCAATATCTACGCATCGGGCGCTGGTAGCGTAAGTGCTTGGGCATTGCCTTCTACCGAATACACATGCTCAGTATCTGCTCCTGACGATGATCTATTGACAATCATCTCTACTGGTCTTGAAAATGTGGATGCGAGCCAAACTATCATCAATCGTGGTATCTATACTATCACAGGCCAATATTTGGGCGAAGATGATAGCAACTTGCCACAAGGTATGTATATTATTAACGGAAACAAAGTAATAAAATGAAACGATTAGCATTTCTATTCATCGCATTGGCTACTATTGTGGTAGCCAATGCAGCTATCGTTACAGGTCAAGTAACGGATGCTCAAGGCGAACCATTGATTGGTGTAAGTGTAGTGCAGACTGGCACATCTAATGGTACGATTACCGACTTTGATGGTTTCTATAATATTGATGTTGCTAACGATGCACAATTGCAGTTTTCATACATTGGTTATGTGACTGTCACAGAGAACATCAATAATCGCACTACCATCAATGTCGTTTTGCGTGAAGATACACGCGTATTGGAAGAGGTTGTGGTGGTTGGTTATGACACCCAACGCAAAGCTAACCTCACTGGCGCAGTTGGTTCCATTAGCGTAGAAGACCAACTCGAAGGTCGCCCTATTGCCAATATCGGTACGGGTATGCAAGGTGCAGTACCTGGTTTGACTGTGACCAACTCATCTGGTCGCTTGGGTGATACACCTAAGTTCCGTATCCGTGGTGCGGTCGGTACATTGCTCAACGAAGGTGGTAGCCAACCTCTGATCCTCGTGGACGGAGTGGAGATTAGTGACATCTCTATGATCAATGCCGACGATATCAAGGAGATTTCTGTATTGAAAGATGCTGCTTCATCTAGTATCTATGGTACACGCGCTGCCTTCGGTGTAATTCTCATTACTACGAAATCAGGTTCTGGCGCAGATGCCAAATTCAATGTTACCTACTCTAATAACTTCTCATGGGCAACCCCTACTGCATTGCCTGAAATCGCTAAATCATACATCGGTGCCGAGATGGCATTGGATGCTCGCAACCGTCGTTCACCAGGTACAACTATTTTCCAAAACGCATGTGGATTGGTATGGGATGCAGAGGATATTGAGATGATGCGCGAGTGGGACAAAATGTTTGGAAACGTGGACTTAGGACCAGAGATGGTAGAAGGTCGTGACTTCGTACTCAAATCAGGTATCCCACACTTCTATCGCAGTTGGAATGCTGCTAATGAGTATGTGAAAGACTTCTCATTCAGCCAACAACACAACATGAGTTTCTCTGGTACTGCTGGCAAGACCAACTACTATATGGGACTCAGTTATATGGGACAAGGTGGTGTAGTAAAGGTTAATCCTGACTCATACAACCGCTTCTCTGTCAACTATTCTACCGATACAGAGATCAAACCTTGGCTCAAGGTGCGCAGCAAAGCGCTCTATACACGTACCAACTTGGAGACTCCATTTAATTTTGGTACCTCATCTTATGATGCACTTTATTATCTCTATCGTTGGCCATCTATCATGCCATACGGAACCTACGAAGGTCATCCTTTCCGCAACTCTGTGACTGAGACTGCGGCAGCTAGTATGGATACAGATATCAAAGATTATATGCGTTTCTCTGTAGGTGCTACATTCGTGTTGGGTATTCCTGACTTGACACTGGATATCGATTATACCTACAACCTCGATAATCAATATATCACCCAACGCGGTGGTACTGTTGGCGGTTGGGACTTCTGGAGTGGCGGTGGTATGGCACTCGTAGACAACTGGGCTGCTACTTCACGCAACAAAGTGGATAAATACCAATACAACCGCAATTACCACGCAGGTAACGCCGTACTTCGCTATAAACACACCTGGAACGACGCACATTCATTCAGCGCTTTTGCAGGTATGAATATCGAGTACAAAGAGGTAGATTATTTCAATGCTGAGATTCGTGACCTATTGGATCAAAACAAACCTGAGATCTCACTCGCTATCGGTGATAAGTTTATCTATGGCAGCCATACTTCTTGGGCTATCATGGGCTTCTTTGCTCGCGCCAACTATTCATACAAAAACCGCTACTTGATTGAGTTGAATGGTCGCTTCGACGGTTCTTCTCGCTTCCCAACCGACCAACAATGGGGATTCTTCCCTTCAGGTTCACTCGGATGGGTAGCTAGTGAGGAGGATTTCTGGGAGGTTCTCAATCCATATTGGAGTTTCCTCAAAATCCGCGCTTCTTATGGATCTATTGGTAACCAAGATATTGGTAACAACCGCTTCCGCGCTATCATGGCTTCTTCCAATAGCGGCTGGATTGTAGGTGAGACCAATAAACTGTCATTCGGCCTTCCTACTGCATTGGCAGAAGGATTTACATGGGAGACAATCAAGACCATCAATGGTGGTATCGACGCACGTTTCTTCAACGACGATTTAGGCGTTACTCTTGATGTATATCGTCGAATCAACGATGGCATGGTAGTAGGTGGTAGCGAAGTGCCTAGCACATTTGGCGCTACTGCTCCATACGAGAACGCTGCGCAATTGACCACCAATGGTTGGGAACTTGGTATTGATTACCACCACCGTTTCACAAATGGTCTGCACCTGAACATCTCTGCTAACCTAGCAGATGCGCTCACCATCGTAACCAAGCACCCTCGCAAGACTTCATCCGTCATCGATGGTAGCAACTATGAGGGTAAGGTCTATGGCGAGATCTGGGGCTTCACCACCGACCGTCTCTTCCAAGAGAGTGATTTCAATGCAGATGGTACATTGGTAGATGGTATCGCTTCACAAGAATATTTTGAGAAGAGTAGTGGTTATGGCTACAAGTATGGTCCTGGTGATGTCAAGTACAAAGACTTGGATGGCGATGGCCAAATCACATGGGGCGACAAGACCGTGGATAATCATGGCGACTGGAGCCGCATCGGTAACGCCACACCACGCTATGAGTACAACTTTAAGATTGGTGCAGAGTGGCATGGTGTTGACCTTAATATCTTCTTCCAAGGTGTTGGTTCACGCCAATATTGGGCTACTGGTACTATGATGATTCCTGGTTGGAACTTCTCTGAGGGTACCTACTATGCTCACCAAACCGATTATTGGACTCCTGAAAACACCAACGCATATTATCCTCGTTTGACGGAGACCAACCAACCTGGACAATATTCTGCTGCTGGCTTCAACTTCCTTTGCCAAACACGCTATTTGTTGGATATGAGTTATCTTCGATTGAAGAATATCACCATTGGTTATAGCTTGCCTAGCCAAGTGCTTAAGAAAATGCACTTTAATAAGTTCCGCATATATTTCAGTGCTGAAAATGTATGCGAGATTGACCACCTAGGTGATTTGCCTATCGATCCAGAAACTGCTACTTCTGCAGGTGATGGTGGTGCAATGGGATTCGGTCGTATCTATCCATTTACCCGCCAACTTAGCTGCGGTTTGCAAATATCATTGTAATATACTCTGAAATGTTGAAACTTTGTAATAGTATGAATATGAAAACAAAATATATTTTTCTATCCGTTTTGGCTGTAATATTGGCCTTTACGATGACCAGTTGCGATAGTTTCCTCAATCAACCCCCTTATGACGATTTTACCGATGAGGAGTATTGGCAAAACGAGGATCAGGCTCGCACCTATATGTATGGCTTCTACACCTCTATCTTCTCAGGATATGGTTCAGGAGCGTCACATGGTTCGTTCCTAATGGGACAAACATCCAACGATGATTTCGCCTCAGATATGGAACAAAAGAATCTCACCCCAGAGGTTGTACCAGAAGCTGACGGATCATGGAGTTTTTCTAATATCCGCAAAGCCAACTATGCCTTGGCTAGCATAGATCGTATCGATGCTACACCAGCAGTTAAAAACCACTGGCGTGGTGTAGCGCGCTTCTTCCGCGCTTGCTACTATAGCAACCTTGTCTTCCGCTATGGTGATGTACCTTGGTTCGACCGTGTGCCTAAACTCAGCTCTAGCAAAGAGGACATGGACTACCTGTATAAGGATCGCGACCCACGCGCATATGTGGACTCATGCATCATGGCTGACTTCCAATATGCTATGGATAGCGTACGCGAGAATGATGGTGCTTTGCAAGTCAACCGCTATGTCGTTGCTGCTATGGCATCTCGCCTTATGTTGCGCGAGGGTACATTCCTCAAGTATCACAAAATCGATACCGAATTGGCAGAGCAATGCTTGACCATGGCAAAAGCAGCTGCAGAAATGGTGATGAAGTCTAATAAATATGCGATTGCACCTTCCTACAACGCTCTCTTTACCAGCGAAGATCTTGGTAGCAATCCAGAAATTATTATGCATCGTCATTATGTAGATGGTGTATTGGCACACTCTACACTCGCTTACTCCTATACCGAGGCACAAGCTGGATTGAGCCGCTCACTCGCCGAAGCATTCGTGGCTAGCGATGGTCTGCCAGTGTATTATAAAGATGCTAATTGGGTAGCACCAACGGCAGATGACTTTTTTGCAAATCGTGATGCTCGTCTAGCACAATGTATTCGTCCTAAATATTATATCAAGGGTGAGGACAACAAACCTTTCAACTATTCGCTTTCGGGCTATTCTTGGAATAAGTTTATGGACGACAGCAAGGTGGACAAACCAGAACCTACCTGGGCAAGAGAGAAGAATACCACCGATGCACCATGCGTGCGTTATGCAGAGGTATTGCTCAACTACGCCGAGGCAGCATACGAGTTACACCTACTCGCGGGTAAAGAATTTACCCAAGCTGATTTGGATAAATCAATCAACAAGATTCGCGCACGCGAAGATGTCAACCTGCCTGCATTGCAAATAGTAGGTGGCCAACCTGCTATCAATGGAGTGGTATTTGATGATCCTAAACGCTTGCAAATCGAGCAAAATGCCGATGGTGGTATTACCGATGCTATGCTGTGGGAGATCCGTCGTGAGCGCCGTGTTGAGCTCTGTATGGAAGGCTTCCGCCTCAACGACCTCAAGCGCTGGTGCAAACTCGATTATCTATGGAATGGTTGCAACCCTGATATCCGCTATGGCGCATATATCCGCTTGAGCGATTTTCCTAAGAGAGGTGCAGAAGTGGTATTAGAAGATCCTAATGCTACTGAAGGATATATCTTGCGTAATACATTAGGTCAGCGCGAGCGTCCTATCAAGCGTAATTACATCAACCCTATTCCTTCTGGACAAATCACATTGTATAAGACCAAAGGATATACACTCTCACAAAACACTGAGTGGGGATGGTAATGTATAATCATCAACTTTATAAACAATACTAATCAATTCACAATTATGAAAAAGAATCTTTTTTTCCTCAGTATCGCTCTATTGAGCGTACTATTCGTAGGTTGTAAGCCAAAGCCAACCCCAGAAGATACTGTAGAGGCTTTGATTAAAACCATTTCCATCAAGAACACCACATACACAGGTGAGGTGGACAATATTACCTATACTGTTACATTCAATGATGTAGCAGCTGAGACAAATATCGAAGCTATTCAATTTACCGCAAAACTTTCTTTGGGTGCTAAATTGGAGAAAGAAACCTATGACTTCACATTAGGTGCTTCTGAGGACGGTAAACAATTGGTACAAACCATTAAGGTCATCAATGGAACCAAAGAGCAAGAGTACACCGTTATCATCAATCTTCTTGACCCTACATCTGATCCTATGTTGGATGCTTTGTACATGAAACGAGGCAGCAATGGTGAGGAAGTTAAATCATTGATTTTTGATGGTGCCGTAGCTCTTGGTATGCCAGAGGAGGCTGAGGCTGTATTTAGCAGCATCTCAGTAATCCCTGCACGTGCATCATACAAGTTCACTGCTATGCAAGACAACAAGATCTCTGCTGCCAACCCAGGTCAATTGGAGATCGAATTCATGGGTCGTAAGACTGTATTCGACATCACTTTCGCAGCTGCTCCTACCCCAGGTGCAGATATCGCATCAGCAGTAGTTCACGATTTCTCAGTAGCTACAGGCAATGCTCCTGCTGAGTTTGCAGCTGAGAACACCCGCGGTACTGATTTCGATGGCGAGCATGTACTCGTAGTATCACGCAATGACGATGGTACTGCATTCCCACACCTCTACAAGGTATCTGACCTTTTGGCAGACAACGCAGGCAACAAGATCGCTCTCAACACCACTGGTATCGAAGGTGGTACACACGTAGTAAGTTCTGGTTGCTTGAACCACGGTCACATCTATATCTGTAACTTGACCACAGCACTCAGCAAAGATATGCCTCTCAAGGTTTATCACTATGCGGATGCCAATGCTACTCCTGAAGTTTGGTCATGGGATGGCGTACTTGGCGTAACCGAGGATGGCGACACCATTGGTGCTCCTGCTCGCTTGGGTGATAATATCTCTGTTAATATTGATGAGTCTGGTAACGGTTATGCATTCTTCTGCGGCCAAGAGGGTTCTGCTGAGAAGGTTTACCGTGTACAAATCACCAACTTCAATCAGTTCTCTAATCCTACTGAGCTTATTCTTGATGTGCCATTCCCATACTATGGTTATATCAACGAGGCTCCAGAGGCTGGTCAATATGTATTCAAGAGCCACTATATGGCTGTTATCCGCCTGATGGATGCAAATGGTACTCCACTCATGGAAGACGTAGAGTTGGATGCTACCGAGAGCGGCTTGAATCCTCGTAGTGGTGTGGATCCTCATGTGATTATGTTCAACCGTGGTCGTTACCTCGTATTCTCTACTCCTTACAACAACGGTAAGCGTATTGGTGCAGGTCCTGGTCTCTTCATCCAAGATATCACCGACGGTGTGGACACCAAGGCTGCACTTATCAAGTGGTCTGAGATGTTGTACGACGAGGAGATCTTCTGGGAGCCTACCTACCACTATTCACTCGATCCTACTGAGCCAGATGCTAACAAGACCGTTGGTGCTTGCGCTGCACAATGTAATGCTGCAGAAGTGGATGGCAAACTCGTAGTCTTCACCGCTGCTACAAAGGCTGGTTTCGCACTTATCGAGTTCCCTAAAGCAAAGTAATCATCCGTTATATTCAGACATAGAGGCTGCATAGCCGCAGCCTCTATATTACACTACATTAACTATCATGAAAAAAATATCACTCTCTTTTTGTTTTTTATTTTCCTTATTGACCGCTACATCTCAGGATATCCTTACTATTTGGCGCAATAACGAAGCGATTGAATTTCATATTTCAGAGATTGATAGTATCACTTTCTCCACCGATGCGCCTGAGGCCATTGGTGTTTTCTCGGTTGCTAGCAATAAGACTGTAGCTTTTGCTCCTGGCAACCTACAATACATTCCCTCATCTTCCACATGGCTCTTTGCCGCTCAGCAATATGCGTATATAGGTACTCGTAATATGGTGAATCAGGCTTTTGCCGACACCATCGACCTCTTTGCGTGGAGCACCGACACCGATCCTTCTACTGCATGGGGCGTGACCCTATCTGAAGATAATAGTCTTTTCAACGGCAATTTTGTGGATTGGGGAACCGCTATCGATGATGGCAATACATGGCGCACGCTCACTTCTGCCGAATGGGAGTATCTACGAGCTAAGCGCAAAAATGCCTCCCAACTTATTGGCGTAGGCTCTGTAGCTGGATCACACGGTTTGATTCTGCTACCCGATAATTGGCAATCCCCCGAGGGAATCACTTTCAAAAGTGGCTATAGCGACAAGGAATATAGTTCTGTGGCATTCGAGGAATACCAATCATTCACTACCGCTGAATGGGCGATGATGCAAAATGCAGGAGCTGTCTTCTTGCCCTGTGCTGGATTCCGCTTAGGTACCATGCTCGCATACATGCAACTAGGTGGTCTGTATTGGACTTCGTCACCACATGCTGCCTATGGTCCTCAATTTGCTAGTTATTTCCTCTTCATGTGCGATGGTGCGGGTATTGGCTATGACAACCGAACGGGCGGCAATGCAGTGCGCCTGGTTAAGGACCTAGAATAGTCATCCGTAATAATTTGCATATTTCTGAAAAAAGTAGTACCTTTGTACCGCTATATACAATATAAAATACAATCTATGAAGAAGATTATCACTATTCTGGCTTTTCTTTGCGCAGCCTTGACTACCATTTATGCCGAGCGTGTAGTATTAGGTGCTGAGCAAACCAAGCAATACATGCCTTTGCTCAAGGGCAAACGCGTAGCTCTGCTGAGCAACCATACGGGTATTGTCATCCAAGGTAAAGACACTATTCATACCCTCGACCTTTTGCTCAAGCATGGTGTTGAGGTAACCGCCATCTTCTCTCCCGAACATGGTTTCCGCGGCACTGCTCGTGAAGGCGAGCATGTAGCAAGTAGTATAGATGAAAAGACTGGTATACCTATTCTTTCGCTATATGACGGCAAAAGTAGACGTCCTTCTAAGGAAGCAATGGCTACTTTCGATATTCTCATTACGGATATTCAAGATGTAGGCCTACGTTTCTACACATATTATATTACGATGTTCCGCCTCATGGATGCGTGCGCACACGAGGGCAAACAATTTATGGTCTTCGACCGTCCTAATCCTAACGGATGGTATGTGGACGGTCCGATCTTAGATATGAAGCACAAGTCGGGTGTAGGCGCCTTGCCTATCCCCGTGGTACACGGAATGACACTAGGCGAACTCGCTTTGATGATCAATGGCGAGCATTGGCTTTACGATTCACTCCAAGTGGATCTCACCGTTATCCCATGCAAGCACTATACCCACCAGACCCTCTATCGTCTGCCTGTAGCGCCCTCGCCTAACTTGCGTAACATGCTATCTATCTAC
Source organism: Paludibacteraceae bacterium (assembly GCA_045577965.1). Taxonomy (GTDB): domain Bacteria; phylum Bacteroidota; class Bacteroidia; order Bacteroidales; family Paludibacteraceae; genus Colicola. Next base: position 25,435 of record JAZNJI010000009.1, read on the forward strand.
CTCTATCCAGCGGTATGTTTGTTTGAGGCGACACCAGTGTCATTGGGTCGTGGTACAGACAAGCCATTCCTCTGCTATGGTCACCCTAACTTCAATGCACCTCGCACTGAAGCAAGCGTATATGGACCAGCTATCACCTTCACTCCTAACCAATCCACACAAAAAGGTCGTATCTGCGATGGTGTGGACCTGAGTGGCATGAGCGAAGAGGACGCACGCCAGGTGGGCTTCTCGCTACGTTACCTGCTAGATGCGTACAAGCATCTTAATATGGACAACTATTTCTTCCGTTCATTCTTCGAACTGCTAGTAGGTCAAGATTATATACGCAAGATGATTCTCCAGGGCAAGAGCGAGGAGGAGATTCGTGCTTGCTGGCAAGAGGATGTAGCGAAGTTCAAGGAGCAACGCCGCCCTTATCTCCTCTACGAGGAGTAGTTTATAGTATATGGTTTATAGTTTAAAGGCTCAGATATATGAATCCATTAACAATCCTTATCGTCATAGCATGCTATTTTGCATTGCTGTTTTTCATCTCCTACTTGGCGGGTCGTAAGGCCGACAATGCAGGTTTCTTCTCGGGCAACCGCAGCAGCAACTGGCTGCTGGTAGCCATGTCCACCATTGGTGCTGCCATCTCTGGCGTGACCTTCGTCAGCGTACCTGGTATGGTAGCCACTTCGGGCTGGGCATATATGCAGATGGTACTCGGTTTCACCGTAGGTCAGTTCCTCATTGCCTATGTGCTGATTCCATTATACTACAAGTTCAATCTCACCTCGATCTACCAATACCTGCAACAGCGTTTTGGTATGGGAACCTATAAGTCGGGCGCATGGCTCTTCTTCGTGAGCAAGATGCTCGGCGCTAGTGTGCGCTTGTTCGTTGTGAGCGAAGTGCTACAGTTGCTTGTATTTGATAAGTTGGCTGTACCTGTACCATTCTGGGTAAATGCGATTATCACCGTATTGATCGTATATCTCTGCACCTTCAAAGGTGGCGTAAAGTCGCTTATCTGGACTGATTTGCTGAAGACATGTTGCCTAATCCTGTCCGTAGCACTCTGTATCTACTTTGTACTTCGCGCGGGTGTAAATATTGAGGGTTGGACCAGTAGCGAAATGACTCGTACCTTCTTCTTCGACGATCCTAAGAGTGGTAACTACTTCTGGAAACAATTCTTGGCGGGTGTCTTCCTCGTGATTGCGACCACCGGTCTTGACCAAGACCTTATGCAGCGTACCTTATCTTGCAAGAACCCACGCGAGAGCCAAAAGAACCTCATCGTAGGTGCACTGATGCAAATCGTAGTAATTGGTCTCTTCCTCTTCTTGGGTTATCTGCTCTATACATATGCCGCACAAACGGGTGTAACGGAGGTGGCCAACCTCAAGGGCGACGATGTCTTCCCATTCTTGGCGACAGGTCATTATTTCCCTGTGATTGTAGGCGTGTTGTTTATCATTGGTTTTATCGCAGCTGCATATTCCGCAGCGGGTGGAGCATTGACCGCCTTGACCACCTCATTTACTGTGGATATCCTCAATAAGGAGAAGGCCGACAACCTCACCAAGATACGCACTTGGGTGCATATTGGTATGGCTATCTTGATGGCAGTATGTATCTATGTGATTCACCTACTCAATGATGATTCGGTGATTCAAACCGTGTATAAGGTGGCTAGCTACACCTATGGTCCATTGCTGGGTATGTTCTGCTTTGGTATCTTCACCAAGAAGCAAGTACGCGACCGTTGGATTCCAATCGCTGTGATTGCAGCGCCTGTGATCACCTGGATCATCGATGTCAATTCAAAGGAATGGTTCAACGGTTATGAGTTTTCTCACGAGCGCCTCATTCTCAACGCAGCGCTCACTGCTCTAGGCATGTTGCTGCTCATCAAGCCAAGCAAAAAGCAGGCTTAAGACATATCGGTACAAGCACAATAAGAAATAACCAGCCGTTTGGCTGGTTATTCTTTTATATATATGCTATTTCACTATTTCTTCAGCGTGAACTTAGCCGCCTGTCCCTCCGCAGCATTAGGTGCTATCCACACATGGAAGTCTCCTGGTTCGGCAGAGAAAGCATATTCGCCATCGGCACCCAAAGTAACACCTTCTGCCAAATGCCAATAGGCAAGATCCTCTTCCGTAATGGTGAAGCTAACCGTACGCGATTCTCCCGCTGGTATCTCTATGCGTTGGAAACCTTTGAGTTCGCGCAGTGGACGCGTGAGCGAACCCACCAAGTCACGAATATACAATTGTGGTACGGCCACTGCGTCGCGCTTACCTGTGTTCGTTATCTCGCAAAAAACCTTTATCGGAAGTCGGGAGTCGGGAGTCAATAACACTGTATCAGACAGAGTGACAGGACCGTACTCAAAGGTGGTATAAGTCAGGCCATAACCAAAAGGATATTCTGGTTTGTTGCCATATTCCAACCAATAGCTGGACTCACCTAAAGAGAATTGATACGCACGTAGAGGGATGTCGTTGATCAGCTTAGGTGACTTGGCCATTACGCGACTTGGCATCTTATAATTATAGTAGAATGGTATTTGTCCCACACTCATCGGGAAAGTCATAGGTAGGCGTCCAGAAGGAGCCACCTCACCCATGATCAGATTAGCCAATGCTGGGCCCTGCATCGTACCACCGTGGAATGCATACAGCACGGCATCCGCGCGGTCTATATCCTCACGAATACACAATGGGCGACCAGCCATCACGGTCAGTACCACGGGCTTACCTGTGGCTTTGATAGCACGGATTTGCTCCGATTGATCACCAGGTAAGTTCAAATCGGCACGGCAGCGTGCTTCGCCCGATAGAATGCTCTCCTCACCGGCAAAATACAATACCACATCTGCCTGCTTTGCTAAGCGAGCGAGGGTGGCGATATTCTCCTTACTGCACTCGCGTGACCAGTGTTCTCCCTTCTGCTCAATGAGGCGTATTTTACCTGCTTTGGCCAATTCGCGGAATGCCATCATCGGGGTGATGGTCATGGCATCATCCTTATCAAAACACCAAGTACCATTCTGCTCATGAGGAGCGTTGGCCATAGGACCGCAAACTAATATGGTGATTGGTGATTGGCGATTGGCAATTGGCAAGACGCCGTTATTCTTGAGTAATACGGCGGATTCCTCTGCTGCCTTTTGAGCTGCTGCTAGTGCCTCTGGGGTGAAATAATCTGGGTTCTCGGTATAGCAATATGGATTATCGAATAATCCCAGGCGGAACTTCATTCGCAATATATTGCGCACGCAATTATCAATAGTTTCTTCGCTCACCCTACCTTCCTCTACCAATTCTTTCAGGTGGCGAGGGTAGCCTTGGCTCTCCATATCCATGTCCATTTGGGCATCCACACAGAGTTTAGTAGCTTCTTTTAGGTTGGCCGAGTTGCCTTGGTTGTTCATATTCTGCAGCGAAGCCCAATCGGATACCAGCACACCGTCAAACTGCCACTCGTTGCGCAGAATATCCACATTCAGATGTTTGTTTCCCGAAGCAGGTACACCGTTCAGGTCATTAAACGCGCACATGATAGATAGTGAACCCGCATCAATAGCCGCTTTGAAGGGTGGTAAGTATGTCTCGCGAAGTTGCACCTCAGGTATCCATGTAGAGTTGTAGTCGCGTCCGCCTTCTGACGCCGAATATCCCGCAAAGTGCTTAACGCATGCTGCCATACGAACAATAGAATCATTACCTTGATAGCCGCGTACCGCAGCAGCACCCATGACCGATGCTAGATAAGTATCCTCGCCATATCCCTCAGCTACACGTCCCCAGCGTGGGTCGCGGGCTACATCCACCATAGGCGAGAAAGTCCAGCGCAAACCCGCCTGCATAGCCTCCTCAGCCGCTATGCGTGCGCCTTCTTCCACAACAGCGGGATCAAAAGTGGCCGCTTGACCTAGTGGAATAGGAAAAATAGTACGAAAACCATGTATCACATCGCGCGCGAATATCATAGGTATGCCCAGGCGAGACTCCTCCACAGCTATGCGTTGGTAGTAATTTGCCTCTGCGCCTACACTATTGAGCATCGATCCCACACCTGCGCGAACCTGCTCAGCAATATCATCCGAAACCTTTCCGCCGTTGACTTGCGTCATTTGTGCAATCTTTTCTTCTAGGGTCATCTGCGCCAATAGATCATCTATCTGACGCTCAACAGAGTCTTTGGGTTGACAAGCAACCATCGCTGCTAAAGCGATGAAAAGAAAAATACGAGACTTCATTTTGTATTAGATTGGTTAAAAGTAATAATACGAGTTAATGAATAATTTCCACCTTATCTATCAATTCGCTTGAGTAGATATTATAAGTAGAAATTTGGAGGGAGTTTGGGGTAACGAAGATATATTCATATACGGGTTCGCCAGCCAGCGAAGCTTCGTACTTATTGTTTTCTTTCACAGGGTACTTCTTATTCGAAGCATTGGTAGCTATAAAAATGGTTGGTTCCTCTTTCTTCCAGAAACGCGCTTTGTAATGCTCTGTGCGACGTGCATAGTTGTGATCGTGTCCAGAGACCACCACATCTGCTTCGCGCATCGCTCCACGGAATGCCAACCATATCAATGGATTGAATCGTCCATCAGCTGTGCTATATATAGGATGATGCATCATAACGATGGTGAATTTATTCCCTGCTTCGCGCAAGGTTTTCTTCAGCCAGAATCCCACTTGTGTATAGTCGGACATGCGATGCAGACCATCGGTGTCCAAAGCAATCAAACGCAGGTGTGGAAAGTCCACATAATAGGTCGTACCTAAAAATCTGGCAGGACCATTCTGCGGATTAGGGAAGATCTCTTGCCAATGCTCGGGCAAGGTCTTCACAAGCCCTTTCAGATGCTCGTGATTGCCCGGAACAGCCACTACTGGCAAGGTGTCCAAACCCGTACCTAGCAGCGATTGGTACATAAGCTGCTCATAATAGAGATATGGGCGTTCCATCCAATCGCCTAGTTGCGCATAGAAATCGGCATTTGGATGGCGCTGCGCGATGGTAGTCATTTGGTCGTTGGAAAGCGAATTATGAATATCGCCCAACAAAATGAAAGACAGTGTGTCGCGCTGCAAAGCGCGCAACACACTATCATTGTTAAAAGTCTTAAACTGATGCGTGATGATAGGTTCTGTCCATTCTGGCTCAGGCGGATTACCAAACCACGCCTCCCAGCGGATGGCGCAAGTAGTAGCGCCACCCGCGAGAAGACATAATCCTATTATCCATCCGATGATCTTTTTCATTTCCAATAGCCCGAAGGCGTCCAATATCCAATAGGCGGTACGCCGTCCTATAGCCAATTAAAATGGCAAATCGGTTGTTTCGTCCACACCTGCCGCAGCATCAAAAGTTGCTACATTAGCTTGTGGAGCAGCTACAGGAGCTGGTTCAGACACAGGTGCTGTAGCTGCCGCAGCATCTACTACACCTTGTTGGATTTTCCATGCGCGGATAGAGGTGTACCAACGACCATTGAACTCGCGGCTTTCAATATCGAAAGACACGGTTACTACATCGTCCAATTGGCATGGGTTAGCTTTGATGCGGTCTTCGCCAAACACCTCAAAGTGCACCTTACGAGGATATTGCTCCTGTGTCTCAAGTACATATGCTTGGAGTTTCCACTCTTTACCAGAAGTCTTGCTTACGCCACCTTGCTCTGGCAATACTTGTATAATCTTACCTGAAATTTCCATAAAAAATATAAAGTTTTAAAAGTTCTAAAAGTTTTAAGAGTTTTAAAGGTGATATTAGTCAAAGGTAACATACCTTTAAAACAGCGGCTTTGCCGCGACTAAAACTATTAAAACTCTTTTAACAGGATAATCGCCTATGCGATTATCCCTTGATTGCAGCTACGCCTGGGAGCACTTTACCCTCGATTGCCTCGAGCAATGCACCACCACCAGTAGAGATATAACTTACGCGGTCAGCCATGCCAAACTTGTTGACACAAGCTACGCTATCGCCACCACCAATCAAACTATATGCACCTTCGTCGGTAGCTTTAGCAATTGCCTCAGCGATTGCCTTAGAACCAGCAGCGAAGTTATCGAACTCGAATACACCTGCAGGACCGTTCCAAAGGATAGTCTTTGCACCTTCAATGGCAGCAGCAAATGCTTTGCGGCTCTCTGGACCAGCGTCCACACCTTCCCAACCCTCTGGGATAGCGTTGCTTGGGCATACTTGTGTGTTCGCATCATTAGAGAATGCGTCAGCAGCTACGCAGTCAGTAGCCAATACGAGGTTTACACCTTTTGCCTTAGCTTGAGCGATGATGTCAAGCGCGAGCTCAAGTTTGTCGTTCTCGCAGATAGAGTTACCAATCTCGCCACCGTTGGCTTTAGCGAAAGTATAGGTCATACCACCGCAGAGGATGAGGTTGTCCACCTTGTCCATAAGGTTCTCGATGATACCAATCTTGGTAGATACCTTACTTCCACCCATGATAGCGGTGAAAGGACGCTTGATGTTGCGTAGGATGTTATCTACAGCCTCAACCTCTTTCTCCATGAGGTAGCCGAGCATCTTGTTGTCAGCATCGAAGTAGTCAGCGATTACTGCGGTAGAAGCGTGTTTGCGGTGAGCAGTACCGAAAGCATCATTTACATAGCAGTCAGCGTAGCTTGCGAGAGTCTTAGCGAACTCTTTTTGGCTAGCCTTCATCGCCTTCTTTGCCTCTTCGTATGCAGGATCCTCTTTGTCGATACCTACTGGTTTGCCTTCCTCTTCTGGATAGTAGCGGAGGTTCTCGAGAAGGAGCACTTCGCCTGCCTTGAGTGCAGCAGCTTGCTCTGCAGCTTTAGCGCAATCCTCAGCGAATTGTACAGGAGTACCGAGTGCAGCGCTAACTGCATCAACGATTTGCTTCAAGCTATATTTAGCTACCACTTTGCCTTTTGGTTTACCCATATGGCTCATGATGATGAGCGCACCACCCTCTTCGAGGATGTGTTTGAGGGTTGGCAACGCACCGCGGATACGGGTGTCGTCGGTGATTTGTCCGTTCTCGTTCAATGGCACATTAAAGTCCACGCGAACAATCGCTTTCTTTCCAGCGAATTTGTAATCATTAATTGTCATAATCGTATAATTTAGTTATTAGTATAATTCTGTGTGGTGTAGTGTTGGGTAGTGTGGTACACTTTTGCCCAATTCGGGTGCAAATTTACAACAAAAAATGCACATACGCAAAAAAATGAATACTTTTTTGTAAAAATGATAGATGTATCTATCAAATATATGGCTAATCGGAAACATAAATTTAGGGAACTATATACGACTAGACACTACAACCAAAAAACAACTAAAATTAGTTAAATCAACAACTCAAACAACATAAGCCAACAACTGTTGCGCGCAAAACAACACATTGCGCGCTCGGGAGATTATTATAATCTAATTAAACGCAGAAAATGTAACTCCCACGGATAGCATAGATTGACACTAATTTTTGCTAAATAGCAGTTTAGTGGACGCTACACTACCCTATACCACTCTATACCATCCTATACTACCCTAAACCACACTACCCAAAAAATATTATATCCGATTTATAAGCATTTATATCCGATTTATAAGCTACCTAATGGGTAGCCAAATGATTGGATATCTATGACTTATAAGATTGGATATCCTTTAATGCGTGGAAAGCATTGCGAAAAGAAATTTTAGCAGTAATTTTGCAGTCGATTTTGATTGTGTTGCAATCCAAAAATTGTAGATCCTCCAGTGTATCTATTAAGAGGTACACCTTATATAATTAAATAACCCTAAACCCCATTACACAATGGAAAACAAAATTTTAATTTCAGAGAAGGATGACCTTCTCATCACCCCCAACCTCCAAGCAAATCAACTACCTTCTTTTATTGAAAGAGCTATCTCCGTGGCTCCCGTTGGCGAGACACGCGACATGCTATTGCTCTCTGTATTAACCAATTGCGGCTACGCTGTGCCTGCCATGCGCATGCTCCACGGCCGCCCTCACCACACCTACTGCCCCGAACTGCTGACCATGATTGTTGCCCCTGCTGCCTCGGGCAAAGGTATCATGAACTACGGTCGTCTGTTGCTTCAGGCTATTGAGGGGAAGAACGGCAAACAGGTATATATCCCCGCCAACTCGTCAGCCTCTGCCCTAATGAAGATGATGGACGAGTACGATGGTCGAGGCATCGTTTTCGCTACGGAGATGGACACCCTAACCCAAACACTCAGAGCCGCTTACGGTCAGTTTGGCGACATCGTCCGCTGTATCTTCGAGCACGAGACGGTCAGCCAACTTCGCCGCCAGAACAACGAGTTTATCGAGATCCGCTACCCGCGTATCGCCATGCTCCTCTCGGGTACGCCTAACCAAGTCGCTCCCCTCTTGCGCAACCGCGAGAATGGACTGATGTCCCGCTTTGGCTGCTATGTGGTTAACTCTCGTATGGACTTTGATGATCAAGTGTGGGACACAGATACGGAGGGTAATACCCCTCGCGAAGCTATCCTCTATGACCGCCTCGCCACCGAACTAGGCGACCGCTATCTATGGATGGAGGAGGCAGGACATGCCTGCTACTTTTACTTCACGGATGCCCAACTCAAGACCATCAAACGAATGTTCCGCAGCGAGTATGACACCTACAGTCAGGAGTTTGGCGACCTATTTGATGCGTCGCTCAAGCGTATGCCTGTGATCATGAAGCGTATTGGTATGATTCTCACTGGATTGCGTTTGGATATGAGTCAACCGCTGCCCGAACGAGTCGTTTGCTCGGAGGAGGATTTTCAGACGATACTGCTGATTGGCCACAAGCTGCTGATGCACGCAGCGATGGTGTTTCAGATGATGCCTGAGTTGAAGTCCACTCCAATGGGTGAGATAGGGGGCAATATGCTGCAAAAGCAGTTCTTCCAAATGCTTCCCACGGACTTCACCAAGCAAGACGCCATTGAGCAAGCGAAAGTCCTTGGAGTGAGCGTAAAAACGATGAATAATTGGTTGACAAAATACACACAATCTAATGATATTCTGCATATTGCACATGGTTTTTATCAGAAGAATTCGTTGCGTCTAGCATAAAGGAATTTAAGGAATTTCGGGAATTTAAGGAATTTCGAAATTCCTAATTTTCCTGAAATTCCTGAAGTTCCTGATTAAATTTTTAGGGCACAATATACGAGCTGACACTACAACCGAAACAACTAGAATTATTTATAATAACGACAACTTAAACAACTTTCGCGCCAATCAACTTCCTGGCGCGACAAGGAAAAATAATTTACAACAACTAAAACAACTTAAATCAACAACATCAGCGCGAGAAACAACGCATCTCGCGCTAAAGGAATGACACGGCGAGTGTGTCGTGAGTAAAACAAAGATAGGATAGTGATATGCTACGGAAGGTATAGCGATGTGCTCTGAATCATATAGTAATCACATACTAATCACATAGTAATCTCATAGTATAACCAATAGATTTAATAATATGGCAGAAGTAACTTTTATCTCCCCTGTAGCAAAAATAGGGGGCAAATTGAATCAAAAAGACAAGACCGTTTTTCGTAAGAAAGTGGCACGCGATGACCAAGGAAGAGTTATTGCAGAAATGAAACAAGAGGTGTATGTCGTACAGCACCCACGCGACTGGAAAAAGAATCCAGCAATGGGCGCGGAGAAACTGAAACAGGATCGTTGGATAGATGCCTGTGCTAAGACCAAGGCCATCATGGATGATCCAGAGCAACGTGCTCTATGGCAAGAACAGTGGCAAGCGCAATTGAAGAAAGCTGAGCTGGATGCACCGATGGATCCGAGAACTAAGAAAAGAAAGATCTATATCAAGTTTGACTGCTATATAAGGTCAAAGATGTGGCGGGGGCTGGTGTAAGGTGTAGGGTGTAGAGTGTAAGGTGTAGGGTGTAAAGTGTAAAGTGTAAAGGCGGGGGATGATCCCGCCTTTATCACCGAAAATGCTTAGAGAAACTATCCACCTTGATTGCAGTACCAAAGGTATTGTTCACCACTGCTATAAAATGGCTATGTGGTCGAATATCCCCTAATCTCTTTTTAGCTTGCAGTTGCTTTACTACTTTCGCCAGTGCTGCCGCAGGCTCGGTGGGATGTAGGGCAGCCTCGTGCAAGCGACGAGTGATCATATGATGTGGATACTTGGAGGATATCGTATAATACTGGCTCAGCTTGTCGGAACGCACTTTGCGTTTGGTTTGCGTATGATCGCTGATATACTGTTGCACCTGCGCCATATACCGCAGCAAGGCAGCATATTGCTTCGGATTGAGAATAGCAGACAAAGCCTTCTGAGCCTCCAAGCAGTCTTCTTGGGTTTGCTGGAGCAAGTGGGTCATAAAATACCGCATCTGTGGTTCGCCACTCTCATAACGCCTGCGGTTGTCTGCCTCGCGTCTTGCTCTGGCATCTGCCACATAGGCCTCATAGAGCGAATAGACGTCGGGCAGATCGAACTGCAGATGTTGCACCGCTATGGCTGCGGGTGACTGTAGCCAACCTATCATATTATCCACCCATGTCACAGGATCAGCGATATATTCCTGACGGATATAGGTATCCATGGTCGTGCAGGCGGCATAAGTGAGCAGCTGCGCTGGGAACCCCCTAAGTAGCATCGTGGGGGCGGCTTGGCTGCCCTGCTCAAACAGACCTAGTGCATCGTTGACCTTGTAAAAATAATGCGTATCATCGATATAGATCTCCATCTCGGTGGTCAACTTATCGGCATCTGACAAAGGCGTAATATGCTGATTAGCTTGAGCATGCAGATAGATGAGTCCCGCATTGGCTAGTTCGTCACGCAGGGGAATATCATAGAGCATTTCGTCATCCACAAAGTCGTACCACCATTGCAATTCCTGCCGCAGCGCAATGATGGGATGAATACGCTCGTACTGCTGGTGATGGTAATCGCGGATGTCCGCTTCTAGTTGGCGGATATCCCAGTGATCGCCCTGCAAGAGTAGCGAAGCGATAAATCCATAGATGGTGACGTCTGCCTGGGAGGTATGGTATGTACAGGTGATGTCTTGCATGGGTGATGAAGGTGTATTCGACTGCAAAATTATAAGATATTTTTGGATTATGCAAGTATTTTTGAAAAAATGTTTTTTCTATCTTATTAGAATATCTCATGTTTTACAGCACTTTTTGGGTTAGATACTTGTATTTTTGAAAAAAATATAGTATCTTTGCGGGCGAAATGCAGTATTGACCCATTAGCAGATGGGGTCAAACAAACGTCCTTTTATTTGACACCTAATTTAAATACCTATCAATAAGGACGATACCATAGAAAGCTAATAAACAAATAAAAACAATGTTATGATGAAAAAACACACAGAGAAAGGCCTTCGTGGTCTGCTCGTGACATTTACCGTCTGTGTAATGTCATTGTTTAGCATCACAGCCATGGCAGCGCCTGTATCGATTACAGGTCAAGTGGTGGATGCTAACGGAGAACCCCTGATTGGAGCAAGTGTCTTAGAGAAAGGTACCAGCAACGGTTCGATTACCGATTTTGATGGTATGTTTGCTCTGTCCGTAGAAAAGGACGCATTATTGCTCGTTTCTTATGTAGGTTATCAATCGCAAGAAGTGCGTGCTGCTGAGGGCATGGTGATCACGCTTCGCGAAGATCAAGAGCTACTAGAGGAAGTAGTGGTGATTGGTTATGGTACGCAAAAGCGTAAGGATGTGACGACCTCTATCTCATCGGTAGATACCGAGGATTTGGAGAAGCGTCCTATCACCTCTGCGGCTCAAGCCATGCAGGGTAAAGCTGCGGGTGTGACCGTAGTGAAACCTAGTGGTCAGCCAGGTGCAGGCATGGTAGTGCGCGTGCGCGGTACCACCTCTATGAACGGTAGCAACGACCCACTGTATGTAGTGGACGGTGTACCTATGACGGATATTGACTTCCTTGCGCCAAACGATATCGAGACGATGCAGATTCTGAAGGACGCATCTTCGGCAGCTATCTATGGTTCGCGTGCGGCAAACGGTGTGATCATGATCACCACCAAGGCAGGTGCAGCTAGCAAGGAGAAGATGAATGTGACCTTCTCGATGTACGGCGGTTGGACCCAAGTGGCTAAACGCATGGAGAGTCTGAACTACGAGCAATATCGCGAGTATCTGAGCGATTTGGGTTCGAATGTGGTATTGCCAGACGGCTTGAAGGACGAGACCAACTGGTTTGACGAGACCTATAAGACTGGTTCAACACAGAACTACCAACTCTCGGTGAGTGGTGGTACGGATCGCGTGAACTACTATATGTCAGGCGGTTATACCAATGAGCAAGGTATCGTACCTACTACCAAGTATCAACGCTACAACTTCCGCACCTCATTGGATGTAGAAGTGACCAAGTGGTTGAATATCGGTACGAATGTGGCATACGGCTACAGCGAGAACCAAGGTACGATCTCTTCGGGTACAGGTGCCAACCGTGGTGGTCTCGTGTTGTCCGTGATCAACACACCTACCTATGCGCCTATCTATGACCCAGAGAATCCTGATTACTACTACACCAATTTCTACGGTGTAAGTAATATTACCCACCCATTGGAGAATATCGAGCGTTATAAGAACCAATACAGCAAACAACACCGCTTGCTAGCAACCGGTAAGGGTATTGTAACCTTGTACGATACCAAGAAATTTAATCGTAGTGATGAGTACAACCACTCATTGAAATTCACCACCACCTTCACCGAGGACTTGAGAATGAACAACTCAACCTCATTCCTTGACCCACACAAGACCTCATGGGGACGTAACCAATACGGTGAGGGTAGCGATACCCGCAGCACCGACCTCGTGACTGTATGGGATAATGTGCTGAACTATACTACCAGCATGAATGGTCATAACCTGGATGTGATGTTAGGTAGTTCGTATACCCACTCTATGTGGACACAATCTTATATCGCAGGTAGTCACTACGCAGATGGTACTATTCAAACATTGAATGCAGCCAACAAGATTGATCCAGGAAGCACAGGTACAAGTGCTAGCGAATGGGCTATTATGTCTGGTTTTGCTCGTATAAGTTACAACTACGATTCTCGTTATTTGATTTCTGCTAACTTCCGTGCGGATGGTTCTTCTCGTTTGGCACCAGGTCACCGCTGGGCATACTTCCCATCCGTGAGTGCAGCATGGCGTATCAGTGGCGAGCCATGGATGCAAGATGTAGAGTGGATCGACGACCTGAAGATCCGTGGTGGTTGGGGACAAACCGGCAACCAAGGTGGTATAGGCGACTACGCATATCTAGAGCGCTATAGCATCAACCGCCAAAACTGGTGGGAGACAGGTAAGGAGCACGCCGTGCCAACCTATAGCCAATCATCATTGCGCAATACCGATCTGACATGGGAGCGCACCACACAAACCAACGTGGGTCTGGACTGGACAATGCTGAAGAACCGCTTGAGCGTGAACTTCGACTGGTACTATAAGTACACCACCGATATGCTCATGTGGGTATCATTGCCAGCAGGTTCGGCAGCCGTATCATCTATCCAACGCAACGAGGGTGAGATGAGCAATATGGGTGTGGAACTCACCATCACATCGCACAACTTCGTGAAGAAGAACTTCAAGTGGGATACCCAACTGAATATCTCGCACAACAAGAACCGCCTCGAGAAACTGGCTACTAGCCAAGTATATTACGATGCTAAGGTGACCGATATCTTGGCAGACTACTGCGTGCGTAATACTCCTGGTATGCCTCTTGGTTCGTTCTATGGATACAAGACCGGTGGTGTAGATACAGAGACGGGGGAGTTGATCTATCTGGATACCAACGGCGACGGCGAGGTAACCGCTAACGACCGTACCTATATCGGTGACCCTAACCCAGACTTCACCTTTGGTATGACCAACACCTTCCAATTCTATGGCGTGACCGTAAGCTTCCTCTTGCAAGGTTCGTATGGCAACGATATCTTCAATGCCAGCCGTATCGAGACAGAGGGTATGTACGACGCTAAGAACCAATCGACCCGCGTACTCGACAGATGGCGTCGCCCTGGTATGGTGACCAGCATTCCTAAAGCAGGTTTCGACATGAAGGTCAGCGACTACTTTGTAGAGGATGGTAGCTATATCCGCTTGAAAGACCTGACAATCGGCTATGAATTCTCAGGCAACTGGATGAAGAAGATAGGTATGACTCGTTTGCAACCTTACTTCTCAGCTCAAAACCTCTTTACTCTCACCAAATACCTAGGTATGGACCCAGAGGTGAACCAATATGGTAACTCAGGTACGGTGCAAGGTTTGGACTATGGTACATACCCACAAACCCGCAGCTTCGTATTAGGTGTAAACATCGCATTTTAATGGTTGAACGCAAATTAACAGAACGATTATGAAAAAGTATATTTATATAATAGGTGTAGCGTTGGGCGTTGCCCTCGTGTCCTGTGACCTGAACATGGAACCTATTTCCGATCAGTCAGAAATCAATTTGGGCACTACTACCAATGATACTACCCGTATCAAGTTCAAAGATCGTGCAGCCATGATGGCGGTGTACGAGGACCTATACAATATCATGCGTGATCGTCAAGAGCACTGGTATTTGGATTACTTGCTCTTTGGTGAAGCGCGTACGGATAACGCCTATGCAGGTACAACAGGTGCAGAGGTAGTGCCAGTGGAGACCAACGCACTCGATGCATCTAACCCCGATATCGCCCGCGACTGGGACCGCTATTTGGAGGATATTGCAAAAGCCAATGTGGTCATCACTAATATTGACCTGGTGCCCGATCCTGCTTTCTCGCAAACAGAGCGCGACCAGTGGAAAGCGGAGGCAAAGATCTTCCGTGGCATGATGCTGTTTGACTTGGCTCACTGGTTTGGTAATATCCCATTGAACCTCACCGAGGCTCCAGATATCACCGCCGACAACATCGAGGAGGTATATCCTATCTATTTCCCAATGCCTGTGACCCAAGACTCTGCTTACAAGCAAGTGATTAAGGATCTCACCGAGGCTATCCCTTATGCTCCTGCGCTGAATCCTAACGACAAGCGCGTGCTGAGCAAGACCGTAGCGTATGCATTGCTGGCTAAACTATACGCCGAGCTGGGCGAATGGGACAAGGTAATTGAGTATAGCGATAAGGTTTTTGCTGATGGCATTGCGTTGGCTGATAACTATGCCGACCTCTGGAAATATGATGAGAACTTGGGTGATGCTACTCGCAACAACAAGGAGACCATCTTGGAAGCACAATATACCGCAGCTAGTGGTAACTGGGTGACATGGATGTTCGGCCGCAACCTATCGAACTGGGAGGAGAGCTTCACATGGGCCAAGTGGATCACCCCTAGCCGCGACTTGATCCGCACCTTTGAGAAAGAGGGCGACACCGTGCGTTGCAACCAAACGATCGTGTATTACGAATGCGCATGGAGCAACTACTATCCAGCAGATAACTATCCATTTATGTATAAGTGTCGTTCGGCATACAACAGCGTGATCAAACTCCGTGGCGCAGATATCTGGTTGCTGAAGGCTGAGGCATTGGCGCATAAGGGCGACTTGAATGGCGCAGTATCGCTGGTGAACACCATTCGTAAGCGTGCGAAATTGGCTGACCTGCCTGCATCAGCGATGGGTAGCCAAGAGGCTGTGCTGGATGCTATCTTGCACGAGCGCCGCCTAGAGTTGGCACTCGAGGGACAACGCCTGTTTGACCTTATCCGCTTTGGCAAGTTGATGGAAGTGATGAACGGCATCAATTCGCGCGACGAAGGTCGTCTGCCACAAGCGCGTCCATTCGTGGAGGCACACAAACTGATGCCTATCCCACAAACCGCGTTGGACAAGAACTCTAACTTGGTTCAGAATGATGGCTATTAATGAGAGTATTAATCTGCAAATAATCGATAGAATATGAAACGAATATTTCAAGTCCTATTCCTTGCGTTGATCGCAATAGGCTATACCGCTTGTCAGCCCGACTCCTTCCGTGAGGTTTACCCTGTGGGTGACCCTCAGATGCAGGCAACGCTGCTGACCGAGGAGGTGAATTTTGGTAGTGATAGCATTGCTTTTGCAGTGGCTATCTCCGAGAAAGAGACTCCACTATCCACACTAGCCATTAAGGTGATTGTGGGTATCAATGTGATTGCAAACGAAGAGGTTCGTACACCTGGTTTGATGTATAAAGACACCTTCACCTATGCCGTGCCATTTGGTCCAAACATGCCAGAGGGCGAGGCTGTGAAAGTATATCTGACCGCTACGAATGTGGAAGGAACTGTAAAGAACTTGATCCTTGACCAATGTGTGGGCCATCGTCCAGCTATTGAAACTATGTATGTGATGCCTCCAACCATCAACTACAAGCCTCTAGGCAAAGGTAAACAGATGACATGGGATGGCGAGAAGTTCGTAGCAGTGGATCTAGGCTATCCAAAATCCATCGAATGTTTGTTGGCTGTAGTGGGAACCAAGTTCGGTCGCGTGGATTGGACAAAACCTGTATTGGGTATGCTGAATGGTCAACTATCCTTGATCACAGAGGAGCAATTCACTGCAGGCGAGGCTAGCTCTATCGTATTGGCGAATGACAACCTCGAGAGCATCGATACCATCACCTTCGATCCATTGACCTTTGAGTTGTACTTTGGTGGTAAGGTAGCACAACCAGTGTCTGCTCTAGATGTGAATGTGGATTTGGCAGAGGTGGCAGGCAAGACCTATCGCTACTCAAAGATCTTCTTCGACCCTGCAATAGAAGTAACCATCAATGGTGTGGCTAATATAGCTACTGCATACAACTTAGATTATATGGAGATCAAGGAAGGCAATGTAGTGAAGTTCTTGGGCGAGAAAGGTATGTACGATGTATATTACATGACCGATCAAGACTATATTGTAGTAGAGCCATTGAGTGATGCTATTTATCCTAATGTAATGTGGATGACGGGTGTAGGCTTCGGTCAGCCAACTATAGCTCCTAAAATCAATACCAGTTGGGGCTTTGATAACCTTGGTCAATACATTGCATGCCGTACTGTGGCACCTAAGGTATATCAATTCACTGCATACCTCAAGAATGGTGTGAACGCCGACTTCGAGACATACGGTTCGCTCAACTTCAAGTTCTTCCACCAAAAAGGTTGGGGTGGTGAAGAATCTGGTGGCAACTACGAGCAAATTGGTTTGAATATCAAGGGTGTAGGTCCTGAGGGATTGACCAAGGTAAATGGTGATACAGGTGCGGAAGCAGGTAACTGGATTGCTAATACCCAAGAGGAGTTTGAGGGTATCTATCGCATCACTCTTGACCAAAACAAGTATACCACCACTTACGAGAAAATTCGATAAAACACTACAATAATGAAGAAAGTGAATAATCTATTATTTATAGGTATTGCGGCCGCGCTAATCGGCTGCAATACCCCCGTTGAAACTCCTAATGACAACCCTACTCCAGAGCCAACTCCCGTACGCGATGTGATGACCTATGTCACCACCGCGGACGGTACGATGGGCTTTGTGGCAGTAGGCAAAGATTATGCCGAAGGCCTTAATATGTCGCCAGAGCGTACCATGAAGCTCAATCCGAAGGTTCGCTACCAAGAGTTTGAGGGTTTTGGTGCAGCTATCACAGGTGCTGCTGCCTTCAACCTCATGCAGATGCCAGCTGAGCGTCGTCAGAAACTGCTGGTGGAGACCTTCTCACATGAGAAAGGTATGGGTTACGGCTATGTGCGCGTGCCTATCGGCGGTAGCGACTTCAACTCGCGCAGCAACTATGACTATACCTGCTGCGATACGAAGGGTATCGAGAACTTTGCGCTGACATCCGACGAAGTGGACTATATCATCCCTGTACTGAAGGAGATCTTGGCGATCAATCCTGATTTGAAGGTGATGGGTACCCCATGGAGCTGCCCAATATGGATGAAGGTGGACGATATCCACAGCAAAGCACCTTACACGGGTGGTAACAAATGGGTAGGTGGCTATCTCAATCCTGACTACTATCAAGATTATGCGATGTACTTCGTGAAGTGGATCAAGGCCTTTGAGGCAGAGGGTATCAAGATTACCAGCGTGACGCCACAAAACGAGCCACTCAACTGGGGTAACTCGATGTCGCTGTATATGCCTTGGGATCAAGAGCGCGACTTCATCAAGTTGGCACTCGGTCCAGTGTTCAAGCGCGAGGGTGTGGAGGCTAAGATCATCTGCTTTGACCACAACTACAACTATGACGGCAAGAAGGATCAACTGCAATACCCTATCAAGATCTATGCGGATGCCGAGGCAAGCCAATATATCGATGGTGCTGCTTATCACAGCTACGGTGGTAGCCCAGTGGAGTTGGATAATATCCACAAACAAGCTCCAGAGAAAAACCTCTACTTCACCGAGCAATCCATTGGTACATGGAACTACCAAAGTTTTGGTCAGTCGCTGATGTCTGAGATGAAGAATACCTGTATCGGTACCGTAACTCGCTGGTGCAAGGCGGTGATCGTATGGAACTTCATGCTCGACGAGAACGGCGGCCCTCACGGTGGTCCTGGTGCGTGCGCTACCTGCTACGGTTCGGTGGATATCTCTTCGAAAGACTATACTACACTCACCAAGCGCAGCCATTACTATGTGATTGGTCACCTGAGCAAGGCGCTCAAGCCAGGTTCTACCCGCATTGGTGTATCGGGCTATATGCCTACAGGCCTGTCGGCTGTAGCATCGGAGAACCCTGATGGTACTTTTGGTTTGGTGCTGCTCAATGAGAATGCGCAAGGTATGTCCTTCATCATCGAGCACAACGGCAAGCACTTTGAGATTCAATTGCCTGCTGAGAGTATCACCTCTTGTGTGTTGTAGGATGGTGTAGTGTTGTGTAGTATGGTGTAGTGTTGTGTAGTATGGAGTAGTATTGTGTAGTATGGAGTAGTATTGTGTAGAATGGTATGAGAAAGTTTTTGCGAATATATTTATTCTCAGTTTTTCTGTTGGCGTCTGGCATGCTACTAAGTGCGTGCCAGTCGGCAGCGGATCAGCGCGTATGCTTCTTTGGCTCGTCGGTATGTCGTGGCGTAGGTGCAGATGCACTGCATGGCTATGCGGCGCAAGTGAGCGAGACCCTACCTGCTAGATGGGAGAGCGTGAATATCTCCATTGATGGCAATAATACCTATGACCTCTTTGCTCGCTTTGACCGCGATATGACGCCCGTGGAGGCGAAGTATGTGGTCATCGGCATCAGTCTGGGCAACGAAGGTGTGCACGAGAAAGGTGCACGCGCTGTGCTGTCATACAAGGAGAATATGCCTCGCCTGATTCGCATGCTGCAGGAGCAAGGGAGAACGGTCATCGTCACCAACAACTATCCACGCGCCGACTTCAACGAGGTGGATTATGAGGACCTATGTGCTGTGAACCTAGAGGTGCAGCAGTGGGATGTGCCTACCATCAATGTGTTTGGTACGATAGACGATGGCGCAGGCCGCTGGGCAGAGCATATGTGGAATGGTTCGGATATCTATCACCCCAATCAGTTGGGACACAAGGCGATGGCTTCAGCTTTTCCGCTGACGATGTGGGAGGCATTGCAAGCCGGCAAACCACTGCCCGATTATATCCCTACACAAGGCGATGAGAACGGTGTGGAGTGCCTGAGCTTCGTGCCAGAGGGACAGGTGCAGTCCTATACACTCAGTTATATGAGTGCCGACACCACTTTTACCGAAGTATATTCTGCGGCACAACAAAAGTTATGGCAATATGCCAACGGCGAACTGGTGGCGGCAAGTGAAGGAATAGACAAGGCGGTCGATATGATCATTATTGAAGGAAGTAATATCCATCAGGTACTATTCTACCGTGCGGCGATGACTGAGCGCGAGGTGCTCGCATTGGCGAGAGGCAAGATGTTGCGCTCTAGTTTGGAGATATACTGTCCGTTATTGGGTGGCGATACAACGAATTATGCACAAACAATGAATTGTGTGGCAATTCACAATAAATAACTATTTTTTAATTAACCCATTTTAAATTAACGTATTATGAAAAAGATTTTTTCTCTTTTCGTTGCTTTGACAGCTATGGTAGCTGTTAATGCGGCTGACTACTACCTCGTAGGTGGTTTTTGTGGATGGAATACAGGTAATGCTGTGAAATTCACCGAAGTATCTGCTGGTAATTATGAGGTGATCATCGAGGATCTCTCAGGTGAAGGTAAAGTATTGGGTACTACAACAGGTTGGTTGCCTCAATACGGTGTTATTGGTGACAACAATGTTGTAACCATCGGTGGCCCTGCATGTGTACTGACTGCTAAAAACGCAGATTCAGACCCAGAGCCAGGTAACATTAAGTTTGGTAAAGATGGTTTTGGCTACAAGAACGCTAAATTGGCGTTGAAGGTAGCAGGTAACGAAATTACCATCACTTTCGTTAGTGGTGAGGAGTATGACCTGAGTGCAAAACCAGATACCTATCAAATCGTAGGTGCGTTCACCAACAACTGGAACACCGCAGACGCTATCCAATTTGAGGAAGTTGATGGCGTTTTGACCGCTAATGTACCTGACTTGAGCGGTACCTTCAAGATCATCAAGAACCGCGCTTGGGACGAGCAATGGGGTACCAACCGTGAGACTAATGCAGGTCTTGCAATGGGCGTTCCTTATGTAATGAGCGGAAAATTGGATGGTGCTGACCCTGCTAACTTGGCATTGGCTAACCCATTCGGTAGCTATACCAACGCTGTTCTTACCCTTGAGGTTAAGGAAAATGGTGAGATGGTATTGACACTTGTTTCTGGTACATTCCAATTGATGCAAGCAGATTGGCACTTGCCAGGTGAAGCTCTTGGTTGGAACTGCAACGCGGAGCAACGCTTCGAGAAAGTAAACGACAATACCTACGAGTTGCTCGCTGCTGAGTTTGGTAACCGCTTCAAAGTGGTTTACGGCAACTGGGCTGTAGAGTTTGGTGCTCCAAATGCAGAGACCTTGTGGGAGATCAACAAAGA
The DNA here is from genome assembly GCA_045577965.1 of Paludibacteraceae bacterium. Taxonomy (GTDB): domain Bacteria; phylum Bacteroidota; class Bacteroidia; order Bacteroidales; family Paludibacteraceae; genus Colicola. The sequence continues at coordinate 46,525 of JAZNJI010000009.1, forward strand.
GTACACCCTCGCATTCAAGGGTAGCGATTTCAATGCAGTAGATAATGCTGCTGTATTTACCGATTGCACCATCCGCCTTGTAGTGGATTATGAGAACGCAGTGGTTAAGATCACTATCTCTTCTGAGACTACTGGTGTAGAGGATGTAGTGGCTCCTACCCAAATCACCAAGGTGATCGAGAATGGTCAAATGTATATCATTCGTGATGGCGTACGCTACAACGCATTGGGCGCAGTAGTGAAATAATCCATCTCTATCAATAGTGTAGAGCGGCTGATTACCGCTCTACATTTCTATTATTTGTAATTTTAATAGTATGAAGAAACTACTAACATTCTGTTTTGTCCTCTCTATGGTATGCTTGCCTATGCTGGGACAAGTGTATTTGGATGCCAAAGCTCCCATCGAAGATCGTATTGAAGATGCACTCTCTCGCATGACCCTGCGAGAGAAGATCGCTATTATCCACGCACAGTCTAAATTCTCATCGCCAGGTGTGGCACGCTTGGGTATCCCAGGCATCTGGTGCACCGATGGTCCTCACGGTATCCGTCCTGAGGTGCTGTGGGACGAGTGGAATCAAGCCGGTTGGACCAACGACTCATGTATCGCTTTCCCAGCACTGACCTGTTTAGCAGCTACATGGAATACGGAGATGTCCTACCTCTATGGTGTGAGCATCGGTGAGGAGGCACGCTATCGTAACAAGGATGTGCTGCTCGGCCCGGGTGTGAATATCTACCGCACGCCGCTCAATGGTCGCAACTTCGAGTATATGGGCGAAGACCCATGCTTGGCATCCAAGATGGTGGTGCCATATGTGAAGGGCGTGCAGGAGCAAGGCGTGGCTACCTGCGTGAAGCACTATGCGCTCAACAACCAAGAGGTGGATCGCCACTGGGTGAACGTCAACCTCTCTGATCGTGCGCTATATGAGATTTATCTGCCTGCTTTCCGCGCAGCCATGCAGGAGGGCGGCTCATGGTCTATCATGGGTGCGTATAACCTCTACAAGGGCCAATATGCGTGTCACAACACCATCCTGCTGCAAGATATATTGCGCAAGGAATGGGGCAGCGATGCGGCTGTGATCTCCGACTGGGGTGGCGCAATGAACACCGAGCAAGCAATCACCAACGGACTAGACCTGGAGTTCGGTACCTGGACCGACGGCCTCTCCGACGGCGCATCTAGCGCATACGATATCTACCACTTGGCTTTGCCATACCTGAGAAAGATTCAGAGTGGCGAAGTGGGTACCAAGGAGCTGGACGAGAAAGTGCGTAATGTCTTGCGCCTCATCTTCCGCACCTCGATGAACCCTAATAAGGCCTTTGGCGCCATGTGCTCAGAGGCACATAGTGCTGCGGCACGCAAGATTGCGGGCGAAGGTATGGTGCTATTGCGCAACGCGAATCAGACATTGCCTATCGAACTAAAGGAGCGTCCTACTATACTCGTCGTGGGCGAGAACGCCATCAAGATGATGACTGTAGGTGGTGGCTCGTCTTCGCTCAAGGCGAAATATGAGATATCTCCATTGCAAGGTATTCAGGAGCGTGCTAAGGGATTGGCTGAGGTGAAGTATGTGCGCGGATATGTGGGTGATATAGGTGGCGAGTACAATGGTGTGACTACGGGTCAATCATTGCAAGACGACCGCACCGTAGAGCAACTCACGGCAGAGGCTGTAGAGGCAGCTAAGAAGGCAGACTATGTGATCTTCGTGGGTGGTATGAACAAGGCGCACAACCAAGACTGCGAGGATGGCGACCGCTTGCATTATGAGTTGCCATATGGTCAAGATCAATTGATCTCGGCGTTGGCGGCTGTGAATGATAAGGTGATCTTTGTATCTATTTCTGGTAACGCACATGGTATGCCTTGGAGCGAGGAGGTAGGAGCTATCTTGCAAGCATGGTATAGCGGTTCGGAGACGGGTCATGCTGTGGCTGATGTGCTGTTTGGTGATGTCAATCCATCGGGTAAGTTGCCATACACTATCCAACCTACTTTGGCAGATTATCCTGCGCACCAATACGGCGAGATTGCCTACCCTGGTGTGGACAAGCAGGTGCACTACAAGGAAGATATCTTCGTGGGCTATCGTTATGCCGATTTGTACGGTACACGCCGTCCAATCAAATATGAGAGCCAAGGCGAGCAATATACGATTAATCCTCCTAAGAGAAAAGCCTTGTTCCCATTTGGTTTTGGCTTGAGTTATACCACCTTTGAGTATGGCAAGGCTACTCTTAATGGCAATCAGATCACGGTAGCGGTCACCAATACGGGCAATCGTGCGGGTCAAGAGGTGGTGCAACTCTATGTGACCGACTCTAAGGCATCCGTAGTGCGTCCAAAGAAGGAGTTGAAGGGCTTTAGCAAGGTGGCCTTGGAGCCAGGCGAGACGAAGCAAGTGAGCTTCACAATCACGCCTGATATGCTCTCCTATTTTGATGCAGATACCCATGAGTGGGTAGCCGAGGCAGGAGAGTTCGTGTTGCATATCGCAAGCAGCAGCGCGAATATCCATTCGTCTTTGCCTTACATGTACAACAAATAATCTATAAGGTTAGTACTTATCGTAAAAAGAAAAGAAGGAGCCATTATTGGTTCCTTCTTTTTATTTTATGTAGAGAGGGATTTCTTCGTAATCCCTAATCTCTGCCACGGGCATCCAGTGCAAACCAAAATGAAGAAGTTGCATACGCAATTGTTCGTTCTTTTGTATATCTCATGCCTTAAAGCAAGCTTGAGCATGAGATATACAAAAAACGAGCCCTATCGGACTCGTTCTTCATTTTAGTTTGCGGAGAGAGAGGGATTCGAACCCCCGGAGCCTCTCAGCTCAACGGTTTTCAAGACCGCCGCAATCGACCACTCTGCCATCTCTCCTTCGTCGGAATGCGCTTGTCGCATTGAATTCGCTCTGCGAATTAGGGCGACCGCGATTCCTCCTCTTAACTCGAAGCCACGAGCTTCTCGTTAGGTTTTTCATCTATAGAAAAAATGTGCGCAGGATGAGACTCGAACTCACACGGTCTTGCGACCACTACCCCCTCAAAGTAGCGTGTATACCAATTTCACCACCTGCGCTTCGTCGCAACTGGCTTGCAAGAAGAAACTCGCTCCGCGAGTTTGGCTTGCCGCCGTTGCTCCTCTTAACTCGAAGCCATAAGCTTCTCGTTAGTTTTTTAAATAGCTTTATGAAAGATCACTTTTATACTCTGTGCCCAAAACAGGACTCGAACCTGCACGTCTCTCAACACTCGCACCTGAAACGAGCGCGTCTACCATTCCGCCACCTGGGCAATACACCGACTCATCGGTTGTAGACACAAATTCAAACTTGTGAGCGGAAAACGAGACTCGAACTCGCGACCCCAACCTTGGCAAGGTTGTGCTCTACCAACTGAGCTATTTCCGCATTTGCGTTGCAATATTTCAAAGAATAAACGGTATCGTTCCGTTTTGCGAGTGCAAAGGTACTGCTTTTTTGTGAACCACCAAACTTTTCTGCAAAAAAAATCACACAAAGATGCTATTTTTCTCGGAAGCGCTCGCTTGTGCCGTTTTTTTTGAGGGTTATTCGCGTCTTTACGATATATCGTGAAGATGCTTTCACTCGCTGAAAATAAAATAGTGCTGCGAGAAATAAAATTAGGTAATAATATAGGAGTTGTCCATTGATGCAAATATCTATGTCATCCTGAGCCACGCAAAGGATCTCTCAGTGTCTCTCGCAAAGTCCCGGCGCGGGATGCTTCACGATGTTCAGCATGACAAACTGCGTGTTGGACAACAGCTATATTGTTCTCTAAAATCAAGCTTTTCTTCTCTTAGCCCTTTTTATTTGCCCGTTTATTAGTATCTTTACCATAAATTGTGAAGATACTTTTACTCGCTGGGATAAATATTCAAGCAAACTTGATATTTCTCGCTCGTTTATTCGTATCTTTGTCCCTATACAATAAAGAAATTCATTTATACTATTATTATGGACAACAACATTGCAACCCAACTGATGGCCCTGCTCGATGCATCGCCCGTCAACTTCCTTGCCGCAGACTATGTCGAGAAGCAGCTTCGTGCTGCCGGTTTCACCCACCTCGATGCCGGCAAGCCCTTCCCCATGTTGGTTCCCGGCAAGGGCTATTTCGTGACCAAGAATAACTCCGCTGTGTTTGCCTTCCGTATGGGCACCGCCCATCCTGCCGAGGCAGGCTTCAAACTCATCTGCGCCCATAGCGACTCGCCCTGCTTCCGTGTGAAGCCCGCTGCCGAGATGTACACCGAGGGTGGCGTGGTGAAGCTCAATACCGAGGTCTACGGTGGCCCCATCCTGTATACATGGTTCGACCGTCCCCTCTCGCTCGCCGGCCGTGTGCTCCTGCGCACCGCCAACCCCTTGAAGCCCGAGGTGCGCCGTCTCAAGATCGAGCGTCCCCTGCTCATCATACCCCATCTGGCCATCCACTTCAACCGTCAGGTCAACGAGGGCAACAAGCTCAGCAAGCAGGTCGACATGCTCCCCGTTATCGGCATCATCAACGACAAACTTGAGGCCGACAACCTCCTGCTCAAGGTCATCGCCGAGGAACTGGGCGTATCCATGGTCGATATCCTCGACTTCGACCTCTCGCTCTACGATACCCACAAGGCCGAACTCGTGGGCCTCAATGGCGAGTTCATCTCCTGTGGCCGACTCGACGACCTGGCCATGGTACACGCAGGCCTCTATGCCCTGCTCCATAGCGAAGCCACCCCGATGACCCAGGTGCTCGGCGTCTTCGACAACGAGGAGACCGGTAGCGGCACCAAGCAGGGAGCTGCCTCACCCGTGCTGCGCAACCTCCTCGAGCGTGTAGTCACCAACGACGGATGTGGTGCCGACGGTCTCTACCGTGCCCTCGAGCACTCCTTCATGATATCAGCCGACATGGCCCACGCCCTGCACCCCAACTACCCCGGCAA
>JAZNJI010000010.1:0-37446 GCA_045577965.1 Paludibacteraceae bacterium
TCTTGAAAATCCTAAAATCTTAGCAATTCTAGTGGGTGGTACACCACGATTATACATTTTAATTGCCTTTAATTTCTCTTCTAATGAATGCTCCATAAGCGACACTTAGTTTTGTGTCTAACTTTTTGGGTGCACTTCACATTGCCTCTGGCAATCCCACCTCGAAATTACGGTCGCGAAATGCAGCCCATACTACAATACACTCGTTCTTTTTCAAAAATCCGTTTGCATCTGTCATTCCACTTTATCGCTTCCTAGCAAGCGAGCTTTCTGTAAGCAATAAAGCAGAATGAGATAGATTTTATCTATCATTTTTGAAAAAAAACTCGTTTTACTTGCGTATGTGCATTTTTTGTTGTAACTTTGTGCGTTTTTTTGCAAAGCAAAGAGAGATGATTAAACATGACGGCATAATAATCGCGTTGAATGAGGACGGAACCGCCCTCGTGCGCATCGTGCAAACAAGCGCATGCGCCGCATGCAAAGCCAAAGCCATGTGCGCCAGCGCAGAGAGCGCTGAGAAGGAGATGACGGTACAATTGGTTCAACATAGTTCAAAGGCACAAAGTGCCGTTCAAGATGGTTCAAAATTGTCTTCCGAGAAAACAACATTGAACAATATTGAACAATCGCTGAACAATGTTGAACAATACAAGCTTGGCGATACCGTGGAAGTGATGGTGCAGCAGAAAATGGGCTGGAAAGCCGTGGTATTGGCATATCTGCTGCCGTTCTTTGTAATGCTGGCAGTGATGTTTGTTGGCAATGGGCTATTGGCAATGGGCGATGGGGCGACAGGGCTACTAGGCGATGAGGCAAAGAGAGAAGCTGTATTAGGCACGATAGCACTTTGCGCAATGGCGTTGTACTATATCGTGTTGGGGCTGTTCAAAGACAGATTGCAAAAAGAGTTTAGCTTTACAGCAAAGAAGAAAAATAACTAACAAAATTATAAAAACACAATGAATTTAATTCTGATTTCTTTAGCCGTTTTGGGTGTGACGGGATTGGTAGCAGCAGTGCTGCTATACTTCGTTGCCCAAAAATTCAAGGTGGAAGAAGATCCACGCATCGATGAGGTGCAAGAGGCGTTGCCTGGCGCCAACTGCGGTGGATGCGGTTTTGCTGGTTGTCGCGCTTTTGCCGAAGGCTGCGTGAAAGCCGAGACGCTCGATGGACTTCTCTGCCCTGTAGGCGGTGCACCTACGATGAAGACAGTAGGTGAGATTCTTGGAATGGCGGTCGGAAACATCGACCCCAAAGTAGCAGTAGTACGCTGCAACGGTACGTGCGAAGCACGCCCAAAAACTAGCACCTACAACGGTGCTAAGAGTTGCCAAATCCTGCATAACTGCTATGTGGGTGAGTCGGCTTGTCCGTTCGGATGTTTGGGCTGCGGCGACTGTGTGGCTGCCTGCGAGTTTGATGCCATCCACATGAACCCCGAGACAGGGTTGCCAGAAGTGGACGACGAGAAATGTACAAGTTGCGGTAAGTGTGTGAAAGCGTGTCCACGCAACATCATCGAGCTCCGCAAGAAAGGTCCAAAGAGCCGCCGAATGGTGGTGATGTGCGTGAACAAAGACAAAGGTGCTGTAGCACGCAAGGCATGTACCAATGCTTGTATCGGTTGTAGCAAGTGCCAGAAAGTTTGCGAATTCGATGCTATCACTATTGAGAACAACTTGGCGTACATCGACTACAACAAGTGCCGCCTCTGCCGCAAGTGCGAGGATGTGTGCCCAACAGGTGCTATTCATGCAGTGAATTTCCCACCACGAAAACCTAAGGCAGAAGCTCCAGCAGCACCAAAGGCTGCGCCAGTTCAAAGTGGTTCAAAGGCGCAGAGTGCCGTTCAAGATGGTTCAAAATTGTCTTCCGAGAAAACAACAACCTTGAACAATGTTGAACAACCGCTGAACAATGTTGAACCTAAAAACGAGGAGGCAAAGGCATGAAAGCAACATTTAGAATAGGTGGAGTTCATCCACATGATAATAAGCAATACTCTGTTCATCAACCTATCACCGAGTGCCCATTGCCAGCGAAAGCAATCATTCCGCTGGTGCAACACATCGGTGCGCCTGCGCAAGCAGTAGTGGAGAAAGGACAGAAAGTGAAAGTAGGCGAACTGATCGCCAAAGCCGGTGGTTTCGTGAGTGCGAATATCCACGCTCCTTTCTGTGGTACCATCACCAAGATCGATTCAACCATCGATGCATGGGGCATGAAAATGCCTGCCATCTTCATGGATGTGGAGGGCGACGAGTGGCTCGAGACTATCGACCGCAGCAAGGATATCGTTCGCAAATTAGACTACGAACCTAAGCATATCATAGATAAGGTACAAGAGGCAGGTATCGTAGGTTTGGGTGGCGCATGTTTCCCAACCCACGTGAAACTCCTTCCTCCTCCAGGCAAGAAAGCAGAAGTGCTGATTGTGAACGGCGTGGAGTGCGAGCCATACTTGACTTGCGACCACCAACTCATGCTCGAGCACGGTGAGGAGATTATCATCGGTATTCAACTGCTGATGCGTGCGCTGAACATTGAGGAAGCGATTATCGGTATCGAGGCCAACAAACCTGATGCTATCAAGCACATGACTGCTCTCGCAAGCAAAGTGCTCGGCATTGAGGTGAAAGCCCTCAAGCTGAAGTATCCACAAGGTGGCGAGAAACAGCTCATTGACGCATGTATCCGTCGCCAAGTGCCAAGCGGTGCGTTGCCAATTGAGGTAGGTGCTGTGGTGGACAACGTGGCTACTATCTATGCTGTATATGAGGCAGTACAAAAGAACAAACCACTCATCTCTCGCGTGATGACCGTCACAGGTAAGAGTCTCGCTAAACCTGGCAACTACGACGTGCGTTTCGGTACACCATTGACCGAGGTTGTGGCTCTTGCAGGCGGTGTGCCAGAGGATACAGGTAAAGTGATTGGCGGTGGTCCTATGATGGGTCGCGCAATGAGCAATATCGATATGCCTAGCAACAAGCGCGTGAGCGGCCTGCTGTTCTTGCCAGAGGCAGAGAGTCTGCGCCAAGAGATTACGAACTGCGTGCGCTGCGGCAAATGTATTGGTGCTTGCCCAATGGGCTTGGAGCCATGGCTCTTGTCCAAACAAGCATGGCACAGCATGTGGGACGAGATGGAAGACCACAATATCATGGACTGCATCGAGTGTGGTTGCTGCCAATTCACCTGCCCAAGCCACTTGCCACTGCTCGACTATGTGCGCATGGGTAAAGCGAAAGTAGGAGGAATAATCCGCAGCAGAGCTGCTAAGTAAATAGTTCAACATAGTTCAATGGTGGTTCAATATGGTTCAACATTGTCCTTCTAGAAAACAACTTTGAACACGACACAGTCGTATTGAACAATACTGAACAACGTTGAACAAAAAACAAAACGATTATGAAACAACTTATAGTATCTCCCGCACCACACTTCCATAGCGGTGATAGCGTGCGGAAAAATATGCTGTTGGTGATTATCGCCCTCCTGCCAGCTTACGCAGTCAGCGTTTGGCAATTCGGTTGGGGCGCACTCATCACCACCGCCATCAGCGTGGCAGCATGCGTGCTGTTTGAGTGGCTGATTGCGAAATATATCTTGAAACAAAAGTCCACTATCGGCGACCTCTCTGCTGTACTGACAGGTCTGTTGTTGGCATTCAACTTGCCAAGCAACTTGCCTTGGTGGATCGTGATTATCGGTGCCTTGGTGGCTATCGGCGTAGCGAAAATGAGCTTCGGTGGATTAGGACAAAACATCTTCAACCCTGCTCTTGTGGGTCGTGTGTTCCTGCTGATCTCTTTCCCTGCTCAGATGACTACATGGCCCGTGCCACAAGGTTTTGCTACCTCGTATGTGGATGCTGCTACAGGTGCTACTCCTCTGGCTGCCATGAAAGTGGCGCTGACTGGTAGCGACAGCATGATGAGCGCAGTGCCAGAGATGTGGGATATCCTCATCGGTAAGATGGGCGGTAGTCTTGGCGAGGTGAGCGCATTGCTCTTGCTCGCTGGAGGTGTCTTCCTCATTGCTACTCGCGTTATCACATGGCATATCCCAGTGAGCATCATGGCTACTGTGGCATTGTTTGCTGCGGTAACTGGTTGGGCTGGTATGTTGCCAGAGAGCGTGGCTACAGGTGAGTATGTAATGCTCAGCCTCTGCACCGGTGGTATGATGCTAGGTGCATGGTTCATGGCTACCGACTATGTGACTTCACCTATGAGCAATTGGGGAAAGATCATCTTCGGTGTGGGTATCGGTGTGATTGTGATGGTGATTCGTACTTGGGGTGCTTACCCAGAGGGTATGTCATTCGCTATCCTAATCATGAATGCATGTGCACCATTGTTAAACCTCATTCGCCCAAAGCGCTTTGGCGAGAAGAAAAAATAATTAGATCGGGCTAACGCCCTGTAGATCGGCGCAATGCGCCTGTAGATGGTAGATCGCCCTTTGGGCTGTAGAATAGAGAACTACAACGAGCGCAGCGAGTGATCTACAGCGAGTGAAACGAGCGATCTACAACGAAGTGATCTACAGTGAAACGAACTAAAACAAGAATATTATGGCAAAATTACAAAGTTCATTTAAGAATATGTTGCTATCGCTGACGCTCATCGCGTTGGTGGCTGCGGCTGCTTTGGCTGGCGTATATATGCTGACCAAAGACCCTATCGCTGCGGCAATGACTGAGAAGCAACAAAGTGCTATCATGCAAGTGCTCCCAGAGGTAGAAGGCGATATCCGTATCGCTGAGGCAGAACAGAGCAATGGCGTGACTCTCTACAAAGCGTATGTAGGCGAAGAGTGGATCGGTACAGCCGTAGAGGCAAGCACCGAAGGCAACATGAACATGCCTTTTGGTGGCACCTTCCGACTGATGGTAGGATTTAATAACGTGGGCGATGTCGTTCGCTACGTGGTGTTGGAGCAAGCCGAGACTCCTGGTCTGGGTGCACTGATGAGCACATGGTTCTGCAATCCTGATAAACCAAAATCCAATATCTTGGGTAAGAATCCTGCAACTACAGAGTTTAGCGTAAGTAAAGATGGTGGCGATATTGATGCTATCACCGCATCTACCATCACCTCGCGCGCTTTCCTCGAAGTGGTAGTAAAAGCATACAACGCTATCGCACAACAACCAATGCTAATTGAGGCAGTGAGCGGTGCAACACAAGTGGAAGCACCTGCCGCACCTGTTGCAGAAGGCGCTTGCCCTTATGGTAACGCCCCTGCTACATGCTCAGGTTGCAGCGAGAAACATTGTCAAAAGAAAGGAGGCCAACAATGAAAAATAAAGCATTAAACACCGTATTGAACGGTATCTTGCGCGAGAACCCAGTATTCGCTCTCGTGTTGGGTATGTGTCCTACCTTGGCGACTACCACTTCTGCTATCAATGGTATGTCCATGGGACTCGCTACTACCTTCGTGCTTGTCTGCTCGAATGTGGTGATTTCACTCTTGAAGAATTTGATCCCTGATAAAGTGCGTATCCCTGCGTTTATCGTGGTAATTGCTACTTTTGTGACCATGGTACAACTCTTGATACAAGCATATGTACCACCTGTTTATGACAAGTTGGGTTTGTTTATCCCGCTGATTGTGGTGAACTGTATTGTACTCGGTCGTGCAGAGGCCTTTGCCGCTAAGAATACAATAGGCTTGTCTGCTTTGGACGGTCTGGGTATGGGTCTTGGCTTTACGCTGGCATTGACTTTGATTGGTGCAGTGCGTGAGTTGCTCGGTACAGGTAGCTTGTTCGGCATGAACCTCTACAGCGAGACCTATGGTATGTTGATTTTCGTGCTTGCTCCTGGTGCGTTCATCGTATTGGGCTACTTGATGGCATTGGTACAAAAACTGCTTAAAAAATAACATTACCGCAGAGCGGCTAAAGTCGTTCAACATAGTTCAATGTAGTTTAATATGGTTCAACATTGTATTTCAAGGAAACAACACTGAACAATACTGAACAGCGCAGAGCGCTACTGAACAATTTTGATCTATTTTAATCGCAAAGCGATAAAAATAATAAAGATTATGGTATATTTTCTGATATTTATCTCTGCGATATTCGTGAATAATATCGTATTGAGCCAGTTCTTGGGTATCTGTCCATTCTTGGGCGTAAGTAAGAAAATCAATACTGCGCTGGGTATGGGTGCTGCCGTGTTGTTTGTCATGACCTTGGCAACCTTGGTAACCTACCTCTTGCAACAACTCTTGAACGCTTGGGGCTTGGGCTTTTTGCAAACCATCTTGTTTATCTTGGTGATTGCTGCTCTCGTGCAGATGATTGAGATTATCCTCAAGAAGATCTCTCCATCTTTGTACCAAGCATTGGGTGTGTTCTTGCCTTTGATCACGACGAACTGCTGTCTATTAGGTGTGGCTATCATGGTAGCAAGTGGCACATACAAATTGCCAATGGGCGCAGAGCCTAGTCTCTTGACTGGTATGTTGTTCGCAATTGCAACTGCTATTGGTTTTGCAGTAGCATTGGTGTTGTTCGCAGGTGTGCGCGAGCAATTGGCATTGGCTAAGGTGCCAAAGGCTATGCAAGGAACTCCTATTGCCCTCCTGACTGCAGGCCTCTTGGCTATGGCATTCATGGGCTTTAGCGGCGTAGTATAAGAATAGCGCTACGCGCTGTTTAGAATGGTGTAGAATAGTTTAGGGTGTGTAGAATAGTTTGCTGAGAAATGCAACGCTACACAACTCTTCATTATGCACCGCAAACCAAATACAAAAATAATTAACAATGAAGCAATTTGATTGGAAGAAGATTCTGCCCTATGTGGTAGGTGTTGTTGTGTTTGTAGCAGTAGCTGTAGTGTATTGCGCTCCTTTATTGGAGGGTAAGGTGCTGGTACAGGGTGATGTCAATAATTGGAAGGGTGCTGCGCAAGAAGCACGTGCCTTCTATAATGAGCATGGTTATAGCCCATGGTGGACCAATTCTACATTCAGTGGAATGCCAACATATCAAATCACAGGTCATCTGCAAACAAGTAAAATAAGAACAGTAGTTGAAAATATAGCACATGCGGGATTTGCTGGTGATTGGCAAATTATAGGAATTATATTTGCCTATTTCTTTGGTTTCTTTTTGATGCTTCGTTGTTTCAATGTTAATCCATGGCTGAGCATTATAGGAGGTTTGGCTATTGGATTCTCGACTTATTTCTTCTTGATAATTCCTGCAGGGCATGTGACTAAAGCTGTTGCATTGGGCTTCCTCGCAGTAATGATAGGTGGTTTCTACGCGATATTTAGAAAACAATATTGGTTAGGTGCTCCGTTAGTAATAATTTATGGAATATTGAGTTTGACATTGCATCCTCAAATGACCTATTATATATTTATGCTGATTGGAGTTATGGCGTGTGCCGAATTGTATATTCACGTGCGTGAAAAACGTTGGAAGGATTTGGGTATTTCTGTGGGTGTATTGGCGCTCTGTTTGTTGCTGGTTTTCGGTACAAAGATTAGTTGGCTTGAGATGAACCAAAGTTATCTCAAAGAGACTATGCGTGGTGGACATTCCGAACTAAATTCTAACAGCGAAACGGTCTCTCAGCAAAGTGGTCTCAGCCTTGACTATGCGACGGCATGGAGTTATGGCGTAGGAGAGACGATGACACTCCTTATTCCTAACTGGGAAGGCGGAGCTAGTGGATATAATGTGGGAGAAAATTCGCAATTATACGAAACAATCCAAAAAATCGGTTTTGACAAACGCTGGGCAAAACAATATTGCGAACACGCACCCACCTACCGTGGAGAGAAACCCTTTACCAGCGGTCCAGTGTATGTGGGTGCCGTAATTTGCTTCTTGTTTGTCTTGGGTTTGCTGATTGTACCTGGTCCATATAAATGGGCATTGCTCATTGCTACATTGTTCTCTTTTGCTTTAGCATGGGGACGCAATATGATGTGGCTGACGGAGTGGTTCTTCAACTATTTCCCAATGTACAATAAGTTTCGTGCTGTCGAAAGTATTCTCGTGGTAGCTGAGATCACTATGCCATTGCTAGGCATCCTAGCTCTGCAACAAATAGCGGATAAGAAAATTGCTTGGAGTAAACTAAAAATTTACTTGATTACTGCAGGAGGTATCACAGGTGGCTTGTGCCTCTTCTTTGCCTTGTTTGCCGGTGTGGTGGATGTTACTAGCAGTTATGATGTGCAATGGAAAAACCAATTGTTTGCAATGTTTTCCGAAGCAATCAAAGATAAACAACAAGTGACACTCATTGTACAGCAATTTAGTAATGCTATCTTGGCTGATCGTATAGACTTGATTAAGGCTGACGCTTGGCGTTCGTTTATCTTTATAGCGTTAGGGTTTGCCGTCGTTTACTGGTACGCATGGCAAAGCCAAAAAGGTGAGCAGAAAAAATACTCCTACATATTATATAGTGTGTTAGCCATTTTAGTGCTTGCAGATATGATTCCTATAAATAAGCGTTTCTTTGGTAATGACCATTTTGTAAAAGCCAAAGATGCTGATGCTTATTTTGCGATTCAACCATATGAGCAGCAAATCTTGCAGGATGACGATCCAAACTTCCGCGTGTTGAATTTGGCAAGCAACACCTTTAATGACGCGCGCACGAGTTACCGACTCAAATCCATTGGCGGTTATTCAGCTGCAAAGTTGCGTCGTTACCAGGATTTGATAGATGAGCATATCGCTCAAGAGATGAATCCGCTGATGCAAACGGTGATGCGTACGCAGGGCTTTATGTTACCAGATGTAAATGAGGGTAAGGATTTCCCTGTGCTGAATATGCTCAATATGAAATACGCCATAGTACCTACTCAAGGATCCCGTCAAGTACCCGTTATGAACCCATACGCAATGGGAAACTGCTGGTTCGTGGATGAGGTGGTCATGGTAGATACCCCAGACGAGGAATGTGCCGCATTGAGTACGATAGATTTGCACAAGCAAGCCGTGGCAGACAAGAAGTTTGCAGATGCATTGGATATTACTAAGCCAGAGTTTGCGCCGTTGATGGCTTTTGATACGACAATCATTCAACTGACTTCGTATGCGCCAAACTGCTTGGAGTATGAGGCAATGACCGAGCGCAACAAAGTGGCTGTATTCTCTGAAATCTATTACCCATACGATTGGCATTTGTATATCGTGAACGCCAATGGCGAGAAGATGGAGTTGCCTTTAGCTCGCGTAAACTATACGTTGCGCGCTGCGGTGATTCCAGCTGGTCACCATCAACTTAGAATGGAGTTTACTCCTCACGCAGTGCAGACTGACAAATGGTGTATGGCACTTTTTATTTTAGCGCTATTGCTGAGTGTAGGTGGTTTGACATATCCATTGTGGAAAAAAGTTGTTTGCAAAAAACAATAATCTCCTACAAATTGATCTGTTCAATATGAAAGAGATATTGGCGAATAAAAAAATAAAACACGTATTTGGAGTAAGCAGCCATTTAGCTTTCTATTTGTGTCATAAATTGATACAAACAGATGCTATTAATGCGGATGATTGTATCTTTTTTACGACGAGGGATTATATATATCCGAAGGAATATCAGTCTGTTTACAAAAATTTAATACGAACTTCGTACAATATCTCTCCTACAGATGGACGTATTTTTGCCGGGTGGAGATATTGGGAAACTAGAAAAAATGTACAGCGATTTGATGCCTTGATTGATTCGCAGTTGAAAGATAGTGCGTTTGTATGGTACACCCAAGTCTGTTTTAATGATATATGCAGTTTGATGGTAACTAAACCCAATTGTGTGGGATATTATATCATTGAAGATGGTTCTGGCTCATATAGAAGGGAGAATAATCCGATTTTTACGGGTGTCAAAGGGATACTTTATCGAATGGTATTAAAACCATTATATCCTCGTTTGTTTGCTGTGAAAAATAGAATGATCGAAACCAATCATCCAAAATTCAAAGGGTGTATAGCTTCTAATGATTTGTGTTTCCCATTGCATCAACAATTTACTCGTGTAGTAGGTTTGCCTTTTATATCCGTTCCGTTGGAAAGGGAGCCTGATGCAATCATTTCCATAGATCCATTATTTTTATGGATATCAATGACGCAAGCAAAGGAGGTTTTTCAAAAATTAGCTACATATATTAATAGTAAGAATTATCAATATGTAGTCTATAAGCATCATCCATATACTCTCTCTGCTAGTAACCATGAAATACATCAACAATATAATCAATGGTTACATGATTATTTAAGTATCGAAATAGAAGAACTAGGATCAGATGTGAGTCTTGAAAATACATTAATGGCTCATGCCTGTGATTTTTATACAGCAGTTTCTTCGATTGCAATATATGCCAAGGCAATGGGACGGACTTGTTATTCGTACATGAATTTCATGCGTCCTTATACTACCTTGTCGGTGCCTGTTGTGGAAGATTTATGTATATATACGGAATAAAGATATGATTTCCATTATTGTTTGTACATATAATAGAGATAAGTATATCCATCAATGTCTTAGTAATCTAGCTAATAACACAACAAGTTATAGTTGGGAGATTATTTTAGTCAACAATAATTCTACGGATAATACTCATACTGAGTGTGAGCGTTTCGCGAAGGAAAATCCTAATGTAAATTTTCATTATTTTATAGAAACCACTGCAGGATTATCTTATGCGAGAAACCGAGGAATGCGCGAAGCACATGGTGATTGGTTTGTATTCTTGGACGATGACTCTATGGTGGGTTGTGATTATGTTGAACAGTTAGGCCAATTGTTGGATAGATTTCCTGATGCAGGTGCTTTCGGGGGAGCTATTATTCCATTCTTCGAAGATAAGACACCTAAGTGGTTGAGTAAATGGTCGATGGGCTTTGTAAGTGCCATTGATATGGGTGATGCTGTTATCGAATTCGCGAATGGGAAATATCCGATAGGAGCCAATATGGGTATATCTCGGGATGTAATAAACAAAATAGGAGATTTTAATACATCTTTGGGTCGTACAAAAGACTTGTTGTTAGGTGGGGAGGAGAAAGATATTTTCGCGCGAATAAAAGACACAAAATATCCAATCTACTATTTCCCTAATATAGCTGTGAGACATTGTATTCCGCCACGTAGGACAACTTATGAGTTTATTAAAAAATTAGGGTATGGTGTGGGAGTTAGCGAATATCTACGTACGAACTCTCTCAGCAAGCTAGAGTACATGAAAAGGTTAACCCTAGAGTTAATTAAATGGGCAGGAACATTAGTAATATGGTTGGGGTATCTCATTAGTTGCCAACCACCCAAGGGTAATGTACTGATTCTTTTTAGATATAATGTCAGCAAGGGATTGCTACATGGAATGAAATAATCAACTCAAATCAGACATCCATTTGGATGTTTGTTAAGTTGAGTCTATCTCCCTTTTTTAGATCAATAAGTGTCTTCTTTCCGATAATTTGTTTATAATATTTAGGATGAAGACTTAATCCTGGTCGTACAGATCGAACATTATCTGCTGTGATAGTATCACCTTTTTTAATATCAGCTGCTATATATAATGAGCGAGCAAAATGACGATTTGCTTGTTGCTTTGGGGTCAGTTGATAAAATGCTTTGCCCAACGATAATTCAGCAGCTCGTACATCCTTCACCATTTGAGTGAATTCCTGTTCGTTCATAGAGAATGCGGCGTCAGGGCCACCAACGGATCGGTCAAGGATAAAATGTTTTTCGATCATAGTTGCTCCTTGTGTAATAGCTACTATTGGTGCTATACTGCCAATAGTATGATCGGATAATCCGGTCTTTACTCCAAAGCGCTCTGCCATCTCTTTGATCATGCATAGATTGGCTTCTTCTATAGGCGCAGGGTAGGAAGATGTACATTTAAGCAACGTGATATCATTATTTCCCACTCTATGACAAGCCTCAATGGCCAATTCAATATCTTCTATCTGAGCTATTCCTGTAGAGATGACCATCGGTTTCATTTTCGAAGCAGCATATTCAATCAGCGGAATATCTGTAATCTCAAACGATGCAATCTTATAAATAGGATTATTAAGTGTTTCTAAAAAGTCAACAGCAGTCTTGTCAAACGGGGTAGAAAAGCATAGCAATCCCAATCGGTTGGCTTCGTCGAAAATTTCTTGGTGCCACTCCCATGGTGTATATGCTTGCTGATACAGATTGTATAGCGTTTGTCCATCCCAGAGTGTTCCTTGTTTGATTTGGAAATCTTCGTTGTTGCAATCCAAGGTGATAGTATCTGCAGTATATGTTTGTAGTTTGATAGCATCAGCTCCGGCGCGTTTGGCTGCACGTACTGTTTCTATAGCGATGGATTTATCGCCATTATGATTGGCTGACATTTCAGCAATTATAAGTGCCCCGTGTTTCATTGTTTTTCTTTTATAAGATATATGTTGCCATCTTTTTCATATTGATGTTGGAATCCAATATGTATATGGAATTTTAAGCTTGCAAGGTTGAACGATAGGACTGTTGCAGATATTTTTTCAATGATATTAAGTGCAAAAATATGGTCGAAAAAAATCTTCGATAGCGTTGTCCCTAGTCCCTTTCCTTGGTGTGCTGGATTAATATATATGCCCCAATCTGCTACTCGTTGTGCGTAGTTGATAGGATGTAGACTTATTGATCCAATAAACTGATTGTCTATATCATATACTGCGAAATAAACTTTAGTAGTGTCAGTCTTTAGTCTTTCTACGAAATTTAAGTGGTCAGAAAATGGAAATATATTTTGATTGAACATAAATTGACGCACAGCCTTTGATACTCGCACCTTCCATATTTGTTGATGTTGCTCTATAGAAAGTTCAACATAATTAACGAATTTATATTTCTCTGCGAAAAATGATTGACCGATCATAAGCTTTTAAATGCGTTAATATAATTTGTTTGTTGTTGCGAGAAATCCAATAGTTTCACAGGTTGACTCATGCGACCGATATGTATTTTTTGTGTTCTAAGGTCACCCAACCCATAGACATAGCCATTTAGGACAAGATTGTGATATAATGCTATTTGGTTTTCGGTATAATATCCTGTATATGTGGGACATCCTGTGGCGATTGCTTCGATGGCTACTCCGCTTGTAGACACGATACAAAATGTTGATTGTTGAAATAAGGATGCCATCTTTGATGCAGGTATATTTTGATATACCATCACACGAGGATCAATGGTAAAATCTTTGGGATTCTTATCTGTACCAACCACTACGGCAATGCGCTTGATGTCATTCATTGCAAGTAGCTGTCGCAATGCTTTTGTGGTTAAGTTTAAAGGGTCCGCTCCACCAAAGCATATGGTTGCGAGGTTGGTTGCTGTCTGTTGATGTGATGTAAGTCTAAATTCTTTTCTGAGAAGTGCCCATTGAATGCCAAGCAATTTTGTCTTGGCATCTACGAGCGGTAATTGCTCTAGTTCTGATACACTAGAATTAATCAGTAAATCGCAAATGAGAGGTCTATCTTTGAAGTCATCTATACAGACGAGTTTATAGGCCTTTTGTTTGATTTTCTGCTGGTAGTCAAGTGAATAAAAATAATTGTCCAATACTACGATCTCCTCACCAGTAAGCATCTCCAGAAAAGCTTCAAATCGAGTGTCATCATCAGGTAATTCAATAAGCGTGCATATACCTTTAGCTTGATTGCATTGATAGTCCGTAGGTTTTTTAGTGACAATAGCGCACTCAAACTCATCTCTCAGCATTTCTGCTAATGCTAGAGAGCGAATAAAGTGCCCATAACCTATGGTACTATCTGCATCTGCTCGAAAGTATATTGATCTTTTCATGCTTCGTGCAATAATTTGTACTTGAGTTCTGCCAATGACCAATCAATAAGTGTATCTAGGTCTTGTACTTCCAATTCACTTAAGATTAACGGTGCAGTCTTGCTTCCCCATAATGATTTGTTTTTTCGAAGATTATCGACTGTTGAAAAGTAGAATTGTCCCGCATCGTGGTAATGCGTTTCTAAATCTTGTGAACGACTGTTTTGGTATTCAGGATGTGCCATACGTGTTTTCCCTCCTGTAACAAGTAGGCTCCGTTGTATAGGGTAGGAATAAGGCACAACAGTAAAGGCTGAGTCAATCTCTTCTGTGAGTAATGCGAAACCATCTTGCAGATGTGCAGTGCTGACAAATGGCGCTGTGGCATATAGACAACAGAGAGCATCAAACGATATCCCTTGCTGCGCATAGCAGTCTAATACCTCTAGTAATACATCTGCTGTTGTGGCGTAATCGTTGGCATTAGTAGTACTACGCATAAATGGTACTGTTGCACCATACTGCAGAGCGATATTGGCAATTTCTTCATCATCGGTTGATACCATTACTTCATCAAATATCCCACTTTGCAATGCGGCCTCAATGGAGTATGCAATAATCGGTTTACCTAGAAAATCTTTGATGTTTTTTCTAGGAATGCGTTTGCTGCCTCCGCGTGCAGGTATGATACATATGGTTCTCATTGTGCGTAGAAGTTAATGATCGTGTCAATCACATATTGCTGTTCTTCGTCACTCAAAGAAGGATACATAGGCAGTGCTAGGCAGCGCGTGTAATAATCCTCTGCCACCGGCATGTCGCCATCCTTCCATCCCAAATCTTTGTAATATGGCATGGTATGAGCTGGGATGTACAATACCTGTGAGTAAATCTTATTCTCGCGCAAATAATCATACAACGCTTTGCGTTTACTGGGGTGCACTTCAATGACATATAGGTGGAATGCATGCCACATATTTTCCGTGCGATATGGAGTTAATAATGGTAAGTGTTTAAGTGCCTTATCATATCGTTTGGCAATCTCATTGCGTCGCTCTACACTCCAATCTAGGCGTGACAATTGGC
This sequence comes from Paludibacteraceae bacterium, assembly GCA_045577965.1. Classification (GTDB taxonomy): domain Bacteria; phylum Bacteroidota; class Bacteroidia; order Bacteroidales; family Paludibacteraceae; genus Colicola. The sequence continues at coordinate 14,904 of JAZNJI010000010.1, forward strand.
TGGATGCTAATGCGGCCTGAAACTCAGTAATACGGTAGTTGTAACCTAATTCTTGCATCTCATAGTACCATCCGCCGTGGTTCTCGTGCATCAAACTAGCATCTTTGGTTATGCCATGTGTGCGATAGAGAGATACTTTATTGTGTAGCTGTTGATTGTTGGTAGTAATGGCTCCGCCCTCGCCAGCTGCAATGTGTTTGACAGGGTGAAATGAGAATACGCTCAAATCTGCGTATTTGCAGTTGCCAATCATTTGTTTTTCTCCCTTACTGTCGGTCCACCACCCTCCAGGGGCATGACAACAGTCAATCACAGTGGCAAAATTATATTCTTTTGCCAATACGTGTAATCTTTCTTCGTCAATAGGATATCCTGCAAAATCTACCGGTACAACGGCTTTGTATGTACCCTTAGGGCTGGCTTGTAGTATCTGCTCAAGTTTATCTAAATCCATCAGGAATGTTTTCGCATCAATATCGCAGAATACGATCTCAGCACCGCAATAGCGGAAACCATTGGCGCTAGCTACGAAGGTGATAGGAGTGGTGATTACCTTATCGCCAGGCTTAATGCCTAGGGCCATGGCACAAAGATGCAACGCAGCAGTTCCATTGCTGACCATGCAAGCATGTTGCACACCGAGGTAGTCAGCCAATTGCTTCTCAAATGCTGGGATACGTGGTCCTTGCGTCAAATAGTCGGATCGCAGCGTGTCTACCACTGCTTGAATATCATCGTCAGTAATATGCTGACGACCGTATGAAATAGGATGATCTATCATTGTTGTACTTCAAAATGAGGGTCAACATATTGTGTGATTTTTTCGCGGAGAGTTTCTGGAGTCTCCCAATCCACATTGTTGTCTGAACTGTAGTGGAAACCAAATGGTACAAGATCTGCATTGTGATGCTTCATATACTCTTCACGAGTGTGATTAAAGCTAACTGATGGCATGATAACGTAATATTTACCCAAATCAATTGTATCTAATGCATCCGTTGTAGTAATCATTTCCTCGTGTAATTTTTCTCCAGGACGAATGCCAATCTCCTTTTGTGGCATATTAGGCGCAATAGCTAATGCAACATCGCTAATCTTATAACTAGGGATCTTAGGGATGAAAATTTCGCCACCTAGGTGATGTTTCAACGCATACATCACCATATCTACGCCTTCTTCTAGAGATATATTGAATCGAGTCATGCGCATATCAGTAATCGGTAAGAATTCTGCCCCTTCTTTTACTTTCTTGATGAAAAAAGGTATGACACTTCCACGACTTCCCATCACATTTCCATAACGAACAACGGAGAATCGAATATCTTTGCTTCCGCGAATATTGTTAGCAGCGGTAAATAGTTTATCACTCGTCAGCTTAGTAGCTCCATATAGATTGATAGGCGCGCATGCTTTATCTGTAGATAGTGCTACTACATCTTTCACTCCACAACTCAATGCTGCTTTTATTACATTCTGAGCACCATTGACATTGGTCTTGATACATTCGTCAGGGTTATATTCTGCTGTATCAACTTGTTTGATAGCGGCTGCATGAATAATTACATCCACTCCTTCACATGCCATTTTTACTCGTTCGTAATCACGAACATCACCAATGAAGAAGCGTAACTGAGGATATTGATTGCGAGGATATTTTTGTTGCAGATCATATTGCTTAAGTTCTCCACGAGAAAAGATGATAATCTTTTTTACTTGTGGATAGTCACGCAGAATTACTTCTACAAACTTTTTACCAAAAGAGCCAGTGCCTCCTGTAATCAATACAACTTTGTTATTAAGCATAATCTTACTTATTTATAAAATTTATATATCTTCTATGAATGTTATTTTCTTGTTTTGCTCTTCACCCTCAACAATGTAGATAGGTATCTCGTTCATATGTTTATGTACGATGCCACAATCGTCCGTAGCGCATAGGGAAGTCGTAGCACTAGATGTGGCGCTAAGGTTGCTGATACCCAATGCCTTGGCGTATGCATCTGCTATCAACTCTAGACGGAAGGCCTGTGGTGTTTGCGCACGCATAATAGTTGATCGTTGTGGTATACGAGCTACTCTGCCATCTGCCATCTCATAGACGGTATCTGTCGATGGAATGGCTACCGTCACGGCCTCATGCTGTTTAAGTGCCTCGCATACGCGAGCAATAATCTCTTGACTTACAAATGGACGCGCCGCATCGTGTAAGAGCAAGTTTACCTCATTGCCTCTCGCCTCTCGCCTCTCGCTTAATAGCCTAATAGCGTTTACACTCGACTCCCAACGCTCTTTGCCGCCAGGGATGATATAACGGACTTTTTGCCATGCGTTGGCAAGGAGCATTTGCTCGGCATGGGTTATGTAATCGGGGTGCATGACAATGCAGATCTCATGGATATGAGGCGATTGCTCAAAGGCATTGACAGTGTGCTCTAAGACACTCTTACCATCTTGCAATGGCAACAATTGCTTAGGAATATTACCTCCAACTCGGGCACCAATACCTCCTGCTAATATGACGGTGATGTTAGTCAATTTGGTTTATGAATTATGAATTGTTTTTTGCGGCAAGGATTATCTCGCAGAGTTCGCGGATGGCGCCATCACCACCATTTTTAGTAAGATGAATGATGCCAGGTACGGCTTTTACTACGGCTACAGCGTTGGCAGGACAAGCGGCCACGCCTGCGTGTTGGAGTAGGTCGAGGTCGTTCACATCGTCGCCAACAAAGCAAACATTCTCCAATGTGATTCCCAATTCTTTGCAAATCTCGTTGGCGGCATCCAATTTGGTCATCTTTACACCATCTACTACGCGGCCAACGCCCGTGTAGATATATTCTAAGCCGAGTTTTTGTCCGCGTTTCAAGCCAATGGCAGTGTTCTCGCTGGTGAGGATACCGCAAGGGATACCCGCTTTGCGCAGGAGGACAATACCCATGCCATCATACACGCAGAAGCGTTTGAATTCATCACCACTCTCGGTGTAGTACATTCCGCCGTCGGTCATGCAACCGTCTACATCGGTGAGGAAAAGTTTGATATCTTTCATTTTATTCTATAGCTAACTTAATTATTGTATGCTGAATCACTAACTAATCACTAACTAATCACTAACTATTTGTCGGAGTTGATTAGAGCAATAAGTTGATCAACCGCTTCTTCTTGTGGTATATTCTTCAATACGCATTCTTTGCCACGATATAGACTGACTTTGCCTCGGCCAGCTCCTACATAACCGTAATCCGCGTCAGCCATCTCACCGGGGCCATTGACAATGCAACCCATGATACCAATCTTCAAACCTTGTAGATGAGCTGTCGCGGCTTTCACGTGTGCGATGGTTTGCTCTAGATTAAACAACGTGCGCCCGCAACCAGGACAAGAGATATATTCCGTCTTGTACATGCGTACGCGCGCGGCTTGGAGGACGTCTTTGCTCAGACGGATGAGATCTTCGGCTGCAAAATGGTTGTTGTTGAGTATCAATTCGGTGCAATTGTAGTCCCATAGCAGTCGGCCACATTCGGCAGCTGCATGCAGTTGAAAAAGGGACCAATCGGTGTCCTCGTTAGTGTAATGAACAGTTTTGCCTTCTACTTTAACTAGGGTAGTAGGAGCATAGCGAATGCTTTGCTCATTGGCAAAATAATCAACCAATGCCTTTGCTACAGGCAGTTCCTTTTCAGGAGCTTCGCTAAGGCTGACGCGGATGGTATCACCAATACCATCAGCGAGTAGGGCGCCTATACCAACGGCAGACTTCACACGGCCGTCTTCACCTTCGCCAGCTTCTGTCACACCAAGATGTAAAGGGAATGCCATGCCCTCTTCTGCCATTTGCCAAACAAGCAAGCGAACGGTAGTCACCATCACGCGAGTGTTGCTAGCTTTGATAGAGAGTACAATATCTTTGAAGTCTTCTGCAACTGCCACTCGCAAGAATTCCATACAACTCTCTACCATGCCTTCAGGTGTATCCCCATAGCGCGACATAATTCGATCGCTCAGACTGCCGTGATTGACACCAATACGTATAGCCGTCTTATGCTCTTTGCAGATATTGATTAGTAGAACAAAACGATTACGAAGTCGTTCTAATTCTGCTTGGTATTCTTCTTCGGTATAGTCTATCTGCTTGAACTTACGAGCGGGGTCGATATAGTTGCCCGGATTGATGCGCACTTTCTCTACTACTTGAGCTGCTGCATCAGCTACATCGGATTGGAAGTGAATATCTGCCACCAAAGGCACCATACCATCTAATGCCTGATGTATGAGTGCAAGGGATTCTACTTCACGCATGCCTTGGGTAGTGAAGCGTAAGAGTTCTGAACCTGCAGCAACGCAATGTTTGGCTTGTGTCACACTATCTTCAACATTGTTGGTTGAAGTATTCGCCATGGTTTGAATGCGAACAGGGAATTTGCTACCTATTGAGAGACCGCCAACATGGGTGGTCGTGGTTTGGCGACGCTGATATGTGAGTGTAATGTTCATAAAAGCCCGAATTTGGTGCAAAGTTACGCAAATATTTTGGTATTCGCAATAAAAAATGCTTATTTTTGCACTTTTTTGTCGAAATATTTGGTCATGTCAAAAAAAAGCAGTAATTTTGCAGCCGATTTCGGGATTCAGTAGCTCAGCAGGTAGAGCACATCCCTTTTAAGGATGGGGTCCTGGGTTCGAGCCCCAGCTGGTTCACAGAGAGCAGCAGTCTTGCTGCTCTTTTTGTTTTCTGTGTACCAACTCTTCCCTTCATTATAGTACGATGTTGACAATCCTACCAGGCACAACAATCACTTTCTTTGGCGCTTGACCATTGAGGTATTTCTGTGTGTCTTCGTGCGCAAGAACGAGTTTCTCCACTTCCTCTTTCGGTGTGTCTTTCGGGCACTCAAGCGTGAAACGCACTTTACCATTAAACTGCACAGGGTATTTCTGTGTAGCCTCAACGAGGTATGCTTCGTTGCATACAGGCCACTCGGCATTCACAACGAACTGGTTGATGGCTGATGGCTGATGGCTGATAGCTTGGCATCTATGCCACATCTCCTCTGCGATATGCGGAGCATATGGAGCGAGCAAGATAGCTAATGGCTCCAAGATAGCACGCTTATTGCACTTGAGGGCACTCAGTTCGTTCTGAGCAATCATGAAGGCAGGAATAGAAGTATTGAATGAGAAATTCTCTATATCCCATGTAATCTTCTTAATGAGCTTGTGTAGGCTACGCAATTCCTCTTTAGTAGGCTCTGCGTCAGAAATATTCTCATATAGATTCCACAGACGCTTGAGGAAACGATGTACACCGTCAATGCCGTTGGTGTCCCATGGTTTAGAAACCTCTAATGGACCGAGGAACATCTCGTAAAGGCGGAGTGTGTCTGCGCCGTACTTAGCAATCACATCGTCTGGATTAACTACATTGAACATGGACTTGGACATTTTCTCCACTGCCCAACCGCATATATACTGTTTCTCGCCTGCCAAGTATGGATTATCTTCCACCGATGTGCCGTCTGCGAAGACGAACTGTGCATTCTTGTATTCAGGCATCCAAGCGCGGAAAGCATTGATATCCAATACATCATTGTTGACGATATTCACATTGACATGTATTGGTTGCACTTTGCCCTTGTATTCTGGGTTCTCGATGAGGTTGTAACTGATGTATAGGTTACCTGTCGCTCCTTCACCGATATAACGATATACGAAGTTAGAGCGGCCTTGAATCATACCTTGGTTAATCAGTTTCTTGTATGGCTCATCTTCGCAAATATAACCTAAATCGTATAGGAATTTATTCCAGAAGCGTGAGTAGATAAGGTGACCAGTAGCATGCTCCGAACCACCCATGTAAAGGTCCACTTGTTTCCAGTAAGCGTTTACTTCTTTATCCACCAGTGCCTTGTCGTTGTGGTTGTCCATATAACGGAGGTAGTAGGCTGATGAACCTGCGAAGCCAGGCATGGTGCACAACTCTAATGGGAAAATGGTCTGATTATCAATGAGCGTTTTATCCACTACTTGCTTGTTGACCTCGTCCCATGCCCATTGGGTGGCGTTGCCTAATGGTGGTTCGCCGTTCTCGGTTGGCTTGAAGTCCGATACTTCCGGCAAGCAGAGTGGTAAGCACTCTTCGGGCAAGGTGTAAGGCATGTTATCTTTGTAGTAAATAGGGAAGGGCTCTCCCCAGTAACGCTGACGACTGAAGATTGCGTCACGCAAACGGTAGTTGACTTTCACGCGACCAATGCCTGTATTGGTAATAAACTCTTTCATCGCCTGAATAGCGTCTTTCACTTCCATACCATTGAGGAAACCAGAATTAATCATCTTGCCTTCCTTGGCATCGAAAGACTCTTCGCTCACATCAGCACCCTCGATGAGTGGTATGATAGGTAGGTTGAAATGGCGCGCGAAAGCGTAGTCTCGGCTATCGTGTGCAGGCACTGCCATGATGGCTCCTGTGCCGTAACCAGCGAGTACATAATCGGATATATAGATAGGTATCTCGCCTTGTGTGAGTGGGTTGATGGCATAGGAACCAGTAAAGACACCCGTTACGCGTCTGTCGGCTATACGCTCTCGTTCGGTACGGTTCTTGCAGCGTTGAAGGTAAGCCTCCACTTCTTCGCGTTGCGCGTCAGTTATGACGCGTTGTACATATTCGCTTTCGGGCGCGAGTACCATGAAAGTCACACCAAACACAGTGTCCGCACGGGTGGTGAAGATAGTGAACGGCGCGTCTTGCCCTTTGACGGTAAACTGCATCTCTGCTCCTTCCGAGCGACCTATCCAGTTGCGTTGTGTCTCTTTGAGACTATCGGTCCAATCAACGCGTTCCAACCCTTCAAGCAGTCGCCCAGCATACGCGCTCACACGCAAGCACCACTGACGCATCACGCGTTGCCCTACAGGGTAACCGCCGCGTACACTCAGACCTTCACTCACCTCGTCATTGGCAAGTACGGTACCGAGTTTAGGGCACCAGTTCACTTTGGTGTCCGCCAAGTAAGCAATACGGTAATTCATCAATCGCTCTTGCTGTGCTTTCTCGCTCAGCGTAGCCCAAGTAGGATCGTTGGCTTCCCATTCGCTGATGAGCTGACTGATAGGTTGTGCTTTCTGTGTGCGTGGGTCAAAATAGGAATTGAACATCTGTATGAATGCCCATTGAGTCCAGTGGTAGTAAGAGGGGTCGCAAGTGCGTATCTCTCTATCCCAGTCGTAGCAGAAACCGATTTTCTTGAGTTGCTCGATATATCGGTCAATGTTCTCGAAAGTCGTTTTCTCGGGGTGCGTACCTGTCTGAATGGCGTATTGCTCAGCGGGTAGTCCGTAGCTGTCAAATCCCATTGGGTGGAGCACATTAAATCCCTGTAGGCGCTTGTAACGCGCGTAGATATCGCTGGCTATGTATCCTAACGGGTGACCCACATGTAAGCCTGCTCCCGAAGGGTAGGGGAACATATCCAGTACATAGAAATGTGGTTTGTCTGATTGATTAGGTACATGGTAGATGTTTTGTTCTGCCCATGCTTGTTGCCACTTGCTCTCAATGTTAGAAAAATTATATTCCATAGTAAAACAATTTTGCTTGCAAAATTACTACTTTTTTTTGAGATATGCAAGGAAATAGGTAAAAAAATCTTATTACTAAGATTTCAGCCACCTGTCAATGTTCTTTCAACATCGTTCCAAATAGCAGACCTTGCGCTGACCTTAGGCATCCCTTTCCTAATTGCCGATTATTAAGATTGTGGCAAATAAGGGCCACCACCGAGCGATGACCGAGCGATGAGCGGGAGATGACCGAGACACAACCGACTCGAAAATCGCCCTATTTTGCCCTGAAAAATGTACGATTATTAAGATTTCGGCATGGTATCTGCCTTGATAAATTATGCAGTCAAACAGCCACTCTCACGCCACTCTCGCGCCACTACCATACATGGAACAAGAAAGGACGATGATTAAGATTCACTCATTCATATATTCACACAACCTTTTGCGTTCAACTTATGATGAAATCATGCGGAGAGCGAGGAGTCATAAATTATGCATATAGGTGTATATACCTATCGGAGAAAACACTCCCCTGCGCACATAGTTTCGCGTACCCTTTTGCTAAAGTATGGCTCCGAGAATGTACTGTATCCGCCCTTACGCGGTGGGCTTCAAATGTGGAGCAAAAGGCAGAAAGAGTAATTGCTCAATTTCTTATAAACCTAAATCATTCTTCAAACGGATAGCAAATTTATCCGCCCCTATAGAATTTAGGTGGGAGCAATTATAGTATAAAGAATCTGCACGAAATTCTGCATCATCCAGATAATTATAATACTCTATCGGATAATAAATTCTCACACTATCAACTAAATCATATAGATTTTTGATCCCTTGTGGACGAGTATTTTGTACATAACAATCGGCGCACGGACATGTTACAACTATAAATCTGATATTATTGTCATTGCAGATTTTGGCTAATTGTGTAAAATAAAGAAGAAATTCTTTGTAACATAGTGCCGCTGTGTCTCCTTCAAAAACATCCGGATTAACATTATGATTCTCAAAATGCTCCTCATGCCCATGCACGCGCGAGTAGCCTAATGGATCTTATGTTTCATCTCTGAAATACTTAATTCCCATTTTGTTAGCTATAAGGGCAGAACTTAAGTAAATATTCTCTGGGAATCTGTCATAATATACACCCATATGCTGTGCATAATTATAGGCGTAATCTTTATCAATCTCTCTCATTTTTCTATGATGCCATGAGCCATATGGCATTGGATATCCTAAGGGAAAGATTACTGTTTGTAGGTTAGGTTGGTTCATGATTATTCTTGGTAACAATTGTACATCGTAGTATATCCATCTTCCGCTGATTGCAAAATCGAACACGCTATCTCCCATTAAGTAAGGATTGAGACTATTGTCAAAATGTGAGTGTCCGATTAAAAGTGTTTTGATTACAGGGTTATTCTTTACATAATTATACTTATATGAATAAGTATTCACGACATTAGTATGTGTCGTTAAATATTCAGCACACCCCCAAGTGGTTAAAAACACGCAAATTGCAATGAATATGTCTATAAAGAACTTTTTCATTTTATTTAGAATTGGAAATAAATAAAATCTACAGCCCCACCCCTTAGTGCAATTATTGCAAATAAGAAAATGCCATAAATAATTACACGAACAATTCGAGAACGGAAAATTCCAACATTCTGAATATTTTTTAGAGTATGTTCTTTGTCACGACTTAACCATTCGCATACTAACATTATTATAATAAACAAGTTGGTGGGATATATTAAATTAAAATCTGGCAATAAGAAACGGTAACTTGCGCGGAGGGTGCCCCATTGAAACATACCTTCTAAATAGTGAACTAAAGTAGGAATGTGAGGAGCACGGAAAATAATCCAGCCGAGGACAACAAGAAGGAATGTACAAAGGATTTGGAGGGCTTCTTTCCATGTAGGCAAGAATCGTCCTTCGGCGACTTGGTTGGTGTATTTGCGGTTCTTGCCAAGGAGAATGAGAGGGAGGAAAAGGAGGGCGTGGTATGCTCCCCAAGCTATGAAGGTCCAGTTCGCACCATGCCAGAAACCGGACAAGAGGAAAATGACAAAGGTGTTACGGACTATAATCCATTTCTTGTAACGGTCGGGATTTTGGATGTTAGCAGGAATCTCCGGACGGCTACCACCCAAAGGAATATAGACATAATCGCGGAACCAAGTAGTCAAAGAGATATGCCAGCGTCTCCAGAACTCCGCTATGTCGCGAGAGAAATACGGATTGTTGAAGTTGCGCATCAACTTGACACCAAAGAGTTTGGCTGTTCCGATAGCTATATCACTATAGCCGGAGAAATCACCGTAAATCTGGAAGGTAAAGAGAATGGCTGCAAGCAACAATGTAGAGCCGGTTTGAGTATCGTATGTCGCCCAGACTTGGTCCACAAACATAGCGCAGTTGTCAGCTACCACTATCTTTTTGAACAAGCCCCAGAGGATTTGCCGCATTCCGTCTGTCGCTTGGTCGTACGAAAATGTGCGTTTTTGTAGGAACTGGGGCAAAAGGTTGGTGGCTCGTTCAATAGGTCCGGCGACTAACTGCGGAAAGAACGCAATGAACGCAAAGAAGGCAATAATATCTTTGGTCTGTTCTATCTTTTGGCGATAGACATCAATGGAATACGAGAGGGCTTGGAAGGTATAGAAAGAAATGCCGACAGGGAGAATGATTTTGAGGAGCAGGCTATCCGTGCTGATGCCGAACAACTGCCCGAACTCCGAAACAAAGAAATCATAGTATTTGAAGACCGCTAAGATTCCAAGATTGAGAATGATATTGGCAATCATCCAGAATTTAGGAGGAAACCATCTCCTCCGGGTTCCCTCTCCTTGGGAGAGGGCGGAGGGAGAGGTATTAATAAGCAGACCGCTTCCCCATGAGCAGAAGGAGGTGAAAGCAATCAGCAGTAAAAACCGCCAGTCCCACCAGCCGTAGAAAATATAACTGGCGACAAGGACAAAGGCGTTTTGGATACGCAGTGCCGTTTGTTCGCTTACATGCCAATAATGAAAGAGCGAGTAACGCGGTCCGTTTGTGCCGGAGGGCGTCAGAAACCAATAGAGCAGAAACACTATTGGCAAGAAGAAAGCAAATTCTAAACTATTGAATAGCATTGATTGATAGTAAATTACTTGTTTACGCATAACTATCAATCGTGGCGATAAGAAAAAGTGCGAGTTTCTTATCGCGTTACCAAGGCAGCCCGTCAAGGAAACCTTTCACCTCTTAAGAAACTCACACAGAGTATGAACATCTATTACTAGAGGTATAAGGCATCCTATATACGGAAACCTTTACTAATTATTTGCTGTTTATTTCCTTAAAGATTGACGGGCTTTTCGGTAAACGCGAAATAATAGTAATGCTTTGTTAATATGTTATAGCGCAACGCTTTGCGCTTGTCTTTGCATATTTAACGTCGAGCAAGCGACGGCATTTGTTTATTTATCTGTTTTAGTAGATATAAATGTATTTAATTCTGTTGACAAAGGTTCATTATTAATATTATTATCTTGCATATAATGAAGAAGAGTTTGAGCAAAAACAACAACATATTTATCTGCCTTGGCCACTTCTTTCCAAATATCTCCAAATTGTTCTAATTGAAGTGTTGTGATTATATCATTATATAAATTTGCATCATTGTGTCTTGATTTTGACAATGCAATGATATATTCTATTATAATCTTCTGTTTTAACTGCTCTTCCAAATCTTCTATTCCATGCAAAAGATCATGTGTAGATTTTATTATATCATTTTGAAACGAAGCATCACATAAATTCTTGAAATTCTCAACAATTTCTCTTTGCAGTGTATTTTCTTGAATTGCAAAATTTAAGAAATGTTGAAAAAATATGATTATATAGTTTGATTTATATCTGTCAAAATATGAATCTATACCGTAAAGTGATGCAAACATATCATCATCGTCTGTTTTTATAGATCTTTTTCTTATATCTTGTTCCATTGATAATAAATGAAGATATGCTTTTAACAATAAGGAATAATCATCTGTATCAAGATCTCTAGACAATAGCAGTGCGCCAAAATTAGCAATATCTTCTGGAACTTGCTGTAGACGTTTCAGTATATAAGAAGTTTCTTCTCTCCGCAGTTTTTTGTATAAATCCGAAATGTTGCTATCTATGCTATTTTGTATCCCTTTAATAGATTTTTCAGTCTCTTTGCCTTGCTCAGTTAATGTTTTTATCATATTTGCTCTATTCCTAATATAGTTTCCAAGGAAGAAACCTAAAATAGAGATTGCTAAAGCAACAACAGCCAATATAAATCCCCATGTATTTAATAATTTATTACTGGCATCTATTTGTGTTGATACAGACGATACTGTTGAGGAAAAAATCTGTTGTGTACTGTTTAGTGATGTTTGGATGGAGTTTAACTGAATCGAATTTATATCTTGTTTGGTCTGAATCTCTTTACAGACAAATTCAAGACTATCAATTCTATGTTTTATGACAACGTCTGTATTTGCTTTTGGTGCAGAATAAATTTGCAACACATAATAACATGTCAAAAATAATAAAACTACTATATATCTAATTTTACTCATGTTTTTTGAGACTAATTATTACTTTTATTTTGCCATTAGTTGACGTTGAACGCTGCCGATGTGTTCATCATCTCATATAGAGATGCGTGATCTTATGTCGTTACTAAATGTCGTCTTTGGAGAGCTGTTAAGACGCTTTCTGAAGCTATAGGATTTAAACCTCTGAACGTAGTACGGCTTTTCAATTCGGAAAGTGGCATGGTAAGCAATAGTTTGGCAATGCACTCATCCGCAAACGAATTGCTTACCACGTTTACGCCTGTAAAGTCAAGCACAATTCGCTCGTCTTGTTCCAATAACGGCATCAACTGCTCGCGCACATATTTCCCTAAAGGACGCGTGCCGAGATTTTCTCCATATTCTCTAAAACTGAATGTTACCATAACTCCTCTAATTCGTTGTCATCTAAAAATGCTTCTCTATATTGCGCAGCTACATCTGTGCGGTTTGCTACCACTTCTGCAGGATTGATCTCCTTGTCGGTCTGTAACTGCATATAAACGATAGTTCCTTGCCAAGGCTCTGTTTCTTTGGTGGCTATCTTTCCGTCCTTCACCTGCATCGCATGATTTCCGGAACGAACTTCAAACAACAAGCCGGCTTGATTATTTAGCAAGGACGTTGAGAAAAGACCGAATCCCATTCCCTTACCATCTGTAATGGTATCTTCTATGCAAATTTTCAATGCCTCTGGTTCTGAAATATGCTTATATTTTTCATTCTCCGAAAGCGAGGCTTGTACACCTATTCCATCATCGGCTATCAAGAAGCTAAGAATGTGATTTGTTGGGTCATATTGCGTAATAACTGTTCCGAGTTCCTTGCCGGAATGTGTCAGCACATTATCCAATATCTCATAGAAGCAATAACTCATCGCCTCCAATACTGTGGTCTCAATGTCTAAATGCTGTGTCAAAACACTCACGACACGATGGTAAACATCGTAGATGTTTTTCTCGTCAAACACATCAATCGTGACATCATTCTCAGATGTGGAAAAGTATTGTTTTATGAGCGATGATAAGTTCATTTCTCTTAACCTTTGCAACTTTTGGCTGCAAAGTTACTGAAAATATTTGAAATACACAAGGATTTCTGCAGGAAAATGCAAATTCATTTGTATTTTGTGCAGCAAAGCCTTGTTATTTGCAAAAATGTGCGGATGTAATTTCGAGGTGGGACGGCTGTGCCGTGTCGGTGTCCTCGAAGTTCGTGCCCATGTGGCTAAGAAGTTACACCAAATATTTAACTTTTTGAGATATGCAAGGGTTCGGGGAATTTTTTGCCCAATAGGATGCAATTCTCCCTCCGATTATTAAGATTCGCCCATCCTGCGTTCTTTACATTAATATCTCCCAGTAGCCATTATGTTTGCCGTTACGGCGGACAATCAGCCCTTTTCTTGTTAAACTGACGGTGATAGTTTTAACGGTTCGCTCTGATTTGCCGATTTCTAATGCAATCTGTTTCTGCGTTACATGTGGATTCCGTTGAATGATTTGTAGTGTAGCTATTTCCTCCAAAGTGCAATTATTGCTCTTTGAAAGTGCAGCATTTGCACTTATGTGGTAGTTCGGGTATTACACTAAAGCCTCATAATCTGCTTAATATACTAACTCCCAATAATCTTGTCCACGGTAATTATTGCGTTCAAGAAACCTGTCTTTGATTAAGGTCGCCTAAGCGTTTTATTACTTATCTTCGAACGGACATTCTTCTGCTTTGCTTTCTTCTATCGGACGGATGTGATCCGAAGCGCGTTCAGATAAAATGACGGAATGAGACGGAAAATACCTTGTAAATCAGCGGCTTGAACTTTTCTCCGTTTTCCATCAAAAGCTCTCATTTCAACAGGGGTACAAATTGTACCCCACTTGGAATTTAATTCCGAATCACGTGCGCGCATTTTCTTAATGTATTGCTTGACATCGGAACTATCCGTCAATACTTGTACTATATCTACTACAGAGAAATAGTACTTTTCTTGCTCAGCATCCCACACGATGCGGACACGCTTTCCTTCAAAGAGTTGTATGGCAAAATTGTCGTCCATAGTTTCTGTTGTTTCCTTACAGCAGTTTCTTCACTTGCTCGTAGACATTTTGGGCGGTGAAGCCGAGTTTCTCGTCGAGCACTTTGTATGGCGCGGAGAAACCAAAACTATCAAGTCCCCACACTTTGCCGTTCTCGCCTACGAGTCCTTCGAGTGTGCAAGAGAGCCCTGCCGTCATGCCGAAACGCTTGATACCTTGTGGCAGCACTTCGTTTTGGTAGGCTTTGTCTTGCTGACGGAAGAGTCCTTCGGATGGCACGCTCACTATCTGCAGGCGTATTCCTTCTGCGCGTAGCAGTTCGGCACCGCTCATGAGGGTACTCACTTCGCTACCCGAGGCAATCATCACCACTTGTGGGTTCTCGTCTTTGGAAACGATATATCCACCTTTGCTAACTCCTTCGAGCGACACATTAGGTATGTTTGGTATATCCTGTCGGCTGAGGATGAGTGCGGTAGGTGTGTGGGTATTCTCCATAGCCAATCGCCAAGCGAGTGTTGTCTCTTCCACATCGGCTGGTCGTAGTACGAGCATGGATGGTTTGCCGCTATGGTTGTGCAATTTCTCCATGAGTCGTATCTGTGTTTCTTGTTCGACGGGTTCGTGTGTCGGTCCATCTTCGCCTACGCGGAACGCGTCGTGGCTCCATATGAACTTAACGTGCAGTTCCATTAATGCAGCCATGCGGACGGCAGGTTTCATATAATCGCTGAAGACGAAGAAAGTGCCGCATGCAGGGATGATACCTCCGTGGAGCGACATTCCAATCATGACACAAGCCATCGTGAGTTCGCTTACGCCGGCTTGTAGGAACTGTCCGCTGAAATCGCCTTTCTGAATAGCGTGTGTCTTCTTGAGGAATCCATCTGTCTTGTCGGAGTTAGATAGGTCGGCTGAACTGACAATCATATTGCCCACATTCTCTGCAAGGTATGCGAGGACAGTAGCGCTGCCATTGCGTGTAGCGGCTCCTGCTTTCTGGGTGATAAGGCTCCAGTCGATGCAAGGTGTCTCGCCTGACATGAAGGTCTCATATTCGTTTGCTGCGAGTGGGTTAGCTTGTCGCCATTCGTAGTAAGCGGCATAGCGTGCGTTCGTTAGTTCGCGCAACTCAGCTGCGCGGCGGTCATATAGGTCGCGTACCTCTTTGAAGATAACAAATGGGTCGTTGGGGTCACCGCCGAGGTTCTCGATGGTTTTCTCAATGCTGGCGCCTGACTTGCTGAGCGGTTGTCCGTGGGTGGAACATTGGTTCTCGAAGTTGTCTCCTTCTGCAGTGACGCAACCTTTTCCCATTATGGTGTGCCCGATGATGAGTGTAGGGCGTTGTTTTTCTGCTTTGGCTTGTTTGAGCGCTTCGCGTATGGCGTCAGGGTCATTGCCGTCTATCTCCAGTACGAACCAGTTCCATGCTTTGTATTTGGTTGCTACATCTTCGGAAGTCACCTCGTCGCAACTGGTAGATAGTTGGATAGAGTTGCTGTCATAGAACATGATGAGGTTGTCCAGTCCGAGGTGTCCTGCCAATCGTCCTGCTCCTTGTGAGATCTCTTCTTGAATACCTCCGTCAGAGATGAACGCGTAGATAGTAGGGTTGTGTATAGCACCGAAGCGGGTGTTGAACCACTTAGCGGCGATGGCTGCTCCTACAGCGAAAGTGTGTCCTTGCCCTAATGGTCCTGAAGTGTTTTCTACCATTCGCTCAATGTTGCGCTCTGGGTGTCCGGGAGTGACAGAACCCCATTGGCGTAGGTTCTGCAAGTCGGTCAGTGTATATTTGCCTGCCAAGCATAACTGTGCATAGAGCATTGGTGACATATGTCCGGGGTCCAAGAAAAAGCGGTCTCGTGCTTCCCATTGTGGGTTTTCTGGATCGTATTCCAGAAACTCAGAGAAGAGCACATTGATGAAGTCTGCGCCGCCCATAGCTCCGCCAGGGTGTCCGCTTTTAGCTTTTTCTACAGCGGCTGCTGCGAGGATGCGGATGTTATCCGCCGCACGAGTCATTAGTTCTTTTGTGTTCATATGATTGTAGTTATCAGTTATCAGTTATCAGTTATCAGTTGTCATTAAAAACTCACTCCTATGTAGTAGTCTAATCCCCATGCGATGTTATCTCGCCTGCCGAAACCGGGGATGTAGATGGGTTTGTATTCGCTGGCAGGCAGTCCTTCTGCTTGGCGGGTGAAGAGACATTTGAATCGCCCCATCCAACCCATGGTAAATCCTTTGCACACCTCCACTTGGCATCCTGCTACTATCTCTCCCCAACAATCAGCGGAGGTAGTAGTGAGTAGTGAGTATTGAGTAGTGAGTAGGGTGTGCTGTGCGGATTGTATGCTTGTGCCAAGTCGCAGTCCTATGAGTAAGGCGTGTGGTGACTCGGGGTGTTTCTTGAGTGGGTTGAGGTCACATCCTACGCGGAAGAATCCTCCTTGTCCTCGGTACGCGATACTATCTCCTAATGTGATGGTGCCGCGCGTAGGGTCGTTTGTTGTTGCGGGTAGCGAACCTGCGTATCCTACTTCGAGGGTAGGGTAGAAGCGATTCTTCAATCGGCAGTTAACGGCTATCTCGTAATGTTGTAAGTGTGCTTTGGTGGTGCCGAGGGTGAGCGCGGTAGCGCCAAGGTCCAGTTTGATGTTTGTTCCTTGGTAGATGCTGTCAGCGTGGTGTGTGTGCGTGTGTGTACTATCGGTCTTAACAACCTTCTCTTTGGCTATAGCTGCCAAAGGGATTGCCCACGCTACGATGATTATGATTAAAAGCTTTTTGGGCATCACCTTTATAAAAGTTCTTTCGCTTCGCGTTTGAGTTCGTCCATAGCCTTGTCGGTGGGTGTCAGTCCATTGGACTTATAGGCAGTGATGAGTGTAGTAGCGTATGTCTGTGCAGTGGCGTCTTTGGGGATTTGATTGCCGATGGCAATGACGAAAGCAGCCATCTGGTCGCGTGCGTTCATGATGAGCGTCCATACTTCTTCACTGACATATACTTGTTGACTGAGGTTATGCTCAAACTCGATGCGTATGGTTTGTAGTAGATGTTGCTGCATTTGCAGAACTGTCCACTGCGCCATGGCTTCTGGGTGCTTGGTGCGTAACTCAAAGAGCATGTGTTCGGGCGTGGTGCGTTCAAGCAGGAGGCTTAGGCGCTCATAGGCACGCATGCGGATAGGAGAGATGGCTTTTTGTGACTCGCGTTTGAGCTCCCATTGGCGTTTGCGCTCTTCGTTGCGGAACTGTGATTTTTGAATCATCCAGAACCCGAAAATCATGATAGCAACAACTATTAAAACAAGCAGTGTAGTGTTCATTTTTATAATACATTATAAATCGGCTGCAAAGATAGTGATTTTTTTTTAATTATGCAAATTTATTGTGGATTGTGTAAGGTGTAAGGTGTATTTTTGTGTAATCAAAAACGACGGCGGATGATAGCAATGGTAAATAAACCCAGATAAACACTGGTCGTATGCTATGTGCCTATTGTAGTCGCTGAGCCTGTGGGCTACGCGCCCGGAGCGTAATCTTCTTAATCCGCATTCATATGCGAGCATATAATGCGCCTTAATTATCTTCCTCTCCCGCCGGCAGAACTCTGCCGCCTAAGCAATAGACACATAACATACGCCAGCCATAAACAGAAATAAATTTTTCTACGCAATTGCTTTTTATTATCATCCGCCCCACAAAAACTCATTCACTCCGTTCTTTAACAAAAAAGCGCTCATTACATTCGCTTCAAAAACGGCAATGCTAATCGCTAAATCAGGACGCTGCGCTACAGAACGGCGACAAGCGCCTACAGGACGGGCAGAGCCCTACAGGATTGCTAGCCCATCTAGCCGAAATAGCCGAACTAGATAAGTCAGGTTTAGTCAGAGTATTGTGTGGTCGCGGTGTGGTCCCGATGTGGTGGTGTTATTGGAGCGATGCGCCATGCATCCGCCATGCACCCTTCAGTGACGTTCAGGATGCGAACGAGATGCGAACGGTGGAGAATGCTAAGCGGAATGAGACATACGAGACGGATACGAGAGACATACGGGACGATAGCTACTTCAAAAAAAACACCGCCACTTGGAATGAGCAGCGGTGGGTGTGTATTTGGCAATAAAGGAATGTTATTTCTTTAGTTTTCTTATCCTCAATAACTTTTTCCCCAGCACATTGCCTGTCGTATAATTTTTATAAGGTCTATATTCGAAATCTATTTGCATTTTTTCAGCAAATTCAAATAATGCTCTCCCCTCCTCCTCATTAAAGTCTGGAGAAAAATTTTCAATTGCCACTTTAATAACTTTTTTCTGACTAACATCCTCTAATGGAATAAGGTAAGTGATATGTATTCTCAAGCGTTCCTTTTCCTTGTATTCTCTACGATGTTTATATGTAAAAGATTGTACTAATTCATTTAATTTTTCTTTCATTGTACCATTCTCTGCCCACTCCACGAAGAGCCTATTCACTGACTGTTGTGTTTCGCGTACAGAGAAATGCAATCGCCACCACTCTTCCCCTCCTCCTAACATTTGGGTATATGTATTATCCGATAATTCTTTATAGTTAGGTAAAGAGACTTCCACCAAAGAGTCTTTGTATTCTATACGAAGGCTATCTGTCCTATTCATAGAGTGATACGCAGTTGTACTTTCGGTAATAGCCACCTTCTTCTGCGTGTGACAACCTATACAGAAGAGTAAAGGAATGATATATATAATATGTTTTTTCATAAGGATAAATATTTATAAATTTCGGTGCAAATTTACTACAAAAATTGCACATATGCAAGAAATTACTTTTTTAAATCTCAAATTAAGGCGTAATGGTGATTTCTTGCGGATTACATTCTTCTGACAGATTGTAACACAAGTTAGTTAATGCTTCTGGATATAGAGAATCATCAACAGGGGTTCCGTATAATGTTTTCGTTTCTGTTTCCTGATCTTGCTGTCTACTATATTCAGCAAAATCTTCTACCGCTTCGTACCACGCTTCCAACTCCTCAACAGATAACCCACAAGAATGAGTTTTGATATGATTTTGCATAAATGACTTTGCCCACATAGAAAGTTTACAATTCTCATTTTCTATAGCATATCCATACCAAGAACTATAAATAAAACCCACGGCCTTTTCTTCTGCTTCAATATTAGAACCGCCCATGTGGTCTGTCGAACTTGCTATCTCGCTTAATTTACCGTTTGAAATTTGTTCTTGATAAGCATGAAATAACTCAGCAATAAGATTGTCAGCATTAATCTCCTCTGTGAATTGTATAGTATAATCACAAGGATTAAAGGATCCACCAATATTTGGACCTTGGGATGCACTCATGCTAATCTCAATGCCATAATTCTCATTTAGATTTTCCAACAAGGTGTTTGCAAAGCAGTTATTTCTCATCTGAGTTATAGCCTCATTAAACTGTACTGAATCGTCTTCATTCAAGTTTAAATCATAAATACCTGCATTACCATTTCTGCAGATTGTTTGTCCGTTGCATTCTATAGTGTACGCTTTCCCATTTTCAACTCCCATGCAATCTTTGACACAAGCTTTTTTACCTGTTGTTCCACCGACACATTGTCCACACTCATCTATATATGCTTCTCCATCACGAACTCCTGCACAATCTTTAGTATTATCGTCCGTTTCCGTATCAGTATTGGTATCATCCTCACAATCTCCGTTTTCGCATGGATCATAGTCATCTACCCACCATTGTTCTTCTTCATCTTCTTCTTGATCGTTATTGTTATTACTGGGTATATCAGGTGTACACACAAAAGAATCAGCTATGTCCCAATACCCTTGTGCATTTCCTGCATGTTCATCGTCAACCCAATAATCAAAACTATCATAATCGTCATAATCAAAATCGTCATCATAATCTTCGATATCGCAGGCAGAAAGTGACATAAAAGCACATAGAGTCACACCATTATTTTGTATTGAAAATGTAATCCCTAAAAGAAAGGAAAACATTAGTGCATATTTAAAATTAAACATAGCGAGTCCTCCTATTTCCGTATTATCTTTTTTGTTTGATAATAATTTTGCCCAGAAGCAATTAATGTATATACTCCCGCTTGTAAGTTAACTTGCAAAGTTAAATTGTTATTACCAGCATTAAGGGTATATTCTTGTTTTAAGATACAAAAACCATTGATATTATAAATACTAATTGAAATTGTCCGCTCTATTTCATTATACAGAGAGATGGTAAATTTATTACTATTTATAGGATTTGGCCAAATAGACATTTCGTGATGTATGTTTTGTAGATTTGAATCTGCAATTCGAGTTTTTTTTCTCAAGTGGAAGTAATTTGGTCTTGCAGGTTCGTTCGTTCTAATTCGTTTAATCTGAATGTCACCCTGTAAAAGTTCATCAACACTATTTGGTGTATATATAAAATTACAATATTGCATTTGCTGCATTCCTCCATTTGTACTTTTAAATATAGGAGCACTCACTTCCCAATCCCTCTCTCTTAAAAATGCCTGAAAAGGAATTTCTGTTTCATTAAGTTCCCAAATGCCTTCTATTTGATTGGCATCATGTATGAGCGTTAAAGAAATCGGATATTCTTCCTCTACTAACTTTCTCGACCAATCCATTACATAAAAAGTTCCTTCCCACTCTCCAGAAAAATCTTGCATATACAACTGTTCTGTTTTGCTTGGCATACGATTTGGCATAGAAGGTATATTTAAACCTCTAGAATGTATTGAATCTTTAGGAGCTTGAGGCTGATAATTTAAAATATAGTCAATAGCTCTTTCATATCCATTATTTGCAGATTTCTCTATCCAAGATTTTCCCACATCTTCATTTTTTTTAACTCCATACCCTTTCATGTAACAAATACCAATCATATATTTACAAATGCCTTCATTTTCTATTTTTGCTCCGCTTTGGAAATACTGAAGTGCCATAGAATATGATTGCTCAACACCATATCCTTTATAGTATAAATATCCTATGTTATAATAATTCCGTTGGTCTCCAGCATCCAATCCCTTTTTATACCAAACCATCGCCTTCTTAAAATCGATTGTTACATAATCCCCATTTTGGTACATTAGTCCTAAATTTGTCATAGATTTTGCGTCTCCATATTTAGCCGCTTTATAGTATGCTTTAAATGCTTTCTCTTTATTAACGATAACTCCAAGACCATTATTATAAATAGTTCCCCAAGTTCTCATTGCAGGGGCATAACCTTGTGATGCTAATTGAGAAAGAATTTTACGGGCTTTTGTATAATCAACTTCTGTATTTACACCATCTAATAATTTGATTGCATACATATATTGTTGCTTATAATTAGTCTGAAGACTATCTATACTCGCATGCGTGTTGCTATTGTACAACACACACAATAACATGCAGAAAATAATATTCTTAGCTTTCATATTCATATCTTATTAGTATTACCATTGATAGCGTCCTCTATGCGGTTTCCCATTATGCATCAACTTTTCTTGCGCATTTGCTTCTTTTAACGCATGCGGTTGGTGTTTCTTCAACTGAGATATATTTTGTTTTTGTTTTTTTATATTGTACTTCTCGCGCACATAAACAATTTTCTCTTTCATTAAATAATCAAAAATTTCTTTTCTTATTTTTTCTATTTCCTGATTTGTATATGTTCCCGTTTCCTGCAAAATATTAATTTTCATCTCTGTTTTAGCATTGATTTCTGGGGTACTTGTAACATAAATATAACGATTTCGTTGACCCTCAGATAAGATATTCATAAAAGCCTCATGAAATACCTTGTTTGCATCATATTTCATCTGAGCTCCAACGATGGGATCTTTTACATAAATTAATGCAGAATCTGCTACTCTTGTGTAAATAACATGTAAAGATCGTATCTTATTCTCTTGTTCTTCTGATAAATTTATAATTTTCTTTATCTCGATAATCTTTTTATCTGTTCCATTCATACCCGCGTGAATAAAAGGGGTTCCGATTAGGCAGAAAATAAAGATAAAGGTGATTTTCATAAATGTCTTCATAATTGTTTTATATTTAAAGGGTTATTCTACAATAAATCGTCCGGTGAGTGCACCGCCTGCGGTTTCAATACGGAGCACATACACGCCTGCGCTTGCCACTTGCTCTTGCAAGGAGTCAGTGAATGGTTGATTCAATACCACACTGCCCGTGGAAGCATTTACTACGGTTGCTTGAGCAGATGGAATAGCTTCATTCTGCTTTTCAATGACTAATGAATTTCCATTGATAGAAGCACGGAATGATATTGGAGGTGGAGGAGTTTGACCTAAATGCTCCTCATCAT
>JAZNJI010000011.1:0-6793 GCA_045577965.1 Paludibacteraceae bacterium
ATCTCTTCTTCACTGAATGACTTACGCTTGTGCTTGTAATAAGCCTGCTTAGATTTGCCAAACAGCCCGCAGAGTGTTTCCATCGTTTCGGACGGATACTCTGCGGACAGGCGTTCTACTGTTTGGCTCCACCTTTTTTTAACAGGTCAATGCCGTCTTCTTGTTTGATAATTTCAAGAAGACGCTCATAGCCTGTAACACGGAGTTTTTGGTACTCCACTTCGCGACGGAGACGCTCGTTCTCCACACGCAGGTTCTCTAGAGCTTGGTCTTTTGCATCCATGTGTTTCGAGTTTGAGTGCAAAGATACACTTTTTTCTTGACTCTTGCAAGAAGTAAGCCATGTATTGAGCGTGCGTTGGGGAATTTTCCACTTGGTATAACATTCCACTTGACTCATACCTGACTGAAAATAATCATCCAAAACTTGTTGTTTGAACGAGAGAGAATAACGATTTAGAGTTCGCTTCATAAAACTTAATTCTTAATAATTGATACTTTTTATTCATTTTATGAGTAAACCTATTTCAGTATAAGACACTTAAAGAATCTCAACTTCCGAGAAATCCTCGGTAGTTGTAAAGTATTTCTTGTTTGTTTATAAAAAGGAGCAATCAAAGGTCTAAATTCAAGAATTTAGTCCTTTTTCTTGTATTATTGCAAAAAAAGTTGTAACTTTGCGCACTAAATAGTGCGAACAAAGAAAATACCACCATGGCACAGAAAGAAAAAGGTTATGTTTACATTCTCACTAATCCTGCTTTTCGTGAGGATTGGGTAAAAATTGGCAAAAGCAGCCGTCCTGTTAATGTGCGCAGCAAAGAATTAGATAATACGGCTGTGCCGTTGCCTTTTGAGATATTTGCTACCATGCAAACATCCAAGTTCAATGAGGTTGAGAAATTAGTACACAAGACTATTGACCGCCTTACTGACCTTCGCATTCGCCAAAACCGCGAGTTCTTCAATGTGGCTCCACAGATTGCGCTAGATATTTTCCGTGACATAGCCCAGACTATAGATGATGCAGAAGTTATCCTTTACGAAGATAATAAACCCATTGTAGCATCTGAGCCCAAAGAGCCACAGAAACGAGAGGTCAAGCGTGCTCGTTTCAAATTCTCCATGTGTGGAATCAAGATAGGTGAGGTAGTCACTTTCAATCCAACAGGAATCGTTGTTAAGGTCGCTTCTGATGATGCGATTGAATACGAAGGACGTATTTATAAATTATCTCCTTTTGTGGGTACATTCATGCCAGAGGAGCATCGCAATACTTCTGGTGCATATCAAGGATCAAAATACTTTTCCTATAACGGCAAAATACTTGATGACATCAGAAAAGAGAACGAGAAATAAATGGTAGGTTTTAAGAAATCCATAGAATTCTTCCAAGACGAGATATACCGTGATTTAGAATACGGTACTATCTATTATGTTGCTGGAACTACCACTGGTGAACTTAATACATACGTAAGGAACTATTTAAAGAGAATAAATAAGTTCATTAATACGGTTGAAGATTTATGGTTTACTTGTAAGATTGTGTATTTAGAAACAAACAACACAATCTTCCCCGTCAATAAAGATGCTTGTATCTATAGCGCTATATTGCCTACACTAAATAATGATAATTCTGGATATGGTTTTCTTGTTGCAACGCTTATAAATTGTGACTCCTACCTTATTGATGATGCTTTTGAACGTTATTGCAAAACGCTCATACGAATATTCGACGAGATACTTGATACTGGTACTTACAAAGCACGTCATATTCAAATACCAGAAGTGCTACAGCTTCATGAGAATTTAGATTGTATCTGTTTCTCAATCCAAGGAAAACCTATTTCTGGGCTTCCAGAAGAAGAATGTAAACCAAAGATAAAACTTTCAGAATTGAGTAGGTTAGAGATAACTCCTAAGACATATGACATATTGTTACCAGACTATAAGTTAAAGTTGCGTTTTGGAGCTCAGGTAAAAGCTATGTATGTTTTATTTCTCCTGCATCCTGAAGGTATTAGAATGAAGGAAATAGGTGATTATAAAGATGAATATAAAAATCTCTATTTCACATTCACCAACCGTTCGGATATGGATAGATTGCGTGATAGTATCGAGAAACTTTTTGACATGTGGACACCCAATGCGTTGAATGTAAAAAAGTCACAATGTCATACAGAATTAATGCGCGCTATCCCAGATTACAATATACGTCAATATTACGAAATAGAAGTCAAAAGAGGCCGCCCTCATAAAATACGATTAAATAGAAAATTAGTTTCCATACCAGAAAGTTTGCTAAAGCAAAAGAGTTTGTAACGTTACAAACTTTTGGTTAAGTTCCTAAAAAGCACTACCTTTGCAGCGACAAACAGAAATAATCCCCACCAACTTCCGATAATATAAATTACCAAGAATATGACACCCGAAGAAAAAGCACGCATCATTATTGACAATCAGCTTTCCGATGCAGGATGGCTGGTTATCGACCGCGATGAGTACACGCCCAATGCACATGCCTGTGCCGTGCGTGAGGGACTGATGAATCTACATGGTGCTAACCTCGAAGCGGATTATTTGCTTTTTATCGAAGGAAAAGCAGTCGGTGTAGTCGAAGCCAAACGCGCAGAAAATCCTCTCGGAGAAGATGTGCAACTGCAAGCTCTCAATTACACCAAGAATCTTCCTAAATGGTGTGCAGCTTGGTATATGCCTCTGCCTATTGCTATATTGGCAAATAGCAAAACCATCTATTTCTATAATCAGCAATCCGATATAGAAGACTTTATGGAAATAGACAAAATGCCCACCCCTAAAGAGCTCTCTAAGCAACTCAATTTAACCAGTATCTTTGCAGGACTGCCAGCTCTTAATCCCAAGGGATTGCGCCAATGCCAGATTGATGCTATCCACGGACTGGAAGATAGCTTCCGCAATGGTCAAAAACGTGCTTTGATGATTCTTGCTACAGGAGCAGGAAAAACCTATACCGCTTGCTTGGCTGCCTATCGTTTCCTTTCGTACACGCCTATGCGCCGTGTGCTTTTCCTCGTGGATAGAAACAACCTCGGCAAACAGGCAGAAGGAGAGTTCGGTACTTTCCGTTTGACAGAAACCAAAGAACCATTCAACACAATCTTTGGCGTAAGTCGTCTAAAATCTAAAAATATCCCAGCAGATAGCAATGTCATTATATCCACTATCCAACGACTCTTCTCGGTTCTAAAAGGAGAAGATATCAACGATATGGATGAAGAGAGCGATTTTGAAGACACATCTTCTGCTCCTGTTGTATTACCAACTAATCCAAACTTGCCGCCCGATTATTTCGACTTAATTATAGTGGACGAGTGCCACCGTTCTATCTATGGTAGTTGGAAACAAGTGCTTGACTATTTCCAACCAGCGCGTATTATTGGTCTTACTGCTACGCCTGTACCCGAAACGGTTGCTTTCTTCAATAAGAATATTGTAGTCAACTATACCCTCGAACAATCCATCCGAGATGGCGTCAATGTTGATCACCGCACTTTCCGTATTCGTACAGAAGTCACTGAGAATGGTGGCGCTATTCTACAAGGGCAGCAAACCGAACAAACAACCGTTTACACAGGACAGGTTGAAAATGTTGTTTGGCAGGAAAACAAAAACTACACACGCGAAGAACTCAATCGAAGCATCATCAATCCTGCGCAAATCAAACTCATCCTACAGACATATAAAGATTCTGTTTATACCCAGATGTTCACCGACCCTCAGCGTGAACCTAATTTTGATTATCTGCCCAAGACACTCATCTTTGCATTGAATGAGAACCATGCTAACAATATCGTCCAGATTGCCAAAGAGGTCTTCAACCGACATGATGACAAGTTTGTGCAAAAGATTACTTATTCTGTAGGCGATAGCAATGCACTTATTCGTCAGTTCCGCAACGATAAAGATTTTCGCATAGCAGTTACTTGTACGCTGGTTGCAACGGGTACAGATGTCAAACCTCTTGAGGTAGTGATGTTCATGCGTGATGTGGCTTCCGAACCGCTATATGTCCAAATGAAGGGACGTGGTGTGCGAACCATCGGCGATGATCAACTTCGCAATGTCACCCCTAATGCCATTAGCAAAGACTGTTTCTTCCTAGTAGATGCTGTGGGAGTAACTGAGCGAATGAAAGTAACTCCTAAACCGGGTGATGGTCCACGACCTTCCATCCCAACACTCAAGGAACTGCTTGAGTTACTTGCACATGGCAATGTTGATGACAACAATCTGCGTATGTTAGCCGCACGATTGGCACGCATACACAACAAAGCCACCGAACAACAAAGAGAAGAGTTTGCACATCTTGCATGTATCACAATGGCACAACTCTCTGCAAATATCTTTGAAGCATTAGAAACGCAAACACTTCCTCCATATTCCGATGTTAACGAGCCCAACTTAGAACGCAAAGCACTGATAGCGCTGCTGATCAATAGCATTCCTGCTCGTAAATACTTGCTAATCATCAATGCTGGTTTCGTTAACTTATTACAACCAGGCGAAGATAACCTCATCTATTGCGGCTTTTCCAAAGAGGAGGCTATCGCTACCACTTCTGCCTTCGAAACCTATTGCAATGAGCACCGTGATGAGATAGAAGCACTGCGAATTATATACAACAACGACGGAGCGCCTATCACATTTGCTATGCTGAAGGACTTGCAAGAACGACTCAAACAGTTCAATAGCAAGTTTACACTTTCCAACCTTTGGCATTCATACGCAGTAGCTCGTACCAACGAAGTAATAGTCTATGAGGCAGACCAGAAAAATGAGCGAGAAGCACTTACTAATCTCATCCAACTCGTCCGATTTGCATGGCAAAAGATAGAGCGACTGGAGAGCCTCTGTGCAGGTGCACACCAACGATTTAGTCTCTGGTATGGACAAATGCAGCGTGAAGTTACTGCCGAACAAATCGAGTTGATGAAACAGATTGTAGATTATATCGCAGCTAATGGCACCTGCCTGATTACAGATATTAAAGAATACGATAAAACCTTTGCAGCTAAACTGGTTACAGCCTACCAAGGAAAAGACAATGCAGATACTGCACTCCTATCGTTAGCGAGATTTATTATTTACAGAAAAATAGCATAATACAAGTATATGGCAAAAGAAACACTACAACGCGAACAATCGCTATCACAAAAGGTGTGGCAGTTAGCCACAGTCCTTTCTGGACAAGGAATTGGTTTTACCGACTATATCACGCAACTCACATATCTGCTTTTCTTAAAGATGGACGATGAAAATGTCCAACTCTTTGGCGAAGATTCTGCTATACCTGCGGGATTCCGTTGGCAAGATCTTTTGGCTTTAGATGGTCTTGAACTTATCCGCCAATACGAGGAAACACTCAATGTCTTGCAAAAAGAAGACAACCTTATTGGCACTATCTATACAAAGGCACAAAACAAAATTGACAAACCTGTTTATCTAAAAAAGGTTATTACGCTCATCAACGAAGAGCAATGGCTCGTCATGGATGGTGATGTCAAAGGTGCTATTTACGAGAGTATTCTTGAGAAAAACGGACAGGATAAGAAATCAGGTGCAGGTCAATACTTCACGCCTCGTGCACTCATCAAGGCTATGGTAGATGTCACTCGTCCTCGCATTGGAGAGACAGTTTCCGACCCTGCATGTGGTACAGGTGGTTTCCTCTTGGCAGCATACGACTATATGAAGGATCAATCACAAGACAAAGGTAAACAAGATTTCTTGCGCAATGAATCGCTATATGGTATTGATAATACAGCACTGGTTGTTACCCTCGCATCTATGAACCTATACTTGCATGGTGTTGGTACCGACCGTAGTCCTATTGCATGTCAAGACTCTTTGGAGAAAGCACCAGAGAAACTCGTGGATGTTGTTCTTGCTAACCCTCCATTTGGAACGCGTCCTGCGGGTTCTGTAGAGATTAGCCGTGACGATTTCTATGTGGACACCAAGAACAACCAGCTCAATTTCTTGCAGCACATCATGGTATCTCTCAAGCAAGGTGGACGCGCCGCTGTTGTATTGCCCGACAATGTTCTCTTTGAGGGAAATGCAGGTGAAACTATCCGACAAGAACTACTAAAAAACTTCAACCTCCATACAATATTACGCTTACCTACAGGTATCTTCTATGCGCAAGGTGTTAAAGCCAATGTACTTTTCTTCACCAAAGGTACACCTACTAAAGAAGTTTGGTATTTTGACTACCGTACTGGTATCAAACATACACTGGCTACCAATCCACTACAGCGTCACCATTTAGATGAGTTCGTTGCTTGCTATAATACAGATGATATAACCAATCGTGCAGAGACTTATAATGCTGATACCAATCCTAATGGTCGTTGGCGCCGTTATAATGTGGAAGAACTATTGCAACGAGATAAAACCAGCTTGGACATTTCTTGGATTAAGGAAAACACAGATAACAATGATTTATCCCTTTCCGAATTACTGAGCAATATCCAAAGCAAGTCAGACAATATCGCTTCTGCTGTTGCACAACTTCAGGCACTATTAGCCAATATCGAGGAGGATTAAGTATGGATACCAAGCAACTCAAGCAACGAATCCTCGACCTTGCTATACGAGGCAAACTTGTACCGCAAGACCCCAACGACGAGCCAGCTTCTGTACTTCTCGAACGCATACGCACCGAGAAAGAACAACTCATCGCCCAAGGTAAACTCAAAAAATCAAAAACAAAATCATCCGATAAGCCACATTATGAGAATGTGCCCTT
>JAZNJI010000012.1:0-324495 GCA_045577965.1 Paludibacteraceae bacterium
ATTTAAAGATGTTATAACTTTCTTTCCAGTTTTCGTTTCTAACTCTTTTCTTGCCTTTCTTGCCACATCACCACCGGCACGAGCGACTTTTTTATGTTGTTCTAAACCTTTGGGATTTTGTGTTTTTGATATTTCTGTTGCAGAAACTTCTGCCAACATATTTAGCACTAACTCCATATTTGTCATATTATCTCTCAGATTTTCTTTTTTAAGACCTTTGAAGTTTTTATACTCTCTTGTTCTCATTCCTGACCAAGAGCGGGTAAGTTCATCTGTTAGAATAGCATATTCCTTACCTTTTTGAATGCCACCTTTATCCCATTCATCAGTCAAACCTTTTCGGATTTCAATAGATTTTAAACGTTGGTTAATCCAACTTTCAGAGTATCCTTTTTTTAAATAAGTCTCTAATGCTCGATTGATGGTTATTTCAGGATCTTCTATTTCATCTATACGTTCCCTACCAATTTGTGCCAACCAAAGTTTAAAAGGTTCTGCCTTGGGGCTTGGAATACTTTGAACAAGGCGAAAAACTTGTTCCACATCAGCAACATCCGTTAAACGCATCTTTCCATCAGGTGCATTCATTCTCAACTGGTTACAATTTGTAACCGTTTCATTTCCTTCTTTGACAAGGGATTTTTAATCTTGGCATTGTCGAAGAGTTGTATTTGTGTTTCTATTCCCATTTTTTTTGTTGGTATTTCTGGTGTTATGTTGTGTGATTAAAGTTGGCTGTTTAAATCTTTTGAAGCATATCTCGTCCCCATTGGTTCTGATAGGTCATCTGTACATAAAATAGTGCTTCATCAATGTCTTTACACTTTTGGATAATAGTAATATGATGGCTCCATCCAAGGAATGCAAACAAGTTGGGAAATTGCGAAACAGCCTGTTTCAGTTTTTGTTCATTTTCCAAACTGGAATAAAACAGATACCACTGTTTCATGCTCTGTAAGTTGCGGATGGTAAACCCTTCAGTGTTAGGAAATTCATTTTGCAAATCCTTGCTTAATTGCTCAACAACACCGATACCCCAACGTTCCTCCGCTTTTTTCTGTACGAGTTCTGCTCCCAATTGCCAATTGAAAGCCAGTTTTTCTGAGTTGACTTTTACGGCTGCTTTTAGTTGCGCAGAACGATAGCGGTTTTTAATTTCCGCTAACCACAAAAAGTATCCATTGTCTAGATGGATTGTTTTTGAAATATGTTTCTCGCTCTTTGCCATATTGTTTTCCGCTATCTGTATTATGTCCCTTTCGGGCAATTTTGCTGTTATGTTGGTTGGTTAATTGCTTTAATTTGCTCTACAGTTTTTCAGTTAGTTCCGCTCTTACAATCCATCTCCCATTATCTCCACCCTCTCGAGTTAGTATTCCTTTCCCTCTAAAATGTTCAATATATTTTCGTATTTGTCTCTCGCTAACATTGAGTCGTTTCGCTAATTCTGCACGCGATATATTTGGTTTATTTTCTATTAATGTTATCATTAAATCTGGCAACTTCTGGCTCAAGTCTGGATCAGTCTGGATCATATCTGGATCAGTCTGGATCGCATTTGGAATTTCTTCTTCTTCCGCCGAAGGGATACCGAACCTTTGGCGGAGAGGGGTTATTTTTTTGGAAGTGTTTGTCCTGCACCTAACTGTTTCTCTTCTTTGGCAACTCGTCGTTCTACTTTCTTGATATCCTCTGCAGGTGGAAGCAGTTCTGGTTTGATACCGCGCTCTCCAAGCATTGCTCTAACGGTGCGATTATTTTGCACATGCTCTGTAGTAATGGATGGCTCGCCTTGTAAATCCTTTGCCTCCACATTAAAATTCGTCATCTCGGTGGCAAGGTTCTTTGCTGCAATCGTAATTCTCGGTAAATGGTCTGCTAAAGCACCGCTCTTTACTCCAAGTCGTTGTTTCATTTGCTCGGTATTATACCCTCCAAACAATGCCGCATCACCTTTTGAACGAATACGAGCAAAACCTCTATCATCCACACCGCGCTCATAGATATTTTGTGAAAGTCGTTTCTCTGATGCGCGTAACTCTTCTCGCTTCTCTAAGCGTTGTTGCAACTGTAGGCGTTCTGCAATTAATTCTGCGCGTCTGGTCTGAACCGCAAAATAACTCTGAGCAAAAGCAATCTCCTCTTTCTTCGGATCACCATTCTGCGCTATCAAATAGCAAGCGTAACGGGTCAGCAAAACATCCTTAATCTCCCGTTCTGAGCCACTACCCAGTGAGACCATTTTCGTGATGTCACGAAAATGGTCGTCAGTATTGATATTCTGTGAGTTACACGAATCCTTGGCGCGGTTGATTGCTACTTGAAAGTTCTCCCAACGAGCATACCCACATACCTGTTGCAGTTCGCGTGCGTACCACACCTCCATCTGTGAGCCATCGTCTGCCATAATTTCGTGCATGATAGCATCAAAAGCCGATTTATATGTTACGATACTTTGTGTATCCATAGTGTGTATTCTTTGTTAATTGTTTTTTCTGTTTCTCCGCCGAAGGGATACCAAGTCCTTGGCGGAGAGATGGTTTGTTTTTCTTTTCCAATCGCTAACTTTTGGTTAAACTCTGGTTGTTTTTTTAATTTGGAGATTTTGGATTCGCTGCGTCCAAAATCTCTTATGTTTATTTGTCTTTCTCCTTTTCAGGTGGGTTAGTTGTTATGTTGGGTGATTAAAGTTGGCTGTTTAAATCTTTTTCGATTTCTTCAATAGATGGGATAGATGATTTATAGTCCTTTGGATATAATTGTGAAAGTTGATACTCTGAGATACCTATAGGAGCACTGATGTTCTCCAATGCATATCGTGCCAATACATTATCCTTGTCGCGGCAAATCAGTAAACCAATAGTAGGATTATCTAATTCCGACTTCAACTGATGATTGACAGCAGATACATACAAACTCAATTGTCCAAGATATTCTGCTTTGAATGTACCAATCTTCAACTCTACTACACAATAAGCATGAATGCGCGCATTATAGAAAAGTAAGTCAGGAAATATCTCGCTTTCGCCTACACCCAATCGTATTTGTCTGCCCATATATGCCCATCCTACACCTAATTCTAACAAGAAACGGGAAACATTGTTCACCAAAGCATCTTCTAATTCTTTCTCTTTAAAGTTCTCTGTAAGTGTGAGAAAATCAAAATTATATGGGTCTTTTGTTATCTGTTGTGCTAAATCGCTCTGTGGAGTGGGCAACACTTTTTGGAAATTTGTGATAGCTTTACCCTCGCGTTCGTAGAGGTTAGACTTCAGGTGGTTGAGAAGCATATCTCGTCCCCATTGGTTCTGATAGGTCATCTGTACATAAAATAGTGCCTTTTGGACATTGTCCTTGCATTTATCAATGATACGACGATGATGATCCCATGGAATGGAAAATAGTATTTGTTCTATGGTCAAATCGTCCGCAAGCTGCGGAAGATTTGATGCTTTGAATTCTTCCGCGGCTTGCGGAAGAATTGTAATGACTTGAGAATACATGGAATAGAACTGCGTCATGTATCTTAAGTTGATTTCAGATAGTCCTTTTACATCGGGGAGTTCGCGTCGCAAATCTTGGCTTAATGTCTTGTAGAAAGCCGAGCCGTAGGTGTTCTCCCATTGTCGTTCATATATATCATGTCCAACGCTCCAATAGAACTGCAGCAATTCGCGTGACACCGATTGTGCGGCTTTCAGTCGCGCGGAGAGATAGCGTTGTTTGAGAGATGTAATCAAACAACGATAGTCTTGACTATTGGTCAGTGCGGTTGGATTGCTATATCTTATTTCTTCTTTCATCTCATTTAGATGCCTTCACACATTGTTATGTGGTATGTCGCGGGGCGACGTTGGTTGTTGTTGGTATGTTGGTTGGTTTTGGGCTATTGGCGATTGGCTATAGGCTATTGGCTATGGGCGGCTATTGGTATCCCATATATATCCCTAATGCATCCCTTGCTTATCCTATACTTATCCTTCGGTGAGGTTCCGATCAGGTTCCGATGAGGTTCCAATGAGGTTCCAATGAGGTTCCGATGAGGTTCCGATGGAGATGGGTGGCAAACGCGAGGCAATAACTAGGCAGTCTGCTTCTTGCGAAGGGCGATGGCTATAGCTGCCATTGCCGCGAATGCCAACATGATCCAAGGTTCGCCGATAGGGGATCCTGGTGCAGGTGGTGTATCTGGACGATCTACGAAACCATTCTTTCTGTTCGTGATCTTAGACGGACTTGAACCGCTTTCACTTTCACTAGGTGGAGTGTCGTTGAATGGCTCATACACAGTGCCTTGGTAAGCGGCACGATAAGTACCGCCCTGCATCACGGAAGAGCTAGATTGTATGGTACCGCCAATGCGATTCGACTCGGACCAATTGTTGTAGGATTGAGCGTAAGACGAGATGCCTACTGTAAAGAAAATCAGTAAAAGTGCGCATTTCAATACTGCGCCCAAAGAATGTGGTTGATCAACTGACATGTTTGGTTCTTTTATCATGGTTTTTTATAAATGATTTCTAGTTAAAAATGCTAGTGTTTTTTTACATCGTATAAATCGGGCGCAAAGGTACGAAAAAAAAATGAAATATGCAAATAATTTATAATTATTTTTTGATATATTGATTTTTGCAGGTGCGTGCGCCTGAATATACTCCCAACGGATGGCAGGGATGAGCACTAATTAGTTTAGAGGACGGCGCGGGGCGCCTACTGGCTATAAGGCGATGAGGCGATAAGGCTAGGAAAGAAAGCTCCTACTCGCTACGCTCGAGAAATCTTATTAATCTTTTTGATCTACGCTTAAAACTACGCTTCTTTCTAAGTGCTCCGCAATAAATTGCCACCTCGTCAGAACAGACTTGCAACAAAGAACTCACTTTGTTCGTTGAGGTTGCCGTCGTTCTTCCTCTCCCCACTCGCTCACGAAGTTCGTGGGGGCCCCGAATGCTTCGCTCGCGCCTGAATCTTAACAAATTTAATAATGACAGCAAGTGTCAACAGGTATATAAATCCCCAATTATTTATTGGCGGCTGTAGATACCAATTTTTTACTAAAATTTGGAGATATAAAAAAAAAGCCGTACCTTTGCACGGAATAATGTAAATACTATTAGTATTATGGCAAAGATCTTGGTAATAGACGATGAGCGTGCGATTCGCAATACGCTGAAGGAAATCCTTGAGTTTGAGGGATATACCGTGGACGTGGCAGAGAATGGTCGCGCGGGACTAGACATGGCACTAGCTACAAAATATGACCTGATATACACCGACATCAAGATGCCAGAGATGGACGGCATGGAGGTACTCCAATCCTATCGTAAGACGCAGCAAGAACAAGGCGGCGAAGAAGCGCCAGTGGTGATGATATCGGGTCATGGCACGGTGGAGAATGCCGTAGAAGCACTGAAGAGTGGAGCATATGACTTTATCGTTAAGCCACTGGATCTCAATCGATTATTAGTGACTACACAGCGTGCGCTGGAGCACAAGTCGCTGGTGCAAGAGACGAAAGTGCTTCGTAAGAAAATTGGCGCTCGCAACAAGATGGTAGGTGAGAGTGCTGCCATAGAGCGTGTGCGTGAGATAATAGAGAAAGTGGCACCTACCGAAGCGCGAGTGATGATCACCGGCGCGAACGGAACGGGCAAGGAGGTAGTGGCACATATGATTCACGAGAACAGCAGCCGCGCGAAGAAACCTATGGTGGAGGTCAACTGCGCCGCCATACCTAGTGAACTGATTGAGAGTGAGCTGTTTGGACATACCAAGGGTAGCTTTACCAGCGCCATCAAAGATCGTGCGGGAAAATTTGAGCAAGCCGATGGCGGAATACTATTCCTAGACGAGATAGGTGACATGAGCCTTTCGGCGCAAGCGAAAGTGCTGCGTGCATTGCAAGAGAATGAGATCACCCGCGTAGGTAGCGACAAGCCCATCAAAGTGAATGTGCGCGTGCTGGCGGCAACGAACAAAGATCTCAAGCACGAGATAGCCGAGGGACGCTTCCGCGAGGACCTATTTCACCGACTGAATGTGATACCGATCCATGTGCCTGCATTGGACGATAGAAAAGATGATATACCATTGCTAGTCAAGCACTTTGCGGAGCAGATATGCCAAGAGCAAGGATGGAAAGTGAAAGTGTTTGACGAGGGCGCAGTGAGCGCGTTGCAAGAGAGGAACTGGCCAGGAAATATCCGCGAGCTGCGCAATGTGGTGGAGCGACTAATCATCCTAGGCGGCGAGGTAATCACGGCAGAGGATGTGGCACTCTTCGCGTAATAGGATAGAGTAGAATAGAGTAGAATAGAGTAGTATAGAGTAGTACCACCGCGGTACAACGCTACACAGCGCGGAGCGCTACTACACAACCCTACACAGCGAGTAAAGCGAGCATTCGAATAAACAATGATACTACAAGAACTGAACATATTGAACTATAAGAATATTCGGGAGGCAAGTATGAGTTTCTCGGATAAGCTCAATTGCTTTGTGGGACTAAATGGGCAAGGAAAAACCAATATCCTAGATACGATATATTACCTAAGTTTCACTAAATCAGCCTACAACGCCATCGATAGCCAAAACATTCATCACGATGAGGAGATGGCCATGATCCAAGGAAAATACATGGATGGCGATACGGAGGAAGTGATCAGTTGCGGACTGAAACGCGGCGTGAAAAAGCAATTCCGACGTGGCAAGAAAGACTACAAGCGATTGCTGGACCACATAGGGCTGATTCCCCTGGTGATGGTGTCGCCACAAGATAGCGAACTGGTAGTGGATGGAAGCGACGAGCGACGCCGATTTATGGACGGCGTGATATCGCAATACAACCGAGCATATCTAGAGCACTTGACACAATACAATGCGCTACTAAAACAACGCAATGCACTGTTGAAACAATATGAAAATGTGGGTTTGGACGAGCTGCCAGTAGCGTTGTTTGAGGTGCTGGAGCTGCAGATGGTGCAGCACGCCATGCCGATATACCAAGAGAGAGTGCGGTTTATAGAGCAGTTTACTCCGTATTTCCAGCAGGTGTATAGCGCCATCTCAGGGGATAAAGAGCAAGTATCGTTGGGCTATATCTCGCAGCTACACGAGCGTGATTTGGCGGAAGCCTTGGCTCGCACTCGTGGGCGCGACCTGATACTGGGTTGGACATCGCAGGGTGTGCACAAGGATGAGCTGGAGATGAAACAGGGCGATTATCCGCTGAAGCGCGTGGGTAGCCAAGGGCAACAGAAAAGCTATCTACTGGCGATGAAATTGGGGCAAGCGTTGTACTTGAGCCAAGTGCATGCGGTGAAAGATAAGCCGATATTGCTGCTGGATGATATCTTTGATAAGCTGGACAGCGAGCGCGTGGAGCGAATTGTGCAACTGGTTGTGGGACAGGACTTTGGGCAGATATTTATCACAGATACCGACCGCCAACATCTGACGGATTTGCTGGCTGAGTATAGCGAAAGGGCGAAGGTGTTTGTTGTGGAGAATGGAGTTATAAGTGATGAGTTATAAGTGATAAGTTATAAGTGATGAGTGATATAAATAACCAATTAAAAATTAAAAAATATGAAGAAATTTACTCTTATGCTTAGCGCAATGCTCTTCTCAATGATGAGTTTTGCTGGTGTAGTGACTTTTGATGCAGATGCAGACAAAGGAAATGCGGGTACTGACTCCAATAATGCTGCTGCGTATCAAATTACTAAGGATGGTGTGACAGTAGAGGTATCATCTGGTATCCTTGGAACTTACAACAACGAAATGCACTATCGTATTTACAAAAATCAAACCCTCAAGATTACTTCTACTGTAGGTAATATCACAAAAGTAGAATTTACTTGTACTGCAAATGGCGAAGCTAAGTATGGCCCTGGTTGCTTCACGGTTTCTACGGGTAGCTATACCAATGATGGTGGCGCAGTAGGTACATGGACAGGTAGTGCTGCTGAAATTGTATTTACCGCTTCTCTCAACCAAGTACGTGCGTCTCAAATCGTTGTAACCATCGATGGCGAAGGTGGTGGTGACAACCCTGGAGGCGATGACCCAAATCCTGGTACAGGTGATGTGGTTGAGATCACTGGCTTGCAATATGCTGATGCTTACTATTATGAGTATGAAGGTGTGAAATTCTACGAGATAGATTTGTATAAAGATTTTGATGAGGATACTTATGATTATGTATATCCAGAACTTTATATAGCGATGGTAGCAACTAGCAAAACAGCACTCAATGGTACCTATGACCTATTTTATGCGGGTTTGTGGACTAGTGAGACTGACTCTGTATTGATAGGCGAGGAAGTAGGCACTGTGACCATCAAGAATACCGACAACGAGGGTAACTACTCCTTCAAGGGTTCATATGTGGGCGAAGATGGCAAGACATACAAATTTGATCAAGTAGTGGAGGTATATGCATATGATGCAGATGCTGATTATGAGGATATTACATTGAATGAGAATGGTGGCGACACCCCAGGCGATAATCCTGGCGATGACCCAGTAACTCCTCCTGCTGATGGCGTAGTGACATTCGATGCAGATGTGGATAAGGGTAATGCTGGAACAGATTCTAATAATGCTGCAGCATATAAAGTAAGCAAAGAAGGTGTGACGTTGGAAGTATCACAAGGTATTTTGGGCACATACAACAATGAGATGCACTATCGTATTTACAAGAATCAAACTTTGACACTTACTTCTACCGCAGGTAATATTGTGAAGGTAGAGTTTACATGCACAGCAAACAATGATGAGAAGTACGGTCCTGGTAGCTTCACAGTGGATGGTGAATATACTTACTCAGGTCCTGTAGGTACTTGGACTGGTAGCGCAGCTAGTGTAGTATTTACTGCAAGTTTGAACCAAGTGCGTGCTAGTCAGATCGTTGTAACCTTGGCCGGTGGTGCTACTGGCGTAGAGGATGTAACTACCGTGGTACTTCCTGTGAAGGTGATGAAGAATGGTCAGCTGATGATCATCCGCGATGAGAAAGTGTACAACGTGATGGGTGCACAGCTCTAAGTAGCTCTGCTGAGTGTAATAAAAAACGAGTTGCCTGATTGGGCAGCTCGTTTTTTTTGTGGTGTAGTAGCGCTTTGCGCTGTGTAGCAGTTGAGTAGGGTTGTGTAGTAGCGCTTCGCGCTGAGTAGGGTGGTGGGTTAGGATTGTTTGAGGCGCACTTGGTCGCGGCAGAAGCGGAATTCTACTGGGCAATAGCGGACACCACGCTCGTTGGTGATGGGATTACCCCAGAAGAGATAAGCGTGCTCGCCTCGGCGGACGTAAGCGCCCTCTTGCTGCCACTGCTCAAAAGTCTTGAGCTCTGCATCTACCAGGTTGTAACATTCGCGAAGCAACTGATTGCAAGTGTATTTGCTGCGGCCAGCGGCTTTAGCCATTTCTACAAGACCATCGGTGATAGTACGGAGATGCATACGGTAGTCGTGCATTTTTGATGAAGGGGTGGTGGTGAAAGTATTCACCTTGTCGATTGTAGTAGTCATAATTGTAATGATTAAAAGTGAATAATAAATAGTTGATTTTAGATTCTAGACGGGGTTGCAAGGATTTGCATCCAGATGATAATACTGTAGATGTTGTTAGTCAATTCCGCAACATTGGTGCGCAGGTCCTTTTGATTGAAGTTAAATTCGAGTTGCATAATCGTAATGGTTTTAACAGTTATTTTCATTTGACGGTGCAAAATTACTGCTTCAAACTGCTAAAACTTGTCAGTTTGAAGAAAAAAAATAAAAAAAATACACTTTTTTTTGGGAAAAGTGCATTTTTTTTGTTTAGTGGACGCCCTTTGGGCTATGGGACGCGCCGATGGCGCTATTGGTTATGGGCTATTGGCTATTGACCTATTGACAGTACATCTCGTATGCCTTTTGAGCTTCTTGGCGGAAAATTTGGACTAGGCTATCAGGTTCGTGTACGCGGATATCTGTTCCGTGGGTGCGCAGCTCCTGAATGAAATCTAGCGTAGGAGCGATGTAATATTCGAAGAAAGTGTTGCCATGAAACTGCTTTAACTCTTTCTGAGAGTCGTGTAGAGGTAATAGTCGGAGAAATTGCGTAGATTGAGGGGTTGCCTCGATAAGTACTTTTGTAGGTTCTTGATTGCGGAATACGCCATAGTAGGGAGCAAAAAATTGCTTGGCGCTGAAGTGGTTGGGATATACAAATTTCTCTGTAGTAGGGCGCATGTCTTTTACACGATCTAGCGCATATACGCGAACTTCATTTGGATGGGTGGAAGGGCAGCCGGCTACATACCAGCGCTGCTTGAAGACTTTCAGGCAATAAGGCGCTAGGGAGAGTTCGTATTGCTCTTGACGGTTGAAACTATGGTAGGTAAAACGAAGCTGATTGCGCTGCTTAATGGCATCTACAATCAGGCTGAGGTATTGTGCTCCTTCAGGGATATCTTCGTATAGGATACAATCATTGATATCTTGTGCCTGGTCCATCATAGAGTGTACTGCCATCGCATTGAGCAACCATTTTCGGGTGAACCCACCCGAAATATCATCTTTGTTGTCAATATAGTAGTAATTGCCGTTGTTTCTGCTACAACGGATTTCTACATCAAAGATCTGTTGAATCTCCTCTTTGTAGCGGTGGAATTTGCGTTCTGGAAACTCATCTTCTTGGTTGTCATTATAGCGGCAATGTGCCCAGCGACGATTGATGTCTTCGCGGGTGAGACGACCAGAAGCAATGGTGTCAATCAGCCAGAAATAAACATTAACTTGATGTGCTGCCATGTGGGGTAGTTTAAAGTTTTAAAAGTTCTAAAAGTTTTAAAGGTTTCAGGTGCCTTTGGCACTTGTTTCAAAGTTTCAATATTTTCATTTCGCAGTTTTTGCAATCAAATTCAAGAGAGAGGATGGTGCCGTTTTGCAGACGAAGATAGCGGGGCTCATTGTGCATAGGATTGATCTTTCTGCAACGACCTAACTCGTTGAGAATGCAATACTTGCAGGTCATAAGGTGGCTATTGGACGCTTCGCTATAGGACGGCGTGTCGCCTATTGGGTATTGGACGCCCGTTGGGCTATGGGACGCTTCGCTATGGGACGCTTCGCTATGGGACGGCGTACCGCCTATTGGATATTGGACGCCCGTTGGGCTAATGGACGCAATGAGCTCTCTGCGCCATTGGTTGAGTTGGCTAGTAGGAAGGAAATATGGAAAAGTCTCGGAGCAAGGTGTTTCATGGTCCAAGACGAGAATGTCTGTGGCGATGAAATCGGTGTCTCCAAGTTTGCTGAGTTGCTGAATAATAGTTTGTAGAGCGCGTTCGGGATTGCTAGCCGTTTGGTGCTCCGCTTTGAAAACAGCAGTTTTTTCGCCAATGGTTAGGCGATAGCCTTCTGCTATAGCCTCAAAGCGAATAGCGACTGGCATGCGGCGCTCAGCACGCAGCGAACGTAGAAAATCGTTGTCGAGATTCCTATACAATGTTGTTCCGATTACCCGATTCCCGATTCGCGACACCTGAATATTTGGAAAAATCCAATCGCCTTCTATGCGGTTGATAGCAAAGCCCTTATCTTGGTAGCATATGCCGTCGCCGTTGTGGAGGGTGATGCCTGGTGCGAGCTCTACGCAAATGGCATTATGCTTGATGGCGACAACTTTTCCAATCTTTTCGCCCGTGGATTTTGGAGTATCCCAATTAGCCATATTAGGTGTTCGACCATGTAGGAAATAGTCGGTTTGTCCACGGTGGAATGTCTTGGAAGGGTTGGGGGTGAAGTTGTATTGATAGACAGAGCGGGTAGAAGCATGTGCTAATGCGGGATTGCTATCTATCAGTTGATCTAGCAGTTGGCGGTAATAAGCCACGATATTGGTGACATAATCACGGTCCTTGAGACGGCCTTCAATCTTGAAAGTGGTGACACCTGCTTCTATCATCTCAGCAAGGTGCATGCTGCGGTCCATATCTTGAAGCGAGAGTAGGTAACGTTGATGGATAGGTTGACCGTTGTTATCAAGGATCTCGTTGTCGTCTTTGTCAAGTAAGTCGTATCGTTGTCGGCAAGGCTGTGCACAACATCCGCGGTTGGCACTGCGATCCATCAGTACCTCAGATAGGTAGCATCTTCCGCTGTAGCTGACGCATAGGGCTCCATGTACGAAAGCCTCGAGTTCGAGGCATGGTGTAGTGGGGTGTAGTGTGGTGTAGTGTTGTGTAGCGTGATGGATCTCGCGGATTTGATCAAGGGATAGTTCTCGAGCAAGGACTACGCGGCGGAAACCAAGTTGCTGCAGATGAAGGACTTGCTCTGGTGTACGATTGTCGCACTGGGTAGAAGCATGCAGGCGAATCGGAGGCAAGTCGTATTCTAGGAGATGGAGGTCTTGTATAATGAGAGCATCCACGCCCACCTTATATAATCCGTGCGCAAGCGCGCACGCGCGTGGGTATTCATTCTCGTGGAGCAGTGTGTTGAGGGTGACTAGAACTTGTACGCCAAAGCGATGGGCATAGTTGACCAGTTTGGCAATATCGCTGAGCGAGTTGCCTGCTGCTTGGCGTGCACCAAACTCAGGTGCACCAATATATACTGCATCTGCACCTGCTTGAATGGCTGCCATGCCTACCTCTAAGTCGCGTGCAGGAGCAAGGAGTGATATTAATTTTGAATTATTAATTTTGAGTTATGCGTTATGAGTTATGAATTATCTTAACATATTGCTGAGTTCGTACATCACGATTCCCGCTGTGACGCTGACATTGAGTGAGTGCTTGGTTCCATACTGTGGAATCTCGATACATCCGTCAGCAGCGTCGACCACCTCCTGTTGTACGCCAAAAACCTCGTGCCCCATGATGATGGCAGTCTTTTGTTGTTGAGGCAGTTGCAGTTCGGGTAGCATGGTGGCCCCGTGTGCTTGCTCGATGGCATAAACGGTGTATCCATCTGCTTGGAGTGCTTTGACTGCATCTATTGTGTGCTCGAAATAGCGCCAGTCCACTGTGAGTTCTGCACCTAGGGCAGTCTTGTGGATTTCGTTGTTGGGTGGGCAACAACAGATACCGCATAGCCATATGCCCTGTAGGCAGAAAGCATCTGCTGTACGGAAGACAGCACCGATGTTGTGTTGGCTACGTATATTGTCAAGCACCACGATGAGTGGTACCTTTGTAGTTTCGTGAAAAGCCTCTGGTGTGAGGCGGTTCATCTCTTGTATGGTAGTTTTTTGCATTGCTAATAGATGTGCGGTTATTGTATGGTTATTGTGCGTTGCATATAAATGGCAAGCAGATGGTCAATAGTTGTTTGTCAGGTTCGATATTGATGATAAAATCCTCATGTAGTGGAATGAGTAAATCATTATCGAGGGTGATGAGTGTGTTGATAGTCGTTTCATCTACATGTATGATGGTGCCTAGTTCACCTTGATCGGTGTCCAATACGCGATAGCCAGTAAGACTTTGCCATGTGGGCAATAATTCATCTTCCTCGCTAATGTCGGAAATGAGCATATAGGCTTGACAACCAATGAGTGGTTGCGCTGCCTGTTCGTCTATGATACGGTCGAGTTGGAAGATAAGCGAATCGCTACCTTTACCGCGCCAATTGAGTACGCGGAAGGGCACAAGGATATTGTTGATATTGAGAATAAGGAATGTGGCATCGGCATTGTCCCAATATTCGTTGGATGTGAGACATTGTATTTCACCGCGTTTGCCATGTGTACGAGTGATGCGGCCGATGGATATTACTTGTTGGTTGGTAATCATAGTGTTGTGTAGTGTTGTTAGTGGATGGTGTGGATAGTTTGTAGTGCGTTGTATACGATGTGTCCTTCGGTGGTATAGCCCATTTGACTGAGAAGTAACATGTAATTGCGCACTTGCTCAAGATGTGATTTGTGCTTTGTATAACCAAATTTGTAGTCTATGACAATTGCGTGATTGTCT
The DNA here is from genome assembly GCA_045577965.1 of Paludibacteraceae bacterium. GTDB lineage: Bacteria > Bacteroidota > Bacteroidia > Bacteroidales > Paludibacteraceae > Colicola. The sequence goes on from JAZNJI010000012.1 coordinate 13,967, forward strand.
TTGAGTATTACGCGGTCAGGGCGGTAGAAATTGCCAGAAGGTGTAATGATATCTTGTTCGAAGAGTATTCGATATTGTTTGGAGTACCAATCCGTATGATTTTCTTGTTGGATGAGTGATTGTAGTTTATTTAATTGTTGGCGCATTTCAATAGCCTGTTGATCAGAGACTTGCCCTTCTCGAATAAGGCGTGTGAGACTAGGTTCTGCATCCTGCCAAGTGTGGATATACGATAGCCAAAGGTGCATTTTGGTTCCCAAATCAATCGTAGAGAGTGGTACATCTTCTTCAAAATCATCTTCTATTCTGCTGCGGAGTATTAGGCGGTCTTTGATAGGTATATTGACGTATGTAGCAGAAACGATAGTATGTTTTTCCTTTTCGTTTTCCTCTTCTTCTTTGATGGGTGGAAGTGGTGCTATTTTTGTATCCCCTTCATCCATCTTAACATAAGTGAGTTGGTCATCTAGTTCATGGTTAATGTCGTAGAGGTATGAGAGTAGATGTCCAATGTTTTGAATAGATATTTTTCCTTGTTTATTCTCCGAATACTTCTGTCCAAAAGCGTATAATCGATAGCGTGGACGGGTTAGTGCAACATATGTTAAGTTGAGATAATCAGTATATTGTGCGATCATCTCTTGTATATAGTCATCTTGTAGATGTGAAAGCATCAATTTGTCAGATGGGTGTACAGCCACGATTGGGAGCATATCAAAGGGTGCTGTTTTAGGTTCACACCATAGAATATCTTCCGGATGGAATGACATGATAGGCCATGATAGCATAGGTAGGATCACGATGTCGAACTCCAATCCCTTGCTGCTGTGGATAGTCATTATCTGGATGGTATTGGTAGTCTTGGCAGCAGGGATGGTGAATTTGTCTGCTTTGCGTTCCCAATATTCGATGAAGGCATTCGCATCTGCAATACGACTTTTGGTGAACTGATATACAATATCTAGAAAGGCAGTGAGATATGGTACTGCTCCTTCTGTTGATTGAAGATGTAGGATATCAATGATGGTCTGTATGCGTTCGTATAGTGGTAGCGATTTGGCTTGTGAAATTTGTTGTATTTGCTCTTCGTTGATCTCGCCATAGAATTGCTGTACAGCGCTCTGAGCGATAGAATGCTTGGTATAGAAATCTTCTTTTAGTATATGAATGATAGTTTTAACTGCAGGATGTGATCCTACTCGTAGTCCCGCTGCAGATTGAACGGAATAGTTGCGTTGTATGAGAAACTGTGCTAATTCGGCAGCTTCGTATGCAAATCGAGTGAGCAGAGTAACGCGCTTGAGATCAATACCTTCTGCCAGAAGGGACTGTAGTAATTGATCTAGAGCCTCGAGGCTTTCCACCTTGGCTGTTTTCCCTTCGAAAAACTGCATGTGGAAGTAGCCTTTATATTTCTTCTTTGCTTTTTGATGCATTGCATCATAGCTATACATGTGACGAATATCTTGGCTGAGATCAGGTTGAAGGGTCTGTTCGTCGATTCGATCAGCCACCCATGTACTATATCGCTGTAGCAATTTCTCATTCTCAGTAATTACGACTTCGGCTGTTCGCCAGTTCTCGTCCATTTTAGGTAACTTGACGTTTTGAAATTGCGAAGAAACAGCATTGAGCAGATGCCAATCGGAGTTTCGGAATCGGTAGATACTTTGCTTTACATCTCCTACGATGAGGTTATCACGATTGTTGCCCTCAGTTTCGTGGATAAGCGGAGCAAAATTCTCCCATTGTAATGCACTGGTGTCTTGAAACTCGTCAATCATGTAGTGGCGATAATATTGTCCGATCCGTTCGTATATGAATGGGGCATCTTGTCCATCAATGATTTGGTTGATGATTTGGTTGGTCTTGGATATTGGTAGACGTCCGAGGACAAGGTCGGTTTCGGAAATTTGCCGATTCACGTCCTGCAATATTCCCATTGTATAAAGGTTGGGTATTATGGCTTTGGCTGTATGGTAGTTGCGGGCAGTATCACCGGTGCATAGTTGGTGTAGCTGTAGGAAGATAGGCGCTAATTGCTGGTCGTAAATAGTAGCAAGATGTTGTTGCTGCGCCTTAGGTATAGATTTGACATATGCACTGGTCGGATTCTCAAGTACCTTATTAAATGTATTTCCGATATCACCATTTAGCCAGTTGGTAGGCGTTTTAGCAAAGGCTTTGACCAAGTTGGATGTCCAGCCGGTCTCTGAAGCAAATATATCTAATGCTTGTTGTAGCAAGTTGTTTACGTCTTGCTCAGCTTGCTCGCATATCTGAGTGAGTAGTTGTTGATAGTGGCGCATGAGATCCTTGTCAGAGAAAGCCTCTTGGATGGCATGCATACGTCGCATGAGGTTTTCTTTGAGTAGTTCGGTGGAGAATTTCTTTACCAATCCACTAGGGTTCCACTGTTTGTCATTATCAATATTTCTGTGTGCAAAATCAATGATCCATGTTCGAAGATTATCGTCCTCCTGTCGTTGTTCACGAATTCGTTTGAATAGGTCATCTACTGCTTGTTGTACGATTTCTTCGCTATCCAGCGACACATCATAGGTAGCTGATAGTCCGAGCTCTTTTGCAAAACTGCGAATGACTTGTTGAAAGAAGCCATCTATAGTGGATACTGAGAAGCGTGTATAATCTTGTAGTATGCCGATGAGTAATGCTTGAGCACGTTGTTGTATCTGGTCTATATTCAGTGAGATGTTGCTGTCGGATAGGAAATCATTAATATATTCGGATGTGTTTGGTTTAGTGGCTAAGATATACAATTCACGTAGGATGCGTTCCTTCATCTCAGCGGTGGATTTCTTAGTGAAAGTCACCGCTAATATTCGGCTATGTGGCAAGCGTTTATCATCGGGCAGTGGCTTATCTAGAAGCAACATCCGCAAATACTCGCGGGTAAGGGTATAGGTTTTACCACTGCCAGCTGATGCTTTGTAGATGGATAACATAGTCGAGTGGAATTAGTTGAAAATACGTAATGTGAGCCCAGTAAAACTATTGTCTAGTCGAGTTTGATACCTCCGTAATGGTTCGTCAGTAATACCTTTAGTGGGAATAGCGAATCCAAAACTCAGATCAAACTGCTCATTACAAATAGGGCAGATAGCATATAATCCATCCACTTCTACGGGTTTGCTATTCTTGATGCAATGTGGGCAGCAGAGATCAGCGGCATGGTAGTTGCCATCCATGCCAACCCATACTAGTAGGCCAGCATAGCCGATATACTCGCGCTCAAATCGTTTTTTAGTGATGGTCATAGTCTGGAAACCATTATCAGTAACGAAATGGGGATACTCGCTAGTGATATTTAGCGTGTAGTTTACTGGCACATGGGGTACTGATGAACGACGATTGACGTCTTCACATCCAACAAGAACGGAAGCTAATATTATGATCCACCAAGGTTTCATTAAAGGACGTCCTTCAATTCGACGTAAAAGATGAGTGTAGAATAAGGAGGAATATGGTTGGTTGTTCCCTCTGTACCTGTACCATCTATTCCATAGCCAAGCTTGTAAGGAATGTAGAACTCGTAGATGCCAAATTCATTCATCTTTTTCAATCCCTCGCTAAACCCAGCAACGAAGCTACTAACATAGCCCACGTAGGAATCACTGGCATCAAACTGATTTCCATTAATCAGCTTTCCGCTATACTTGATTTCTACCATTTTAGCATCATCAGGACGCGCAGAGGTGGCATGTCCTGCGAATATGCATTTGTACTGTAAACCAGAAGGCGTAGTGACCACTCCTTCGTTTTTGGCATTTTGCTTGAGCCAGACTTCGTTTTGTGTCTTCCAATCAAGCCAATTGTTTTGTTTGCAACTACTTACTAATAGAATCACACATAGTAAGCTGAGTATCTTTATTGTTTTCATATGCATGGGTGTTTGATAGTTCTTTAGTTCTTATTGAGCTAACCACAAACTTGGATTAAGTATTGAGCGGTCTTTGTATAGTTGGAAATATAATTCAGTTTTGTTATCCTCATTAGTATCAGTGTAGATGGTACCGATGGCCTGTTTGGCAGTCACTTTGTCACCCTGTTTTACATTAATAGATTTGAGTGGTGAATATACAGTGCGGTAGTTACCATGTTGGATAATTACTGCATAGTTACCATTCATTTGTGCGCACCAAGTTACCTCTCCTTCGTAAACCGCTCTGGCACTAGCTCCATTGACGGTTTGTAGGTAAATTCCTTTGTTATCCACCGTTACATGTTCGTGTACAGGATGTTTGTGTTTGCCAAAGTGCCCACTAATATAACCTTTTTCTACAGGCCATGGCATGCGTCCTTGGTTGGCTTCGAATCCACCTGCAATGAGCTTTTGCTCTTTGGTAAGTGTGGTAGTGGTACGTACTTGCTTAGCAATCAGTTCTTCTATCTTTTTGTTGAGTGCATTTGCTTTTTTCTGTTGCTCTTTCTGTTTTGCGAGTAGTTCCTTTTCCTTTTTCTTGAGCGATTGTAGCATGTTCTTTTGTTTGCGTTCATCGCTGGCCAACTTTTCTTGTTCTCGCTTCTGACTAGTTAATGCTTTTGAACGGTCTTTTTTTCTTATCTCCAATTGCTGATTTTGGTGATCGATTTCTGTTTGAATGCGTTCAATCTCTCGTACTTGCTCTTTGCGGTAAGCGGCGAACTGTTGCATATAGCGTATACGGCGGGTGAGCTGTTGAAATGTGTCGGATGAAAGTAAGAAAAGTAGTGGCGATTGTTGTAAGTCGGCATAGTGTGTTTCGCGAATCATTCTGGCATAATCAGCTTTGCATGCTTCCAATTGCGCTTGCAACTCTGAGCGTTTGTTGCGCAATTGTCCCATTTCTGCATTTAGACCAGAGATTTCCGACTGAATGTTTTTGATCAGTTTTTTGCGTGTTTTGATATCGCTATTGAGCAAATTCAGTTTGTTGACAGTAGCCGTCTCATTCTGTTTTGTCTGCTTGAGCATGGTGCTAGTCTGCTCGAGTTGTTGTTGCAGTTCACGTTGTTGCTTTTGCAACTCTTTTACATTCTGCGCCGATAGGGATGTAACTACAAATAATACGATATATAAAATCAGAGTCTTTCTCATAGAGGTAGTATTTCGCGCAATGAAACTCGTTTGTATTTCTTTAGTTCTAATCTTCGTGGAGTGGTCAGTTGATTATATTCTCGCTGAGAGAAGGTACATTGGATAGATATTGTATGGCTCCCGACTTCTAGATGGATTTGATTATTGCTTTTCTTTTTTGGCGACAAGGGAGCACTCACATAATCTTGTATTAATTTGAGTGAAGGGGTAGGGTGGATTTCTTTGCCTGCCCAATCGTATGCCAGTGTGGTATAGCGTCGGTTCATCTTATCAATGACGCATACGCTATCGTTTGTAGCTTCTAATCGAAACATCTCTATACCCAGTACAGGTTGTAATGATAACACAATCAATTCGTTGCGCCACATTTGTACGTTGCAATTCATGGTATATGTATGTTCGTCGAATTGCAATGTAGCATGTGCTTTTTGGCTTAGAGTGTTGTAGCGACGGGGTTCTGCTTGACGCTGGGTGGCACAGGAGCAGAGCAATAAGCCGAGTAGGGTTATGACGGGTATGAGTCGTTTCATAACTTCAATTTCTTAAGAATTGCTTTATAGTGGGTTTCTATTTCTTTTTTTGTTTCAGGTATAGCGTATTCTAATGCTCGCTGGATATAGAAAAATGCATCTTGGTAGTTCCCCTTGTTGTACATGATCCATGCGTAGGTATCAAGATATACAGAGTTGGTAGGTTCAGCCATAATAGTAGTTTGTGATAAGCGCTCTGCCATTACCAGATCTCCTCCAGAGATGCATAGATGCCATGCCAAGTTATTGAGTAAAATCCAATTGCGGGGCTGATGGGGTAATAAGGCGGAATATGCCTCAATCATCTTATCAGAAGGTTGGTGCGTCTTTTCATATAGTTCTAGGCGAAATATCTGGAATTGTATGTCATTGGGTTCTTCTTCTAGATAACGCTCCACTTCAGAGATAGCACGTTTTGTGTCATGCAATACCATATTTAATCTATATCGTTGCATTGCACTTGCCGCGTTATATCCTAGGATGGAGTCTAGTTGATCTTGGATGAGGAGTGCTCTCTTATAATCTTCTACATGGATATACGCCTTTTGTAATAGCGTGTGTATATCCTCATCTTTAGGATTGTTTTGTGCTACTTGTTCCAGATTGCAGATAGCCAGTTTTGCTAGTTTCTTATCATCGCTTTGTAGCAAATATACGGCATATTGATACCAATATTCATTGGGTTGCAACTCGAAAGCACGCTTTAGATATGGCAAAACTTTTTGGGGTTGGTCAAAAGCGTCGTAGAAGACCCCCATGTAGTTGTTGATAGTTGCATCGTTGGGATTCAATGCGTAGCAAAATTGAACTAACTCCCACGCTGGCTCGATATCTTCGTTTTGTATGAGCCGTTGTGCTTCGTAGAAATAGTAGAGGAATTGTTGTAATTCCTCCGGAGTGAGTGTATCTGGCTTGTTGGTTACAGTCAGATCTTTGCCCCATATTACTCCCGAAGAAAGAAGGAGTAATATCGCTAAAATGATATGTTTAATTTTTGTAAACACTACTCTCATTTCACCCCACTATGTCCGAAACCGCCTGCACCGCGCTCTGTTTCGCCAAGTATCTCAACCTTAAGTAGTTCTGGCTGCTCGTGCTTGGCAATCACCATTTGGCATATGCGTTCACCAGGTTCGATGGTTTGTGGTTCATTGCTCAGGTTGATTAGTATTACGCCGATCTCACCACGATAGTCTGCGTCGATTGTGCCAGGGGTGTTCAATACCGTTAGACCGCGCTTGAGCGCCAGGCCGCTTCTAGGACGAATTTGTGCTTCGTAACCCACAGGCAATTCGATAAACAATCCAGTGGGGAGAAGTTTTCGCTCGAGTGGTTGCAAGGTGACAGGCTCTGCCAAGTGGCAACGAATATCCATGCCCGCAGCTTGCTCACTTTCGTAGCGTGGCAATGGGTTGTTGCTGTGATTTATAATCTTGATTGTCATAATGTTGTTTTTTATTTAGAATCTCTTTTTTACCAAAACTTTGAGCCCTTCTTCTACAATTTTAATATTCAATTCAGCGGGCATTTCTATAGGGTCGCCATCAATGTGAATAGGGCCTGCACTCATCCTTGTCAGTTTGACTTCCTTTACGCGGATGGTATCCATATGGAATCCCTCTTCGTCGATGAACTTGGATAGATAGTTGATGGTCAGTTCGGCTGCGGCTTTCACAGGGAATGCATCTACAATCACTAGGTCTAACCAACCATCTTGCACACTTGCTTTAGGAGCTACATACGCATCGTATCCCCATTGATTGGCGTTGGCAAAGTTGATAAGTAATGCATTTTTGGTAATGTCGATCCCTTCGCCTTGGATATGATAAGGTTCTGGCTTATATTGGAAGATGTTGCTGACAATATTTTGTACATATCCCGTGATGCCCCGTGTTTTACCTTGGCTGAAATGTACTGCTACCATCGCATCAAATCCCATACCGCAGGTAGAGAAAAAATATTTATCGTTCACCATACCATAATCCACATTGATAGCCTCGCTATGATTAAGCATCTCGATGGCGCGGTTCATACGAGTAGAGATGTCGATATGACGTGCGAACCCATTTCCACTACCGTTGGGGACGATACCTAATGCGGTATTGGTACCAACAAGACCAGATGCTACTTCATTCACCGTTCCGTCGCCACCAACAGCAACTACGGCGTAGTACCCTTCTAGTGCGAAATGTTGGGCCAACTGCGTGGCGTGGCCAGCATATTCGGTCATAACGATTGTAGGTGCATATTGCCTTGGATCTAATAACTCGCGAATCAATTTTGCAACGCGACCTTTGGTTCTAGTACCCGAAATTGGATTTACAATAAATGCAATATTTTTCATATATTTTCTCTTGTAACTAGTCTATTACAAATTAACGCGCAAAGGTACAAAAAAAAATACAAATATGCAAGAAAAGCGACTAATATTTGAAAAAAGATAGATTTTATCTATCTCTTAGTGCAGATTTCAATAGGTGATATTGAAAAAATATGGCGAGAAATAAAATAGGCACTCCATGCAGAGTGCCTATTTATTGGTTATCCTCTAACGAGGTTTGACCCTTACTTATTCAAAGCAAGTGCTACGTTTACAGCGCAAGCTACCGTGCAACCTACCATTGGGTTGTTACCAATACCGAGGAAGCCCATCATCTCAACGTGTGCAGGTACTGAAGAAGAACCAGCAAATTGAGCGTCAGAGTGCATACGGCCCAATGTATCAGTCATACCATAAGAAGCAGGACCTGCAGCCATGTTATCTGGGTGCAAAGTACGGCCTGTACCACCACCTGATGCTACAGAGAAGTATGGTTTGCCTTTCAACACGCGCTCTTTCTTGTATGTTCCAGCTACTGGGTGTTGGAAACGAGTTGGGTTGGTAGAGTTACCTGTGATAGACACATCTACGTTCTCGTGCCACATGATAGCCACACCTTCGCGTACATCGTCAGCACCATAGCAGTTCACCTTAGCACGTGGACCGTTGCTATAAGGTTTTTGACGAACCACCTTCAACTCGCCAGTAGCGTAGTCGAACTCTGTTTGTACGTAGGTGAAACCGTTGATACGGCTGATGATCATAGCAGCGTCTTTGCCAAGACCATTGAGGATAATGCGAAGTGGTTTTTGGCGAACTTTGTTGGCCATCTCAGCAATCTTGATAGCACCCTCAGCAGCAGCGAAAGACTCGTGACCTGCCAAGAAAGCAAAGCACTCGGTCTCCTCGCGGAGCAGACGTGCTGCCAAGTTACCGTGACCAATACCTACAAGGCGGTCATCAGCTACAGAACCTGGGATACAGAATGCTTGCAAACCGATACCGATTGCCTCAGCAGCATCAGCAGCGTTCTTGCAACCTTTCTTAATAGCGATAGCAGAACCTACAACGTAAGCCCACTTAGCGTTCTCGAAGCAAATCATTTGGGTCTCCTCGCAAGTCATGTAAGGATCCAAACCGTATTGCTCGCAAATTTGATTCGCCTCTTCGATAGAAGCAATACCATGTGCGTTAAGCGCAGCGAGAACTTGTGCCTCGCGGCGGTTTTGTGATTCAAATTGAACTGGACGTATCATAATTTTGCTCCTTTCTGATTACTCGTGACGTGGGTCAATAAATTTAACTGCGCCTTGCTCTGCGGTGGTACGACCGTAGGTACCAGTAACTTTCTTCAGGGCCTCGTCTGCAGGTACGCCTTTCTTGATAGCGTCCATGAACTTACCCATGTGAACGAACTCATAACCGCAAGTCTCGTTGTCTGCATCGAGGTATTGTTTGGTGATATAACCCTCGGTCAATTGGAGATAACGAGCACCTTTTGCCTTGGTAGAGAACAATGTACCTGTTTGAGATACAAGACCCTTACCCAAGTCTTCCAAACCAGCACCGATAGCCAAACCGCCCTCAGAGAAAGCAGATTGTGTACGGCCGTAAACGATTTGGAGGAACAACTCGCGCATAGCAGTATTGATAGCATCGCATACGAGGTCGGTATTGAGTGCCTCAAGGATAGTCTTACCTACGAGGATCTCGCTTGCCATAGCAGCAGAGTGAGTCATACCAGAGCAACCGATGGTCTCCACCAATGCCTCTTCGATGATACCGTTCTTTACATTCAAACTGAGTTTGCACGCACCTTGTTGTGGAGCGCACCAACCAATACCGTGAGTCATACCAGAGATGTCAGCGATCTCTTTGGCTTTCACCCACTTACCCTCTTCTGGGATTGGAGCTGGACCGTGGTTAGGTCCTTTAGCTACTTGGCACATTTCCTGTACCTCTTTGCTGTAAATCATAATTCTTGTTAGTTTTATTTGTTAAATTGTTTCAAAGTTTCAGGGTTTCATTGAAACAGCGCAACGCGCGTGGAACAGTGAGACATTTTCAACCACAAACGGAGTTTACGCAATTTCGGGTGCAAAATTACGAAAAAGTTTGGATATATGCAAATAAAATCGAATATTTTGCTAAATACGGGTATTTTTGTATGATTCCTGAGAGTGATTTAGAAAAGGAGGGGAACCGAAAAAAGTGCTTTTTCTTAAGATTCTTTCTCTTTTCGTTTCTTTATCCGTTGCCCAATTTCACCGAGAGACGACCCTGAGACGACCGAGAGAACTCCCCGAGACCGCCAAAACTGAAAAAGTGCGTTTTGTTAAGATTCGCCCCTCTTCATTTGTTTAGTGCTCGCGAATTTCCCCATGAATAAATCCCCTGCCTTTACACCTTACACTATACACTCCACACCAGAAAAATCACCCTAAAAAGCGATTTTTCTTGCTCAATTCAAAATATTTTACTACCTTTGCAGTCGAAATGATTCACGCTGGGGAATGTGGGCGGGTATGTCTGCCTTTCACCCTAACAAGAATCTTTCAAAGACATAATAAAAGGCGTTTATTGGCGCTTGTTTTGGAATAACGAAAACCGGAAATTTTCACACACCCGAAACAAGAGAGCGATAAATGCCCCTTGGTATGTATTTTTCGTTGTGCCTCACAACGATTGGCATATCAGCGTGGGCATTCATTGTTTATTCTTGTGTGTAGGGTCTTTCCGGTACCTCGTTATTAAGAATAAGCAAAAAGAGGTTCCACGCTTTCTTTATTTATTCACGGGTGGTTTGGAGCCAACTTCCCACAATACAACAAAATCATATGAAGAAAAAATTATTTTTTGGACTATTTTTGTTGATTGGCCTTTTCTCAAGTTGTGGCACTTTGGATGTTGCCACAGAACATTCTTCGCGGGCGCAATACATACGCGGAGGGGACTTGATAGGAGAAGATAAAATCGCAAAAATAGATGTAGATTTTTCTCGCCGTATTCATGCTACATCTAATTGGCAGGCAACCAAAAGTGCCGCTCGTGAGGAAGCAGAACACATGGCTATTAGAGAAAATCAAATTGATGTAGTGGTTGATCCTATTTGGAAATACACCATTTCTCCTATCTTTTCAAGAGCAGATGGAGCACCCTGGCACTTTGCATACAAAGCAGAGCTTTTAGGTTATGCGGGTATGTATAAAAAGGCTATCAGTCATGAAGAAATGATTCAACAACTGAAAGAGGTTGATATGGAGACCATCGAAAAGTATAAATTACTTACCGATCCCAATTATCAACCATATGCACAACCAGAAGATAATAGTGTAAATGGTAGTATTATTTTGAATGGTACAGGAGGAAATTTTGCACCAGTATCATTTAATCCAAGCACACTCAATGTAGAAGATTCAAAAAGTCTTGTGGTGAAGCCTATTGAAGAAATCAAACCTACCAAGCAAAAGGATTATTTTAAAGTTGGTACGCAAAAAATAAAAGCAGGAAAAGCATTCGTAGGAATGGGAACTCCAATATTAACAGCTGGTATTGTTTCTTGGATTTATGGTGAAATTTATCTTGACCGCCATCAAAGCGATTGGTATCATGGTTCCTCCGATGAAATAGACAAACTAGAGCGAGCTGATGAGGCATTGGTTACGGGAATATCTCTTTTTGTCATGGGTGCTGCTTTTGAAATCATCGGTATTCCTTGCTGGTGTGCAGGAAAGAAAGACATCAAACGCGTTAATGGAGAAGCACTTACATTTAACTATCAAGTGGCTCCAACAGGAGTAGGGCTTGCTCTAAACTTTTAATTATCAACTTCTTAATTTTTAACAACAATGAAAACTATTTCAAAAATTGCTTTAATAAGCATCGTAACAATATTATCATTTGCATCATGCAAAAGTACATCATTTTACACATATACCAGTCGTACTGAGAAAATCAATAGTGTCCAATTACAAGCTACTACTACATTAGTAGATATTGATGTGGATTTCCAACACCGCGTCACAGCAGAATCTGGTTGGTGCCTCAGCGAAAAGAACGCAAAAGATGAAGCATTGTATAATGCTACCATTCAAAATAAGATAGACATCATAGTTGACCCTATCTTCAAAACCGAATACAACTCTCGCACTAAACAGGTTAAAGTTTCTGTTGTTGGTTTTGCTGGAAAATATGTGAATCCTCGTCCTGCAATTCAAGATATTCAACAACTTAAAGATGTGGATATGGAGAACATAGAAAAGCATGTTATTCTCAATAATCCAAGTGTACTTCCTGCACTCAAACAATCAAAAGAGAATAATGTTACAATCAATAATTACTCTGAAAAGAAATAATTGTTTAGATTAAATATCCTATTCTATCTATTCCAAAGGCGCTTATTCGATGACTTCGGATAGGCGTCTTTTGCTTTTCTTCTACATTTATTCCTTTAGAAAATAAAAAGTGAAAACGGGAAATATGAATCTTGCCCAACCGCCACCCATGAACATCAGAGTGGTAACCGAGTGGTATGCGAAAGTACCGCCCGCCAATTTTTGCCACCGAAAGCCCACAGATGTCCCAGAGATGTCCTTGTTATCTGTTCTATGCTTGCGCTGATTCCTCAGAGTGGGGACTCTTCGGGCGCTGCGCTCGGAGTGCGTTCCGTCGCACTCCTTCAGGTCGCCTAACTCGCAGGGAATTTGAGAACTGAAATATGAATATCTAAATACAAATTGAATAAAAAACACACAAAACACTTGCACAACTCAAAATAAATCACTACCTTTGCAGCAGAATAATGTTGAATTATGAATTTTGAATTAAGAATTTCGAATTTTATATAACCATGAAAAGCAAATTACTACTCCTATTGCTGATTGTATGTGTCAGCTGCTGCCCCAAGGCAAAACAAGCCATTGAACCAAGTCAAGTAATTGTAACATCCTATCCTTCCAGCATCGGTGAGGCGGGTGTGGCAGTGTATCTGCCTGAGGGATATGCTACCTCAAAGGTAGATTATCCTGTACTTTATTTGCTACATGGTAGTGGCGATGATGAGGCTGGTTGGCTGACCAAAGGTTGCGCTAAAGCCATCCTCGATTCGCTGATTACCAACGAATTGTGCAAACCTATGATTGTGGTTATGCCTAATGGCTATTTGGAGCAAACAGGCAAGCACTATGCCCCCGAATCACGCCTCTGGATGGAGAGTACCTTTGAGGAGAACTTCTGTCAACTCATTGCGTGGACAGAAGCGCACTACCGCACCATCAATGACAAACAACATCGCGCCATTGCGGGACTATCTATGGGTGGATTCCACACCATGCACACAGCGGCATTGCTCAATCAATCGTTTGATTATGTAGGTATATTCTCCGCATTATATGTGCCCTATATGAGCGAGCATCGTACGGAACGCACATTGGCTATCAGTGACTTAGCACTATCTGACAAACCTGCATACCAACAAACAGAAACTCTGCTTGCACAGCAGTTTGCTAATCCACCACAACTCTATTGGATCGCTTGCGGTGTAGATGACTTCTTGTACGAAGATAATGTTATCTATCGCCAGTACTTAGATGAAAAGCAATATCCATATGAGTATCACGAATCCGCAGGCGGACACTCTTGGCAAAACTGGATGGACTACCTAAAAATATTTGCGCAGCGAATATTCTAATTGAGAATTTTGAATTAAGAATTAACAAATTATAAATTACATGAAAAAGACCTTTTTAACATCCCTATTTGTGGCTTGTGCATGCTTGTCGTTTGCGTCGGAGCCATATTTTCGTGCCACATGGGTGAGCACAGTAGCTAACATCGACTTCCCAACCAAGGCGGCTATCGGCAACTATGAGCAACAAAAGGCGGACATGATAGCTATGTTGGATGAATTCCAAAAGATGAATCTCAATGCGATTGTATTCCAAGTTCGCCCTACTGCAGATGCTCTCTATGCTTCGGAATTAGAGCCATGGAGCGCTTGGCTCACTGGCAAGCAAGGCGAAGCAGCCACCTACGACCCACTGGAGTTTGTTTGCAAAGAAGCACACAAACGCGGTATTGATGTTCACGTATGGATTAACCCTTATCGCGTGACTGGTGGCGGTGGCAAGATTGAGGACCTTGCACCTAATCACGTTTATCACAAGCACCCAGAGTGGTTCTTGAAGTATGGTACACAATGGTATTTTGCACCTCACTTGCAAGAGACACGCGACTTCCTCTGCAAGGTGGTGGCAGACCTCGTGACTCGCTATGATATAGAAGCCATCCACATGGATGACTATTTCTATCCTTATCCTGTTGCAGGGGAGGAGTTCCCTGATGCTGAGGCATTCGCAGCAGACCCACGCGGTTTTGATAATGTAGGTGATTGGCGTCGTGATAACGTAAACCTCGCTATTGAACAAGTGCACAACACCATTATGAGTATCAAACCTCATGTACAATTTGGTATTTCTCCATTCGGTATTTGGCGCAATAAGGCCAACGATCCACGTGGTAGCGAGACCAATGGACTCCAGAACTATGACCAACTTTATGCTGATATCCTCCTATGGATGGAAAAGGGATGGATTGACTATGTGATTCCTCAACTCTATTGGGAGATTGGTAAAAAAGTGGCTGACTATAAGACACTTGCATATTGGTGGGCACAACATGCTACAGAGAAGTGCCGCGTGTATATCGGCATGGCACCATACCATATGGGTAACCCTAAAGCGGCAGCAGCATGGAACGAGGGTAATGAGATTTGCCGTCAGCTTCGCCTTAACCGCACTATTCCAGGTATCACAGGCGAGTGCTATTTCCCATCGAATGTATTGTTAAAGAATCATCACAACTTGGTGGATAGTTTGCAGCAAGTGTTCTATCCAACATACGTGTCTGCTCCAAGAAAATAATTCATTCAACATATAAAATGGAGCGAAATTCGCTCCATTTTATATTATTTTACAACTATGGAAATCATTATTGCATCCATCATCGGCATCTTCCTCGCAGCAGCGGTGGGAGTTCTGGTTTATTGGCTTATGCGTCAACAAATCAATAGAATGAGTGCTCAACTAACTTCTGCTGAGCAAGCATTAGCCACAGAACAAGCCCTATTGCAAGAATCCAAACTGCAACTTTCGCAAAAAGAATTAGAACTCAAGTATGAGAAAGAAAAGAACGAGCAAAGTCGTAAACAATCTGATGAGAAACTAGCTGAGCAGATTCGTTTTTTGCAAGCAGAACTGACCAATACCACTCAAAAACTATTGGATGTTCGTAGCGAAAAACTTGAGCAAACCAACAAGGCACAAATGTCCTCCATCATCGATCCACTCAAGGAGACTATTTCTAAATTGGAGAAGGAGATGAAGGATACTCAGACGCAACACGGAAATACCACTACTCGTCTAGAACAGAGCATTAAAAATCTTGTAGAAAAGACCGAATCCATCGGTAATCGTGCCGACCGATTAGTAGAAACACTGCTCTATCAACCTAAGTCGCAAGGCGATTGGGGTGAGTTAGTCGTTAAGGAGATGCTAGAAAGTCAAGGCCTAAAAGAGGGAATTCATTATGTTTATCAGCCTACTTTGCGCGATGAAAAGGGACAAACTCTGCGAAATGAGGATACCAACAAGTTGATGCGTCCCGACTTTATTTTGCACTTGGATGAAAAAGAAGATGTGATTATAGATTCTAAGATGACAATCATTTCCTACGATAATTATGTCCATGCCAAGACTGATAGCGAGCGTGAAATGTACGCAAAAGAGATTCTAACAAGTATTCATAATCACATCAATGAGTTGCGCCGTGCTAACTATGCTGCGTATATCGAAAATGGCAGAAAATCAGCTGACTTCGTGTTTATGTTTATCCCTAACGAGGGCGCAATGCAAGTGGCTATGGCGCACGAAAAGAATCTCTGGCGTGAAACTTTCCTTAAAGATCGTATATTTATTGTTAGCGAAATGAATCTATATGCGGCGCTACGCATTGTGAATGTGACCTGGCGTCAGATTGAACAAAACAAGAGTTACGCCAAAGTATTCCAGACCGTTGGGTTGCTGCTCGATAGATTAAACGGTTTCATCGAGAAATTTGGTAAGGTGGAAAAGAGTCTGCAACAAGCTACTAAAGCATATGAAGAAGCCAACCATCAATTGATGATTGGCTCCCGTAGTGTACTAGATACAGGCTATCGCCTACGAGATATGGGTGTTAAGACCAAGAAGGCGCTACCTGAATCATATATGGACGAATCTGAAGACGACATAGTTTAGATAATGTCATTGAGTGCTTTGTTTTACCCAAATGAGCTTGTTTGTGTCATAGCCACGACGATCGGCTTCGGCTAGAATGAGCGATTTGGTAGCATCATCCAATACGGGTGTACGCGATAAAATCCATAGATACTTATCGGTTTTGCTTCCTACCAATGCGTATTGGTACTCTTTGTCTAGCATCATAATGCGGTAATCACTATAAAAGGGCCCAAAGAAAGAGACACGTAGCAAGCCCGGAACATCAGTCGTTTTAGCGATACCTTTCGCGTCTTTAGCTCGCCCATCTTTGATGCCTGTGTTGAGGACATCAATTTTGCCATCGTCTCGCAATGTATAGCGTGCCATGGCATAATCCAAACCACGCTCGAAACTGTGATCATACTTAGCAATCTCATACCAACTACCAAGGTAGCGATTCAAGTCTACTGATTTTACTGTACTGTTGTCTATTTTGGATGATGCGTTACATGCACCAAACAGGCCGACAACACAAGCCAATAAGAAAGATTTCTTCATTGTTGTTAAGATTTAAAGGTTTAATTTTGGTTTATAGCAGCCCTAGGCTGATTGAATTCTGTCAATACACAGTCGTTAGTTACAAATCTTGAAAAACAGCTTTCAAGAATGCTATACTGGTTTCCATATGTGTGCCGTAATGTTGAAAATCGTATTCTATTTGGGAATTATCAGGCATATTTTCCATTAAGATTAATGTGTTGTAGAGCGGGACTAACTCGTCGTCTAAGCTATGTATGAAATAGGCGGGTGATTGCAGATCATATCCTACATTGCTGTTATCTAGTAATACATTATATAGGAGTCTAGTAGTAGAATCATCGCGGTTCATCCATGGCGTTTTCATGAGTTCGCTCATGCGATAGGATCCCATCAATTGGTCTATCTCTTTCATCGGGTATGATTTAGAGCAAACCCATTCTTCATAATTGGATAACAAAGGCTCTAGAAAGACATCTTCCATGTTCAAATTAAGGTCGTATGCATCATTCATTCCTATGATTAGCAGCGGAATAAGTGATGGTATACCTACAACATCATGAGCTACGCAATAGTCATATGAAAGCGCGGGGTTATAAGGGCCAGCACCTGCATATAGTTTGCGTATATTCCATTCGCTATTGGTTTCTTCTAAAAGCCGTGCCACACCCAATGCTACTGATGCTCCTTGTGAGTAACCTTCAATAACAACATCTTTTGGGTATTCGTATCCATAATAATCCAACAAATCCGGCATACAGTTGAGCAAATCGACGGCTGTGTGTGCAGCATTACGCCAATGTAAGAACGGGTGCGTCTCGTCACGTGACAATCCATAACCAACATAGTCGGGCATGATAATGGCATAGTCTTTCATTAGGAAGATAGTCTCCATTGCAGTCATATTTGTTGGCACTTCTGGATTAGAAGTCATCATATAGTGATTGGCAATCATGATGCCATTAAGTTTACGATTCTTAGGCAAATAGACTTGTCCTGATACTAATAATGAATCTCCGTTGGGTTTCTGACTCCAATATGCACATGGAATACCTACATAGTAATGGTGGGTGAAAAAATAAATTGCTTGCATCATTTGCTCAATACTCTCGGCAGAGAAGTCTTGCCAAACGAGTGGATATCTTGCAATTTGCCAAATTAGATCACCGTTTAACGCTTCACGAACGAGCACACCACTACCTCCGTTTTGCGGGATATTGGGGAGAGTGTTGGTGTCCAGTGGAGACAGCATTTGATATTCATACCTTTCTTTATTCGCAGATAAATTGGGTTTGGATTGACAACCTGCGAATAGAACAACTATTAGTATGAATGCTATTTTTTTCATGAGAATGAATACTACTTGGGCTGCAAAGGTACTATAAAAAATGTAAATATGCAAACAAATTGCAGAAAAAATGCTATCAGGTAGAAATTATTCGATTAATTTGTACTTTATAGATCTTGATACACGTATTGCAAAAACGGTACGCTTGCTGCGATGTGCGAACCATAATAGCCGTAATCAAAATATATTTGGGAGGTGTCAGGCATTTGTGATTGTAGATTAATAGTGTTGATTATAGGTACTACTTGATCCTCTAGGCTATGCATAAAATATGCGGGAGCTTCCAAATAATATCCTACGTTGCTATTCCTTACTAATGCTTCGTATAGCATATTAGATAATGAAAGAGTATGGTCTAGTGATTCTGGAGTCATTAGTTTGCTCATACGAGAAGATCCCATTAGTTGATTAATCTCAGTGACGGTATATTTTTTCGACAGAACCCATTCTTCATAGTTTGATAATAGTGGTTCAAGAAAAAAGTCTTCTTTATCAAATCCTAAATCGTATGCGTCATTCAAGCCCATTACAATCAGAGGGATAGCAGCAGGGATGCCTATTGTGTCGCTTTCAAGACTATAAATGTAGGTTGCTGCAGGATCATATGGTCCTGCTCCTGCATAGAGTTTGCGTACTGTCCATCCACCATGATTGTCATAATTCTCTTCGATCATTCGTGCTACACCTAGTGCTACTGCTCCACCTTGTGAGTATCCTGATACAACGACATCTGTCGGGTATGAGTAGCCGTAGTGATTCAGCAACTCAGGCATACAATAGAGTAGATCTACCGCTGTTTGTGCTGCACTTCGCCAATGTAGGTATGGGTGAATTTCTTTGTGCGATAAGCCATAACCAATATAGTCTGGCGCGATCACGGCGTAACCTTTCAGCGTAAAGATACTCTCTGTTGACAGTGTGTTGCTAGGTGCTTCTATATCTGATGTGATAGTGTAGTGATTGGCAATGACAATACCTTTGAGATTACGATCTTTTGGTAAATATATTTTACCAGAAACAAGAATCGAATCACTATCAGTATTTTTGCTCCAATATGCACAAGGAATAGCCACATAATGTTTGTTGGTATAGCGATACATCTTATGCATCATATGGTAAATACTTTTTTCCGAGAAATTCTTGCGTTCTAACTGGGTTTGGGTTTGTTCCCACACAATATTCCTGTCCAAAACTTTGCGTATAAAATCTCCACCTGCCTTTTTCTTTGGAATTTCTGGTAAGTTGGCTGTATCTAACGGACTCAGCATTACATATGGTCTGAGCTTTGATTCGTTGGGAACCATGGCGATTTCGCCTGTATTAGGGGTCTCTTCGTTTGCTTGTAATGCCATCATGCTAAACAAAGCAAAAACGAAAAATATGACAAGTGATTTACGTTTCATTGTTGTATAAATTGGTTAAGGTCTAATGTTCTTTATCTCAGTAGATACAAAAATCGTGCAAAAATGGTCAGAAATTTTCATATTTGCAAAAAATATATTACTTTTGTAGGCAAATACAAAATTTAATATGAAACATGTTATTATTTTTCTTGGTATAGCGATGATGCTAGTTGCATGCCAAACCAATTGTAATCAACCAATGATCAGTGATACAACCATTAAAACTAGTATAGCTGCAATAGCAGAAGCATATCCTGATGCTGATAGTGCGCTCATTGCTCGTGGTGTGAAGCAAGTGGCTGCGTTATGGAATGAGAATGATGGTAGCGCGAGCGACTTTCAATCGTTGGTCAGCACATCGTATGCAGGTTCCCAGGAGGAGCGTCTACTGCTCTACAATCGATTGGCATATATCATTGAGCAGTGCGCTCAGAGTGCAGATCAACTCAATAATATCTTACAAGAGCCTACAACCTTAGTGGGGAGAGGCGAACCTGTCAGTGTAGATTGGATTATTAGCGGTTATAGCCCAATGTCGCACTTTGCTGAAGATATGTTTGCCAATAAGATAGCTCATATCTGCGTGTTGAACTTTCCACACTATAGTTTTGAAGAGAAAAATAGACTAGGTCATCAGTGGACACGGCAGGAATGGGCATATGCTCGATTGGGAGATATGTTCCATACTCGCGTACCAGGTAAAGTGATGGCGGCCTATTCACAAACGCTTAGTCAAGCGGAGAACTATATCGCAGGGTATAATATAATGATGCATTGTTTGCGTAATGAGCAAGGTGAGACATTGTGGCAAGAACCTATGGCATTGCTTTCACACTGGAATTTGCGTGATGAATTAAAATCTAACTACGCTGCGGTAGCTCGCGCCAGTGAGAAGCAGGAGATGATCTACCAAATAATGCTGCGTATCATTCGCCAAGAGATACCCAAGTGTGTGATAAATAATGATAAACTATTATGGTATCCTACCTCTAACTTTGTTGCTGGGAATCCCGATTCTGATATTCAACTCAAGGTGGATGTTAGTCGTGAACCCGATACGCGTTATCAGCAGATTATCAATATCTTCCATGCATTGCAAGCGATAGATACGTATCGCGCTGATGCTCCTTCACATGTGCAACGCACCTTTGATGAAGATTTGCAGATATCTTTTGAAGAGATTGAATCGCTATTTACCCAACTAATTGAATCTGATGAGATTAAACAGGTAGCAGCATTGATTCGTGAGCGTTTAGGACGTGACTTGCGCCCATATGATATATGGTACGATGGTTTCAAAAGTCGCAGCAATATTTCTGAAGATATCCTTACAGCACAGACACAACAACGTTATCCTAATGCGAAGGCGTTTGAAAAAGATATGCCACGCATGTTGATGGAGTTGGGCTTCTCCCAAAAGAAGGCTCAAGAGGTGGCATCGCATATTGTAGTAGAGGCAGCTCGTGGCTCAGGACATGCCCGTCCGTGTATAGGAAGATGTCAGCCTGCTCGCTTGCGCACTCGTGTGGGCGAAAGGGGGATGGATTATAAGGGGTACAATATTGCTGTACATGAGTTTGGACATAATGTAGAAGAAGTCCTCTCTCTATATGATATTGATTATTATATGTTGGCTGGTATTCCAAATACAGGTTTTACAGAGGCGAGTGCTTTTCTTTTCCAACAACGTGATTTACAATTGTTAGGCAAAAAGGCAGGAGGTGACGAGGCAAATGGAGAGGTTCTTTTCGATATGATTTGGGGTATGTACGAGATAATGGGTGTAAGCTTAGTAGATATGCATATGTGGCAATGGCTGTATGCTCATCCAGATGCTAGTGCTGCAGAATTGCGTGAGGCTGTAGTTGAGATCGCTGCGGAGATTTGGAACAAATACTATACCCCTGTACTAGGCGAAGAGGGGAGTCCGCTATTAGCTATCTATTCGCACATGGTAGGGTACGCATTATATTTACCTGCATATCCGATTGGTAATATGGTGCAATATCAGTTAGATGAGCATTTGGCTAAGTGCGAAACACAAGAGCAGTGGGCCAAAGAATATATCAGAATATATCAACAGGGATGTTTAACTCCGGATGCTTGGATGCGTGGTGCAGTGGGCAAACCAATGAGTGTGGAGCCGATTTTACGAGCTGTACGGGAAGAACTGGAGAATAACTAGCTAGTAGAAACTGATAATAATATAATAAGGAGGGCCGTCTAGCACTGCCCTCCTTATTATATGAAAATAGGTGTTTATATAAGCTCTTTGATAAAATATATGACCATGCCTCCGCAACAGATGAGTTTAAGGATTGTGCCTACAAGTAATCCAAGGAATGATCCTAATCCCGAAATAAGTGCTGTTTTCAATTTCTCTTTGTGAGGCCTTTCGATATGCTTTTGTTTTGGGTGGAAATTGAAATAGATTAATTCGAATACTACTGCGCCTACAAAAGGTCCAATGATGATACCTGGTAAACCAAAGAACAATCCAATTAACAATCCAAGAACGCTACCCCAAACGCCCCACTTGGACCCTCCTAATTTTTTAGTTCCCCAAGCAGGTACGACATAGTCAAGTACTTGAACTATGATTGTTATTACGCCCCAAATGACCAACTCTTGCCATGATAACTGTCCATGCTCCGTCCAATGCGCACATAACAATCCTAGATATGCTAATGGTACACCTGGTATCGCAGGCACGATGCAACCAGCAATGCCTATCAATAGGCATATGGAGCCGAGAATTATTAAGAATATATCCATATTAGTTTAGTGTTTATTGTTTAGAAGGAAATAAAAACTAGAAGCGCACCTGCGGAACTTGTTCCGCTCCTTCTTCAGCCTCAAAATACGCACGTTTATCCGCATTCATCGCATTCGCGATTAGGTTGGTGGGGAAACGACGAATCATGGTGTTGTACTGGCGAGCTACTTCGTTGAAGTTGTTGCGAGCCACCGTGATACGGTTTTCTGTCCCTTCTAATTGTGATTGAAGTGCGCTAAAGTTTTGATTAGCTTTCAAGTCTGGATAATTCTCCGAAATTGCCATTAGTCTGCCTAGGGCCTGACTGACTTCGCCTTGCGCTGCTTGGAAAGCAGCAATTTGCTCTGCAGTTGCATGGTTTGGATCTACAACTACTTGCGTCGCTTTCGCACGAGCAGCAATCACACTTTCGAGTGTTTCACGCTCATGCGCTGCATAGCCTTTTACGGTTTCAACGAGATTGGGAATCAAATCCGCACGACGCTGGTATTGATTTTCTACTTGCGACCAAGCATTGTTTACGTTCTCCTCTGCAGTAATAATTGCGTTGTAGCGAATTACGCCCCAAATGACTGCGATTGCTAGTACTCCCAGTACTACAATCCATGTTACGGTTTTCTTATTCATAATTATTTTCTTTAGTATGCTTTTGTATTTTGTAGAATGTCTAGTATTGATTTAGAACTTACCTCCTGCGCCACCACCAAAGGTGCTTCCTCCGCCGAAGCCACCGCCAATACTTCCTCCGCCAAAACCGCCGCGCGAACCACTACCAGTGATAATGACTGCAGGTACTTCCCTTGGGATGATATGGGATTTATCTTCACGATACCCGCAGCGCTTGCATACATAGGTTCGCACGCTCAATCCTTCCTTCTTAGTAGTTGCACGGGTAATTATTTGCTCATTGGTCTTGCGCATACTTCGTTTGCCGCATTTTGGACATCTCTTGGGCATAGCTACAATCGTAAATACAAACACAAGCAATGCCAACACTATGCCTCCAGCTAATAACAATTCAAAAAGTTCGTTTTCTTCGGATTCATCGGCATAATGATAGCGATTTGTAGCCGATGTCATTTGGCATAACTCTTCTGGTGCAGCTTCATCGGTACATACCTCATATATACGCAACGCTCCCAGTGCTATAGCACCAGAATAATCAGCATTGCGCAGCGGTGACATCATTGTTTCTTGTATGATGGTATGACAAATGGCATCCGTTAGAATACCCTCAATGCCACCACCTGTCATGATGCGGATATCGCGTGATTCAACAGCCAAAAACAATAATACGCCCGTGTTCTTACCCTCTTTACCAATTCCCCAACGCTGGAAAAGCTCATAGCAAAAATCAAATGCATCAGCTTCGCCTATACTCTCTACGGCAACCACACAAAGTTCCACTAGAGTCGAATCTTCGAGTTGTTGTGCTAGATGGTTGAGAAATAAAACATCGCTATTATCCACGATTCCATCGGGGTTGCAGACATAGTTATACTGGTCTTGGACCTTGGGATTGGGTAAGGATGTTGGTGTGTATACCATAGCTTGAGCCATGAGCCCAAGACAGAAAAATAGGACAAACAGTTTAATTCGTTTCATACACCAAAAGCACGACAAATATCGTGCCACAATTTTTTTTGACTGACAAAATGGCGGTTAATCCAATACTGCCAATATCTCAATCTCTACCAATCCGCCTTTAGGTAGTGCTGCTACTGCCACAGCAGAACGCGCAGGGAATGGGGCTGAAAATAAGGTGGAATATACTTCGTTGAGCACAGCAAAATTAGCCATGTCTGTCAAAAAGACAGTTGTCTTTACCACATGGCTAGCGTCGGTGCCTGCTGCTTCGAGAATGGCTGCCACATTCTTAACGGCTTGCTCGGCTTGCGCACGGAAGTCTGCACCAGCGAAATCGCCTGTAGCGGGATTGATACCTAATTGGCCACTGGCAAAGAGCATGCCATTAGCCACAATGGCCTGACTATAAGCACCGATTGCTGCTGGTGCTTGAGTTGTAGAAATAACTTGTTTCATTGTAGATCCTTTATAACATTAATACTATAATCAATATGGGAATAGGAAGCATACCATCTACCGTATAGAGGATGTCAGATCTATATTGCGAAGTATTTGGATAAACATGTTTACCTCGAATAGAGTAGAGTATATCGCTGCGGTAGGTGGAAGTGCCATCATAGATGTATTCTCCGTCAAATGAGCACAAAATATCACTGCGATAGGATGATGTACCAGAGTACAGATATCTACCATCCCAGCGGAAAAGAATATCGCTGCGATACGTAGAAGTTCCTTTATAAATATATTCACCGTCATAAGAGCAAATGATATCGCTCCTATATTGTGATGTTCCAGTGTATAAGTACTTGCCATCCCATGTAAAACGAATATCGCTGCGGTAAGAGGATGTCCCCTTATAAATGTATGTCTCTGCCATGGCGGTGATGGATATACATGCCAAAAGCAATAAAAGTAGTCCCTTTTTGGTTTTCATTATTCCTCTGTCCATTGTTGTTTTACGAAAGCTTCTCCATATTTGCCATGACATTCCATGCCGCGCAAAATTTCCATGGCATCATGCCACTCTTGTACCACTGGCATATCTTGACTCTCATGGCAGTAATATGCTTTTACTTTTTTGTCATGTTGCTTGGTGATATTTACCCAATGGTTGGGGGCGAAAGTCTGTGTTTGCAAACCTGTCATTACTTCGCCATAGTACAAATCAAAGTTATAACCCGTTTGTCGCCATGCATCATAAACTAAAATCGAACAAATACGATGGTCGCGGTGCGAATCTATTGGCCAGTGAGTAATCACCATGTCTGGTTTTTCTGCCTCGATCAATGCTTTCATCTCTGCATAGCGAGCCTTGTTTATCTCTGTGTTGCCGTCAATCTGGGTCATAAATACTGCTCGTACGCCCATTACTTCGCAAGCTTTCTTGGCTTCTGCGGTACGAATGCTACTAGATTCTTCGTGCGTTTTGCCAGGAATGCCCGCTTCGCCTGAAGTAAAATACACAGACACCACCTCAACGCCCATCTCCCGTAATTTAATCATCGTACCGCCGCACATCGTTTCAGGATCGTCAGGGTGTGCGCCGATTACCAACACTTTTTTATAGCCTTCTAGCCAGCGTTCTGCTGCCAACATGGGAGTGGAACTCATAAGAAGCATCCCCATCGCAAAAAGAGTGATTTTAATTGTTTTCATGATACAAATTATTTTTTATGTTGCAAAGGTACATAATTTTTTAGATATCAGCAAATTTTTTTCTAAAAAAAATGTCTAACATTTGCATAGTCGTGTTTTTTTTTGTACTTTTGCGGAGTGTTTACTGAAAATGATTGAATGGCAATGAAAATAGCATTGATTGGATATGGCAAAATGGGACATATGATCGAGTCTATCGCGCTACAGCGAGGACATGAGATAGTGTGCATTATTGACCAAAATAACCTCGATGAATTCGAATCAAAAGCCTTTGCTTCGGCAGATGTGGCAATCGAATTTACTACGCCTCAAACAGCAGAGCAAAACATCCTTCGCGCATGGAAAGCAGGCGTGCCTGTAGTATGTGGTACAACTGGTTGGAACGTAGAATCCCTCAAGCAGCAACTGCTACACAATTCTATACAACTGCTACACCACACTACACCATCTTTAATGTGGTCATCCAACTATAGTATAGGAGTCAATATTTTATTTGCCATAAACAAGCAACTAGCCAAACTCATGGACTCATATCCAGAGTACACTCCTCATATGACCGAGGTACACCATATCCATAAACTGGATGCCCCCAGCGGTACAGCCAAAACTTTACAGGAGGCTATTGGTGAGAAACGTCTAGCTGTTGCAGATATTGAATCTATCCGCGAGGGTGAAATTCCTGGTATTCATACCGTCACATGGGATAGCGAGCTTGATACTGTTAGCATTAGCCACTCTGCAAAATCACGCAAAGGCTTCGCCCTTGGAGCTGTGATCGCCGCAGAATGGATGAAGGGAAAGACGGGCTATCATACGTTCGAAGAAGTAATATCGGGCTAAGCTATTGCGACTTAAATATTAAAAATCGCGTTGAAAGTTAATTTTCCGCGATTTTTTTTTTGTGTTTGTGCTTTTTTTTTAGTACCTTTGTGCGGTTTTTTTGTTAAACACAAAAATGAATATGAAAAGTTTTCAAGATAGAATCAAAGAAGTGACCACCAAGGGGTGGATTTCGTGTGGCGTATGGTGCGCTATTTACATCGCATTCGTAGTTTGGGTAGCATGGGGGGATTGGGCTAGTCTCGCTTGGCTCGTCCTGTTACCTATCATTGCGGATATGTTTACTACCAAGTATATTCCTTGGAACTGGTGGAAGAAGTATAAACCCCTTACCAAAGAGCAAGAAGCTGCAGGAAAGAAGAATCCATATGCCAATAGCACTCTCTATACCATTTGCTCGTGGATTGATGCTATCATATTTGCTTTGGTTGCAGTGTATTTTATCAATGTCTATATCTTCCAAAACTATCAGATACCTACTTCGTCGTTGGAGAAGACTTTGCGCGTGGGTGATTTCTTGTGTGTGAACAAAATGTGCTATGGAGCGCGTGTACCCAATACGCCACTTTCAATGCCATTGGTGCAACATACCATGCCTGCAATGCTAGGTGGAGGGAAGAGTTATATCGAAAAACCACAGTGGGAGTATAAGCGATTGAAAGGTTGGGATAAGGTAGAGAAAGGTGATATTGTTGTCTTCAACTTTCCAACAGGCGATACTGTCTGTACGAAGATGCAAAATCCTGATTACTATACGTTGTGTCATATGTATGGCAAACATACAGTGGAGAATCGAAAGGATGTCTTTGGTGATATAGTGGTACGTCCTGTAGATAGACGTGAGAATTATGTAAAACGTTGTGTAGGTACCCCAGGTGACTCGTTGCAAATTATTGATAACGTGATTTATATAGATGGCATGAAGGAGCCTGTACATCCATACTTGCAATACAACTATATCGTTCAAACGGATGGGCATGTGTTGGGTAATACTTATCTTACAAAGATTGGCGTTTCCAAAGAAGATAGAATAAGATTGGCTGATGGTTTATATCATTTCCCATTGACTGCATCCATGAAAATGGAATTGGAAAAGAATCCTCATGTGCTGAGTGTAGAGATAGAACCCGAGGAGCATGGAGGAGATGTGTATCCTTTGGGATATAACTCGTGGACGCGCGACAACTACGGACCAATTTATATTCCAGCCAAAGGTGATACGCTGATGATTACCGAGGAAAACTTCCATCTTTACAAACGCATTGCGGATGCTTATGAATTTAAACCAATAAAGATTGGTGAACCCTACGTATTTGAGATGGATTACTATTGGATGATGGGCGACAATCGACATAAGTCTGCCGATAGTCGTTATTGGGGTTTTGTACCGGAAGATCATATCGTTGGTCGCCCAATGTTCGTTTGGCTTAGCATGGAGAAAGATAACCCTTGGGGCAAAGGCCATATCCGTTGGAGCAGAATTGGATTGAGCAACTTTGAGTAAGAAATATTGCCTCCTGAGTCCAGACTCTTGATTCCATGTGATGATTTTACCAACAACATATATGGGCCCTGTGGAATGGTATCGCCAGTTTTTTGCGAATCCATCGGATGTGCAGATTGAAGTTATGGAGAGTTTCCCTAAACAAACCTGCCGCAATCGTTGCACGATTACTGTACCGCACGATTTACAGCCCAATTGCCAATCGCCAATCGCCAATCGCCTCACCCTAACCGTCCCTGTAAAGCGAGCCGATAGCAAACAACTCACTCGAGATGTAGAGATTAGCTATCAGCAGCGCTGGCAACACCAGCATTGGATTGCCCTCGTCAGCGCCTATAAACGCACTCCTTACTTTGATTATTATGCGGATTTTTTTCGTTCTTTTTATGAACAAGAAACACGCTTTTTGGTCGATTTTAACGAGAAATTTCACCAAGTTATTAGTAGCTTGATGATGAACAATGTACATCCTACAATTCTACAAAATCCTGCACAACCCTACACAACCCTCCACCATACCTCCGACTGGCAGGGATTGGACTTAGAATCCTGCTTCGGTAATGGACAAAGTATTTTAGATTTGCTATTTGAATATGGTCCAGAGACCATTATGAAGATATGAATATAGATTGGAGTAAACTCACATTTCACTATACCGAGACGGACTATATTGTTCGCTCAGCGTGCAAGAACGGCGTATGGGAACAACCCTATGCTATACGCGACAAGATGATTCCTATACATGCCGCAGCAACCGGCCTGCATTATGGACAAGAATGCTTTGAAGGACTCAAGGCATTCCGCGGCATCGACGGTAAAGTGCGTATCTTCCGTATGGAGGAGAATGCCAAACGTATGTACCAGTCCGCCAAAGGACTACTCATGACGCCCGTTCCTGTAGAACTATTTTGCGAAGCAGTACTATTGGCGCTGAAAATGAATATCAAATTTCTTCCCCCTTATGAGACTGGCGCCACACTCTATTTCCGTCCGTTATTGATAGCTACTACACCCGATATTAGCGTTGGACCCGGCAAAGACTGCGAGTTTGTAGTCATCCCTACACCTATAGGTCCTTACTTCCCCAATGGATTCAAAGGTATGCCCGCTATGGTTAACCGCACAGTCGATCGTGCAGCATCGCAAGGCACAGGGTGTTGGAAAGTGGGAGGTAACTATGCTGCCTCCTTCCGTGCTAGCGAAGCAGCGCATGCCATGGGCTATGAGTGTATGTTTACAGATGCTAAAACACATAAATACATCGACGAGTGTACTGCCTCCAATTTTATTGGAATAAAGCATTATGAGTCGGGAGTCGGGAATCGGGAATCTTACTACGAATACCTTACTCCACGATCAAGTGCAATCCTACCCAGCATCACCAACGACTCGCTAATGACGCTTGCTCGTGAGATGGGTATGAAGGTTACTCGCCGTCGTATTCGTGTTGAGGAATTGGCCGATATGCAAGAAGCAGCAGCGTGCGGTACCGCATGCGTCATTTCACCCCTGACCAAAGTCTTTGATCCCGACAATAATACTACCTATACCTTCGACGACAAACCCGGTCCTATTTTAACAAAACTCTACCATGCTTTGCAAGATATCCAGTACGGAAGAGTAGAGGATAAACATGCTTGGTGTGCAGTGGTAGAAGAAACATTGTGAGCACTTCGTCTGTTTATTGGTTAACAAAATCGACTGCCCCTCATCCCGAAGATATCCCGAAGATACCCCGAAGATAGCTCATACATAATCAGCGAATATTTAAAATAGATGTCTATTTTACCAGAATGCATATGGTTGTGTGAGCTTGCTCAAATACAATCATATTCGTTCGGGTAACAAAAGTTTACTTTGTGCAATATTCGCTGATTATGTATGTCCCGCGTATCAAGTCAGTATCTTTGAGGTGGGCGAGCCTTGCGAGGTCGGTGTCCTCAACGATACCCCTACCTCAGCGAATATTTAATTGTTAAACATTTTTTAATATTTCAAAATCCTACATTCCTACATTCCTACATATTTTTATGTGTGAAATTACTCTCCATACTGCCCAACTACCAAAATCATACTCCGCGAAAAATGACGATTTTTCAGGGGGTATTGGGGTAGTATATAATTATATACATAGTATATATTATATTTTTTTCGACCGATATACCATTCGACTCTTTTTTTTATGTAGGAATGTAGGAAATACACCAACAACATACTAATTGTTAAAAGATGTTAAAATTATGCACAAGTAATGTGGCTTACTACTGCACTGCTACGCTTCGCTGCTGACTTATCGCCTGAAATCCCCGCTCGCTAAATTGAATAGATAAATCTATTGTTTTCAAAAATAATCCTCAAAATACTTGCACATGTCATTTATTTTTTGTACCTTTGCGCATTAATTTGTTCATGGTAAAGCAAAAATAATTATTAACTATAAAAAACAACTTATTTATGTTCAAAAATCACCCTAAAGGTTTGATACCTGCTGCGCTAGCGAATATGGGCGAGCGTTTCGGCTATTACATTATGAACGCCGTTTTGGCGCTGTTTTTAGTTTCTAAATTTGGATTGTCAGACTCTACTGCAGGCCTTATTTATTCTGTCTTCTATTGTGGTATTTATGTGTTAAGTTTGGTGGGTGGTCTAATTGCAGATCGTACACAAAATTACAATCGCACTATTCAATGGGGATTGATTATTATGGCATTGGGATATATAGCTCTGTCTGTACCTGTCTTTAGTCAAACAAGTGGAGATGGTGCTTGGTGGGGTATCTTAATCTTTACCTGTTTTGCCCTTTTGATGATTGCTTTTGGTAATGGTTTGTTCAAAGGTAACTTGCAAGCTATTGTGGGAAAGATGTATGACGAGTTTGAAGCGGAAGCAGCAAAAAAAGGTCCAGAAGCGTTGGCACAAGCCAAAGAAAAACGTGATTCTGGCTTCCAAATCTTCTACGTTTTTATTAATATAGGTGGTCTTATTGCTCCGTTTGTAGCTCCTTTGATTCGTCAGTGGTGGTTGAAAGCGCATGATTTAATTTACAATGCGGATATGCCAGCACTCTGTCATCAATATTTGAAAGATGGTGTTGTTACTACTAAGTTTACAGAAACATTGGAAACTGCTAAAACAGCAGCGTATCAGTTGGTTGACAATGTCGCTTTTTGTCAAGATTATATCGAAGTTTTTAATCAAGGAATCCATTTCTCTTTCATTGCATCTGTAGTGGCAATGTTGATCTCATTGACTATTTTCTTGGCAACTAAGAAAATTTTCCCACAACCAGCTAAGAAAGAGAAAACTGCGGTTGTGGAATATACTGCTGCGGAAAAGGCTGCTATGGCCAACGAAATTAAACAACGTTTGTATGCATTGTTTGCTGTTTTGGGCGTTGTGATTTTCTTCTGGTTTAGTTTCCATCAAAATGGGCAATCATTGTCTTATTTTGCACGCGATTTTGTGAATACAGATGCTATCGCTCCTGAGATTTGGCAAGCTCTCAATCCATTCTTTGTAATTGCATTAACCCCGATTGTTATGTGGATTTTTGGTGCGTTAGCGCGTAAGGGAAAAGAGATATCTACACCACGTAAAATTGGTATTGGTATGGCAATCGCTGGTGCTGCATTTTTGTTCTTGACTATTTATTCATATGTTTACAATTATCCATCGGCTGAGGCCTTCCGTAATATGGATGCTGCTAAGATGGCTGCTGAAGGTTTGGCAAAATCTGGACCGATGGTGTTGATTGTTACTTATTTCCTTTTGACTGTTGCAGAATTGTTTATCTCTCCACTTGGTCTGAGTTTTGTAAGTAAGGTGGCACCACGTCATATGGTAGGTCTGTGCCAAGGTTTGTGGTTGGGAGCAACTGCATTGGGCAATATTATGTTGTGGGTAGGTCCTGTAATGTATAACGCATGGCCAATCCAATATTGCTGGGCTGTATTTGCAGGCGTCTGTGTTATCTCTATGGGAGTGATGTTTGGCATGGTAAAATGGTTGGAACGAGTAGCTAGCTAAATAATCTATGAACAATCTTATTCAAACAATAACTACCTACACGACCGCTCTGGAGCAGAAACTCTCTGCTCTAGAGGCGCGTGTGGCCCAACTCGAAGAAGCCAACGAGGCAATGAAGCGAGAAGGCGATGAGGCAAAAGCCTTGATTGCTACATTGCAAGCAGAAGTGGCTGCATTGGCAGCTGCTGGTGCAGTAGCTGCACAAACCGCAGAACCAGAAGTAGAGATTGAACTCATCGTGGAAGAAGAAAACGAAGAGGTGACAACTGAAAACGAGTTCGCAGAAGAGCCCGCAGAAAAGCAACAAAAGGAAGTTCAAGAACCACTAGAACCACTAGAGTCACTAGAGATACTAGATGAACTAGAGGTAGCTGAACCAGTAGCAGAACCTATTATAGTGCCAACTTCTGCACCACAACCTGTGCAAAGCACAGACAACCTCGCCCCAAGCGACACACCTTCGGCGAAGCCGACACAACCCGCCAAAGGCGCACAACCTCTCCAGACATCGCTCTTCGGCACAGCCGTAGAGGATATCCGCCAAGCCATCTCCTTAGGTGATCGTTTCCTCTTCCAACGCGAACTTTTTGCTGGCAATGGCGAATTGATGCAAAAGACGTTGGACGAGATTAATGGTCTCGGTTCACTCAACGAGGCCATGGACTATGTACTTGACAACTTCGATTGGGATAAAGAGTCCACCGCAGTACAACTCTTCGAGAACGTACTCAAACGCCGATTTAGTTAATATGCTCTATATCGTACCTACACCAGTTGGTAATCTTGAAGACATCACTTTCCGTGCACTACGCATACTCAAAGAGGTGGACTTGATCTTAGCAGAAGATACACGCACCTCATCTGTATTGCTCAAGCATTACGACATCCATACACCGCTCAAAAGTCATCATAAATTCAATGAACATGAGACTAGTGATGATATGGCTACGCGTATTGCAGCTGGTATGACGGTGGCGCTCATCTCAGATGCAGGCACTCCATGTATCTCCGACCCAGGATTTATGCTGGTCCGTGCATGTGTCGAGAAGGGCGTAGAAGTACAATGTTTGCCTGGTGCAACGGCTTTTGTGCCTGCGTTGGTTAATTCAGGATTGCCCAATGACCGTTTCTATTTCGAAGGATTTTTACCGCAAAAGAAAGGACGTCAGACACGCTTTAAGATTCTTGCCGAGCAGACGCACACGATGATTATCTACGAGTCGCCTTTCCGATTGGTGAAGACCTTAGAGCAATTGGCGGAATTCATGGGTGGCGAACGCAGAGCAAGCGTAAGTCGCGAGATTAGCAAACTGCACGAAGATACCCAACGAGGTACACTCATAGAACTGGTAGCACATTACAAGCAGAATCCACCTAAAGGCGAAATAGTATTGATTGTAGAAGGCAAGAAAGAATGAGTAGCAACCTACAAATGAAAATATTGGCCAAAGAGACCGCTATTTATGGCGTTTCATCCATTGTGGGCAAGTTCCTCAATTGGATGCTTGTGCCACTATACACGTATGTGTTGCAGCAACAGTCGGACTATGGTATCGTTACTAATCTCTACGCATGGACGGCACTACTCTTGGTATTACTCACCTACGGAATGGAGACTGGCTTCTTCCGTTTTGCCAACAAAGAGGGTGAGAATGCGCAAACGGTATATTCCACTTCGCTCATCACGCTGTTTACCACTTCCTTACTCTTTGGTTTGGTATGCGTGATATGGCAAGCGCCATTGGCAGGAGCATTGGGCTATCCTAATCATTCGGAGTTTGTGGCACTATTAGGTGTGACCGTAGCAATAGACGCTTTTGCTAGCATACCATTTGCGTACTTGCGATACAAAAAACGACCATTACAATTTGCTGCACTGAAACTGCTGTTCGTGTTTCTAAATATCGCTCTAAACCTATTCTTCCTTGTATTCTGTCCGAAAATACAAGATTGGGCTATCATCTCTTCTTGGTACAACCCGGACTACGGAGTAGGATACGTGTTTGTGGCAAATATATTGGCGACTGCCATGCAAACGCTCTGCCTCTTGCCTGCGGTTTGGGAGGGGTTCCGGAGAAATCATACACTCCCAACTCATGACTCCCGACGAATATTCTCATGGAATCTCCTCAAACAGATGCTTCGCTACTCACTCCCATTATTGGTATTGGGCGTATGCGGCATAATGAACCAAACACTAGACAGAATCTTATTCCCATTTTTCTATGACGGGGCGGATGCGCAAGCACAGTTAGGTATCTACGGTGCTTGTTTCAAGGTGGCGATGGTGATGATGATGTTCACGCAAGCCTTCCGCTATGCCTACGAACCTTTTGTCTTTGCCAAACACAAAGACCGTGAATCCGTAGCCGCCTACGCCGATGCAATGAAATACTATATCATCTTCTCCTATATGATACTACTGGGGATGATCTTCTACCTTGACTTGCTAAAATTTATTATTGCTCCTTCCTATTGGGAGGGACTGAAAGTAGTACCTGTGGTGCTATGGACATACATTTTCCAAGGTGTGTATTTCAATCTCAGTTTCTGGTACAAACTGACCGACAAAACGCAATGGGGCGCATATTTTTCCATCTTAGGAGTGCTTATTACATTTGCCCTACAAGCCATCTTTGTGCCGCGTATGGGCTACATGGCTTCTGCAGCAAGTAGCACTGTTTGCTACCTCGTCATCATGTTACTATCATATTTCGTCGGACGCAAACACTTGGAGATACCATACGATTTACGCCGAATTGGCATATATACCCTACTTGTGGTGATACTTTTGGCAGGATATTACGCTTTGGCACACTTCTTGCCAGTGAATGAATGGACAAAAATGGGTGTAGGAACTATACTCTTTATTGTATATTGTGTGATATTCTATCGTTTGGATGGAAAAACACTGATTAAGAAAAATTAGTATGTTTTCAGGAATAGTAGAAACAATGGCTCAAATCGTGAAGATTGAGCAAGAACAAACCAATAAGCATTTCACCCTGCGCAACCCTTACGGTGAGCCGCTCAAGATTGACCAATCCATTGCGCACAATGGAGTTTGCCTCACCGTGGTGAAGATGGAGGGCGATCTCTATACCGTGACCGCTATGCAAGAAACCCTCAACCGAACCAACCTCGGCGAAGCGAAAGAAGGCGACTGGGTAAACCTCGAGCGCTCTATGCTACTCGGCGAACGCCTAGACGGACATATCGTCCAAGGGCATGTGGATCAGACGGCACGTTGCATAGAAGTGCGTGAGACTGAGGGTAGTTGGTACTACCGTTTTGAGTACGAGAGCACACGCGAGATGGCGATGCGTGGATACTTCTGCGTGGATAAAGGCTCCGTGAGCATCAATGGCGTGAGTCTAACCGTATGCGAACCGGATGTGGTGGATGGAAAAGGATATGTCAGCGTATGCATCATACCTTACACCCACGACAATACCAATTTCAAATATATCGAAGTGGGAACGCAAGTAAACCTAGAGTTCGATATCATCGGAAAATATATCACAAGAATGAATCAATTAATACAATAATAAGAAATGGACAAAATTAGTTATGCTATTGGCCTTAGCATGGGTCAAAATTTGATGGGAAGCGGTGTTACTTCTCTCGAATATGCTGATTTGGCAGCAGGAATCAAAGATGTATTAGAGAAAAACCAACCACAGATCTCTTACCAAGAAGCACAACAAGTGTTGGGTAAGTTCTTCAGCGAGTTGGAAGAGAAAATCGCAGGCGAAGCAAAAGCAGCAGGCGAGGCATTCCTCGCAGAGAATGCTAAGCGCGAAGGCGTAAAAGTTACTGAGAGCGGTTTGCAATACGAAGTATTGGAAGCTACTATTGGTCAAAAACCTAAAGCAACCGACAAAGTGCGCGTACACTATGAGGGTACACTCATCGATGGTACCGTATTCGATAGTAGCTACAAGCGTGGCGAGAGCATCACTTTTGGTCTTAACCAAGTGATCAAAGGCTGGACTGAGGGCTTGCAACTTATGTCTATTGGAAGCAAATACAAACTCTATTTGCCTTATCAACTGGCTTACGGTGAGCGTGGGGCTGGTGCTAATATTCCTCCATACGCTGCTTTGATTTTTACAGTTGAATTGCTTGGAATTGAATAAATATAAACAATTTTTTTAATCAATAAACAATGAAAAAAGTAAGTATTCTTGTCATTGCTGCATTAGCAATGATTTCATGCGGAAAAACATATACCGCACAAACAATTGCCCTCACCAACCAAAATGACAGCATGAACTATGCACTTGGTTTGGTAAACGGATCACAACTCAAGATGTATCAATTGCGTAACGATTCTTCTATGGAGACTGTAGTTGAATTTATTGATGCGCTTCAACGTGGTTATGATGGTAAAGTTGAGCAATTGAGCGAGGCTGCAACAATTGGTAAAAATATTGGTCAAGCGCTCAAAAATTCTGAAGAAACAGGATTGGCTGATAATCCTGCATGGACACTTAATCAAAAACTTTTCTTCCAAGGTTTGGTTAATGGCTTGTATTATGATACTGTAGTGATGGATATAGATGTAGCACGCAACTATTTTCAAGCACAATATCAAGCTTCTGCAATGTCTTTGGATACGCTGGAGGCTGGCAAAACAATCAAAGGTAAATGTCCAAGTAGAGTGAAAAAAGTTGTGCTGAAGAACATGATAGATAGCGTAAACTACGCGTTTGGTTATCTTAATGGTAATGAGGTAGCACAATATGTATTGCTGATGGATTCTACTGGAGAGCAAAGAAAAGAATTTATTGCACATATTAACAAAGGGCTTGCTTCTAAGGTGAAAAATCCTCAACTCGTAAATATGGGTGAGCAAATTGGTAAGAGCATCAAAGAACAAGAAGAGCAAGGTTTGATTGGAGAGCCAAGTCTAACTACTGATTTTACGCTTATTAAACAAGGTTTTATCAATGGTTTGCTTAATTATGAAGAGCAAATGACAGGTGAAGAAGCTGGTGAGTATATCCAAAATACGATGAATACCATTAAGTATGGTAACACCAAGGAAGAAGGTGAGCAATTCTTAGCTGAGAACGCTTTACGTGAAGGCGTGATTACCACTGAGAGTGGTTTGCAATACGAGGTAATAAAGATGGGTAAGGGTAAAAAGCCACTTGCAACTGACAGGGTAAAAGTACACTATCATGGTACATTGATCAACGGTACTGTATTTGATAGCAGTGTTGAGCGTGGCGAGCCTATTACTTTCGGCTTGAACCAAGTGATTACAGGTTGGACAGAAGGTTTGCAACTCATGCCTGTAGGTAGCAAATTCAAACTTTATATCCCACAACAATTGGGCTATGGTTCACAACCTGCTGGTGATATTCCTCCATATTCAACGTTGATTTTCGAAGTTGAGTTGCTCGGCATCGAGAAGTAAGCAAACATAGTTTGCGAAAGTGGCAGCAGAGCTGCGAAA
Source organism: Paludibacteraceae bacterium (assembly GCA_045577965.1). GTDB lineage: Bacteria > Bacteroidota > Bacteroidia > Bacteroidales > Paludibacteraceae > Colicola. The sequence goes on from JAZNJI010000012.1 coordinate 51,311, forward strand.
GTGGCTAAAGCGTTCGTGAACGAAGTGAACCACTTTCGTGAGCGCAGCGAACCAATAACGCGAAGCATTATGGGCATCATTGCCAAACAAAGTATTCAAGGTACCATCGTCACCTATCTTGGGGTGGCGGTGGGCTTTGTTACTACATTCTTTGTACTTACTCGTTTCCTCTCTGCGGAGGAAATTGGTTTGTCACGTGTGCTAATTGATGCCGCAACACTTTTTATTGGACTTGCCCAACTGGGCACTTCGTCCTCGATTATTCGATTCTATCCGCACTTTAAGCCGAAAGGCGAGAACTCTGACCACGGATTTTTCTTCTGGACGCTGATTGTGCCACTCGTAGGTTTTGCCCTATTCACCGCCATTTATTGTGCATGCCACGAGCCTCTGAGCCGTTGGTTTGGTGAGAAATCACCTTTGTTCGTTGAGTACTACTATATGGTACTCCCCATGGCGTTTTTTATGCTCTACCAAACCATCTTCGAAACAAATGCCAACGTACGTATGCATATCGTTGTACCACGTGCAGTACGCGAACTCATTACTCGTATAGGATTGTTAGTTGTATATCTACTGTATGCTTTTGAATGGCTGAATATAAATGGGTTTGTAATTGCTCTTTGCGCCGTATATGCCATAGCAATGCTCTGTAATATGGGCTATCTATTTTCTTTAGGTAATATATCGCTACGTCCTGATTGGGATTTTTTACGCAACAATCATTCCTTGGTACGACAATATTTGATATACACTGGCTTTCTGCTAATTTCTGCAGTCGCTTCAGTCCTAGCGCCGACTCTTTCATCCTTCTTTATTACTGCTGAGATGGGATTGAATTACACAGGTGTCTTTGCTATTGCTACTTACATTGCAGTCATGGTGAGTATTCCTTATAGATCAATGACGGCTATTGCATCTCCACAATTAGCAACTGCTATCAAGGAGAGTAATCAGCATGAGACAGCTCACCTTATGCAACAGGTGAGTAGTACACTTCTACTGATCGGAGGAATGATCCTTTGTATGATATGGTTAAACATTGACCTAATCTTCCATGTCCTTCCTAATGGAAAAATATATGCATCCGCACGACAAGTAGTATTGATACTAGGTACTAGTCAATTATTCATTGCCGTGTGTTCGTTTACATCCTCTGCACTCAACTACTCTCGATTTTATGCATTTTCGCTATTGTTTTCGTTTGTTCTGACAACAATATCTATATTTCTTAACAACCTACTTATTCCTCATCTAGGAATGGAGGGCGCAGCAATGAGTAATCTCATTGCATATGCTATTTATTTTGTACTGATCGTATTAACGGTGCGTTTTACATTGCATGCACCTACTTTTACACGTCAGCATTTCAAAATTTTGATTTTGATAGTGTTGATTCTTAATTTGAATTTCCTTTGGCAAAAATACTTGCCAATCAATAATATATGGATTAGTAGTATTATCCGCACAACCGTGTTGATAGGAGGTGGATGTATAGTAGCTTGGTTTACGAACCTTTCCCCTGAAATCAACCAACAAGTGCGCGCTTTAGGCGAAAGGTTAAAGGTTAAAGGTTAAAGGCAAAGATTATGCGCTTTTTTATTCGATTTGCATACGATGGCACTGCCTTTCATGGCTCGCAACGCCAACCCAATGGCATTACTGTTCAAGAGACGATGGAGCAGGCACTGGCAATGATTTTTCGAGAAGAAGTGCCTTTGACGTTTGCTGGGCGTACCGATGCTGGTGTTCATGCTCGCGAAATGTACGCGCATATGGATATAGGTGAACAGGCAATGAGGCGAGAAGGCGAAAGACTTGTATTTCGCTTAAATGGTATTCTGCCCGATTCTATCGCGATTTATGATATTTACCCTGTGAAAGATGATGCGCATGCACGCTTTGATGCAGTACGTCGTACCTATGAGTATCATATTGTAGATCACAAAGATCCTTTCCTCTGCCAACAAGCAACACGCGTACGCCTAGGATTGGATTTTGATGCCATGAACGAGGCAGCGCAATTGTTGATTGGCAAACAGGATTTTGCTTCATTCTGCCGCACGAATACGGATGTTAAGACTACCATTTGCGACCTCACGCATGCGGAGTGGCGCGAACTGGGCAATGGGCATGCGGTGTTTACGATTGCTGCCGACCGCTTCTTGCGCAATATGGTGCGTGCCGTAGTAGGAACATTGTTTGAGGTGGGTCGTGGCAAAATGACCAAAGAGCAGTTTGCTGAGGTTATTGCTCAGCACAATCGATGTGCCGCAGGCGATTCCGCACCTGCTGAAGGATTATATCTGACTAAGGTTGAATATCCCAAAGAATTATTTTTGTAGAAATAAATTTATATACCTATGAAAAGATTTTTCTCTATTTTAATGGTTGGACTAATATGTTGTGCCAATCCTATTATTGCCGATGTTACTTTCCGCGTGAATGTGCCTGCAGGTACTACCCATTGTTATGTAGTAGGTGCACTTCCCGAACTTAGTAGTTGGGCTGCCGGGGCTGGCGTTGCCATGACAAAAGTGGAAGGAATAGACCAGTTTACCGTCACGGTAGCAGGTATTACTGCTGCTGATATTAGTGCATCCGACGGATATAAATACGTCTGCGGACCCGATTGGAAATACGTAGAGGTCACTGCTTCTGATGGTGAGGTAGCCAACCGCAAGACCGTTGGTAATCCCGATGTTGTAGCACGCTGGCGAAACACCTATACCGCTATCGGTATCGTTGAGAATTGGACATTTGCCGGCAAAGAGTATCCCGTACAAATCCTATTGCCCACCAATTATGACAAGAATAAGCAATACCCAGTAACCTATATGTTCGGTCGCCACCAACGCTATCGCGATGCGGGTTCCGATACTGAAATGGGTGACCGTATTCTCTATTCTGACTCATGGGGCGTAGCAGAAACGGTCGAAAAATTGGAGAAAAATGGAATGGAGGTAGGTATCATAGCAGTTATTTATGCCCAACTACCCGAGTTCACACCTTGGCCAAACGTGGAGTTTGCTGGTACAGGTAAAGCAGATACCTTTCTCAAGGGATTTGTAGAGGACTTCAAACCTGCCTTTGAACAAAAACATGCGATTTCATCGAACAAATCAGCTTGTACCATCATGGGTGCCGATGTAGCAGGACTCTTCGCTTTCTATGCCACCATGAAGTACCCTAATCTGTTTGAGAGATGTGTGATGTTCTCCCCTGCTTTTTGGTATAATGAAGCCGAATTGCGTGACTATGTAAATTCGCTTCACATTACCTCTACGGATAATCGTTTCGGCTTTGTACAGACATCTGCTGATACTGATTGGACAATTGATGAAATCGAGCATTATAGTTCATGGTTGTACAATAAAAATTATGTCATTTCTAATTATAAGGTAGAAGGCGAACACGACGACCGCACTTGGGGTTCTGCATTTGGTGAGGTATTGACTGTAGAACCTGAGTATATTGGCACTTCGACCAAGAACTCCGTGCAAAAAAACATGGACTATACAGACATTACTTGGTACTTCATGAAAGGCGAAGGCACTACCTCACTCACTTGCGATGGTACATCTACGCAAAAGGGCAACTTCTACAAAGATGGTAAGACTGCTACGCCTGCACAACTATTGGTCAAGGAGATTCCTGTGGACAAAAAGAAATACTCCTACTACTGGAACCTCAATAGTGGTAGCAACTGCGATGGCGATTTGCTGATGGCATCGCCAAAAGATATTGGTTTCAAGGACTCTCGAAAGACTACCTCTTGGCAGCGTGTAGCAGTGTTTGCAGATGGCAGTTACGAGCAATCAGCTGCTTCTGCGGAGCATTTCAAAGTCAATGGCACCACCATGACCATTGGCAGTAACTACGAATTGACAGCCACCATCTCCCTCACTGATGACAAGACTGTTTCTGTGCACTATGGTAGTGTGAATTCGGGTAGTGACATGGGCGAATTGGTCAGCACTACTGTATCGGCTAACTGCTTGAAAGCCAACATCCGTTACTCTTATCTCACCAACCAACTCACTGTGGAAGAAACTGCATGGGGTAGTTCGGATATTGACTTAGAATACTTCAAGGTAGAACCTGCCGTAGTACACCCAGGTACCCCCGTTAGAATGTCGGTGAAGATTACCAACAAGAATGGCTACAATGTCAATTTCCGCATGAATCATAACAACCAATCTTCTTCTGCTATCACCCTCAGCAAAGGTAACAATGGCGAAGAGTATTACACAATTTCATCGCCAGAAAGCGGGATTTATGGTTTCTATTTGGACATCGAACTCAACGGGACAACCACCAAAGCGCACCGTGCGGTATATGTCAAGGTAGTGGATGGACAAACTATTACTCCTGCTATATCCAACAACCCATACGCAGATATTGATTGGACTACTATCAACCAATTCAAGGGCAACTTCCATACACATACCACCCAATCCAACGATGCTAGTGACGGTTTTACTACTGCCTACGTAGTGGACAAATACCATGCGGCGGGTTATAAGATTCTCTCCCTCACCGACCACGATTACAATCCATATCCATGGGAGTTGTTCCCACAATATATGAGCACCGTGCCTGCACGCGACCCTGCTGCATTGGGTATGTTAGCTGTACCAGGCAACGAGCTCAGTAAGGATAATACCAACAGTTGGAGCGAACGTACAGGCGGACAATTCAATCACCACAATGATTTCTTCACGGGTCGCCAAGGACAAGAGTTTGCTTCCCTGCAAGAGTCATACGCCTATACCTATGCTCTTGGTGGCATGCAAATCATCAATCACCCAGGACAGTATTGGAGCATTGACAATACCTATAGCGAGACGCAAAAGGATGGTCCGGGTTGGCATGCAACCAATTTCGAAACCTTCCCATCATTGATTGGATTGGAAGTTTATAATCAAGGTAACCGTCGTCCTAATGACCGTATCCTATGGGATCAAATATTGCAACGTACCATGCCGAATCGCCCTGTATATGGCTATTCATGCGATGATGCGCACAACAACGACCAACTCTTCCGCAACTACAATTTCATGCTTATGGAGGATCTAACCACCGACGAACTGAAAGACGCGATGCGCAAAGGTGAGAGCTATTTCTGCTACGAGCCAGCAGGTACAGGCGAAGGTAAGGCTCCACGCATCAGTTCAATCAATGTGGATGAAACGAATAAGACAATCACTATTCATGCCAATGGTTTAGTACATTGGATTTATGCCACGGACAAGACTTCCAGCGCAGCATCTTCTGCGCGCAGCACTGTGGTGGGCATAGGTGACACCTTCTGCTATGCAGGTTATCAAGGTTCATATGTACGCGCATTCATCACCAATGTGTTTGGCGAAACATGTACTCAACCTATTAGTTTTGCAGATGAGAAGACGGTAAATGTAGATAATATATCTGTGGAGAATCGTTTAGCATTACTGCTATATCCTAATCCTGCTAATGCATATTTGAATGTATTTATGAATGCTTACGAGCAAGAGGATATGATTAATATCTATGATGTTAATGGCAAACTACTGATTACTACATCGGTAGGTGGAGCAGTGACAAATGTGTCAGTAGAATCTTTATCTACAGGCATGTACATCGTGCGCGTTGGAGAGCGCATTGGTAAATTCTTTAAGGAATAGTTTAGAGGCGAGTATTATTGCTTCAAGAATATTAATAGTTCTGTCATTGAATCGAAGACTTGGTCCGCTTGGGCTAAGTCTTCGCGTGTAAGAATACCCGTATTCACCGCATAAACGGTTAGTCCTGCTGCTTTGCCAGCGCGAATACCCAATGGTGCATTTTCGATGACAAAACATTTCTCTTTTGGGAGTCCTGAACGCTCCCATGCTTTTAAATAGGGTTCAGGATCAGGTTTACCACGTGTGACATCAAAAGCAGTAATCATTCTATCGCGCTGGAAGATATTGGGAAATACGGCATGCAGGCTATCAATCAATGTGCGCTGTCCACTACCCGTCACGACCCAAATTTGATGGCCAAGTGATTGTACATATTGCAGTACTTCTGCCACGTGAGGAATAGGGTAGGTCTCACCCATGCTATGGAAATATGCAGACTTCTCCGCGTATATTTTTTCGATTTCATCGGGTGTTGCATCGCGATTGCAGGCTTTCCACATGGCCTCACGGATAACAGATTCACCTGTGCGACCTTCATTGATATAACAATCGCGTGCCGTGAAAGATAAGCCATGTTTTTTCATAACTTCTTCCCATGCAATAGCATGATGGGGCATTGAATCGAACAACACCCCATCCATGTCAAAGAAATATGCTTGTTGGTTTGCCATTATTGATGCTCAGCGCGAAGCAAATCATTTACTGTTTTTACCGGATTGAAGGTGGATACGGGCACTTCTACGAAAATCGTGTTCCAGCGGCTCATAGCTCCATTCCATAGACCGGGTAACTCTAATGCTAATAAATCTTTACCATCTTTTGATTTGTGCGATATAAAGCCCGTCTTTTCATCTACAAAGTCAGGTAGATTATATGGTTTGCCCTCGACATCGCGGGTAGCGCATACGAGATCTACAGGGTTGAAGTGGGTAGCTTGTTGCATAAGTGCAGGGGCAGAGATTTGGCTAGATTCTAATATCTGGCAAGAGATGCTGCCATCTTCCTCACGCACAAGGAAAGGACCACCACCAGGTTCGCCTGTATTTTTTACCACGCCGCATACGCGCAAAGGACGAGCCAATCGAGCACGTTCTTCGGCACTGAGATGAGGATTTTGTAATTTCTCAAATACTTTCTTTTGCTCTGTAACTAGTACACCTGCAAGCAGTTGCTTGTAGCGAACGGTATTACCTTTTAAGCGGTCAGGCACTACATTGTCAATATTCTTGATGAATATGATGTCTGCCGATTGCTCGTTGAGGTTTTCAATCAACGCACCATGTCCACCTGGTCGGAAGAGCAGTTTGCCATCTGCGGTACGGAATGGTGTGCCATCGGGATTAGCAGCCAGTGTATCGGTAGAAGGCTTTTGTTCGGAGTAGGATACGTGGAACTTAACACCTAATTTTGCTTCGTATGCAGATAAGTTTTCTGCTATATGTGCTTGGAACAGAGGCAGATGCTCGTGGCTAACTGTGAAGTGAATATTTACTTCTCCCTTAGAAGCTGCGTACATTGCCCCTTCTACAAGATGCTCTAGTGCTGGAGTACGAGGACCATCTTCGTAAGAATGGAAGAGTAGCAAGCCCTTAGGTAGGTTGCCATAGTTCATATCTTTGAGCAAATGAGAGACGGCGGCTTGTTCGTCTAGATTAGCAAGTTGAGGACCAAAGGCAAAATGATCTTTTTCTGATAAGAATTTCTCGATGAAATCGGTCTTTTTGCCATCTTCTAAGTACTCAAACAAGTTTTTAAACATGCGGCTAGCTGCACCGCTAGCAGGAACGAACTTTAGGACGGTGTGTCCTTCATCAAGATAATCTTGCCACGCCTTTACGTAGGCATCGATTTCTTCTTCAGATGGGTTAAGAACTCCGTTTACTACCGAAGCGGCTGAAACAATGTCTAATTCGGGGAAACCAGTTGCAAATGACTGGAGTTGCTTTTCGGCTTTCTCTACAGAAATACCGTGTGCCTCAAGTTGGGCTAAGTCAGATTGTGTAAACATGGTATTGAGTGTTTTCTGTGTGCAAAGGTACAAAATATTTTTTATTTATGCAAAAATCAGCGAATTTTGCTATTAATCAGTCACAAAGAGAGAAGAGGTCTGCGCGTGGATTGATAAGCATCACTGGTACTTTACTATGGCGAATGACATATTGCTCAGGAGGCCCAAACAACCAATCATCTAAACCATATTCACGACTAGCTGTTAATAAAATCAATTGAAAATCAGTAGGATAATTGTGTAATTCCTTGTGGATATGAAAACTATCGCCTTTGGCTACACGCTCTTCGTATATGATAGATTCGCCAGTGCGCTCTGAGATGGTTTGGATATGCGTGATGATGCGTTGGGTATTTTTTATTGCCTTACTACCATAGTCATTCGCTCGAAGTAATACAAGGTGAGCACCGGTCTTTCGCGCGAGATAGGTGCATATCTCTGCCTTATAGACCTCTTCCTCTAACATTGTTATAGGAACCAATATTGAGGTTAGAGGTGATAGGTTAGAGGTGATAGGCGTGGTTATAACATACGGACGGCGCTCCTCACGGCATACGTCTAATGCACGTTGCACGCTGCGGCGGGTGCCGTCGTAGTGCTCAACGCGAATATCATCGGTATGTAGAATATCAAAATTCATGAATATCTAACAGCGCAGCTGTCTAACCCTGATTAGCTATATCGCGATTGATGCCCTCAATATAGGAGATCAGATCTTGCTCGCCAGTTCCTTTTTCTGCTGAGGTTATAAAAATAGGAGGCAATTCTTCCCAAACTTCTAAGAGCTTTTGCTTGTAGTTGTCAGTATTGATAGCCAATTTACTCTTGCTGAGCTTATCGGCCTTAGTAAACACAATGGCAAATGGAATCTCTTGTTCACCTAACCACTCCATAAACTCTAAATCAATCTGTTGTGGCTCATGGCGGCAGTCCACCAATACAAACAAACTCACCAATGCCTCACGAAGTAGGCAGTAGCGCTCAATCATTGTTTTAAGTTTTGCGCGTTGCTTTTTACCTGCTTGTGCAAATCCATAGCCTGGAAGATCGACTAAATGCCAATGTGTATCAGTTCCTGCATTAATTAGGAAGTGGTTGATAAGCAGAGTCTTGCCCGGTTTCTGACTGGTCTTTGCCAGCTTAGGATTATGCGTAAGCATATTGATAAGCGAAGACTTACCTACATTGCTTCGACCAATGAATGCATATTCAGGAATAGTCGTCTGAGGACATTGCATCACATCAGGACTCGAAATTACAAAAGAAGCAGATTGTATCATAGTTCTTAATTCAAAATTCTTAATTCAAAACTTTTGTTTTGCTCACCAATGCAGCATGCTGCATTCTTTTGAGCACAAACAAATATTCCATAAATTGACACTAATTGTCGTCTTAATTGACATCAATTGTCTTAAAATTAGTTTTCCTTGTCCAATAGGCAAATCCTCCAAGCAATGCCACCGTAGTGACACCTGCCACCAAGTATGCCACCCAACTCAGCCCAATCTTTGCAAAATGGAATCCCTCTGGCGCAATGAAGATATAACTGACACTTACCATCGTCATAAATAGCGCTGGAATCAACGCGATAAGGTAGGCGTATGGGTATTTCTTAATCGTGCGTGAGTTCTTGTAGAGGAACACCGTTCCTGCCCATAGTGTGAAGACCGCCAATGTCTGATTGGTCCAGGCAAAATAGCGCCAAACGACGTTGAAATCGACGAAAACCATACCAAACACGCACAAGAATAACGGAATAGCAATCATCAGTCGGTTGCGGATAGGGCGTTGGCTCAAGTGCATAAAGTCTGCCACAATCAGTCGAGCCGAACGCAATGCCGTATCGCCCGAAGTGATAGGAGCGGCTATCACGCCAATAATCGCCAATATACCACCTACCGTACCCAGCCACGAACGAGATACTTTGTCCACTACCAAAGCAGCGATATTCTCGCCTGGATGCGCTGCGGCGAAGGCCTGCAGCCCGTCTATTCCGTACAAACCTGCCTCTGGGTCAGCGAACATCGTGCCTGCTGCGGCTGCCCAAATCAAGGCCAAGATTCCCTCTGCTACCATGGCGCCGTAGAATATCCAACGCCCTTGACGTTCGTTGGTCACGCAGCGTGCCATCAGCGGCGATTGTGTGCCATGAAATCCCGAAATAGCACCACAGGCAATACTGACAAACATCATCGGAAAAAGGGGCAAACCATTGGTCTGACGGTTGTGCAAACCATCGGTCAATTCGGGCATTTCTCCGCCAAACCGACTAAGCATCACCACCATAATGCCGATTCCCATAAACAGCAAAACGCCACCGAAGATAGGGTAGAACCGACCGATGAGTTTATCTACAGGTAACACCGTAGCCAATGTATAATAGCCGAAGATAATCAATACCCACACAATAGGGATCAAATGTCCTTGGAAGGTCATCGTGCCTAGTCCAGCCAATCCCTGCAACAGGGTAGCAGGACCCGACAAGAATGTCGTAGTCAGCAATACGAGCAACACAATCGAGAGCAGTCGCATAAAGACCTGAATGCCCTTGCCCAATTCCGTGCCCACTACTTCAGGTAGTGATGCGCCACCTTTACGCAGCGAGATCATTCCGCTGAGGTAGTCGTGTACACCGCCTGCGAAGATCGTACCCAATACAATCCATAGGAATGCCGAAGGACCATAGAAAATACCCATGATGGCACCAAAGATTGGACCCAATCCTGCGATGTTGAGGAATTGTACAAGGAAGATTCTCCACGGTTTCATCGGAACAAAGTCCACGCCATCGGTCTTGGTGAGAGCAGGCGTTTGCGCCTTTTCGTCAATACCAAACACACGCTCCACGAATGTGCCGTAGAGTACGAATCCAACCACAAGGGCTATAAGTGAGATGATAAATGTAATCATAGTATGTGTTATATTTCCTGCAAAGGTACAAAATTTTTCTTATATTTCCAAAATTTCCAACACTTTTTTTATTGCCACCTTGCCAGCTTGCCACCTGTTTTCTAAATATCACGCGTACGCGCGCGTGAATTTATATATTTAGCTGTCATGCTGGCAAGGTGGCAATTCGTTGTGTATTATTCCCGAATCATATTTGGCTATCCTCGCCTCTCAACCCTAAACACTAGCGGCTTTGCCGCGTCCTCTAAACTGAAAAATGCACGCAAGGTGCATTTTTCTTGCATATTTCAAAAAAAAGTTGTATCTTTGCAAATTAAAAATCTACTAAGGTCTACAATAGACAATAGAATTTTGATAAACTACAAAAACAGTGTAAATGAAACGAATATCTTTGTCATTTCTTCTATTATTGCCACTCATGGTGATGGCTAATGGAGATCCAGTTGCAGAATATTGCGCTTTGACTCTCAGCAAAGCACCCGTACCTCGCGGTATCCCAGAGATTCAAATTGAACGCGAAGACTTGAATATCGAATTGATGGATGGCTGCTCGCGTATACGAGTGGAATATGTCTTACACAATACATCCAACAAAAGGTTTAAGAATATCCACTATGGTTTTCCTGTAGATTGGGAAGGAGAAGGAAATGCACATTGGACTGGAGATTGGTGGAGCGAATCTATATATCAAAAAGGATGGTCTGATGACTATGTAACAGACTTCTCTTTTTACCTCAATGAAAAACATCTTCCAGCCCAGATGAGCGGTGATACACTACTTCGCCCCATTTATACCAGTGGCGACTGGCATAAAGAGTATGGCTATCCAGATTGGCAAGTTACACCAGACTCGATATTTGGAGATGATAATTGGTATGCAATGATTTTATCAGAGCATGAGTGGACTGGCAAATATACCGACTCATTGATTTTGGAAGAACCATTGTATCGACGTTGGTACTATACTTCTTTTTCCATTCGCCCACATGCTACTGTTAAATTGCGTGTAGAATATACGTTACGCCATACTCATTCTGTAGGTTTATATAGTTTGGAACAAGAATTCCAAAATTACCATGAAAGTCATCAATACCATGATCAGTCCAGTGATAATAAAGAATATCATAACTACACAATGAATACATTTATCTACGATTACTCACCCGCAGCAGCTTGGGGAAATGGTAAGGTAGAAGAACTGAATCTCAATATCAAAGCGGATTCTAAAGTGGTGGTTTATAGTCCAGAATATCGTTACAATGCTTCTCCACTTTTTGTGGGTAATTATCAAAAACAATATAAAGACTTTGATTATGCAACAGCGGAACCTCTTCGTTTGCAATATTACCATTTACGACCTGATAGTTTGGATGTTATAGCCATTCGAGAACACCGTTTGTCTGCCGAGAACTACAAAATCATGTCGCCTAATAATGACACTAATAACTACGCTGCTTTGAGTGATTTATCTGCTTGCACAGGCATAGCACTCACTCCTACAGATAGTGGAAATTATGTGTTAGATATTATATTGAACGAGCCTGCACAGGTTACAGGACTTGCTATTATGAACGGAAATTGCTGCGACTCATTATCTTGGGTAACAAATGGACGTATCGAACAAATGCAGGTTATGTATTGGGGAAGAACATCATGGGACGAAAAATATAAATGGATGATGCTCTACGGGACGGAAAAATGGATTGTCAAATATATTCAATACGAGATGTATCCTGCAGCTTGTAAGACAGATATTCCAACGAGTTTTACATGGGAAGGGTTGGTGAAAGCAGCTGAAAAAATGAATGTATTGACTCAATATCAACCATTTTACTCATTCTCCTATGAATACAATCCGATACAACATATTCGTATAATCATACCTCAGCAAGAGCGTGCTCCATATATCTCGGAGGTAATATTACTATATGATCAACACGTAAATTAACTGATGTATGCAAATTTGTAAAGCGGAATATTTATGTTCCGCTTTCTTTTGCAGTATTTTTGATTGTAAATCTGTTGAAAAGGGTATATAAATGAAAAATGACTAACGAATCGTTAGTTATTTTTCTTGTGGGCGTTGACGGATTGGTCTCGCTTCGCTTCCAATACCTATACCCTTAGGGGGATTAAAGCACAAACATACTGAAAGGCTTGCAGCCTATCCTTTTTGTCGCTTACAACATCCAAATTAGTAAACTATTGTTGTTATAAGCAACAAAAAAAGGACATCAATGATGTCCTTTCAGTTTGTTTGTGGGCGTTGACGGATTCGAACCGCCGACCCTCTGCTTGTAAGGCAGATGCTCTAAACCAGCTGAGCTAAACGCCCGAATGGGAATGAATGGTGGGCGTTGACGGATTCGAACCGCCGACCCTCTGCTTGTAAGGCAGATGCTCTAAACCAGCTGAGCTAAACGCCCATTCAATGTCTCATTATTTAACGGAACTCTTGCTCTCTTCACGAAAGCGGATGCAAAGGTACTGCTTTTTTTTGAATTGACCAAATATTTTTTGAAAAAATACGTTCTTTTGTGTTATTTTCTCAATTTTTGCAGATTCCATTCCCAAAAACGAGTGTTTTTGGTCTTCAGAACGAGGAAATAGTACAACAAGATAGTAGAGAAACTTGCAATCAAAATTCCTGCTAACACATCCAATGCAAAGTGCTGCGAAAGATAAATTCGCGTATAAGCACCAAAAGTGGCTAAAAGGAAGCAAAGGAGAGATAGGATATTTTTCCCTCTGATGTTTTCAGCACAAAGAATAATACTTATGCTAACAAATAGCACAAAGAAAGTGGTTGTATGCCCCGATGGGAAGGATAGCCAAAGGTTCATCTTTACCCCATCTACCACTGGGAGTGCCACATCAGGCATATTCTCCGCAAACCAAGTGAGTGGACGTGGGGCATTGACAAGGTGCTTAATAGGTTGCACGATGAGTGTAGAGAGCAACAAATTACTTGCTAAGAAGGTCGCCCAGCCCGCACGGTAAAATAGTAATAGTACAACAACCAAATAAGGCAACCAATCCACCAAATCAGAGAAGATAGGTACTATCGTATCAAGAAATGGCGTATGCGGTTGGCATAGCAATAAATGTAATTCTCCCTTAGGAATAATAGCCAACAATAATGTAATACAGAGGGCTAAAATCAAAGTAGGGATAAGGAACGGCAATATATTTGTGTAGGTCTTATTTGTCATACACTTGTCCAAGAACGTTGTATTTCTTATTTCCTAATAAGATGATTAACTGCCCGTTATGAAGGAGCTTCTTTGCTTCGTTATCTGGAGTAATGATGTTGGGTAATGCAGTAGCGGTTTGTTGCGTAACTGCGATAGTATTGGAAGTTCGTAATCCTTCTGGTGTAACGCGATAATAGATAGTAGTACCTATTGGTTGATTATGCTGGATACTATAAGATGTGGTTGATAATATGAAAGGCGAGCCATCAATATGCACTTCATTGCATTGATAATCACCCGTGTAGAGATAAGCTTGTTGGAATGAAATACGGTGGAAGCCCTTAGACTTGGTGCCAATCTCCTTTTGAATGAGAGAGATGGTGGTTGTTCCTTCGGGAATAGCGAATGTGTAATATTCCTCGTCCAAACTGAGTGGTTGGGTATAGAGCACTTCATCGTTGTTACCACGTACAAGTAGGTCGGCTGTTTGATCACCTTTGTACACACAACATTTGACGGTCAAAAATGTATTAGTAGGCGCCGTGCCAAAATTGTTGAATCGTATCAAACGCTTCTTCTCTTGCGTGGACGAACATACTGCATAACTGCCGTCCATGAGTGTGTAAGGCGCGTCTGAACCATCTTCTAATTGCCAATGGATTTGCTTATGCCCTTTGATGATGTCGTTCTTGAATCCAGGCATAGCAACGAGTGTATCATTATGTCCAGACTCTTGAATAGTGAATACATCTAATTGATACGAATCACGCGCTTGGTCTTTCCAATGAGCAGTGAAGGAGTTCGGGGTGATGTCAGTGGCAGGATATGCTATTGGATTGATGGTATCTACAGGTATCGTATAGTCGGCTGATGTGGTACGAATCAATGAAGATAAATCAACTGTCTGACCTTGCTTATTTCCCCAAATATATTCAACTAACTCAGGATATTCAATGAATGGATTTCTATTATGTTGGATGGATGAGATGGCATCCAAACGATTGATTTCCTTTTCACTGACAGGGTCAATACGATGCCATTGTAGTAATACTTGTATTAAGTAAGGTGTAAAGGTCAGGTATGAATCATTAGTGACATATTTGGAGTAGGAAGCGTCCCACTTCATGTCGTGGTAAGCTGTTGATACGTAAAAATATGCGCGCGCGAAGTCACCTTTATATTCATCAATGACACTGAATGCGTAGTCATTCCATTCCTTATCTTTTCCCATAAAGAAAATGCCATTGTTAACTTTGTTGGAATCATTCAAAATACCAGGAGGATAATTGGATTTGTTGTTGTTGGCTGCGTGGTCAGCAGGATTGAGGTGATAGAGATCAGTGTATGCGTCGTTTTCGTCACCTCCCCACCAAGATTTAGGCAAACTATGTTCAATATCCATACCAGCAGCACTTCCTCCTTTGATGGGGAAATATCGTTTGGTTGTGGAATACATGTCCCAAATACTGCCATCTGATTGTTGGTCACAACTTTGAAATCCATGCCATGTACCATAGGCCTTCAAATCGCCTTTAATCCAGATGGTATCACCATTTTTGATATTATTGGTGGTGTGGTAGGTGGTCGAACCATAGACATAGCGTTCGCCACCCTTGATGATTTGATGCAGGGTGGCTTTGAGTACAGAATCTTGGGTGCCTTGAATGGCGTTGTAATATCCCGCTGGCATATCTTCTGCAGAAACATATGCAGCGCAACAAACTAGCAATACAGCGCAAAGAACTTTTAAAGATTTCATTGACGTTTTTTGTCAAATAATGTACAGAAATTGAATAGGATATACCATATCACGCATAACGCACCTGCGAAAATAGCGATGGAAATTTGGTGATGGATGATAGCGATTGTGGCGCAAGTACCCATGATTGCTACACATCCAAAGAGGAAAATGCTCATACGCATTTTGTTTTCTCCTGCCGATTTGAAACTGAAGAATGGAATTTCACTAACGAGGAGATAGCAACTAATTAGACTACCGCCTAATAGTAGCCATGGTAGCCATGTTGGCAAGGTCAGCGTATGCAACCAACATACCATTGATGCCCAAAAAATAGCATTGGGAGGAGTTGCTAAACCAATAAATGATGTGGTTTGACGCTCGTCAATATTAAACTTAGCCAAACGTAAAGCAGAAAAAGCAGCAATAAGCAAAGCGACAAGTGCCCACCAACCTATAATAGGTTTGAGGTAGCAGAAAAGTATCATGGCTGGTGCAAGACCAAAGGTGATATCATCTGCCAAAGAGTCGAGTTGTACGCCCAATGGCGATGGCACTTTGAGCCAACGAGCTGAGGCACCATCAAAGAAGTCGCAGATGGCACCAGCTATAATGCAACAGAAGGCTAATATGAACTCTTGTTGCGTTGCTAAATAAACAGCTACTGACCCGCACAAAAGATTTGCGCAGGTCAGGCTGTTTGGTATGATACGTTTGATTTGCATCTATTAGAAATTATTTTTTACCGTAATTAGGATCAACGCGTTTGTAAGCTAAGAAGGTAACGAAGAATGTAGCAATACTACAGCAGATTACCATCCAGAAGAACCAACGATAGTCAGACATCTTACCCTCTGCCGTGATAAATTGTAAAGTTGCTTTATTGGTTTCGTCTGTTTGAGTTGTAATCGTACTTTGTAACTCTTCCATAGGATACATCGTAGTCAATGGAATGACCGTCTTAATGGTGTCAAGTTGGACTCGCTGTTGAATGGTTACGAGTCCTAAGCGTGTATCCACGAAATGTTTTGTTTTATTTGCTTCTTTTTGCTCCTTCTTGTGTTGTTTTACATCTATTGGAGCAGTCAGAGTATCTGTTTTGACATGGAAATTGATGATACGATCTTCGATGCACAATGTGCTATCATATGAGATATCGTATTTTACAAATTGCATTGTGCTGAAACTAGCATAAAGTTTCTTATTATCTTTTATGACAATGGAATCTTGAGGTTTTGCGTATATTTCTTCCACAATATTTCCATTTGTATCAAGAGCCACAGTAGCCCAACCATTAAAGAATAATGAGTCTTTGTTGTATCCGATAGGAGCCGAAAGGCAAGTAGTATCGCTGACGGTGTATGTAATAGCCTTTTGAGTAGGACTTGTTTCTTCTTGGATGTATCCAGCACCTAAACCAGGAAGAATCATGCTGAGAGCCATGAAACTGGTACAGATTGCGTAGTGTGACGTTTTGAATTCTCCCTCGGAGAAGTACATCATATACATCATATATGCAGTAAAACCAAAACCATATCCGAATTGCTCAATTGCAATAGCAACAGCAATGTTAATCATACTAGTAGGCATGAATTCACAGAGATAAACAAAACTCATACAAGGTAAAGTCATACCCAGAGCCATCCACCAGAACGCTTTCTTCAAACCAACTCGTGATATAAATGATCCACCAAGAATACCTCCAAGAAGTAAGAAAATAACGCCAAATGTTCCATAAACTAAACTAAACTCTTGATTAGACATGCCTAAACCTCCCATTTCTCGTGTTGCGAAAAGGAATGGATAAAGCATCTTTAGTAGGAAGCCTTCGGGCAAACGATAGAGAAGCATAAATAAAATAGCCACCCAAAGCGCAGGTTTTTTGAAGTAAGTAGAAAATGCTTGGCCGAAGTCTGCAATAATCTTCTTTGCGTTAATATTCTCGTTTGGCTTGTCAGAATCTGGGCGTGGGGTGAAGAACATATGCCAGATAGCCATAATGATAAATATGGCAGCAATGATACCGATAGTCACTTTCCAACCGAGTGGCATATCTCCATGTCCTTGCTCTTTGGTCCAATCGTAGATAAAACCAGGGATAGCAATGAGTGCAGAGTTGCAGAATACGTTGCTAAGGCGATAGAATACACTACGCCAACCAATCATTTCAGCTTGAACGCCTGGCTTAAGTGCTAGCATATAAAAACCATCCGCAGCGATGTCATGGGTAGCAGAAGCAAATGCCATGATAATAAATGCTATCAATACGCCGGTAAATAGTGTTACATCAGTTCCCATAGCAGCAATGGTTGATGCATCTGGCTGAGGAATGGAGAAAATGGTCAATACGGCTAATCCCAACATGAGGAATTGCATGGTGATGAACCACCAGCGTTTGGTTTTGATCAAATCTACGAATGGAGCCCACAGAAACTTCAATGCCCAAGGGAAATAAAGCAATGTGGTAAAGAATGACATCTCGCCGTTAGGCACACCCAAATTGGTAAACATTGCCATAGAAAGGTTGTTCACCAAGAAATAAGGAATACCTTCCAAGAAATACAAGGTAGGTACCCAGAGCCAAGGATTAATACTTTTCAGTGATTTCATGACCTAAAATGTTGTAAATTTTATTATTGTTAATGATTATTAGTTGTCCGTTGTGTAGTATTTTTTGTGCTGATGTTGTGTGTTTAATATCTTTTGTATTAGTTGTTTCTCCAGAAATACCCTTGTAGTGCAAATAAATACCTTCAATAGGGATGCGGTATTCCTGTTTAGTTGCGCTTGAATTGATGGTAAACTTTATGGTTTTCAATGTGATAGGATAAATAGCATGATCGCCTTTTACACCAAATAATTCATCGAAATCTACATAAACGTTAGTCTTTTCATCAGCGACTAAATTTTGTGCAGTATATAAATAATTTTCCTTATTGCCCGCCCTATTCAGTGTGAAAGTTACCTTTTCGATCAAGTTGCCTTGTGGAGTAAATCGGAACTCCATGGCATGTGGTGTAGAGTAGAGTAGTGAGTCTGCTTCTAATGTTACATGAGGAGCACGACCTCCAGAATAGTTGACATATAATTCCGCAATGCCTTCGCTATTAGCTGCAAAAGTTGTTTTCCAATTACTACTGGTTGCTTTTAGAGTCCAACGATCTTCAATGTTGATCATGTTTTCCCATAGGTATGGTGTTTGTTCTGGAGACTCTACTTTTACGATAAGATGTAAAGTTATATCACCAATAGTACCATGTATAGAAGTGCGCCCATTTTTTAACCCTTTGACGATGCCTTCTTCTACTTGACAAATCATCGGATCGTCTACTACCCAAGTAAAAGCAGATGGTAACATTTCAAATTGCTTGTTGTCTAATTCTCCGTTAATCTCAATCTTATATTCCCAACCAGTAGATACGATTACGCTATCTAAACGGAGTTTCGGACTTGCTTCATCTACAAGGATAATATTGATAGGTAAAGATGCATTATCATACTTTGCCGTCAATATGCCACTACCAAGGCATACAAAATACCCATCCTCAGTAATGTATCCTGCTTCAGGATCACAACTCAATTCTACACCTTGCAATTGTTTGCTGATAAGCATTCCATATTGGTTGTAGCCCAGGAAGTCCGGTTTTATAGCTGCGTATTTAGGTAAGCGTATAAAGGTACTTGTGGTACGCATTTCTGTTACAATGCTATCGTCAGGAGCGGTAGAGAAAAGGAAGATGCTATTTCCAACAGCTCGAGGTACACCTTCCGTAGTCGGATTTAAGATTTGTCCTCCTAAATTGAATTGCGCACTACCTCCACCATCGGCACCAGCAGCTTCCCATGCGCCAAAGTGACGAAGGATAGATGCCATTTCGTGGGTGTACATACCTGGTTTTTCCATCACCATCATCCATAGTGTATTATGATCTTTGCTTACGCCGAATCCGGTACGAGGGTAATTTTTATTGTTATAATCCTCATTCCAGTTGCGTATGGTCAGTTTACCTTCGTTCATTACATAGCAGTTACCTGCGCTGAGTTGCTTGATATTTGGACGCGCTCCAGTATATGATTCGTACATGCCAATGATAAATTGTACTCTGTCGCCTACTTTCGCAGTTTCTAAGAACTCTTTTCCAGTACCGCGACCACGTAGTACCGCATAGCCATCTTCAATCTTAGTGCCTCCAGTAGTATTGATGCTTACTACTTCGGCAAAGAGATGTTGGTTAATCGCCCAATCTTGTTCCAACTTTACGAGTAGTTCAATCATAGGTTGGTTTGTACCCAGACGTGCATCAATTACATCTTTGGTTAAAGTCGCTTTGGTACCCATATCAGAGTTGAACATGACTACTTCATTATCAGCAGGGTTGCTGCGATTGCGATTTACCTCATTGATAGGCATTGCTTGATCACCAATAGCCAAATGTGCATCCCAAGAGTATTGATCAATATGTGCTTTCTTTTGATCATCAATCATTAAATAACCAATATCTTGCTTTCTATCAAGCCATGCTTCGCCGTGCCCAATATTCCAATTTGTAATGTTGGTACCAATCTTACCATTGCGTACTTGTCCTGTGCATGGTACACCAGTAAGATTGTTATATTTACCATCATCTTGTGTGGATACAATCCAGAAATTACAGTTGACTGATCCAATAGAGCGATGGTTTGCAGAGTCTAATCGCGCATGTGCATCTACCATACGTTCAGTATTACCCATTGTAGTGCTATGGCTTTCTTCTACTGTATTGTATGGATTGGTCAAATCTACTTCGTAGATGTAGCAATGGCGAGTGGATGAAGAGTTGGTGATATCAAAGCGAGTATATATGATACCAGGTCCTACTTGATAACTTTCTAATGTGTCAATAGCGTATTGATAATTGACGGTACTATCCAAATTAGCTTGGATGTTGATAGTCCCGTGTTGAGCAAGGGCAGTAATACCACATGTGAATAACGCTAGAATGATTAGTTGTTTTTTCATATAAATTAGATTTTAGTATTTTCAATACTATGAACACGCTGCAAAGTTACAAAAAAAAAAGCAGATTACCAACCATTTTTTTATATTTTATATAAAAATAGTGCAAAACTAGACTAATCACTAACTAATCACTAACTAATCACTAACTAATCACCAACTAATCACTAATTAATAATTGTATAAATATAGTAGATGAATGGTTTAATATTCGTACTAACTTAGTAATAAAAAGAAACTCATCAAGCATGAACTTGATGAGTTTCTTATGTTATAAAAGTTATGTTTCTTCTTATTGGAAACGTGCGCGGTTATCTACAA
The DNA here is from genome assembly GCA_045577965.1 of Paludibacteraceae bacterium. Classification (GTDB taxonomy): domain Bacteria; phylum Bacteroidota; class Bacteroidia; order Bacteroidales; family Paludibacteraceae; genus Colicola. Next base: position 72,144 of record JAZNJI010000012.1, read on the forward strand.
TGTCAGCCTTCTCTATAATCAAACCGAGGAGAGCTTGAGGAGGATACATGTATGAAGTGCGCATGTTCAAGTTGTTGATTTCAGTAGCGGCATTCAATTGACCTTCCGCAACATGTTTTGCATCAACTGTGATGAGATATACACCATTATTACCTTTTACAGGAGCAGAAAGTGTGTTTGCTTCTAGAGCCAATGCTGTACCAATTACAGCAGGTTCAATACCAGCAGCACCAAGTCTGTAAGAAGCTAATGAGATGTTTTCTGCAGATTTAACTTCAGTGTCAAATAATTCAGCAGCAGCCTCTAATGTAGTTACGTCTTTGAGTTGGTTCTTAATGTATTCAGCTTTCTTATTGTTGGTTGCAGTAATGATTAGTTCTGCGCGAACATCCTCTATTGGACGATATTCACCATCTTTTACCTCTGTCAATGCAGCTACTACAAATTGGTCACCACATGTAAATACATCGCTTACTTGTCCTTGTTTTGCTTCAAATGCCCAACGAACAATTTCGCGGCTATTCTTGAGGTCATTTACCTTGTCAGCATTTTTATCTAAAGCATATACAGGAATAGTGCTAAATCCTTGAGCAAAAGCAGCTTGATGGAGTGAATCAGCATTGTTGTTAGCAACGATAAATTGCTTTGCTTGGTTGTACAACGCACCATATGTTTTGCTACTTGCAGATACTTTACGTTCAAGAATTGCTAATTTTACTTTAGGAGTTGCTTTGCTCTTATCTAAAATTTTGAAAGTTCGTTCTTCTGTACCATTCGCTACAGTGAAGGTTGAACCTTTCTTTCCACTAGCTGCAGGCTCTGCAATCTGAGTAGCAATAGCTGAGAGTGCACGCCATCCAATCTCTTGCTCTTCGTTGTTAACGATTTCAGCCAATTTAACAGAATCCACGGTCTTATATCCGCAATCCATTACGCGCGCAATAGAATAGGTGTCGTTTGCGAAAGCCAATTCAGTGCAGTCGCCTTTCTTTGTGTTCTTATCAAATGCAAATTCCTTATACTCAGCAGGAATAGTCTCAATTGAATAGTCGCGACCATCATATAGGATATCAGAATTACCATTTACAATTGCAGCAATATCCTCTTTTGTGCGGAAGTCGCTCTCTAGGCTTTTCATCAAACGCTCAGCATCTGCAAAATCTTCTGCTGAAGGCACGATAGGGAAAGTTACGTACTCAATAGAGCGGTTTGGAGTTTGTTTGTATTGCTCTTTCTTTTGGTTGTAAAGAGTTTTGAGATCGTTCTCAGTGACTTTAACGAGAGAATCGGCTACTGCATAATATGGTTGTTGAACATATTGTAGGTTCACGGTCTCTTGACGTGCTTGATATGCATATTTAGCATCAATGTTATTAGCCGTAATCATTTTGCTCAAGAGAGTAGTATATTTCTCTTGCAAGTATTGAGAACGAACAGCATTCTCCCAGTATTGCCAATAGTTCTTATACTGATTGATTACCTCTGCTTGTTCTGCAGTTTCAGGCTCTTGTTCCAAATTAGCTAAGAAATTTACTAGTGCGTCACGATAAAATTTACCAGTTTCATCGCAAAAAGCGCGATGTTGTGCGATAATTGCGTGAGGCTTTTGTCCCATGCAGAGTTCGCTCAATTCATCCTCAGTGATATCCATACCGATTTTCTCAGTTTGATCACTAAGAGTGTAATTCATAAGCATAGTTTGCCAAACTTGGTTACGAATATAAAGAGTCATCTCCTCATTGAAGTCTGATCTTCCGTACTCAAATTTGTAGACTTCTGTTAATTGCTCCTTTGCTGCCTCATACTCGGTGTAATGTACTTGATGACCAGCAATTTCTGCTACATTTTCGCGGTTTTTGTTAAAGAAACTACTTCCTGAATTAAGGAAGTCACCTAAGATAAACGCAAGCATAGCAATACCCACAACAATAAGTAGGATAGTGCCATGATTTCTAATAGATTGTAATGTTGCCATAATATTTTTGTGTTAATTTATTTCAAGATTTTTTGTTCTTTTTAGTGGAGAAAGAACCAAAAAACGCGCAAAGGTACGATTTTTTTTTGAGATAAACAAATCTTTTCTTATTTTTGAGTAAAATTTTAGTTTGTTCCATCAAAAGTAGGTGCAGTAGCCTGTCCTTCGGTTGATATATCCTTGCGGTGTAGTACGTTCTTAATAGTCATAAGAATGATTTTTATGTCCAGTGCAAACGATATATGATCAACGTACCACACATCGTATTCAAATTTCTTGGTATGTGTGATGGTGTTACGTCCATTTACTTGTGCCCACCCCGTGATTCCAGGGCGTACTTCGTGGCGGCGCATTTGTGTTGGCGTATAAAGTGGTAGGTATTTGACCAATAGTGGACGAGGGCCAATAAGTGCCATGTCTCCTTTGAGCACATTGAAGAGTTGGGGAAGTTCATCTAAGGATGTAGAACGAACTATCTTTCCTACTCTAGTAAGTCTTTGTGCGTCAGGTAGAAGTTTTCCTTCTGTGTCTCGCTCATCGGTCATGGTTTTGAATTTGATGACACGAAAGATTTTGGCATCTTTTCCAGGGCGTTCTTGTGTGAAAAAAGCTCCGGCACCTTTATTGGCAAAATGTAACCAAATAGTTACGATCACCAAAATAGGTGATAAGCACACCAATGCTATCAGTGCAATGGTGAAATCAATTAGCCGTTTGAAGAAGTGTTTATACATTTTGTATTTTCCCGTTGCAAACGTGAATATCTGTCTTTATTATCTTTGCAGGGTTACCTACTGCAATGCAATTGTTAGGAATGTCTTTTGTCACTACGGAACCACTCCCAATCACAACCTCATTCCCTATTTTGATACCTGGCATAATAATAGCATTTACCCCAATCACGCAATCTTTTCCGATATAAGTGTCTATGATTAGGCTTCGGCAATGGTCATGCGCCATAATAAATGCCCCATTCAATACCCATGTTCTATCTCCGATATGTATTCCTTTGGGATTAACACTTTTGTCTAAATGCGCTTTGTGAGCAATACGAACACCATCTCCGAGATCCATACCGTACCTTTTACGCAAAAATGCGGGGTATGCATTGGTTACAATTGTCCATATTTTACTTCTCAGACTCATAATTTATACTTCAATCAAATCAGGAATGATAACGTTATTAGCAGTGATAATCATAGTTCCCCAGCTAAGTCCAAGACCAAAAGAGGAACACAACATTTTGATAGGTTTATGTTGTCTCATAGGTTCTGCAATACGAGTGACCATCAATGAGGGTATGCTTGCTCCGCCAAGGTTGCCAAACTCTTCTAAATCATAAGGAACTTTATCTATAGGTAGATGTAATTTTTTTACAACGCGGTCTACAATTAACTTATTTGCTTGGTGAATAAGGAAATAGTCGATATCTGTATTTACGTCAATGTGGTAGTCATCAATTATTTGTTGGATTGATTTAGGTGGGCGTGAGATAGCAAATGTCAAAACGGACATACCATCAATTAGTGTGTCTTTTGGTGCACGAATGATACCATTGCCAAAATCTTCTTGTATAAATGATTCAGGAGTGATTCGATTGCGGAATCCACCATGAGGAGTCATAAGAGATTTATGACCACTGCCTAATGTTTGAAAATCTATGATGATGTCCTCTGCATTAGTATCATATTCTAATGCTATGGCTGTTCCACAATCCCCAAATAGTGGTACACGACTTTTGTCCTGTTGTGATCCCATTCGTAAAGCCGTATCGCCAACAAGTAGCAATGCACGATGTATATTCCCAGAAGATAACATGTTGCCTGCAACGTTGATGGCATATAGGGTGCCGCAACAACCCATAGGTAGATCAATGCAGAAGCAGTTGGTAGATAATCCTAGACGGTCTTGCAAAAGGCATGAAGTGGGTGGAGTAGGATAGTAGTCTCCAGTGACGGATTCAAAGACGAGCATGTCAATGCTGTCTTTTTCCCACCCCATATCTGCTAGTAGTTTCTCTGCTGCAGCTTGACACATATCTGAAGCGCACAGGTTTTCTGGACCAATTCGACGCTCTTTAATGCCCACAGTGTTGTCAAAAACAGCTGCTTCTTCAGGAGTAAATAGAGGAATGTCTGCCGTTTTAACGATGTTTTTAGGCATACAAGCACTAACTCCTGCTAACCGTACATTTTTAATTGTCCAACGTGCCATAGAGAATAAACTATCGAATATGATTAAAGTTCAATACCATTTTTGGTGAGAATTTTCTTGCCTGCGTTATAACTTGTACAGGCCATAATATCCTCAGGATCGAGCATTAAATCAAAAGTCTCCTCCATGAGAGATATGATGTTGAGTTGGTGAACAGAATCCCATTCGCTCACAGTTTCTTTGCTATAGTTGTCACCTAATTGATCTGCGGTTGCACCGAATACCTCGGTGAAAATAGCGTCATATTTTTCTAAGTTTGTCATATATATTTAGTTATTTAAGTCTTCTAGATGTGCTACAGATAGGCCCTTGAGAACCCGTCGAGAACCCGTAACAGATAGGGAATATGGTAGGGGGTTTATGTAATGGATAGTTTGCTATATAATTTTTTTCCAGCTTCATTCTTTGGAATTTCGGGAATGACTCGAATGTCAAATGACGTTGCTACGATATGTGTTTTTTGTACGAGTGTATCTTTTACTTCGTTTTGTTTGTCAGCATAGGTGATATATACAATCATTTTTTCATCCGTACCTACGCAAGCGCACTCTATTCCGCAGTCGGTTTGTACGATTTGTTCGCATTCATCCAATCCTACACGCATACCGAAGAGTTTAAGAAATCGTCCCATGCGGCCAACGATATAGTAGCAACCATCTTCGTCGAAATAGGCGAGGTCACCCGTACGAATATATCCGTTGCGTTCGTCTCCTAGTGCCAAGTCCGCTTGCTCTCGAGCGTATCCCATCGTGACATTTTTGCCACGGTAACACATTTCTCCTTCGGTATGGGGAGATGTAATAGGGTTGCCGTTAGTGTCTATGAGGGATAATTCGCCATTAGGAACGGCGATGCCAATACTTCCGACTTTTTCTACTGCCCATTTAGCTGGCAGATAAGCCATACGGGCGGTACATTCAGATTGTCCATATGTGGCAATCCATTGTTTTCCATTATCGCGACAAAACTCAGCAAATTTTCGATTGAGGTCCGTTGGCATTTTCCCTCCACCTTGCGTAAGCAGCTCCAAATGAGGTAGATCCATGCGGAAGAAGCGCATGAGGTTGAGGATTTGGAAACTATAGGGTACGCCTGTGAAGGAGGTAGCTTGTTGTTCTTTTAAGAATTTCCAGAAATTAGGGTCCGTCATACTGAGTCCAGTGATGAGGATGGTTGCTCCTACTCGTAAGTGGCTGAAAACCATGGATAATCCCATGGTGTAATAGAGTGGAAGAACCATTAAGGGTCGGTCTGTTGGTTTTAGTTCGAAGAAGGTGGAAATATTTAGTCCAGCCGCTTCGATATTGTCGTATTTATGACGGACGAGTTTGGGACTACCTGTGCTGCCTGAAGTAGGAAGTAAGTGTGATAATTCGCTATGGAGAGCAGGGGTAGAATTGGTTATTTTGGTTAAAGTATATTCGTATTGACTGTCAACGATTTCACCTTGCACCGCAAAATGATTAGGAGCGCAGATGTAGGTGGGGTGATAGGTGTTGAGTAATTGTTGATATAGAGTGTCCTCGGTCTTAACATTGAGAATAAGTGGCACTAATTGACGACTATCAATCATGCTCATCACCCATGCAATGCCGCCCACATTGTTTTCTACCAAGAGGAAACATAATGAGCGTGTAGGAACAAGTGATGAAATATGCTGCGAGAGTTGGCTAATTTCGGCATAGCGCAGCTCAACTCTATTCGAGTCAATGGCAGCAATGCGTTGAGGGTCAATATGTTGTAATCCTAGAATCATTATATAGAAGCGCAACCATCAACACCAAGGATTTGACCTGAGATATAGTTTGCTCTATCTGAAGCAAGGAAGGCGCATGCGTGTGCGATGTCTTCTGGTGTACCCAGACGTCCTAAAGCAATGCGTTGGATGCGTTCGTCGATTTTATTTCCGTCAGATTCGTATAGTTCAGCAAAACGTTCTGTTTGTACAATACCTGGAGCTACGGCATTGACTCGAATGCCTTGGCTGGCAAGTTCTTTTGCAGCAGATTTGGTCATGGAGATGATGGCACCTTTGGTGGCAGAATATGCCACTTGACCAGGGGAACCGAGCACAGCCGTAACAGAAGCGATATTGACAATGCTACCTCCGCCATTGCGAGTCATAAGACGGCTACATAGTTGGATGAGTTCGAGAGCCGCAATGACATTGACAAGGAACATGCGCTCTGTTTCTTCGCGAGTAATCATGCCAATTTTACGATTGTAAACGATACCAGCATTGTTCACAAGGCAGTCAATGCGTCCTTCAGTTTTGAAGATTTGCATGAATGCTGTTTTGACACTCGCAGCATCTGTAATGTCCATTACGACAGGATAAATATGCTCGTTGTTAGTTGTGAATTCTTGTCTGTCGCAAGCATAGACGATTGCACCGTCCGCAGCAAACTGCTCAGCGACTTGTCGTCCGATACCTTGTGCTGCACCCGTGATGATACAGACTTTATTTTCAAGTAGTTGGTTCATAGTAGATAAATTATGTTAAGGATCTTCCTCCGTCAATGGTAATAGAGGTGCCAGTGATCCATTTGGTAGCATCAGAGAGGAGATATACAATCGTTTGAGCAATCTCTTCCGCTGTACCATAACGCTTTAAAGGATATTTGTCGATATCTTTTTGTATATCCTCATTGCTCATAGTTTGATTTTGCAGCAGATGCGTTTCCACTCTTCCGGGTAATACTGCGTTGCAGCGAATTTGTTTGCCAGAAAATTCAAGTGCTGCATATTGTACAAATGAGTTGAGTGCACTCTTAGAAGAGCCATATGTAGAAAGAGCTGTTGCCACATTGCTAATACCTGAAATACTACCTACGTATACCAAGGATGCACCATGTTGCAGTTTTTTTGCTTTTGCTAGTTGTTTGGTTAGCAGAACAGGAGCATAATAGTTGGTAGTAAACAATTCGTGTAGGTTATTGGCATTAAGCGCCATAATAGGTTTCAGCATGCTAATGCCTGCGCAATGTGCTAAGCCATCTATTGCAGGAATAGTTGTACATAATTCTTTAATCTCCTCTTCGTTAGATAAGTCATAGCATAGATGAGTGTGTCCCTCTCCTATTAATAGCGTTGACGTTTCCTTGAGTCGCTCTTCGTTACGTCCTGTTAGGATTAGCTTTGCTCCCATCTTGCTACATTCGATAGCCGTAGCACGACCGATGCCTGAAGAAGCACCAGTCACTAAGATGGTTTTACCTATGAGTGAGAATGGGTTGTACATTATTGTTTGCTTGCTACAAGATCAAAGAGCTCTTGAATTGTGTTGGTTTTGCGCATTTCCTCTGGAGGAAGTACAATGCCATATTCCTCATCAACCATTGTGATAACAAGCAATGCAACCAAAGAAGTCCAACCATCAACTTGGCGAAAGTTGGTTTCTGGGGTTAATTCTACATTGAGTTCATCAAATTGATCTGCTACGTTTTGAATAAAAAGTTGAATATCCATAATTATTTTGTTATAAATTTTACATTAGTTTTTTAGCAGGATTACCGATTACAGTAGTGCCTTCTTTAACCCGACGAATTACAAAACTGCATGCTGCGACCCGTGAGTTGTTTTCGACGGTAACATTGTGGCTAATCATTGCAGATGTGTGAATGTCTGCCTCATTTTGAACGATGGTACCTCCAACGAGTGTAACATGCGTGTCTATGCGATTCCAGTCACCGATGACAGAGTCATGCCCAATGACCGTATAGGATTGTATGAGATTATACTTACCTACTTTAGCATCCGCTCCGATAGTAGTAAATGCTCCGACAATGGAGCCTTCTCCAATTTGTACGTTCGTCCCGATGCGTGCTGTAGAATGTATCATTGTGAGGAATTGTCCTCCTCGAGAAATAATCTCCTCTATGCATTTTTTTCGTGCAGCCCCTCCGATAGAGCATATGAAGATTTCATTTTCTTTGGGTTGATAGCCTTGTATGGGCGCAATAAGTGGAGGATAATTAGCAAAATTATCTAATGCAGAAATATTGTCATCGATGAATCCAAGGATATCGTATTCTATCCCATATCCAACACTTTCGCGTGCCATATCGTACATGGTACGTCCCATGCCACCAGCACCTATGATAATAAGATGTTTCATTTCGCTTTAAAATTAGCCTGCAAAGTTACAAATTTTCTATGAATTAAACAAATAATTAATTGTTTTTTGTTTTTTTGATGGTATCTTCAAAAATTTGTGTTAATTGCTTTGCAATGACTTCAGGAGAAAAACGGGCTTGACAATCCTCTGCGATGGCTTTGCGATCATATTTGTCCAAGTGTTGTACTGCATACAATATAGATTGTGCAAGTTTTTCTACATCATCAACAGGAAATAGTAGTCCATTTTTTTCGTTGATACATTCGCGAATACCTCCACATATAGATGCAATAACAGGTAAACCACACGCTAGTGCTTCTAATACTGCGACAGAGAAGTTTTCATTACGGGATGGTAGGAGGAAGATAGAACTATTTTTTAAAATTTTAGCAATTTGTTCTTTCGTTTTTATGCCTACTAAATGTATATTGTTCTGTAAAGATGCTGAATGAATTTGTTGGGTAAGGTTTCCATATTCATTTCCTTCTCCTATAATGGTTAGTTCCCATTGTTCGTTTGGTAGATCAAGCATAGAGAATGCTTTGGGTAACAAATCAAATCCTTTGCGATATATAAGACTACCTGTTGCAACAAATTGTATTTTCTTATTAGTTATCGAATCGAAATTGGAGTTGCAAAAAGCTTTTGCTATCATGTTGTGGACAACAATAGAATCTTGATTAAAATGCTTCTTGACCATTTGTTTTAGCGATTCAGAAACACAAATCAATTGATCCACATGATGATATGTTGAGTTTCCTATTTTTTTTGCTTCAGGAATAAGAGTGTCTTTATTGATTTCACTCCAATGTTCAATAGCCACTAACGGCAAATTATATTTGTTTTTCAAAAATATGGCATTGTACGATATTTTTAGGTAGTGTGAGTATATAATATCAGGAAGCCCCTCTTTTGAAATAATGTGGTTGAACAAATAATCATATTGAGTTCTAGAGATTTTAGATGAAATTTGAAATCCTAATAAATTACTGATTTTCTTAGGGATAAAGCGTAAATTATAGCACTCAATACCATCAATAACAGCATGTGTAATACCGAGTTTACGTCTATAGAATCTAATTCTTTCATCTACACTAAGAATTACAACTTTGTGTCCAAGGGACTTTAAAGCTTGGGCTTGGTCGAACTCAAAACATCCCCATTGAGGATCTTTGGTGGATGGTATTCCTCTTGATACAAGTAAAATGTACATATAACTATTGATCTAATAGGCGATTTTTTAAGACGTCTAAATATCCATGACCATATCTCATGTCAGGTTCAATGTAATTTCCTTCAGCCCATTCGTTCCAAGACATAAGGAATACTATCTTGTGTTCTGGTTCTTTATCTTTGATTAAATCCAGCACTTTGTCGATCTGCTCTCCAAAAACCTCGGGTGTACTATTGGTATAAATGCGCGCTCTTCTACCACTGCGAGGTGTCCTGTCCCAATTTGGCATAAGGGTTGGATATACGTTGTCTTGTCTATCTTCTTCGGTATATAACCATTTATTTATTTTGCGTTGGTCACATTTTGAAATAGGAAAGTGCTTGAATAATCTAATGGAAATGCTTCTCCATAAAATATCCCCAATAGATCTGCAATATAAATCTGCACGATGATACCCTCTACTATTCACAGCATCATATCCTTGTTCTAATAGTTGCGCATAGTGATGCGGAGCATAGTTTGGAATGTTTTTTGTCAAAGTGGTCTTTAATGATTTTTCAGACTCGAGCAGGTTGAATTGCAATCCAACAAAATATATTCCCTTTAGTCCATTTTCCTTGGCTAGTTGTTGCCATAATTGAATGAATTCTGCAGGATTAGGTAGTGCCAATGCACTCCAAATATAAAATAATGGTTTCCCGTCTACAGTGATGTAACGTTTATCTTTGAATGCAGGTAATACATCATAGAAATGTTTGCGATATTCATCTTCGTTGTACACCATTTCCATCAATGTCATTTCTTGTTGTTGCCGTGTACCCGCTTCCCAACTTTTATTGGTCCAATTATGATTTGCCCACCCCAAACAAAATGGAAAATCTGGTTTACCACTTTGAAGGACCTCTTGAAAAGGTAGTTCTAAAAGTTTTTTATCATGACTGAACCAATAATGCCAATAGCAGAAACCTTCTATACCAGCTTCGCGTGCTAATTGTGCTTGTTGTTCGCGCACTTCAGGTAAACGCAAATCATAAAAACCTAAATCCGCAGGTATTCGAGGTTGGTAATGACCACGAAATAATGGCTTTGCCTTTGCTACATTGGTCCATTCTGTAAAACCTTTTCCCCACCATTTATCATTCTCTGGAATAGGATGAAATTGCGGTAGATAGAATGCTATGACACGTGCTTTTTTATTAGACATCATATTTGGATATAATAATTATTTTGAATGAGCTATAGCGGTATATATTTGAATCATATTGGATACAATTTTCTCCCAAGAATTGATACCATTTTGCTCATAACTCATTCGAATGTTTTCTTGTAAGTGTAGTAATTTATTGTGACTCTCACATAATTCACTCATGGCATTTGTAAGAGCTTGTATGTTGTTAGGTGCAACGATAAGACCAAATTGATTGTGAATGACTTGTTCTGGAAATCCTCCTACATTGGTAGCGATTACAGGTTTGTTAAATGCGAATGCAGACATAACGACACCACTTTGTGTGGCATCTTTATATGGACATACGACAAATAATGCATTGTGAATTAGTTGGGCTAATTCATTATCGGGAATAAAATAATTACGAATGTCGATGTATTCCAAATCTTTATAAGGAGTAATGTCAAATGAGAATTGACCTTTTCCTGCTACAATTAATTTAATATTAGGATGCGTCTTGTGTAATTCTTTCATTGCAGGAAATAAAATATCTAAGCCTTTATTAGATGCGATTTGACCGAAAAATAAGATGTATTTTTTCGTGTCAATATGTTCTGTCTGATACATTTTTAAATAATCGTATCGACCTAACTGAGAGTTATAAATATTTTTCTTCTGCAGTTTGTTTGTTCTAATGAAATCATCCTGTTGCGTCTTATTCAGAATGATAAAATTTTTGAAAAATGTTAAACCTAATTTTCTATTTAATAATACCTGTTTTGTATTACATATTGCAGTGGAGTGGGGAATTGGATCATGAACAGTGAGTACAATTTTCTTTCTAAGAAAATAATAGAACCATTCATAGTAACGAGGAAACTCGGTGATATGTACAATATCGTATTGACGTAATTTCCACATTAATTTAATATATAACCAAATATTTTTAGGATACCACATTCGTTTTGCAGGTGAATTTATAATATAAAACTTAGTAGTATCAATAATTTTATTAAAAATATTAAGTTTTGGATATATATCGGTGCCCATAAATATCCCATACTTGTCAAAGCAGTTTGATAGGTTGAATGCAGCCCCTTTCAGGTTGTGGTTGAAAATAGGTACAAAGTATGTTATATCAATGCTTGATTGAGCATGTGATAGATACGAAAGATCTACATCTGAGAAATATATGGGTGATATATATGCAATTTTCATGGGATGAGGCTATTTGTATTTTTCCATCAAATCTTTTAATATCTGTTTTTGTACAATTTGGTTTTCGATATTTCGATTCGTTTTCTTGGTTATTAATGATGATATAATGCACCCTATCGTATGAGCTTGATGTATGTTTTGTAACATTTTATGAATGGATAAACCATGTTTTTTACATACATAAATATCTGCATTATACTGTTTTTTGATACATTCTGCCGAGAATCCTCGATTTGAAGTGAGATGTAAATATTTAAGTTGTGGTAAATAGATAATCTTGTATGTTGGTAGAAATTTCTTTATACGAAGATGAATATCGAACTCTTCGGCATACATGAAAAGAGTTTCATCAAATAGTCCAATTTGTTCGAAAACATCCTTTTTTATCGCAAAAAATGCACCTTGTAACCACATTCGTTTCTGATTGTATATATCTAATTTGTGGCATACTATCCTTCCGATAGATTGTCTAATACCTGATTCCGTAAAATCGTAATAAAATGATGGATTTACTTGATTTAATGTGGCATATTGTTTGCCACCACACATGATATTTTCTGTGTGTGATAAAACATCAATGAATTGTTGGAAAACAGGCATAATCAAACGGACATCTGGATTCATTATTGATACAATTGGCGCAGATGCAGCTCTTATGCCTAGATTGTTTCCTTGCCCATATCCTCCATTCTTGTGGTTCGCAATAATTTGAACATCTGGGTATTGTGTCATGATGTTCTTTTGCATCTGAATATAGTTGTCGCTATTATTATCTACAACGATAATTTCAAGGTAATCTCCAATATCATTGTATTTGTACACGGAATAAAGACAATCGTAGATGTCCTTTTCTGAATTATAAGTTAATATAATTAGAGATAGTTTTTTCATATGATTTCTTTGTTTCCGTATTTAATATAGTATTTAAAAACCAAATATAATCCGATTGAAAATAGGATATATAGTGTATTTAAATGTCCTGCAAATGGAAAGCCAAATATGCCTCTAACAGGGAAACAAAATAAGAGTGCCAGTACTATTAGTTGTGACATATCAATGTGTGGATTCGAACGATAAATAACATTGTAAAAAATAAGACAATATAAGAGTAAGTAGAAAATCATTCCGACCCATCCTATATCCATTAGCAAGCATCCAAAGACAGTGAAGAATACGTTCACTTGAATTGGATAATGTGAGGCTAATATATCGTAATATTCATGCAAATTGTATACTTGGTGATGAAGTAAAAAGTTGGTTAACGGAAATGTTCGATCTAAGTGTATGTGAAAGATATCTGTATATGGTAAAACGGCACAAAAATTGTTAATTGATTGTCCTGCATAACCAATAATAGAGTTGATGGCATAATCTTTTGCTGAAGAATCAAAACGAGATAAAGTAATGGATAATAGGCCTATTATAATCACTATACCTGCAAAAATTGACATCCCAAATCCAACAATTTTTTGGCGCTTACTCATATTTGGAAGAAATAAGAAAAAGTATATGACAAAAGTTATTATCCACCATACTAATTGCGCTCTACCTCCTCCTGCATATGCAGATACCATCATAAACAATGATGATATCAACAGACCAATACGAATCCAAAATGATTGAACACAGACGCAAAATGAAACAAACCAGCATAATAGAAGCAAAGGCCATGAATTTGATATAACAAGAGGAATCCATAATAAAAATTGTCCTTTGCCTTTGTAGATTTTAGACATATCCATACTATCAGAATATGCTTCATGTCTAGCCATGGATAATTTCTCCATGATATTGGTAAAGGCCCCTGTCGCGATGATATATATGGCAGTGCAAATGATAAGAAAAACGCATAAGAAAGAAAAGAGTTTCTCTTTTGTTATGGAAATCGTCAACTCCTTTTTGTCTAGTTGCGTTAAGGGAAATAATACAACAGTCCACAATAGACAATATAATGCGATACCGCTGAAAGATAAGGCATAGTCATTACATCCCCATTCTCCATATAGATTTCTAGCATCAAGAATGATAGAGAACAACGCACTGATGTCTATCCATATTAAAGACATTGCACCCGCGCCAAAGCGCATCTTAGGATTGATAAGATGAAGAATTAGCCAAAGAGTAAAATATATGAATGGGATGTATGCTAACATTCGTTATCTAGATTTGGTAAACAAAAAGATTCAAGTTGATCTGCTTCAATCGTGTAAAATTCTTGCGACTTTTTAAAATAATCTCTTAAAACTTTTTCTGAGTGTATGTTGTTGATACGTCGTCGATTTTCTGCCACTAATTTAGCAGGTGAACCAGCGATTAAACTATATTCTTTGACGATATTAGTGTAGTCTTTACTTGTCATTGAATTAGGCCCTGCAATAATAGTGCCTTTAGGAGTCTTTGTGCCTTTTTTAATTGTACAATAACTTCCAATCCAATTATGTTCGCCAATTTCAATAGGTGCCTTGTTGTTTTTTACACAATTGTTTGTAGTATCAACGATGTAATGAAAGTCGGTATCCATAATTGTTGTATTATTTCCAATACTCGTGGCCTTACCGATAGAGATGTTCGTGGATACTTGTATAGAACAGCCAACACCAATAGAAACGTAATCTTGAATTTGTAATGTAGCTTCTGGTTCTATAACGATTCTAGTACCTCTTCTAAGAATTGTATTTTTTCCGATATGGAGATTTCCAAAGATAGAGAGAAATGAAGGAGTAGATATAGTGCGAAGAGGATCCGTAAGACCAATTTTTAACATGCCCTTGTATGGCTCGGATGAAAATATGACATTCCCTCGCAAGATGCCTAGTTCACACGGTCCATAAATTAAGATAGGTAGTTTTTTTGCGATGTTAAATGGCAAAAGCATAAAGTTAATTTGTAATGTTCTATACCAATTTACACGATTATGCTGTTGTTTGTTATGCCAAAAACGTAAAATATTTCTAAATTCAAGTCTTCTCATGATTGCAATAATTGTTTCAATTTAAGTAAATCCTTCCAACCCAAGAATAGTGCCTTGATTTGTGTTTTAAGAACAAACCAATATTGTGGAATAAAGATGTTGGAGAGAGTACCAGCATATAAGTATGTTAGAATCGAAGCAACCGCAGTACCAATTAGTCCCCACTTTGGAATGAATAGGAGATTAAGTCCTACGCAAACGAAACATGCTGTAACGCTACGTATCCAAGCGTATTTTTGGAGCCCTTCGATAATAATCATATTGCCCGCTGTGGCAGATAATGCATCTCCGACAGATTTGAACGCTAATATTTGTAGTACAATAGTAGCGGGTAGATATTGCGAACCAAAAGTGTACAGAATCAACCAATGTGAGATGAGTGCTGTAATGACAGATATGATAAGGCAAATCCATACTGTAATGTTCACAAATTGTTGTGTTTTACTACGATAGACAGCAAAGTTCTCTTGATAATTGCGTACTAAAATAGGAGTTATTGTTTGAGCAAGTATCGTAGGAATAAACATAATGATTTCTGTAAATTTACTAGCAACAGAATAATATCCTAATTCAGTATTGGTCAGCATCTTACCGACCATTATTTGGTCTATTCGGTGATAAATCAACACAGCGGATAAGGAGACTGCCAATGGGAATGATTGTTTAATCAAGTACACTGCAGTGGTTTTGTCAAATTTCCATTTGCTGATCGAATCAATTTTGCGACGATATGATACTGCATAACCACCAGCTATCAAAATGGTATCAAAAAGAATCGCTATAAAAAAGTAAATAAGTGGTGCTTCTAATAGCAACAACAATACCTTTATTCCTGCGCCAATCAATGTACGAGAAATCTCAGTCTTAACAATATATTCATTCCATACAAGTGATGTAAAATAGTTGCGAATAACATTGAAACTATTCATAATCATGGATAACGAATATAGTACTATCATCCATTTGGTAAAACTGTCGGTTTCAAATAACCATACTATTGCACAAACTAAGGTGATCGTTATTATTGCAAAGCCCAATTTTAGGGTAAAGGCAGAACCGATAATTTTGTTTTTCTCTTCAGGTGATTTGGATTCTTCCCGTATTTCAATATTGTCCATACCGAATGAGGCTAGGACTTGAAATAGCATAACGAAACTAATGACATAATTCATTAGTCCATATTGCTCTGGACCAAGATAACGAGCAACAAAAATACCAACAAGTAAACTCCCAAGCAAAGTTACAACTTTGCCTATTACAGCCCAAACCACGTTGCGAATAACTTTTTCCTTGGTGGGTGAGAGATTCAACTTGCCAATTATTTTGTTGATTAAACTCATTTTATTTTTCCATATTTCTCATGCATATCTTCAACGACTCTGTCCAATAAGGCACCTTTACGCCAAACGTTTGCTTAATTTTCGTTTTGTCCAATACCGAATAAGAAGGTCGTTTTACGGGCGATGGAAACTCATCGCTATGACAAGGTTGTATATCACACTCCGTATGCCCTGCATACTCTGCGATCATCTTTGTGAAGTCATACCAACTGCAAACTCCTTCGTTACTAAAGTGGTATATGCCGTCATTGCCTACATACTTCCTTTCGCTAACAATCTCATAAATGGCCAATGCCAAGTCGTATGCATAAGTTGGTGTACCTACCTGATCAAACACCACTTTCAGTTGTGGCTTGCTCGCCGTTAATGACAACATGGTCTTCACGAAATTCTTCCCAAACTCGCTATATAGCCATGCCGTGCGAATAATGATATGGTGGCATCCTGATGCTAAAATATTATTTTCTCCTTCTAGTTTGGTATATCCATAAACACCAGTAGGAGTTCCTTTTTGTACCTCCTTGCATGGGGTGTTGTATGGATCTCCACCGAACACGTAGTCCGTGGATATATGGATGAGTATGCCATCTACTTCCTTTATTGCTATGGCTAGATTGTTAACAGCGGTGGCATTCAGCAATTTGCACATCACCTCATCTGTTTCCGCTTTGTCTACGTTGGTATATGCGGCGCAATTGATGATGCATCGTATATCATGTTGTTTGACGATAGCTTGTACAGCTTCTAAGGATGTGATATCGAGTAAGGTGGTTTGCTGCCCCTCCATTTCCACCACGTCGGTAAAAATATATGTATCGTGGCTAGTGCGAGTCACAATGCGCATCTCGTTGCCGAGTTGTCCGTTAGCTCCTGTTACCAATATATTCATTCTAGCAATTTTCTTTATATATGAATGGTGAATCAAAATCTGCAAGTTTCATATGTCTGGTGTCTTTTTCACTCAATAATGCTTCTTTCATAGCTATGCCCCAATCGATACCTAATGTTTCATCCATAATGGATATTCCTCCATCTGCTTCTGGGTGATAGAAATTATCACATTTGTATTGAAACACAGCGCTCTCGCTCAATACTGCAAAGCCATGCGCAAATCCTTGAGGAATAAAGAATTGACGATGATTCTCTTCTGTCAGCAATACCGCTACATGTTGTCCGTAGGTCGGACTGCCTTTGCGGATATCCACCGCCACATCAATCACTTCGCCCTTCACACAACGTACCAATTTACTTTGCGCATAGGGTGGGAGTTGAAAGTGCAAACCTCTCATCACACCAAACTTTGACATGCTCTCGTTGTCTTGCACAAAGTGTATATCACCTACCTTCTCCTTGAACTCTCTTTCCGAAAAACTCTCAAAGAAATAGCCACGAGCATCGCCAAACACCTTTGGCTCAATGATGTACACTCCTTCTATTGCGGTTTTGATAACTTCCATACAATCAATCTAAATTCGAAAATCCATTCTGCTTTACATCCTCAATTACTTTCAGTAAGTACTGTCCATATTGGTTCTTGAACATAGGTTGTGCCAACTCACGCATACGCTCTTCTGTGATCCAACCTTGGCGATAAGCAATTCCCTCAAGGCATGCCACTTTCAAACCTTGACGCTTCTCCAACACTTCTATATAGGTACTTGCCTCAGACAATGAGTCGTGGGTGCCTGTATCCAACCATGCAAAGCCGCGACCAAGGGTTTGAACTTTCAATTCGCCGTCATTCAAAAACTCCTGATTTACAGTCGTAATCTCGTATTCGCCACGGGCAGATGGCTTGATGTTTGCTGCCACATCCACCACCTTGTTTGGATAGAAATACAAACCCACTACCGCATAATTGCTCTTAGGATTTTGTGGCTTCTCTTCTATACTCAAGCAGTTGCCTTCTTTATCAAACTCTGCCACACCATAACGCTCTGGATCGCTCACCCAATAGCCAAAGACAGTAGCTTTCTTGTCTTCCTCAGCTGCACGTACAGCTTCTTTGAGCATACTAGTAAAGCCTGAACCATGGAAAATGTTATCGCCTAAAACCAAACATGCACTATCATCACCGATAAAATCACGCCCTATCGTAAAAGCCTGTGCTAAACCATCTGGTGAAGGTTGTTCTGCATAGGTGAAGTTTACACCATAGTCACTACCATCCCCTAGCAAACGCTTAAATCCGGGTAAATCGTATGGTGTTGAGATTATTAAAATATCGCGAATACCTGCCAACATTAGGACACTGATTGGGTAATATACCATTGGCTTGTCATAAATAGGCATCAATTGTTTACTAATGCCTTTGGTGATAGGGTACAGACGCGTACCCGAACCTCCTGCTAATACAATTCCTTTCATATTGTGATAGTTATTTTGTCTTTGTAGCCTTTTGTTTGCCCCTACCTTGCCACGTGTCGTAATAGGGGCCTCATTGGAATCTCATCGGGACCTCATTGGAACTTTACCGTAATTTTTTTCATATTGAAGCATCGCACTGTCGTCCTAATCCCTTCTAAAGATATCTCTTGTATATACTTTTTCTTTTACATCCTCCAAGCATGAATCATAGCGGTTAGCAATAATAGCTTGCGATTGACCCTTAAACTTTGCCAGGTCGTTTACTACCAAAGAGCCAAAGAATGTTGTCCCATCTGCCAAGGTAGGCTCGTAGATAATCACCTGAGCTCCTTTTGCCTTTACGCGCTTCATGATTCCTTGAATACTTGACTGCCTGAAGTTATCCGAATTAGACTTCATTGTTAATCGGTACACACCTATTGTACAAACATGCTCTTCTTGAGCATTATATTGACCATTATTGTAGTAATCATAATACCCTGCTTTTGCCAATACACGGTCGGCAATGAAATCTTTTCTTGTCCGATTGCTTTCCACAATCGCCTCAATCAAGTTCTCCGGCACATCTTGATAATTTGCCAACAACTGTTTAGTGTCCTTTGGTAGACAGTAACCACCATAACCAAAAGATGGATTGTTATAATGTGTACCTATGCGTGGATCAAGGCAAACTCCATTGATGATGGATTGAGTATCAAGTCCTTTCATTTCAGCGTATGTGTCTAATTCGTTGAAGTAACTCACACGCAAAGCTAAATACGTGTTGGCAAATAGCTTAACGGCCTCTGCCTCCGTGAATCCCATACTCAAAGTATCTATATTTTCTTTAATTGCACCTTCTTGCAATAATGCTGCAAATTGATTAGCAGCATTTATCAAGCGTGGATTATTTAGGTCTGTGCCTACAATAATTCGCGAAGGGTATAAGTTATCATACAGAGCCTTTGATTCGCGCAAGAACTCTGGCGAAAATAAAATATTCTCTGTGCTAAATTTCTTGCGAACGGAGTCGGTGTAACCTACTGGGATTGTAGACTTGATTACCATAATTGCTTTAGGATTGACGTGTAATACTAATTCAATCACAGTTTCAACGGCGGATGTGTCAAAGTAATTTTTTTGGCTATCATAGTTCGTCGGAGTAGCTATCACTACATATTCCGCCTCCTTATAAGCCATTTCTGCATCTAAAGTAGCTGTCAAATCCAACTCTCGTTCTGCGAAATACTTTTCTATATACTCATCCTGGATGGGCGACTGACGGCGGTTAATCATTTCCACCTTTTCGGGTACAATATCTACCGCCAACACCCTGTGATGTTGTGCTAGCAATGTCGCAATTGACAAGCCAACATATCCTGTTCCTGCTACGGCTATTGTCATAAAATTCTCTTTTCTCAAGCGCTCGGAGGTACTAATCCGAGCGTAAGGTATTGATATGTTTGTTCTCAAAAATTATAGTCGTCCGTCAACTACAGAGCGATCCACAAAATCCTTCACATCAAAGATTACTGCGCCTTGATTTTTGTATTTCTTGAAGTCAAAAGTCTTAAATTGATTATGACTTACACACGCAATCACAGCTTGATACTCCTTGTCTGGATCAATCGCCGCAATTAATTCTTTGCCATACTCATGTTTCACTACCGATGCGCTTGCCCAAGGATCGTATAAATCTACGTTGCAGCCGAAGTCTTCCAACTCCTTAACAATATCCACTACTTTCGTGTTGCGGCAGTCTGGGCAGTTCTCCTTGAAAGTCACACCTAATACCAATACATTCGACTTGTTGATCTTGTGATCTTTCTGAATCATCAACTTCAGTACTTTATCTGCGATAAACTTCGCAATGGAGTTATTCACAGCGCGACCTGACAAAATCACTTGAGGATCATAACCCAACGACTTCGCCTTGTGTGCCAAGTAATATGGATCGACAGAGATACAGTGTCCTCCTACCAATCCTGGACGATATTTCAAAAAATTCCACTTGCTACCTGCTGCCTCAATCACATCATTGGTATCAATGCCTACACGGTCACAGATCAATGCCAATTCGTTCATAAACGAAATATTTACATCTCGCTGGCTATTTTCAACTGCCTTTGCAGCTTCTGCTACTTTCATGTTGGGCGCCTTGTGGGTGCCATTCTCCAAAATAGAGTTATACAATGCATCCACCAAGTCCGCAATCTCAGGGGTTGACCCAGAAGTGATCTTCTTAATCTTAGTCAATGTATTTATTTTATCACCTGGATTAATCCGCTCTGGCGAGTATCCGCAGTAGAAATCCTCGTTGAACTTTAATCCACTGTACTTCTCCAATACAGGTACGCAATCTTCCTCTGTACAGCCCGGATAAACGGTTGATTCATAGATGACTAAGTCCCCTTTTTTCAAGGTCTTTCCAATTGTCTCACTTGCTTTTAGAAGCGGAGTCAAGTCTGGGTTGTTAAAGCGATCTATTGGAGTGGGTACGGTTACAATATAAGTATTCACTTGTTTTAAGTCCTCCATATTGCATGTGAAGGTCAATCCGATCTTTTTAGTGTTTTCATACGCGTCGCGAGCTTTTTTCATGCCTACGAGATCGGCCTCTAATGTGTGATCCTCGCCGCGGTTCAATTCATCCACGCGACCTTGGTAAATGTCAAAACCGATTACACGGTATTTCTTTCCGTATTCTATTGCCAATGGAAGGCCTACATATCCTAAACCAATAACTGCAATAATCCTATTTTTTAATTCCATGTTTTTTGTTTTTTTCAAAAAAAGCACACTATCTAATAATAACGCGCAAAATTACAATTTTTTTTTGATATATGCAAGTGTTTCCTATAATATCATGTATTTTTGATAGATTTTACTTTTTTATTCCATAAAAAATTTGTGTATTTGGGAAGGATTTTGTACCTTTGCAGTGTAAATTTGCTTAATTAGGTGCCTTTGCATTTTTTTTAAGCGAAAAAGGTAAATTGATACTATAATAATATGAAGAGATTTAGACTGTGGAACGCGGTATGCGGCTGGCTTGTGTTTGCTATTGCTGCCGCAACCTATCTTTTGACGATGGAGCCAACAGCATCTTTTTGGGACTGTGGCGAGTTTATTGTAAGTGCACATAAATTGGATGTTGGGCATCCACCCGGAGCACCTTTCTTTATGCTTATGGGACATTTTTTCTCACTTTTTGCGAGTGATACTGCTCATGTTGCAATGTGCGTAAATGCATTATCTGCAATTGCTTCGGCATTAACAATCCTATTCTTGTTCTGGACAATAACTGCACTGGGACGCAAGTTAGTACAACCTACTACCATTGCCAGAGGAATCGCTCTGCTGGGTGCTGGCGCTGTCGGTGCGCTCGCATACACTTTTTCTGACACCTTCTGGTTCTCTGCCGTAGAAGGCGAAGTATATGCCTTGTCATCCCTTTTCACGGCTGTTGTCTTTTGGCTAATCCTCAAGTGGGATGAACATGCTAACGAAGAAGGATCAGATAAGTGGCTGATTCTCATAGCTTATCTAATGGGATTAAGTATCGGTGTGCACTTGCTCAACCTGCTTACTATTCCTGCAATTGTATTGGTGTACTACTTCCGTCGTCACACATTCTCATGGGGTGGGGTATGTCTTGCATTTGCTGTCTCAGTTGCTATTCTTGCGGCTATTCTTTATGGAATCATCCCTGGAGTTCCTACCATTGCTGGATGGTTTGAGTTGCTATTTACTAATGTGTTTGGTCTTCCGTTCAATACAGGATTAGCAGTTTATCTTGTGTTAATGGCTGTTACATTGATATGGTCAATATGGGAAAGTTACTGCGTAATTAAGCGAGAAGAAACTATCAATGCACGCACAATTATTTCTTTTGTTCTTGCGATGGTCTTGGCTGGAGTGCCATTTATCAAGGAGAGTATCGTAATAGGTGTTTTATTAACCATCGTTTTGCTAGTCCTTCTTCTTGTTATGCGCAAAAATATCTCAGCTCGTTGGTTGAATACTATTGCAATGATGGTTGCTGTAGTAATCATCGGATACGGCAGTTATGCAGCTATTGTTATTCGATCATCTGCGGATACTCCAATGGATCAAAACTCTCCAGACAATGTTTTCTCTCTTAAATACTACCTTAACCGTGAACAGTATGGTGATACTCCCCTTTTCTATGGACAAGTATACAATGCACCTGTTAAACTGGATATACAAGGTAATATGTGTGTGCCTGTTGAAAAATTAGGTGGTGCACAATATGCACCTGCACCAAAAGTGGAAGGAGAAAAAGATAGGTATGTAGTAACGGGGCATAAACGTTCTTACGAGTATATGGATGAGTTTAAAATGCTCTTCCCTCGTATGCACTCTGGACAGCCATCTCACATTCAAGGATATAAAGATTGGGTAAATATCAAGGGAAAGAAGATTCGCTATGATTATTGTGGACAAACGAAAACTGAATATTGCCCTACATTCCTTGAAAATCTTAAGTTCTTCTTCAGTTACCAAGTTAATTTCATGTATTGGCGATACTTTATGTGGAACTTCTCTGGGCGTCAAAACGACCTTCAATCGTATGGTGATTTGACTAAGGGTAATTGGATAACTGGAATTCCTTTTATTGACAACGCGATGCTCGGTGATCAATCAAAATTACCAACGGAACTTCGTGAAAATAAGGGACATAACGTATATTATATGCTGCCTTTGATACTAGGATTATTAGGTATATTATGGCAGTTTATATGCAATGGAAAGAATAATGCTGGTGTTCGTTCGTTCGCTATCACATCGCTGCTTTTCTTACTCACTGGTTTAGCAATTGTAGTTTACCTCAACCAGACACCTTACCAGCCACGCGAACGGGATTATGCGTATGCGGGATCCTTCTACGCTTTTTGTATTTGGATTGGTTTTGGTGCAATGGGAATTATTAGTTTGTTGAGCGAAATCACTAAGAATGAGAAATTGCGTGCTATAATCGCTTCATTAGCTTTTATTGTTACATTACTTGTTCCTGCACAAATGGCATCACAAAACTGGGATGATCATGATCGATCTAATCGTTATGCAGCACGTGACTTTGGCGCTAACTACTTGAAATCCTGTGATAAAGAAGCTATCATATTCTGTAATGGAGATAATGATACCTTCCCTCTTTGGTATAATATTGAGGTAGAAGAAGAGCGTGATGACGTGCGTGCCTGCAACTTGTCATATCTGCAAACTGATTGGTACATTAGTCAGATGAAACGACCATATTATAATTCACCTGGCTTACCAATATCATGGGACGAAAAGGATTTCATGCCTGGCAAAAACGAGGTGGTTTGGGTGGAAAATCGCCTCAATGCTCCACTTGAAGTAAAGAAGGCATTCCAATTCCTGCACTCTGATGATCCACGTACAAAACGTGATGGGGAAGGGTATATCCCATCTGACCAACTCTATGTACTTTCTCCTGACGGTCAACAGATTCCATTCAAGAAGGCACGTCGTTTTACTCGTTCAGAGATGATGGTGATGGAAATGCTTTCTACTAACGAATGGAAACGACCAATGTATTTTGCTGTTACAATCGGTGATGACTATCATCTTGGCTTAAACCCATATCTTGAACTTACAGGTATGGCATACCGTATCACTCCTGAGCGCAGCAAAGATGGTAGACCACGTGTAAATACAGAGGTGATGTATGATAACATGATGAATAAGTTCAAATTTGGTAATATGAACGTGCATGGTATTTACATCGACGAAAATACCATGCGTATGTGTCGTACTCACCGTATGATGTTCTGCCAATTAGCAGAAGCCCTGTACAATGAAGGCCAATATGAAAAGGCTCTAAACGTATTGGATTATGCAGAAGAAATGTTGCCTGGCTACAACATTCAATATGACTACACATCTGCTTCCATGGCAGCGCTTTATTATGCTATGGATGAGATGGATAAAGGTAATGCTATAATGTCTAAGGTAGCTGAGAATTGCGTAGAATACTTGGAATGGGGGGCATCGCTTAATAGAGAACATCGCAAGGCTGCACAATCTACACTGGGACATCATTCTAAAGTACTTCGCTTTGTGTTGAACAACCTCCAACGTTTCGAGCAAAAAGAACTTTTCAACAAGTATTTTGATTTATATAGTCATTATGCAAATTGATAAAATACCAGTCTTACTGTTGACCGGCTATCTTGGTAGCGGTAAAACTACACTTTTGAATCGTATCCTCTTCAATAAGAAGGGGATACGATTTGCTGTGATAGTCAATGATATTGGAGAGGTAAATATCGATGCCACGTTAATTCAAAAAGGGGGAATTGTTGCAGAGCAAGATGACAACCTGATAGCTTTGCAGAATGGTTGTATATGTTGCTCATTGAAGATGGATCTGCTCCAGCAACTTCGCGATCTCTGTGTTGCGGATTGTTTCGATTATATCGTGATTGAGGCTTCGGGCATTTGTGAACCTGCTCCAATCGCACAAACAATCTGTTCGTATTCTTCCATGGTGCCCGTAACATCAGCGCCGATTCCGCAACTTGACGCCGTTGTAACGATTGTGGATGCACTTCGCTTACGCGATGAGTTTGCTGCAGGAGATGATTTGCAAAAACATTATGTTAAGGAGGAAGATATTTCGGCGCTAGTAGTGGAGCAAATCGAATTTTGCAACCTTATATTATTAAATAAGGTGTCTATGGTTTCTATGGAAGAACGTAAGCATATACGTGCAATTCTTCGTGCGATCCAACCTAAAGCAAAAATCATAGATTGCGATTATTGCGATGTGCCTTTTAGTGAGATTCTAGATGCGGAATTGTTTGATTTTGAACAAGTTGCCACTTCAGCTGCTTGGATTCAATGTGTAGAAGGGGATGTCGATGATGATCATCACCACCATGAACATGACGAGCATTGTCATTGTCACGAGCATCATGACCATGATCATGAGTGTGATGCCCCCCATTGCTGTTGCCATCATCATCACAATCATGGGGATGAGTATGGTATTTCGACCTTCGTGTATTATCGTCGTCAGCCAATGAGTCTCAACCGCTTCGATGAGTTTGTAGCCCGTCATTGGGATAAGGGAGTTATCCGTTGCAAAGGTATGTGTTATTTCGAAGAAGAATACGACATGTGTTATCTTTTTGAACAAGCAGGAAAACAGTTTGACCTTAAGCAGGCAGGAGCCTTTTATGCAACAATGCCGGAGGAAGAACTCATGCAAATGATGGCACAAGATCCTACGCTACAACGTGATTGGGATGAACGATATGGCGATCGTATGCAAAAACTCGTATTCATTGGGCAGAATATGGATAAAGAGGCCATTTGTCAAGCATTAGATAATTGCTTAGTGTAATTATCTAATAGTTCATATGAATAGTACGCGCAACATTCTACAAGGTTGTGCGTATTTTTTTATTTCTAATAATGAAATTATTTGTCAGTATTTACCCATATATCTATATTACTTAGTGATTACTTAGTGATTACTTAGTTATTAGTTAGATATTAGTCAATGATTAGTACGTGATTGGACTACTTTTGAGCAACGTTATGACTATATACAAAGAAAAAAGCCGTCTCACGACGGCTATTTTTCCACGGTATTAGTCTGTTTGATTTTTTAAGGTACAAAAAAGATTGTGTCGATTTTTAAATCCGCTGCAAAGGTACTGCTTTTTTGTCATTCCCGCAATAGCAGTTTATATGTTCTGCAACACCTTTTGTGTGATTTTGAGGACAAAGCATGCTATAAAACATGTTTTCGCCATGCTGGCACTATCTTCTTTCCAATTCGATCACCTCTAAATCACGAATTTCTTTACCATCTATCACAAATCGTAACAATGTTTGCACGGTCTGCCAACCTTGTTTTCCTGCTGCTCCAGGGTTCATGGTAAGCATTTGCCATGTTGGATCATATTGAACTTTTAAAATATGACTATGTCCACATACAAATAATTGTGGTGTCTCTTTCTTAAACATAGGGAGCAACCAAGGATTATATTTACCAGGATAACCTCCAATATGTGTCATCAGTACATTTACATCTTCCACACGAAAACGATAAAACTCACTCAACGAATGGCGAATATCACCGCTGTCCATATTACCATATACTGCACGAGTAGGCTTGAATTCACGTAAGTGTTGTAGCACCATGGCACTACCAATATCTCCGGCGTGCCAAATCTCATCCACTTCAGCAAAATGTTCCAGTACGCGTGGATCGAGATAACTATGTGTATCACTCAATACACCAATCCGTGTCATTTCTTTGTTACTTTATTCAATATCAATATACTTACTACAATGGAGGCGATTGCTATGGATAGGAAATATAGCACATCTCGTAAGTCAACTACACCACGTGAGATGCTGCTATAATGATCTTGTAAGGTAACCCAATATAAGATAAAACAACCGACGGTACTCAGTATAAAGGCTACTAACTGACTTCGTGTCAATGTACTACATAGTAATCCTATACCAGTGAAGGATGTGCTCAAGAATACCAATCCCATCATTGAGCCCACAAATTGTCCACCATCTACATTACCAATAGGCTCCGCCATGTAATATAGAATAAAATAGTGTACTATACATGGTAACAATGCCAATACGGTCAAAATGAATGCAGCGAGATATTTGCTTACTACAATTTTCCATAACGGGATAGGTTGAGCACGTAGCAGTATCCATGTTCCGCTTTGTCGTTCCTCCGTGAATAGTCGCATTGTTAATGCTGGACATACCAACATCAATAGCCATGGACTGATTTGAAACAATCCATCCACTTGTGCATACCCTGATTCAATCACATTCCATTGACCAGGAATCACCCACAAGAATAGGCTTACTGTTAAAAGAAACAAGCCAATGACAATATATGCAATTGGAGTAGAGAAATAATATGATAATTCTTTTCGAAACATTAACCTCTCAATGATGGCGCCATGGGCGCATACACATAACTATTTCTTTACAGGAGTCTTTGGGAATACCACCCAGAATGCAAGAGCGACTACCAATGCAAATGCTGCAAAAATATACCAACTTGTTCGCCAACCTGCCCATATTTCCATTGGACCAGCGGCCATTACTGATTCTGCATTAACAAAATGATTAACAATAGCTTGTGCAGCCAAGGTGCCGATAGTAGCACCAAAACCGTTGGTCATCATTACGAACAAACCTTGTGCGCTAGAGCGTTGACTTGGATCTGTCTCCTGATCCACATACAACGAACCAGAGATATTGAAGAAGTCGAAGGCAAAACCATATACGATACAACTCAATACAAACAAGATCACGCCAGGCATACCTGGATTACCTGCACCAAACAAGCCAAAGCGCAATACCCATGCAAACATAGCCATCAGCATAACGGACTTAATACCAAAGCGTTTTAAGAAGAATGGGATGAATAGTATACACAAGGCTTCACAGATTTGTGATATTGAAATCAAAATATTAGCGTGTTGTACACCAAAGGTATCAGCAAATTCTGTAATGGCCCCGAAGCTAGTGATGAATGGGTTTGCATATCCGTTAGTAATTTGCAAACACATTCCTAATAACATTGAGAACACGAAGAACACAGCCATTTTCTTTTGCTTGAATAGCGAGAATGCCTCCAGTCCCAAAGCTTCCACCAATGATTTATTTTCTACATGACCTTTAGTTGGGCATTTTGGCAAGGTCAAAGAATACAATGCCAATACAATACTCAAACCACCACTAACGAGGAATTGGTTTGGGGTCGCTTGAAAACCGCATAAATCTACTACCCACATGGTTACGATAAAACCAACTGTTCCCAATACTCGAATAGGAGGGAATGCTTTTACAGTATCTAGGTTGGCTTGTGTTAATGCAGTATAAGCCACCGAGTTACTAAGTGCGAGGGTAGGCATAAAGAATGCCACTGAAGCTGTGTATAGGGAGAACAAAATGGCAAATTCAACTCCCTCTCCTGACATCAAGCCATAAACTCCTGTTGCAATCATAAATGCACCTGCTAAGCCATGACAAAGGCTCAACGCTTTCTGTGCTGGAATCCAACGGTCAGCTACGATACCCATCAGTGCGGGCATAAAGAGGCTCACGATACCTTGGATAGAATAAAACCAGCCGATGTTGGTCGCCATGCCATGAGAAGCAAGGTATGTTCCCATTGAAGTTAAATACGCTCCCCAAACTGCAAATTCGAGGAAGTTCATTACAGTTAATCGTAGTTTGATGTTTTTCATATCTGTTTGATTATTCGTTTATATTCATTTGAATGTCACTTTTCGCTTGCAAAGGTACGATAAAAATTGCAAATATGCAAGCATTAAATATATTTTTACAGAAGTAGGTATGTTTTATATTATTTTTGAATCAATTCCTCTGCTCTTGCAAGAGCCCCATTGATATGTCCGCGGATATTTTCCTTACCAATCTTTTGTACTAATCCTGCTTTCTCAAGTGTCTTAAAAACATGTTCGTTAACCCCAGACAATACCAATGTCATACCGCAACGTTGCGAACGTAGATATAGTTGTTCAAGATTGTGAATACCAGTTGAATCCATAAAAGATACTTTTCGCATACGTAGGATGCGTACTTTTTGTCCTTCATCTCCGATACGTTGGCTTATTTCATCAAATTTATTGGCTATACCAAAGAAGTAGGGACCGTCTATCTCATATACTTCCGTATGTGGAGGAATATGTAGTTTTTCTAAGTCGTTTCCGTGCAAGCGAATATCATTTTGAAGAGTAGGATCAATTTCGTCAGAGAACGAACGAATCACAGTCGCTTCATTTGTTCGTTTTAGGAATAAGATAATTGCCAATAGCATACCTACTTCAATCGCAATTGTTAAGTCAAAAATTACAGTTAAAATAAAAGTTACAAACATCACGATAAAATCCGACTTAGGGGCTTTAGCAAGCCATAAGAACGAACGCCACCCTGACATATTATAACTTACTACAATCAGTACACCAGCTAAACATGCCATTGGAATCATGCCGACCAAAGGACCGAGAAATAGTAATACTAACATCAACATCGCTGCATGTATAATACCAGCTACAGGGGTGCGGCCACCATTATTAATATTGGCCATTGTTCGAGCGATTGCACCTGTTGCAGGGATTCCTCCAAAGAAAGGAGTGACTACATTGGCAACTCCTTGAGCAATTAGCTCAGTATTTGAGTTGTGCTTGTCACCAATTACACCATCAGCTACCATGGCAGATAAGAGCGATTCAATGGCTCCTAACATGGCAATCGTAAAGGCAGATGGGAATAGATCTCGTACTAAATTGAGCAAAGTTGCTCCATTAGCAAGATTTAACTCGGGGAGACGAGGAGTCGGAATCCCATTGGGTAGGGTATATAAATCGCCAATCGTTGTAATGGAAGTAACACCACCATATTTTCGTAGTAGCCATACTATCAGTGTAGTAATGACAATAGCAACTAATGAACCAGGTATCTTTTTATTAATTTTGGTAGAAAATATGATAATTAAAAGTGATATTATTCCAATGGCAAAAGCCCACCAATTGATATCGCGCCAGTGCTCAAAATAACAAATCCATTTATGAATAAAATCCGCAGGTGCATCTTCTATTCCCATTCCAAATAGATCATTCATTTGAGTAGTAAAAATAGTCACAGCAATACCCGCCGTAAAACCAATGATTACAGGGTATGGCACAAACTTAATAATATTTCCTAATTTAAATAATCCCATTAGTATTAGCAAGATACCTGCCATGATGGTAGCAATTAACAAACCGGTAAGTCCATGCTGTTGAATGATTCCATAAATAATGACAATAAATGCTCCTGTGGGTCCACCAATCTGAACTTTACTACCTCCGAATGCAGAAATGATAAAACCTGCAATAATAGCAGTTACCAATCCTTCTGTAGGTCCAACACCAGATGATATACCAAAAGCAATTGCCAATGGGATTGCTATTACTGCGACAATCCAACCTGCCAGAGCGTCTTGGAGAAATTTCTCCTTATTATAAGAGCGAAGCGTGGAAAAGAGTTTGGGATTAAAAATATCTCTAAATGAGAAAAATTTTTTCATATACCTAAAAAATCAATTATAATTTCTTAACCAACAGTTAACAAAATATTAATAATTTCTATATTTACTCATGATGATATGGCTCTCCTCGCAAGATAGTCATGGATCGATACACTTGCTCAACAAAAAATAGGCGTACCATTTGATGCGAGAAAGTCATTTTGCTTAATGATATTTTACCATTGGAGCGTTGATACACTGCATCTGAAAATCCGTATGGACCACCAACAACAAATACGACATCTCTCCCCGCTGACATCTTTTTTTGCAGATAATCAGAAAACTCAATAGATCGAAATTCCTTTCCGTGTTCATCCAAGAGTATGAGATCTGTCGCAGCTGTAATAGCACGTAAAATCAGCTCACCTTCCGCCTGTTTTTGTTGCTCAGGCGTGAGAGCCTTCGTGTTCTTAAGTTCGGGAATTATTTGCAACGCAAAAGGGATATAGTGTGTCAGGCGTTTTTGATATTCCTGTATGAGCGTCTCAATATGTACATCCGTAGTCTTTCCGACAACCAATAGCGTGATTCTCATAATCCTCTTTGCTGTTTAATATGCTCATATGCTTCGTTGATGCCTCGAAATTTTTCTGTCGCTTGTTTACGAATCTCTTCACCAGCGTTAGCTACTTTGTCTGGATGGTATTTCATGGCCATACGACGATATGCTTTTTTTACCTCATCATTGCTAGATGATGGTGATATTTCCAATGCAGTATATGCCCAGTTGGCATCCTTTTGACGTTGATAGAGTGCTAATATTGACTGAAAATCAGCATTTTGGATAGACATTGCTATTGCAATACCTTCTATTACTTGTAACTCTACTGGATCAATTTTACCGTCTGCATTTGCCACTTCAATGAGTACACGCAACAACTCGAGTCGGGTTGAATAGTTGGTATGTTGACCTATCTGTTGTGCTATAGCAATAGAATCAATATCTTTGTTAAGTAATTCTTTGAGCAATAATAGCGCTTGTCGTGCACCTTCTTCTCCAAAATTTCGAAGGAGAAATGGTTTGATGTAACTAATTTCTGATTTGAGTACACGTCCATCTGCTTTAATCACACAAGCAATCAAAACAATGATAGATACCCGTATATCTCCATGTGTGGTTTTGTTATTTGAACTGGTATATTGCCATTCTTCCTGTTTTAGAATACTTTTGCTAGTGTCAAATAGAGATCCAATGACTACACCAATTACAGCACCGATAGGTCCACCGACTGCCCAACCTAAACCGCCCAATATCCATTTTCCGAGTGACATAACCTATTATTTAGAATTGTTTAGATATTTCAATGCACGTTGCAAATCCTCTGGAGTATCAATACCTATAGATGCATGATGTGTCAGAGCAACGCGAATAGTCAGCCCATGTTCCAGCCAACGCAATTGTTCCAAGCATTCCAACTGCTCTAGTGGAGAAGGAGATATTTGCGTGATTTTCTGGAGGATATCCGCACGATATGCATACATACCAAGATGTCGGAAGTGTTGTTCGTGCTGGGGCCAATCAGTTGCTTCTGCTCCACGTATATAGGGAATTACACTTCGAGAGAAATACATAGCATGTCCAATTGTAGCATTAGAATGATTATGTTCTCGTGCAATAGCCACTTTGACATAATTGGGATTCATCAAATCCTCTAATGTGTCATCTTTGGTAAATGGATGTACTAGTGTAGCGATTTCCGTGGGAAAACAATTCATTAAAGCTTGTACTTGATCTGGTTGAATAAATGGTTCATCGCCTTGAATATTAATCACAATGGTTTCTTCTGGAATAACAATTACAGAACTAGTGGCACAATAGTGTTGATATGCTTCATATACACGATCTGTTCCACATGTGTGATCAGGAGATGTCATTACCACTTCACCGCCAAATGCTTTCACGCAGTTATAAATGCGTTGATCATCTGTGGCGACAATCACAGTATCTAATACCTTCTTTGCTTGCTCATATACACGTTGAATCACAGGCTTACCACCTAAATCTGCTAGTGGTTTACCAGGAAAACGCGAACTGGCATAACGAGCCGGAATTATTGCAAGGAATTTCATCGCATAAATTAGTTAATAGTTGATTGATTATGCGTCATCATCATCATCATCAATATACTTATATGCAGAATCTTCTGATTTTTTAGATAGTCTGGTGCGGATATAGTCAAAACCATAGCGTTTTTTCTTAGAATTTTTGCCATATCCGTAACCATATCCGTAACCATATCCATAACCATATCCATAACCATATCCGTATCCTGAACCATATCCATAATTATTGCCATAGCCTGAGCCTGCTTTGTGATTTGGCATATCAGATAGTATCACATTTACCTTATCTTTATGATGTAAGGCAATGGTTTCTAATGTCTGTTTAGCAAAACGTTTATCTGTTGCCATACAACGCAGCACATACAATGTGATATCAGTTTGTTCAATCAATGCCATAGCATCAGGAACGATACCCACTGGTGATGAATCAATAATCATAAATGTATAGCGTTTACGAAGCATATTAAACAATTCTGTCAATTTTTCACTACGAATTAACTCACCTGGATTAGGCGGAATGGTACCTGCAGGAATAACATCAAAACCTAATTCATTGTTGTGAAGAATAATGTCCTCTAGTGTACAATCGCCAATCAGATAGTTAGTTACTCCCATTGACGCTTCCAATCCTAACTTATCATGTACATTGGGTTTACGAATATCCATATCTACGAGAACGGTTGGATGTCCACTCATGGAGTACAATGATGCTAAATTGGTACTGATAAATGTTTTACCATCTCCAGATTGCGTGGATGTAACTGTAATGGCTAAATCTGTCTTTCGAAGCGTCTTAAATTCGATTCGCATACGGATGTTTCTCAGCATTTCCGCATAACTAGAACGAGGTTTCTTCTTCGCATAAATTGGATTCTGTGATTTGACATGACGTAATGCTCCTAATAGGTCGTATGGACTAATTTTCTCAGCCTCTTTTGGAGTACGAATCTTGTTATTTAGTAATTCCGAAAGAATTAAAATCAACAATGGAATTAGTAATCCAATAGCCATATAGGTTGTCGTGTTTTTGCGCTTTTCTTTGCTGTTCATCGCGTAGGTAGTACGTGCACGATCCATAACTTCGCTATCAGGTGTGTTTCCTGCTTTTTGGATTTCAGATTCCGCGCGTTTTTGGAGGAAGAACGTATAATAATTATCGTCAATACGATAGTTACGTTCGATAGCAACCATTTGTAACTCTTTTTCGGGAAGAGATTGGATTTCATCTTCTACTTCTCGCATGCGTACATTCAAATCTCTTTTCTCAATTTCTAAGGATGTTAACATGGATTGAACGACTTCGGAAATAGCAGACTTAACGTTATTAATATCACTTGTATATTTTGCATAATATACATTCTTTTGGCTTAACTCTCCGCGCTGTATATGCAAATCGTTGAGTTGTTGAACCAATTGCATTAGCATTGGCTCGTTTAACCCTAAGGTTGCTGGTGCAATTACAGAGCCTTGATCTATTTTTTGATCCAAATAGTCTGATAGGTAATCCAAATATGTTTCTTTTAAGCGTAATGCCATTTGTTGTTGATCGTACTGATTTACTTTGGTCATCAACCCACCTGCATAAGAGTTTACGTCCACGAACTTATTTTCTTGACGGAAATTCGTCATTGCACCCTCGCTTTCTATCAGGCTCTTTTGTAGTATCTCCAATTGGGCATTGATAAATGCAATTGATTTTTCGGCTACCATATTCTTGCGCTCTACATTTTGCAAGAGGTATATGTCAGATAGTTTGTCTATGAAATTACGATCGCGTTCAGGGGTTTCACCTACCAATTGAATGCCCAATACCGTACTGCGCTCGGTTAAGAAGTTTAATTGCAATCGACTGGAAAATTCGTCTGTTAAGCTTTCGCGACTACGGAAACGGAAATAAATATGTTGACCAGGACGCATAATCATATTTGTTGGCCAGATACGAGCAGTAAACAAACTAGTCTCCAATTCCTCTCCATAATGAGTTACATAGGAGAATGGATACTTATCATCATAAGTATTGATCAACAATGAACCATCCTCTTGCACCGTACAACGGAAAAGATGACCATATGCCATTCTATCTATCGATGAGTATTCCACCGTGATAGGTGTATTGCGATAAATATTCCTTGTTTTGAATCGTCCTTTGGTAATGTATTCCACATTCAAGAATGGCAATGAATCCACAGTTCGTGCAATCAAGTCGTAACTGCCTAAGATAATCAATTGGTTATTGACATTGGTATAGCCAGCACCAACACCAAAGCCTTGCATAATAGATGCAGAGCCATATCCTCCACCACTAGATTCCTTGATAATCATCGTGCCAGTAGTCAAATATCTCTCAATAACGCGCCTATTTTTTAGATAAGCCAAAGAGAATGCTATGACTGCTGCTATTACAAACAAATACCAATGGCGCAGGATACGAACGACCCACTCCATGATATCGAAATTCGAGTTCTCTTCTTCCGATGGCATCATGCCATTTTGCAGTATTTCATCTTGTTGTGCCATATCTATAGAATACTTTTAATTTGCTATTTTGTTTACCAAACTCCTGGTATATAATTTAATACTGTGATTAGTAAGGATACAGAACTTGTAATCAATCCCAAGAAACCGCTATAACTAGGTTGCTTATAAAAACTTCCTTTGTCACGACTTACATATATCAAGTCATTGGGATATACATAGTAATATTTAGAATCAATGATACTATTTGTGCGAATATCAAACTCCAACACTTCTGGTTCTTCATTGCCATAAGGACGAATGATACGCACATGACGACGATCACCTGAGTTCATCAAGTCACCTGTCATAGCCAAAGCTTGGAAGATTGTCATGTGCTCTTTGTATATATTGTATGTGCCAGAGTTTGCATCACCTAACACAGTAAAAGTCTTGTTGTACATCGCCAACTTTACATCCGCATCAGGAATAATATCTCTAAACGCTTTGCGTAGAGTATCCTGCGCTTCTAATTCAGTCAAACCGACCAACTTGACTGGGCGTAAAAATGGAATATCTACTGTACCATCTGAATAGATTCTATATGAATTCGCGTATTGTCCTGAACCAACACTATTGGCAGAGAGGGTTTTGGCTATTGTCTCATCCATTGTGACTACACGATAGATAATCTCGTCATTCACTTGTAGACGATAGGGAACATATGTCGCAGAATCATATTGAGGTAAATCATTACGATCTTGTAACAAACCTACCTGACGATATCCATAACATCCTGTCAATATAGCTGATAGGAGAATAAAACTGATATGTGCTATGATTTTTTTCATTACCGCTCCTCCTATTTTGATGCATCTATTCTATTCATAATGCGTACAATCAATCCGTATACAAATCCGCCGAATGCCAATGTTGTAGCTGCAACACTGATAGTTGTTGTTACGGAATTGATGCCAAAACTTTGTCCTTTGATGCGTTGAATATAAATCACATCATTGGGTTCTATGTAATAGAATTCTGAGTTAATAATATCCTTAGAACGTATATCAAATACTTTTATTTGAGTCTTTCCTTCTGTCTCGCGAATAATCCGTACTTGGCTGCGGTCACCAAAATCACCTATATCTCCAGCCATTGCTAATGCTTCATATATGGTCACTTTTTCCTTCTGGATTGTAAAGGTACCACTACCATGATCGCTAATTACGCTAAAGGAGCGACGAACGATATTCACCTCTACCGATACCACTTGATACTCCGTATAACTACTTGCTATATAACCTGCTAATTCCTTTTCTAACAACAGCTTAATCTCCCGAGTGGTCTTTCCACGTACTGGTACTTTACCCACCATTGGATAATCGATTGTTCCGTCTTCAAGTACTAAGTAGGTGTACAGATCATACGAACCACCCATATTATTTTGGCGCATTTGAGATGCATTGATACCATGGCCCGATGAATTAAACATTTGGCTTACACGCTCGTCAATCGAGTAAACATATATGTACATGCGGTCACCCACACGCACTTGATAATCCTCGTAGCTAAGTGTATCTGCATACGATGGTATCTTATGTTTGCCCGCTTCTTGCATTAAATTTACTTTCCTGCTAGTCACGCAAGATGCCAATAATAGAGGCAATAATATGATCAGTAGTTTTTTAATCATTTCTAAATGCTAAACTCTAAACACTATATTCTAAACTATCTTCTCTCGTCCCAACCAAAGGGATGTTTGGCTAATGGTAATTTCGCCAACGGATGGTAATCGCCAACAAAACCGATTGGTTCTGCATTACGTATTTGGCTTACCATTTCGATACATGGGCGTGCTTCTTCTATACGGAATCCTTTACCTTGCAAAATTTGCTTGTAACTTTTAGTATGTAACTCGGTAAAGCCTTCACTAAACTCAAATTCCTCGCCATCGATCGATAATGTGCGATAGGTCCTTTTCTCGCCTTGTACTGCATTGGCAGGAAGACACTCTGCATTTATACTTAAAAAGTAACGTACGCGTGCGCGTTCTAATTCTAAATAACCAGCTACACGGTCAAAAGACATCGTGTGTACAATATTTTGTTTAGCGGAGCCGAAGATCCATTGCAACATGTCATAGAAATGCACACCGATATTCGTTGCAATACCACCTGATTTGTGCACATCTCCCTTCCACGAACTGTAATACCATTTGCCGCGACTAGTAATATAGGTTAAATCTACATCGTAAATCTTATCTTTGGGACCATTTAGTACTTTTTCGCGCAAGGCTGCAATCTTTTCGTGCAAACGTAATTGCAATATTGTATATGCTTTGTGTCCAGTCTCTTCTTCCAACTCAACCAAGTTATCAATATTATATGGATTTAGTACCAAGGGTTTCTCACATATTACATCACAACCTAAACGCAATCCATAGCGAATAAAAGCATCATGTGTGTAATTTGGAGTGCAGATGCTTACCCATGATAATGGATTATCTGTACGCATCTGTTTAGAGCAGAAACGATCAAATTGTTCATTCTCTGTGAAGAACGAACAGTCGGGAAAACTTGCATCCAATCTACCTACTGAGTCAAACTTATCATAAGCGACCATTAAATTGTTGCCAGTTTCTGCTATGGCTTTAATATGACGCGGCGCGATATATCCGGCTGCGCCTATGAGCGCGAAATTATGCATAATAAAACTTAATTTTACAATCAGCCTGCAAAGATAGTGATTTTTTTTGATATGTACAAGAAAAATCGCAGAAAGTTTACTTTCTGCTTAAAACAAAGAAAAAGAGTTGCCGTTTAGCAACTCTTTTTCTATTTTAAACTAAAATGTTTAATTAATTCATTTCCTCTACAGCGGCTTGAGCAGCAGCCAAACGTGCAATTGGCACACGGAATGGAGAGCAAGATGCGTAGTTCATACCTACCTTAGCGCAGAACTTAACAGATGAAGGCTCACCACCATGCTCACCGCAGATACCAGTACGCAATCCTGGACGAACAGCGCGACCTTTCTCTACAGCCATTTGGATGAGTTGACCTACACCGTTTTGATCCAATACTTGGAATGGATCCACCTTCAAGATCTTTTGCTCGAGATATACTGGCAAGAAGCTAGCAATATCGTCACGGCTATAACCGAAGGTCATCTGTGTCAAGTCGTTGGTACCGAATGAGAAGTATTGAGCCTCAGTAGCAATACGATCAGCTGTCAAGGCAGCACGTGGGATCTCGATCATTGTACCGATCTCGAACTCTACCTCTACGCCGTACTCAGCGAATACCTCTTTAGCTACCTTCTCGATGATCTCCTTTTGTTGGTGGAACTCATAGAGGATACCAATCAATGGAACCATGATCTCTGGCATTGGGTTCTTACCCTCTTGCTTCAATTCGCAAGCAGCGCTCAAGATAGCGCGAGTTTGCATAGCTGTAATCTCAGGGAAGGTGATACCAAGACGGCAACCACGGTGACCGAGCATTGGGTTATTCTCTGCCAATGAGTCAACACGTTGTTTGATCTCTTGTACGCTTACGCCCATCTCTTGAGCCATAGTCTCTTGACCAGCAGCATCATGTGGAACGAACTCGTGCAATGGAGGATCGAGGAGACGGATATTTACTGGATAGCCGTCCATAGCCTCAAGGATACCCTTGAAGTCAGCCTTTTGGTATGGCAACAACTTAGCCAAAGCTTTCTCACGACCCTCAGCGTCCTTAGAAAGAATCATCTCGCGCATAGCCACGATCTTCTTATCCTCGAAGAACATGTGCTCTGTACGGGTCAAACCAATACCCTTAGCACCAAAGTCACGAGCCACTTGTGCATCATGTGGAGTATCAGCATTGGTACGAACTTGGAGATGTGTATATTTGTCGCAGAGATCCATCAACTCTTTGAAGTCACCACTCAATTCTGCAGCCTTGGTTGGGATTTGACCTGCATAAACTTGACCAGTAGAACCATTAATTGAGATGTAGTCGCCCTCTTTGTAGGTTACACCCTCAATAGTCAAGGTCTTTGCTTTGTAATCAACTACGATAGCACCTGCACCAGAAACGCAGCACTTACCCATACCACGAGCAACTACAGCTGCGTGAGAGGTCATACCACCACGAGCAGTCAAGATTCCCTCAGCAGCTGACATACCTGCCAAATCCTCTGGGCTGGTCTCGATACGAACCATCACCACTTTGTGACCGTCCTTAGCCCACTCTTGAGCGTCGTCAGCGTGGAATACGATTTGACCACAAGCAGCACCTGGACTAGCTGGCAAACCTTGGGTAATCACCTTAGCAGCCTTCAATGCCTTAGCATCGAATATAGGGTGGAGAAGCTCGTCGAGCTTTTGTGGCTCGCAACGCTTGATAGCGGTCTTCTCGTCGATAAGACCCTCTTTCACGAGGTCCATAGCGATTTTCACCATCGCAGTACCGGTGCGCTTACCGTTACGTGTTTGGAGGAACCAGAGTTTGCCCTCTTGAACGGTGAACTCCATATCTTGCATATCGCGGTAGTGGTTTTCCAATTTAGTTTGGATAGCGTCGAGCTCTTTGTAGATCTCTGGCATAGCCTCCTCCATAGAAGGATATTTGCTAGCACGCTCTTCCTCGCTGATACCTTGGAGCGCAGCCCAACGGCGGCTACCCTCAAGGGTAATTTGTTGTGGAGTACGGATACCAGCTACCACGTCCTCACCTTGTGCGTTAACGAGGTACTCACCATTGAAGAGGTTCTCACCTGTCGCAGCATCACGGCTGAAGCATACACCTGTAGCAGATGTTTCGCCCATGTTACCGAATACCATGGATTGAACGGTTACGGCTGTTCCCCACTCATCTGGAATTCCTTCCATCTTACGATAGAGGATAGCACGCTCGTTCATCCATGAGCGGAACACAGCGCAGATAGCGCCCCAGAGTTGCTCTACTGGGTTGGTTGGGAAGTCATGACCAGTTTGATCCTTGATAGCAGTCTTGAAGCGAGCTACGAGGAGCTTCAACTCGTCAACGGTCAAGTCCTTATCCAACTTCACACCACGGATCTCCTTCACCTCTTCGATGATTGCCTCGAATGGGTCCATATCCTCTTTGTTTACTGGCTTCATACCGAGAACTACGTCACCGTACATTTGTACGAAACGGCGGTAACTATCATATACGAAGTGAGGGTTACCAGTCTTCTCTACGAGACCAGCAGCTACTTCATCGTTCAAACCAAGGTTCAAAATGGTATCCATCATACCTGGCATGGAAGCGCGAGCACCTGAACGAACACTCACGAGGAGTGGGTTCTTAGGATCGCCAAATGTATTATTCATCAAGCTCTCAATGTGAGCTACAGCTGCTTTTACCTCTTTGTCAAGAACCTCAACGATTTTCTCTTGACCTACTTCGTAGTACTCGTTGCAAACATCTGTGATGATAGTGAAACCTGGAGGCACTGGAACGCCCACGAGGTTCATCTCAGACAAGTTTGCGCCCTTACCGCCCAATGTCTCTCGCATTGATGCGTTACCTTCTGCCTTACCATTACCGAAGGTGTAAACACGTTTCTTGTTGTCCATTTCTTAAAAAATCTTTACTTTATAATGTTAATATTTAATTATTTCTAACTCGATTTTTCTTTGATGCCCTATGTTAACGCGGGATGCGTACACGCGTGCAGGCACTCAATTGGCCTGCAAAGGTACTGCTTTTTTTTGATATATGCAAATGCTTTAGCATTATTTATTAAAAATCATATATTCCAACCACCATTTCATTCTTTTTCTTCACCTTTTTATTATCCATTGATTACTTAGCGATTACTTAGTGATTAGTTAGTGATTAGTTAGTAATTAGTTAGTGATTAGTTAGTGATTACTTTTATTTTGCCGAATGGAAACTGAATATTAACAAAAACTTTTCTTTTAATTTTTCGCTTCAGGGTTTTCATTTTCCACAAAAAAATATTACCTTTGTTGCCTAATTTGCAATAGTATGTCAAAAATTGGTTTCTGGATTAAAAATGCTCGTGATATTGCGCTTCCTCAGTCTGCATTACCTTGTATAACGGCAATCGTATTGTCTATTGGACAAGATGGTTTTCTATGGTGGCTCGCATTGCCTGTATTATTAGGTGTTTGTGCGGCACATCTTGGTATGAATCTTGCGGATGATTACTTTGATTTTAAGCATGACTCACGAACACGTGCTGATGTAAGTAGTACTAGCGTCCGTGCACGTATGGATAAATGTAGTTATTTAGTGAAGGGGGATGAGACGCCAAGCGAGAAAAAAGTTACACTATCCCAACTTGGTTGGGCTATCGTTGCTTTTCTTGGCTTTGCCGCTTTAATGGGGGCTACGGCTTTTGTGGCACAGTGGCTCATACATGGTTGGCAAGCAGCTGTGGGCATTGTTATCTATGCCCTCATTGGTTTATTCATAGGTATCAACTATTCAGGTAAACCACTCGAACTTGGTTTCCACGGCTTTGGCGAACTTGTTATTGGTCTCATGTTTGGTCCGCTTTGCATGTTAGGGGTACAAGCTGCACTCACTGGCTGTCCTTTTTCTTATCCTATGCTTTGCTTGAGTATTGCTGTTGGTTGTATGGTTACCAATATCGTATACGTACACTCTGTAATGGAGGTTAATGCGGATGCAGAATTAGGCAAAATGACTTTCGCACGCTTGCTTCGTCATAGAGCGGCTATGATTACTTTCATTGCCATCTTCGCTATTGTTCCGTTTGCGATGCTCGGGTTGGGTATCGCATTAGGATGGTGGAGTCCATGGTATCTTTTAACGCTCGTTACTTTGCCAATGTCAATCTACCTCATTCATTCCACCCGCCTTTTCGCGTATGGACTACCTCGCAATGATACACCACATTGGTGGATGGGCCCGATGGGTAACTGGGAAGGATACAAAAAAGCAGGAATAGATTGGTTCCTTTATCGATGGCTTCTTGCCCGAAATATCTGCACATTCTTCTGTCTTGTTTTGGTCATTGTTCATATTGTTTTGTTAATAATAAAGTAAATTGACGAATAAAATCTATGTTTAAAACACTTTCACATTATATCTACCTTGCACAATGGTTCTTGCGCGCACGATTTTTCGGACGTCGCGCACCATTGCAAACCGTATTATTCATTACAGATAAATGCAATCTCCGTTGTAAACACTGCTCTGTTTATGGTAGCGCAGGATACAAACAACGTTCGTTTGAGGACATCGTAGCTGATATGAAATATTCTTATCAACTCGGCTCTCGCTTCATTGATCTGGAAGGCGGCGAACCTACGCTTTGGAAGGAGGGCAACCGAACTATCAACGACCTCATAGACAAAGCATTGGAGATAGGATTCTTCTCTATCACCGTCACTACCAATGCACAACAAGACTTCTCATGGATTCGTCCGCAATCCATTTGGGTGAGCATGGATGGCGTTGGCGAATACCATGATCGTATTCGTGGTGAAGGTTCTTTTGCTCGTCTAGAGGAGAACATCCGCAAGTCAGGCTTCAAGCATATTTGCGTAAATATGGTAGTTAATTCCCTCAACCATGAGTCGCTGGATGCAGCTATGGAGTACGCCAAAAATAATCCTGCCATCGAGCAAATTTCCATCAATTTCCATACTCCCTACCCAGGGACTGAGTATTTGATGCTAGCACCAGATAAAAAAGCAGAATTAATAGACAAAGTTCTAGAATACAAGAAGAAAGGCTATCCTATCATGAACTCTCGCTCTGGACTCAAACTCATGAAACGCAATGCCTTAGGCGAGATAGAGTTGGGTAAAGAATGTTTTGTAACGAACTTCATCT
The DNA here is from genome assembly GCA_045577965.1 of Paludibacteraceae bacterium. Taxonomy (GTDB): domain Bacteria; phylum Bacteroidota; class Bacteroidia; order Bacteroidales; family Paludibacteraceae; genus Colicola. The sequence continues at coordinate 115,159 of JAZNJI010000012.1, forward strand.
ATACAGACGGAAGCCGTAGTTTGTGTCTAGGTTATGGTACGGAACAATGCCGCGTATGCGGTTTTTGTATGGCAGGCGAAATGGCGAGTGTGTTCCATTTTAAACTTGATACCATCCTCTCTGGTTTCAAATTACGCATGTAATGGCACGATTTTTGTACTAACAACTCTATACAATACTAAACAATACTAAACAATACAAGTTATGATTTCAAAGAAACTCGAAGCGGCTATCAATGCCCAAATCAATGCTGAATTATGGTCAGCCTATCTTTATTTGAGTATGTCAGCATATTGCCAAGATGCAGGTTATCCTGGTATTGCGAATTGGTTTGCTATCCAATTCAAGGAGGAGCAAGATCATGCCATGATATTCTTTAATTATCTTCAAAGTCGTGGCGGTCGTGTATTGCTTGAACCTATCGCTGCGGTAGATACAGAATGGGCTTCACCTTTGGCTGCGTTCCAACATACCCTTGAACATGAAGGCAAAGTGACTGCTCTTATCAACAATCTAATGGCTATGGCCGTAGAGGAAAAAGACTTTGCTCTCCAAAGTCGTCTTAACTGGTTTGTGGACGAGCAAGTAGAGGAAGAGGAAAATGCTACTGACCTCGTAAATAAGTTCCGCATGGTAGGAGATAATGGTTATGGACTCTATCAACTCGACCAAGAACTTGCTGCTCGTGTATATACACAGGCCAGCCCACTTGCTAACGCGGAATAAAGAGATAACCGATAACCTCATAAATACTTTTTACTCTATGAAAAAACTTTTTATTTCGCTACTCGCACTAGGTTGCTTAGTGGCATGTACACCAAAGAAAACGGCATACGAACAATATACCGAACTCTATGACAATGTAGTAGCACAATTGGATTCAATCAACGATCGTGCAGTAAGAGACTCTTTGATTGAGGATTTTGTTACCAATGGTTATGCCTTATTGATTGAAAATGTGGCAGATCCAACCTCAGACTCAATCGTGTTAGCACATTTCTATATGCTCAGTCCAGAACAAAAAGCGGAGCTCTTTGCTGCTATTCCTGCAGAGCGTTTGGAGAATGCTGTGCTGAAACCAGTCTATGATGAATATCAGATAGAACTCATGACATCTGCTGGCAGTCCATTTATTGATATTGTATCGCTGAAAGCAGATGGTAGTGTATTGGCACTCAGTGAGTTAGTTGGTAAAACTGACTATGTGTTAGTTGATTTCTGGGCTTCATGGTGCGGTCCATGCCGTCGCTTGATGCCTGTTTTGAAAGAACTCTATACCTCATATCACCCATCAGGCAAGTTGGAAATACTGGGTGTTAGCTGCGACAAGGATGAAGCTGAATGGCTCAAGGCCATTGAAGAAGATGAATTGCCATGGATGCATATTCGTGATCAGCGTGCAGAACCATATAATCCTTGTGATAAATATGGTATTTCTGCAATCCCCACAACTGTCCTTATTAATCGTGAGGGCATTATTGTAGCACGCAATCCAAACGAAGCTGAGATTGAGGCAATACTCGTAGGAGAATAATGTATAAACAAATAATATAAACTATCAATAACTACGCTCACGCTGTGGGCGTAGTTTACGTGTTAAATTATGGCTGACGATAAGAAAATTATTTTCTCAATGGTGGGTGTAAGCAAAAGTTTCTCCCCACAAAAAAAAGTACTCAACAACATTTACCTTAGCTTCTTTTATGGAGCAAAAATTGGTATCATTGGTCTTAATGGTGCAGGTAAATCTACTTTGCTTAAGATAATTGCAGGTATTGAGAAAAATTATGAAGGCGAAGTGGTATTTTCTCCAGGCTACAGCGTTGGATATCTAGAGCAAGATCCACAGCTTGATCCTGAAAAGACTGTTCGCGAATGCGTACAAGAAGGTGTACAACCTATCATGGACATGCTCGCAGAATACGACGCAATCAACATGGCGTTCGCAGAACCCGATGCTGATTTCGACAAGTTGCTCGCTCGCCAAGCCGAACTCCAAGATAAACTCGACAGCGTGGATGCTTGGAATATCGACACGCGTCTCGATCGTGCGATGGATGCACTCCGTTGCCCTGCTGATGATGCGATAGTAAAACACCTTTCTGGAGGTGAGCGCCGTCGTGTAGCCCTTTGCCGCCTTTTGTTGCAACAACCTGATATCCTGCTCCTTGACGAGCCTACCAACCATCTTGATGCGGAGTCCATCGATTGGCTTGAGCAACATCTCCACCAATATGCTGGTACCGTAATCTGTATTACCCACGACCGCTACTTCCTTGATAATGTAGCTGGTTGGATTCTCGAATTGGACCGTGGTGAGGGTATTCCATGGAAGGGCAATTATTCTTCTTGGCTGGAGCAAAAGACTGCTCGTATGGCTATGGAAGAGAAGCAAGCAAGCAAGCGTCGCAAGACTCTTGAGCGAGAGTTAGAGTGGGTACGCATGGCACCTAAGGCGCGCCAAGCGAAAGGTAAAGCTCGTCTTGCAGCTTACGATCGAATGCTCAATGAAGAGCAGAAGGAGCGCGAGGAGAAGCTCGAGATCTTTATTCCTAATGGACCTCGTTTGGGTAACAAGGTCATCAATGCGGAGGGCGTTAGCAAGGCCTTTGGTGACAAACTTCTATTCGAGGATCTTGACTTTATGTTGCCACCTAATGGCATCGTAGGCATCATTGGCCCTAACGGTGCAGGTAAGACAACTCTCTTCCGCATGATCATGGGTATGGAGCAAGCAGATAAAGGTACATTTACCGTCGGTGAGACTGTGAAAGTGGGTTATGTAGATCAAGTACACTCTAACATCGACCCTAACAAAAGCGTATATGAAACTATTGCTGAAGGCACCGAATATATTCGCGTAGGCGGACGCGAGGTGAACGCGCGCGCATATCTCAGTCGCTTCAACTTTACAGGTGCGGATCAAGAGAAGAAGTGTGGCGTACTCTCTGGTGGTGAGCGTAATCGCCTTCACTTGGCATTGACGCTCAAATCAGAAGCCAATGTGCTTCTCCTTGACGAGCCTACCAACGATATCGATGTAAATACCCTCCGTGCGTTGGAGGAAGGATTGGAGAATTTTGCGGGTTGTGCCGTAGTGATCTCCCACGACCGTTGGTTCCTTGACCGTATATGTACGCATATCCTTGCCTTTGAGGGTGATAGCAAACTATACTGGTACGAGGGAAGCTATTCTGAGTACGAGGCACATAAGAAACTGCGCCTCGGTGAAGATGCTAACGAGCCAAAGCGTATTCGTTATCGCAAATTGGAATAATAAGAAAGGGCACTTTTCATAGTGCCCTTTTTTTATCTTGCCCTTCAACCTTAATCCATCAACCTAAAACCTTAATCCTATTCTATAATGCCGCCTCCAACAAGCAAACCATCTTTGTAAACTACCAACGATTGTCCTGGTGCGACACCCCATACAGGTTCGTCGAAATGTATTTGCAATTGGCTATCTACTATGGTTAATTGGCCTTTTATTGCAGGGGATTTATAGCGAATGCGTGCCTCTACTTCTGCTGTCTCCTGCAGCCAATCTATGTCACGCACATGGTAATTCTTTGCGCGAACTACTGTTGTATATAGTTCATCATGATCGCCAAGAGTCACCGTATTGTTTTGTGCATCAATATGGGTAACATGTTTGGGACTACCCAAAGCGATACCTAATCCTTTGCGTTGTCCAATGGTATAATAACAATACCCTTTGTGCAACCCTAATATCTTGCCACTGGCGTCAATATAATTGCCTGTAGCCACTTGCACGCCCTGCTCTAATAGAAAACTATGATAGTCGTTGTTGGGGATAAAGCAAATGTCTTGACTCTCAGCTTTTTTGCTCAATGTCTCAAACCCATGTTCCAATGCGATTTGTCGTACCTCTTGTTTTGTTAGTCCACCTAGTGGAAAGATGGTTTTTCGCAAATTCTCTTCGGTCAGCATCCACAAAAAATATGTCTGATCTTTTTGTGTGTCTGCTGCATTTTTTAGATAATAATGCCCCCTATGTTCTGCGATTTGAGCGTAATGCCCTGTGGCAATATAGTCGCAACCGAATTCCTCAGCGGCTTGCATCAGTTTGCCCCATTTGATATGGGAATTACACATTACACATGGGTTAGGTGTGCGACCGCAAGCATATTCACTCACAAAATTGGCTATCACATGCTCCTTGAAAGTATCACGAAAATCCAATACATGATGTTCGAATCCTAGTACTTCAGCCATATGTTTGGCTTCGGTGATACTATCTTCCGAACAACAACTTTTCTCATTTTGACCACATGCAACTAGCTTTGGATCAAAAGTGCGGAAGGTTGCTCCTACCAACTCGTAACCTTGCTCTAGGAGCAAGATGGCTGCTACAGTAGAATCAATTCCTCCTGACATTCCTATGAGTACGCGTTTGGACATAATTTCGCTATTTTGAGCGCAAAAGTACATAAAAATTTTGATATGTGCAAAAATTGTTGTAACTTTGCGCGTTATTTATACAAACAATTTAAGAATATGAAAAAACTTACGCTTTTACTTTTATCTGTATTTGCAATGACTGCAGTTGCGCAGGTGACAACTATCCCAGCAATTATCCAAAAAGGATATACTGGCGAGGTGACTATTATCTTTAACCCTAATGAGGGTAACAAAGGTATGGTTGGTGCTAGTAACTGCTATGCACACACTGGTCTTATCACTAGTGCTTCGTCTAACGATGGAGACTGGAAAAATGTAGTCGAGAATTGGCGTGCTAATACATCTAAGACACAATTGACTAAGGATGGTAGCAATTGGAAACTAGTTATTCCTAACATCTATGACTACTACAAATGCCCCGAAACCACTGAAATTAAGAAACTTGCTTTCGTGTTCCATGATGGCCCTTCTGGATCAAAAGAAGGTAAAACAGCCGAAGGTACTGATATCTTTGTTGAATTGGCTGATAAGGGATTAGCTGTCTCTATTAATGATCTACCTGAGATCTCTTCACTAAATACCAAAGTGACTCTTGTAGGTAATGCGACCTCTTCAGCGAATCTTACACTAAAAATTAACGGTGAGACAGTGAAGACCGCTACTGGTACTGAGCTTACTTATGACTATACTTTTAGCAAACAAGGCAACTATTCTATTGAATTTAGTGCTACGGCTGGTTCTGAGACTAAAACAGCAACAGCTTTTACATGTGTGCCTAATGCTCCTACAAAAGCAAATCGCCCTGCAGGTATCGTAAATGGTATTTACTATGACAAGGTTAACCCAACCAAAGTCACCCTTTGTACGTATGCTGCGAGTAAGACAGAGCCTGCTAAACATGTATTTGTTGTAGGTGATTTCAATAAATGGACTATTTCTAACGAATACCAACTTAAGCAAGCTAACGATAGTGCATATTTCTGGATTGAACTCACTGGCCTCAACCCTGGTCAAGAGTACGCTATGCAATATGTAGTAGTTCGTGCTGATGGCAAGGTAGTACGTATCTCTGATCTTTATTCTGAGAAAGTTCTTCACGGGGATGACAAATGGATTTCTGGTTACAAGAGCAACTATCCTCAACAGGGTGATGGTTATGTGACTGTAATTCAAACCAACAAGCCAGCTTTCAAATGGTCTGATGCTACGCTCAATTTCAAGCGTCCTAATAAGAACAATCTTGTTATTTACGAACTTTGGGTATACGATCACACGCCTACACGCAATATCAAGGGCCTCATCGATCGTCTTAACTACATCGAGGATCTTGGTGTGAATGCTGTGGAGCTGATGCCTATCACTGAGTTTGATGGCAACGACAGTTGGGGTTACTCTCCTAATCACTTCTTTGCATTGGACAAAGCTTATGGTACTCCTGACGAACTCAAGACTTTCATCGACGAGTGCCACAAACGTGGTATCGCGGTCATCCTAGATATGGTCTTCAACCACGCTACTGGTCTCAACCCTGTTAACAAACTCTATCCTTATGGTGCGGACCTCAGCAACAACCCTTGGTTCAATGCTACTGCACCTCACTCGGATAATGTGTACGAGGATTGGAACCATGATTTCGTTCCTACTAAAACCATGTTTACTCGCTCACTACAATATTGGTTGACCGAATACAAAGTGGACGGCTTCCGTATGGACCTTAGCCACGGACTTTGCGGTACCAAGGCAAATACTTCTGTAGCTAATATCAAGCATTACTACGAGCATGGTGTTAAAGCCGTTTCGCCTGATGCTTACATGATTCTTGAGCACTGGGGTAGTAATATGGGTAGCGAGCGTCCTGCTCTAATCAAAGAAGGTATGCTATGTTGGGATAACACCACCAATGCATATTACCAAACTGCAATGGGTTGGCTCAAAGATGGAGATAACCTCTCTTCTGCTAACAAAGATGACTATGTGACCTATTGCGAGAGTCACGACGAGGAGCGTGCTTTCTTCAAAGCAAAACAATGGGGTAATGGTGACCTTAAAACAAATGAGGAAGCTCGCGTAGCGCGCGTTCCTCTGAATATGGCTTTCCTTACTTTGCTCAATGGTCCTAAGATGTTCTATCACTTTGCTGAACTTGGTTTCGATTATTCGAAATACCAAAATGCACAAGGTAAATGGGGAAAGAACGATTACGGAATCACTAGCGAACTAGGTGCAGACTATGATTGCAAAATGCAGGCTAAATACCGTCCTGAGGAATGGATGAAGGCGCCTCACTGTCGTCATGCCGCATTCAAAAAAGTAGGTCAAACTATCCAACTTCGTACTCGTCTGATGCCAGAGGTGTTCGAAGGTAATCCAACTGCTTCTAGCCTTGGTTCTGGCAAAGCGCTCCGTACTATCCAATGGGGTAGCAATGTCTTTGTGGCTGGTAACTTTGGCGTAACAGGAGACCAAACTGTGAATGTTCCTTCTGGTACTTGGTACAACTACTTCGAGCAAGTAAAGCAAACTGCTACTACCATCACTCTTGCTCCAGGTGAGTTTGTGATTCTTACCGGTAAAGAGTACCAATTGCCAAAGATTACTACGGATCTTGAGGATATCTTCGTTCCAATGACTCCATCTGAGATCCTTCCTCCATACAATGTAACTATTTACACGATCAGCGGTCAACCTATATCTGTACAATACAATGTAGAGGAAGTTAACTTCAATGGTATCAACCATGGTATGTATCTCATACAATACGAGAAGAATGGTCAACGAATGACAGAGAAAGTAGTTCGCTAATCTTCAATTAACAACATATTTACTAAATAGCTGCGTCATAAGGCGCAGCTATTTTTTGTACGTACACGTATATACATTATGTACGCACGCACATATGTATAAATACATACACACATATATGTATTATGCTTACAACTTTCGCTGCTCGCACCGCACTATTACCGCACAATAACCGCACTATTCGTTACCTATACCGGGGCTCGAAAATAGACTAACAATTGTATTATACTTGATATACCTATACACCTAACAAAAAAATAAGGTGCCCTTACGGACACCTCATTATTTATTATCTTATTTCTAACTCCAATTAGAACAAGTAGCGAACACCAAGGGTGATACCGCTATAAAGACCACTCATGTTGAAATCAAGGCCAGCGTCATGAACGCCTACGATACCAATGTTTGGACGCCAATCTACTGAAAGTTGCAATGGGAACCAGAAGTTATACTCTACGCCCACGTGACCTACTGCACCAACAAACCAACTTGGAGCTTTAAAACCATAGATACCAGCACCAGCACCTACACCGAGAGACCAGTTCCATGCACCTTTCTCGTTCCAAGGAATTGCAGTGCCGAATGGGTTAATCCAATCGTATGTAGCTTGAGCACCAATACCATCAAAGAAAGGAATGTTAACTGACAAATCAATCATATTTGCCTCACCCAATGAATGTTGGTAAGAAACATCAAGACCATAACCCAAGTTTACACCAATTGCGCGTGGTTGAGCTACTGCAGCAGCTGTACCTACAAATGCCAAAATGGCAATCAAAAGAAGACTTTTTTTCATAACCTTTTTTTTTAGTAGTTAATATTAATTTTACCAATTATTTTCTTAACAGAAAGATAATTTTTGAAAATATCGCTGCAAAAATACAATATTTTTTTAAACTATGCAAATAATTTTAGCATTTTATTGAAAAAAACTAAAATGCACACTGCCATAACTGCGTTGCTCTACAAAGTGAGGATGGTTGTAGAAGTCATTGTGTTTAGAGTGCTCTAATACAAAATATCCTCCCGTTTTCAATATTCCCTGCTCAAAAATTAGATCGGGCAGAGTAGGCAATAGCTCTAAATCATATGGGGGATCTGCATAGATAAAATCATATTGCACATGGCATGCCTTGATAAACTTAAATACATCTCCGCGGATTAGGTGCAAATTTTTGATGCCCAACTGTTTGCAGCATGAGATGATAAAGTTTTGTTGCGTATGAGCCATCTCTACAGCAGTCACTTCTCGTGCTCCACGCGATACAAACTCAATGCCAATGCCTCCTGTACCAGCAAACAGGTCCAGCATATCCACGCCCTCGAAATCCATACGATTCGTCAGGAGATTAAACAGACTCTCCTTTGCAAAATCCGTAGTAGGTCGTGCTGTGATATTTTTAGGGGGCATCAATCGACGCCCCCTAAATGTTCCTGAAATAATTCTCATATTTCTAGCCTTATCGCCTCATCGCCTATAGCCTAATGCCTATAGCCTCAAAGAGGCGTCCTATAGGAGGCATCGCCTCCGTCCTATAGCCCGAAGGGCGTCCTATAGTATTACTCCCAGTTACCTGCGTTGTTGTTAGGTGCGTCTATAGAACCTACTTTCAAACCAGGATAGTGATCCAATTTCTCCTCTTTGTCAATCAAGTTTACACGCTCTTGGTCGTTGAGGTCGTGGAGGTAAGTGTTGTAGTGAGCACGAATCTCGAAGATAGGTACCTTAATACCTTGTGAAGTGGTGTAACCATTGTTGGTCTCAACTTCAAATTTCACCTTATCGGTATATGGGATATAAACGATGTCACCGATGTTCTCCTCAGTGTATTGACCTTTATAGAGAGATTGAATCATGTTGGTCAAGATGGTATCACGACGGAAGCCTTGCAAACCTTCTGCCTTAACCTCACGATCATTCTCCCAAATGTAGGTGTACAACATATTCAAGCTATCAGTACCTTGGAAGTTCATCTTGCGTTGTGCTTTCAAACGAGCGCGCTCCAAAATCTTAGCAGCTTTGTTCTCGGTCATACCATCCTCCATTTGTTTCTCAGTCAATGAACCAACTTTGTAAACTTCTTTCTTTGGAGTAACCTTCAAGTAGTCAATCAAGGAGTCAAGGTCTGCAGTGAAATAACCTTTGTCCAAGCGGAATTGAGCTTCTGCAGTACGCAAACTAACAAGATTGTTGATAACTTGAGCCTCACGTTGTACACGTGCTTCTTCAAACTTAATTGGGGTCACAACGCTGTTCACACAGATGTATGATAAGAAAATCACAGCGAGAACCAGCAAAATACGGATAACAACTTTCATATTCTTTTGTATTAAATTTATTTCTTATTCCTACTATAAATGAGAAAATTATCCCTTTTCTCACAAATTCGCTGCAAAATTACAAATTCTTTTTCATATATGCAAATTTTTTCGTAACTTTGCAGCCGAAAAAACAATTTTATAACAAAATGGCAGCAGAAGATAGCAACAAAGTTCTATACGATATTCTTATCGAACGATTGGAATTGCTTCGCACGCTTGATAAAGAGGGCGATTCGGATCGTCGTCGTCATGTAGCGCGTGAGACTTCTGCTTTGCATGCGCCTCTGGCACACCGCCTAGGTCTATATGCCATCAAGACCGAGATGGAGGACCTGGCCCTCAAATTCACGGATTATAAGACCTATAAGTATATCGCGCACGCACTCAACGAGAAAAAAGCCCAGCGCGATGCCTATATCACTGCATTTATTACGCCACTTGAGCAGAAGCTCAAGGCTCATGGTTTTACATTTACGATCAAAGGGCGTCCTAAATCCATTCATAGTATCTACAACAAGATGCAAGCTCAGCATTGTGATGTAGATCGTATCTATGATCTGTTCGCAATTCGCATTATCCTTGACTCGCCGCTTGACCGCGAAAAGCTTGACTGTTGGCAGGTCTATTCACTGATCACGGATATGTACCGCCCTAATCCTAAGCGTCTTCGCGACTGGCTGAGTGTGCCTAAGGAAAATGGTTATGAGAGTCTGCACACCACGGTACTTGGCCCCGAGGAGAAATGGGTGGAGGTGCAAATTCGTACACGCCGTATGGATGAGGTGGCAGAAAAGGGTGTGGCAGCGCATTGGTCATATAAAGGGGTGGATGGTAACAAGCTCAATACGGATCATCAGAGTGTATATGTCTTTACCCCTACAGGTGATCTCAAACGCCTACAAGCAGGCGCCACGGTTTTAGATTTTGCTTTTTCGATTCATAGTGATGTGGGGTGTAAGTGTGTGGGTGGACGCATTCGCAATCAGAATGTGAGTATCCGACAGAAGCTGCAGAATGGTGATCAAGTGGAGATCATGACTGCTCCCAACCAGAAGCCTACTGCCGATTGGCTCAATGTGGTGGTGACAAGCCGAGCGAAGAGTAAGATTCGCCAAGCCCTGAAGGAAGTGGAGTACCGCAATGCTGCGGAGGGACGCGAACTATTGGAACGTCGCTTCAAGAACTGGAAACTAGATTATACCGAAGGTGATATATCTCGCCTCGCGCTCAAGTTAGGCTATAAGATTACTACGGACCTTTACCAGTCAATAGCTTTGGGCAAAGAGGACCTGTTGCGTATTAAGGAGGTCTTCCAGATGATGGATGAACCTCGCCATGACTTTCGCGAGAATACACCATATGTACCCAAAGACCCACAGGAGGCACTAGCATTAGAGGTGGATATCAATGTCAAGAGTGTGGAGTATAACTTGGCGACATGTTGCAATCCGCAACCTGGTGATCCTATCTTTGCTTTTATTAGTATTATGAAGGGTATTCGAATCCACCGCTTTGATTGTCCCAATGCAGATAACATGCGCGAGAAATATCCATATCGTATGCTCCCAGCTCGCTGGGCCAAGAAAAAAGAATAATACTCATCACTCATCACTCATAACTCATAACTCATACTTTTGACCAACTATCCTTCCATATTATTAAGTGATGCAGTGGAGCAAGTGGCTTCATTGCCAGGCATCGGTCGTAAGACGGCGTTGCGCTTGGTGTTGCATCTACTTCGCCAGTCTGATCGGGATATGGAGGCTTTTACGGGGGCATTGACCCGCCTCAAGCAAGAGGTGAAGTATTGCCGTGTGTGCCATACTATCTCCGACCAAGAGGTTTGCCCGATTTGCCAGTCACACTCACGCGATAAGCATACGGTTTGTGTGGTGGAGAATGTGCAAGATGTGATGTCGATTGAGAATACAGGTCAATATAATGGACTATATCATGTGTTGGGTGGCATTATCTCACCAATGGATGGAGTAGGTCCTTCGGACATAGAGATAGACTCCTTGATTAAACGCGTAGAAAGCGATGATATACACGAGGTAATACTCGCCCTGCCTACTACTATGGAAGGCGACACTACTAACTTCTACATCTACCGCCGCCTACAAAACCTCAACAAGGGTGACAATGCCTCATCGCCTGATAGCCTTATCACCTCATCGCCTAATAGCCTCAAAATCTCCCAAATCGCCCGTGGCGTGGCTATTGGCAATGAACTAGAATATACCGATGAGATCACCCTTGGGCGCTCCATCGTTAACCGCATTGAATTCAAATTATAATGGAAAAGAAGATTATCAAATCCCTCAATCTGTACTACTATGGAGTACTGATTTTGACCCTTCTCTCAGGAACATTCGCATATTTCCTGATTATGAAAGACTTGGTACAAGCTATTGACCCTATGTCCACCATTGGACAAGTAATGCAGTACGCAGTTATTGTTGATGCATTGTTGACAATCCCTGCTGGTTTGTATTTATGCAAGCGTAAATGCACTAAGCTGGCTGAACTGGCTGACGAGGAACAAAAACTAATGGGCTACAAACGAGTAGCTACCTTGCGTATCTTGTTGGTTAGTAATACGATGGTATTAGGCATAGCTGCATTCTACTTGATGGGTGCATATCAGTCTATGTTGTGGATCACAGCCGTTTCAGCTATTGGTTGGTACTTTACCAAACCATCCGAGCGCAAGATGGAGCTTGAACTCCAACCCAAAGACCCTAATCAAGATAACTACTAAATACTACGCCATGACCATAGCAGTTGATTTCGACGGAACGATCGTTACTCATGCCTATCCAGCGATAGGTAAACCTATTCCCTTTGCTATTGAGACGCTGAAGAAACTTCAAAAAGAAGATCATCATCAATTGATCCTCTGGACCTGTCGTGAAGGCGAATTGCTGCAAGAGGCTATCGACTATTGTGCATCTCGTGGATTGGAGTTTTATGCGGTGAATGCTAATTTTCCAGAAGAGTCGGCTGATATAGTTCGCGCTAGAAAGTTGGAGGTAGATTTGTTTATAGACGACCGTCAGTTAGGTGGGCTCCCAGATTGGGGAGTGATCTATCAGATGATCCATACGGGCAATGCGTTTAAACCTGCTCCAACTGGCATGCCAATCGAAGAACCTAAACGCAAAAAAGGTCTCTTTGGACTCTTCGGATAAACAACTGCTACACCATACTACCCAATTCTACACCATACTACACCATGCTGCGCTTGCGCAAAATAGAGCCATCGGATCTTCCATTCTTGTATCAATGGGAGAATGACGCTGTGATGTGGGCAGATTCGGATACACATAATCCGCTGTCTCGCCATGACTTGCATCAATATATCGAGAATACAACCGGCGATATCTACCGCGATGGTCAGCTGCGCCTTATCATTGAGGGTGTTGCAGATACCTCATCGCCTAATAGCCCTATCGCCTCATCGCCCAATATAATTGGCTGTATCGATCTCTTTGACTTTGATGCTCGTAATCGCAAAGCCGCTATAGGTATGTATATTGCTCCTGAAGCGCGTGGCCAAGGGGTAGGGAAGCAAGCAGTGCAGTTGTTGTTGGACTATGCTTTTGGTTTCTTGCACTTGCGTATGTTGTATGCGATAATCAGCGTTCATAATACGGCTTGCTCGCATATCTATGAGCAAATGGGCTTCGTGGGATCTTCCCCTCTAGCCAACTGGACCCTAGAGGGTGATGCCAGACTATGGCAAAAATCACAAGACTAAATATTTGGATCTAAGTGTCCTACGAATTAGGCGAGCACCATAGGATATCTATGGGCTTTCGGTGGCACTTCTGTGGCTGTTTGATTTCAGAGCATTTACAACAACACGTGCGGGCTTGCCCGCACGTGTCCTCTAAAACAGTAGTCGCTATGCACCGTTCATTAAACGCTAAACAGTAGCGAAGCGTCCACTAAACACAAACTATAATTCTTGTCCTATAACATTGTAAATCTTTCCGTCACGGAGGATAAGGAGTTGACCGTTGCGGAGAATTTTCTTTGCTTGTTCTACAGACGGTTGTTCTACCTGATTTACACTTGTGTTTTCAATTGGTAAAATTTGACCAAACTCTTTCCACTGATTAGCCTCTTCGTATGCATCTACAGACTCCGCTGGTACATAGAGAGGGATATCGGAAACAGGCACTCGCAAGAATACATGATATTTGTATTCAGACTCTCCATCGCTCATAATGGGAGGAGTGGTAGCACAACAAGTCACCTTTGTGAGGCTACTACACATATCAAAGGCATACATTCCTATTGATTGTAACGAAGCTGGCAAAACCAGTTCTGTTAATCTTGTACCACGAAATGCATCATCTACTATATGAACCAGATTTTTGGGAAATACTACAGACTTTATTGATGTACCTGCAAACGCACAACTTCCTATCGTATCAACTGATTCTGGTATTGTATATTCCGTAGCGTACGCAGCAGGGAATGTATAGAGTACATTCTTTTTTTTGTTGAACAACACCCCATTAATTGAAGTGTAATTTGTATTCTCTGGATCTACTTTGATAGATGTGATTGGATTGTTGCGTACTATAAGTGGTGCTATATACTTAACATTCTTTGGAATAGTTAATTGCTGCAATTTTCCAAAACTAAAAGCATCCAACAATATAGAATCTACGCTCTCACCTATTTGTACTTCCGCCAACTGTGGACAATTCATAACAGCAAATCTATCAATCGTTTTGATATTTTCACCCATTGTCACTTGTTGTAATTTTTGTGCGCCATTAAAGGCAAGTTCTCCTATACGCGTTACATTATATACTGTGCCTTGATATTCCACTGCAGACGGAACATGTAATGTGGTGAGTTCTGTATAATTTTTAGTATTAAACGACGATCCTGCTCCCCATGTATATGTGATTTCTACTTCAAAAGGCGCTATCGTATCATTGATGATATTATAATAGAAACCATCGCTCATAAATGTTTTGGGATTGAATGACGAATAATCTGTGATAGGCTGAATATTTACAAAGTTTCTCCAAAAATCTCCGTACTGATAGTATGTCAACAAATAGTCAAATACTAGTAATTTAGAGTTCGCATAGGTTTTTGTACTAAAAGTGTTTTCTCCTATAACGGGCACCCTATCAGCTGCGCAAAGTATGGTGTCAAGTTTATTACAACCCGCAAATGTATTATCTTCTATTTCTTTAACAGTAGTAGGAATAGTAAGTTTTGTAACAACATTTTCTCGATAACGCCCATTTATAACCACACAATGAGATACTGCGCCACCTGATATATAGGTTGTTCCTTGTTTAATGTTTATATGCAAATTTTCAGTTAATTCGCCCGTGTAGGCGTAGAATATATTGTGAATATACAAATATCCTGCTGACTGACGGTTTTCCCATGCAGTATTATAGAATGCATTAGCACCTATCTTTTGAATGCTTGCAGGTATTGCATCCACATTATCTAATTGCGTACACTCATAGAAAGCATTTGCACCTATACTAGTTAGTTGTTGAGGCCATTCTATTTGTGATAGGTTACTACAACCTCTAAATGTGCCTGCACCTATTATTGATAAATCGTGAGGTAGGTTGATTTTACTTAATTTCGTACAATTCACAAACGCTTCATCTTCTATCATAGATAGCGAATTGGGCAAAACAACAGTTTCCAGATTAGGACAATCTGCGAATGCTTGAAGATGCACTGAGGTCACACTATTGGGTAATACCACAGATTGGATATTGGATTGTTGAGAGAATGCAAAGTCCAAAATGGCTTTAGTTCCATCTCTCACCTCTATTGTTCCCATAGGAGCTATACCTTTGTAGCGATACAACAAGTTACCTATATAAACACATCCATCTGGTTGATTATTATACCATGCACACTCGTATAGCGCTCCTCCCATAACATCTTCCAAGCTTTCTGGGAAGGAGATATTAATGAGTTTTGTGCAGCCCGTGAAGACATAAATTCCTATCTTTTTGATTGTGTTAGGAATAATAACCGCCTCCAACATTTCGCATGCTTGAAATGCATAATTTCCGATCTCTGTTACTGTGTATGTATTGCCCGAATGAACAACTTGACTGGGAATTTCCAGAGTACTTGGAAGATAGTCGTATGCTGGTGCATAATTTTCTCCAACTACTGCCACCTCCTCATAATTAAGAATAGAATAACACAAATCTCCAGCCTTAAAATCGTAAGCAGATACGAATACATTGATTCCAAAGGCGAGGGTTAAAGCAAAAAAGAGTTTGCTCAAGTGAGTTAAATTTTTCATTAGTATTTATATTAGGGACATTGGTTCCATATGTCCGTTTTCTCTAATAAAAGCGTGGAACCTTACCGTTGCTTATTCTCTGTAACGAGGTTCTGGTAAACCCTTTCGCAAGAATAAGCAAGCAACGCCCACGCCGAATATGAATGCTACCAAACAGAGCCATCCCGAAGGATGCTCTGCGGTAGGATATACATATCCCAAAGGGCGTTTATTGCCTTCCTGTTTTGGGCGATTGTGAAATTTACCAGATTTCGTTACACCAAAACAAGCGCTAATAAACGCTTTTTAATTATGTCTGCAAACTTTAGTTTGCGACTGCAAAGGTAGTGAATTATTTTGGATTGAGCAATAGAAGAGCGTTTTTTTAGTCAACTTTTTTAGGAAGGCAGTCAACCTTTTTAGGATTGGTGGAAACTTTTTTAGAAAGGAATCTTAACAAAAGTCACTTTTTATAGGCAAGGAGTTGAGTCGGAGTTCTCTCGGTGTTCGGTCGGTCGTCGGTCGGTGAAATTAGGCAAGGTATAAGGGAGGGAAAGGAGAGGGCAATCTTAATAAAAGTACTTTTTACAACACACAAAAAAGAGAGTCGTGGAGACTCTCTTTTTTGCTATATATAATAAGGTGTATTCCTTATCCGAGCATGGTGAGCAAGATACCTGCAGCCACAGCAGAACCAATCACACCGGCTACGTTTGGACCCATAGCGTGCATGAGGAGGAAGTTGCTAGGATCAGCCTTTTGTCCCTCAGATTGGCTCACACGTGCAGCCATTGGCACAGCAGACACACCTGCAGAACCGATTAGTGGGTTGATCTTCTCTTTGGAGAAGAGGTTCATAAACTTAGCGAGAAGCACACCACCAGCAGTACCCATACCGAACGCGATGATACCCATCGAGAGGATGAGGATAGTCTTCACGTTGAGGAAAGTATCACCAGTAGCCGTAGCACCTACAGAAAGACCGAGGAAAATAACCACGATGTTCATGAGTTCGTTTTGAGCGACCTTGCTCAAACGATCCACTACGCCAGACTCCTTCATGAGGTTACCCAACATCAAGCAGCCAATCAATGGGGCAGCGTCAGGCAAAACCAAAGCGATAACCGCAGTGATGATGATAGGGAAGATGATCTTCTCTGTCTTGCTCACCGAGCGGAGTTGCTTCATCTTGATCTTGCGCTCCGCTGGAGTAGTCAGCGCACGCATGATAGGTGGTTGGATCACTGGCACCAATGCCATGTAGGAATAAGCTGCGATAGCGATAGGGCCGAGCAAGTGAGGAGCCAACTTAGATGTCAAGAAGATAGAAGTAGGACCGTCCGCACCACCGATGATACCGATAGAACCAGCCTCAGCAGGGGTGAAGAATGCACTTGCGCAGAGGAAAGTGATGAAGATACCTACTTGCGCTGCAGCACCCAAGATCAATGATTTAGGGTTTGCAATCAGCGGACCAAAGTCGGTCATCGCACCTACACCGATGAAGATCAAGCAAGGATACAAACCTGCTTTTACACCGATATAGAGCACATCGAGAAGACCTGCGTTCTTCATGATGTAACCGTAGCTATGATAGCCCTCATGGGTTGCATCGAGGAAGTTAGCCCACAACTCTGGGTGGTACATATTCGCGTTTGGCAAGTTGGTGAGCAACATACCAAAAGCGATAGGCAATAGGAGCAATGGCTCGTATTGCTTCTTAATCGCCAAGTACAAGAGGAAGAATGAGATAAGGAGCATGACACCATCGCGCCAGCCCATATCCATAAATCCCATGCCTTGGAAGAAAGTTATAACGTCATTCCACATAATTTCTTAATGGTTTTATTGTTCAAAATTGTTCAAAATAGTTCAGTGTTGTTCAAAATTGTTCAATGTTGAACTATATTGAACAGCCCGTAGGGCGATTGAACCATGTTGAACGCGAAGCATCATCCGATAACAACGAGCAAGTCGTCTTGCATTACGCTTTGACCAGCAGCCACAGCGATCTTGGTAACAGTACCGTCGCAGTCAGATAGGATAGGGTTCTCCATCTTCATACTTTCGAGCACGAGGAGTGTGTCACCTTTCTTGACTGCTTGACCTTCCTTCACAGCCACAGAGATCACAGAACCAGGGAGTGGGCTGTTGATCTTGTTGCCACCTACAGGAGCAGCTGCAGGAGCAGGAGCTGGAGCAGGAGCAGGCGCAGGAGCTGGTTTTGGTTGAGGAGCAGCTACTGGCTTTGGAGCAGCAGGCGCAGCAGCCTCAGCTACGGTCTCGATCTCAACAAGCTTGTCGTCTTGCATTACGTTTTGACCCGCTTGAACGAGAACGTTCTTCACGGTACCAGTGTACTCGCTAGCAACGACGTTCTCCATCTTCATACTTTCCATGGTGAGGAGGGTGTCACCCTTCTTCACGCTGTCACCAGGTTTCACCATCACCTTCACGATGCTACCTGGTAGTGGGCTCTTGACAGTAGCCGCACCAGCAGGCTTAGCAGCTACAGGAGCAGCGCTAGGAGCAGCGGTAGGAGCAGCTACGCGAGCAGCTTTCACTTTCTTAGACTCATTCTTTTGGAACTCAACGATGAAAGAAGTACCGTTAACTACTACTTCTGCTACGTTTGGTTCTATTTCTTTAACGGTTGTCTCGTATTTTTGACCACCGATAGTAAAATTAAATCCTTTTTTCATAACTTTCTCAATTTTGTTCAATATTGTTCAATATTGTTCAGTATTGTTCAGTATTGTTCAGTATTGAACGATCTTGAACCATTTTGAACTACCTTGAACCATTTTGAACGCGCCATACGGCGCCTTATCTGTGTAAATTGTTCATGCCGTACATCTTGTTGTTCCATTGTGTACGGTGTGGTTGAATAGTAATTTTGGTATCTTCCTCATCGTGTACACCATTATAATAAAGGTGCAACGCGAGCGCAATAGCAGCGGTACTATCAGCAGTCAATGTGATAGAATCGTCGAGCTTGCTGTGGGTATGGGTAACCGTTTGCTCAGCTGCTTTGTTCTCCACTTTCTTGGCTTTTACGCGGGGTTGCATAATCCAACCCATGAGCTTCATCACGTAAACGAAAGCGAACAGCAAGAGCACCACCATACCAAAACCGAGACCGGTAATAAACCAAGTCTGAGCAGTAATGCCCTCTTGGTCTTTTGTGGATGGAACTTCTACCACGGTATTAGCAGCCACCTCCACTGTATCTTGTGCTACAGAATCAGGTGCTACCTCTACTACGGTATTGTTCATTACGTCTAGCAACATCATAATTACAATGGGATATTAGAGTGTTTCTTGAGAGGGTTGGTCAAGCGCTTGGTTTGCAAGTTCTCGAATGCGCGAACGATACGCTTACGAGTGTTGCGTGGCTCAATGATATCATCGATATAACCGCGGTTAGCTGCTTGATATGGGCTAGCGAACAAGTCTTTGTACTCAGCCTCCTTCTCAGCAATAAATTTCTTTCTTTCTTCTGGATCCTCGATAGCCTTGATAGCTTTAGCTTGGAGCACACCTACAGCGCCACTAGCACCCATCACAGCGATCTCAGCGTTTGGCCATGCGTAGCATACATCGCCGCGGAGTTGCTTACAGCTCATCACGATATGGCTACCACCGTAAGACTTACGGATAGTCACAGTCACCTTAGGCACAGTAGCCTCGCCGAATGCGAACATCAACTTTGCTCCATGGTCGATGATACCAGCGTACTCTTGACCTGTACCGCAGAGGAAACCAGGAACGTCCACGAGGGTAAGGATTTGGATATTAAATGCGTCGCAGAAACGAACGAAACGAGCAGCTTTGCGGCTAGCATCGCAGTCCAATACACCTGCCAACCAGTTTGGTTGGTTAGCGATGATACCGGTAGAACGGCCGTTGAAACGTGCGAAACCGCAGATGATGTTCTTAGCGTAGTCTTTTTGAACCTCCATGAAGTCGCCGTTATCTACGATGGTGTAGATGATGTCCTTCATGTTGTATGGTTTGTTAGGATCATCAGGAACGATCTCGTTCAAGCTCTCCTCAACACGCATTGGATCATCGGTGCAGTTCATGAGTGGAGCCTCCTCCATGTTGTTTTGTGGGATGAAGCTTACGAGACGACGAACCTCAGCCAAAGCCTCTTCCTCGGTAGCTGCTACGAAGTGAGTAACACCAGACTTGGTTGCGTGCACCTTAGCACCACCCAATTGCTCTACGGTTACGTCCTCACCTGTCACGCTCTTTACTACCTTTGGACCAGTGATAAACATGTATGAGTTTTGCTCGGTCATCATGATGAAGTCGGTCAATGCTGGGCTATAAACCGCGCCACCGGCGCAAGGGCCAAAGATCACAGAGATTTGTGGTACTACACCTGAAGCGAGGATGTTACGCTCGAAGATCTCAGCGTAACCTGCCAATGCGCAAGCACCTTCTTGAATACGAGCACCACCTGAATCGTTCAAACCGATGATAGGAGCACCGAGTTTAACGGCTTGATCCATTACGTTGCAGATCTTGAGCGCCATGGTCTCGCTGAGAGAACCACCGATCACGGTAGCGTCTTGTGCGAACACGAATACGAGGCGGCCGTCGATAGTACCACTACCTACTGCTACACCGTCACCCAAGAATACTTTTTTCTCCATACCGAAGTCGTGGCAACGGTGTGTGAGGAACATGTTTACTTCCTCGAAAGAACCCTCATCGAGGAGCATGTTGATACGCTCGCGAGCAGTATAGCTGCCCTTAGCGTGATGTTTTTCTACTGCTGCTTCACCGCCACCGGCTGCTACCTTCACGCGGTTGTCAATCAGTTTTTGCAATTTTGTTGTATCCATTTTTTATAATGATTTTATTAGTCCAAATTACTTAGGTTGCTCGCAGAGCTCTGTCAAGATACCCTTGGTTGATTTTGGGTGCAAGAATGCGATCATGAGGTTCTCAGCGCCTTTGCGTGGAGCTTTGTCGATGAGTTGGATACCAGCTGCCTCTGCCTCTGCCAATGCCTCCTCTACGCTATCAACGTTGAATGCAACGTGGTGAATACCACCGCGACCACCATTCTTCTCGATGAACTTAGCGATAGAAGACTCTGGGCTAGTTGCCTCAAGAAGCTCAATCTTTACTTCACCTACTTTGAAGAAAGCGGTTTTTACTTTTTGGTCAGCTACCTCTTCGATAGAGTAGCATTTACCACCAGTTAAGAACTCGAAGAAAGGCATAGCCTCTTCCAAACTTGTTACAGCGATTCCAAGATGCTCAATGTGAGTTGGTTTCATTGTTTTTAGATTGTTTTGTGACTTCGGATGGGGGTGAGTACTTATTCCTGTTCCTCGATCCTCAGTCGGGTTAATGTATAAAGTTGTTTATTTTGTTTTTTTCAATTTGCCCATATTTTCCAAAATACCTTGCAAAGGTACTACTTTTTTTTGAATCGTGCAAATAAATAATTATCAATTATTTTTTAATTCGTTTTTTGTTACTTGCGATTATCAATTTAGAGCACACAAAGAAGGACTTGTTGTTCACAAATCCTTCCTTGATTAGTCTCCTTTCTGCTCCTGATCAGCCGTCAGATAGCATGGGAGAAATGTTTAGCCTTTTCCCTCTTTCTGAGGGGAAATCCAATCGACAATGCTGTGTATGATGAGCTTGATTTGTGACCACTCACGCTGCACCTCTCCCATGTCACGTTCAATGAATGCCTGTTGCATAGCTACCTGATTTTCAATGGCTTTCTTTTGTTCTTCTAATGGTTGGTTGCTATCCATTGTCATCGTGGTTAGTTGCTTCTGTACGGGTCGAACAAACCATATTTTGCGTCCAAGTACGATAATCAAAGCCATAATAATGGTGGCCACGGCTACGACAAGGTATGATGCCCACATTGGAAGCCAATACTCAAGCCATGCTGCAAAGGCTATTGCTAAGAATATCAGGGCGATAACAATCATTACAATCGCGATCACAGCTCCCACGATAAGCCCCACTAACTGACTGGTTTTTTCTACACTTTTAACTTGCAATAATTGATATTCCGCCCTTGCGTAATCCTGAATATCAGTAAACAACTGATTGTAAAAACTAGCTTTCATGTTCTTTAGGTTAAAGGTTAAAGGCTATAGTTGCAGATTATTTCGCAGCATCTTCTACTGCGGCTTCCAAGTCGGCTTTGCATTGGCAATTGCAAAGTCCATTCTTGATGCGTTTCATCACTTTGTCCACGAGATGAGAGATCTCATCCATGTTCATGTTTTTGTACTTCTCGCGAGCGATGGCCGCGATTTCAGCGCGCAGTTCCCTGCCGCTCTTTGGAGCCAGCATCAACGCTGCCGTTGCCCCTACTACGGCTCCGCCTAGCAGAACCAATAGCATTTTCATTCCTGTTGTCATAGTTTTGGTTTTTAATGGTTAAAAAAATAATAAGGTAAGAGACAGATAATCTTGTCTACTTGCCATGACCCTTGCAAAATATATGCCAGATTTGTAGATTTCAAAAAAAAAATGTATCTTTGCAGCAAAATTCGACTATTCTTAGCATATGAAGAACATTAATTCGACTATATTGAGTGTGGTGATAACTGCCTTGTTGGTTGTGGTTGTGATTGTTAGTTCGTTGACAACCAGCAATATAGTGAAAAATTTCAAAGATGAAGAACAAAAGAAAATCGAACTTTGGGCAGAGGCTACACGCAATTTGATTCTGGCGGAAGACGGAGAAGATATAGGTTTTCTACTGAAGGTGTTGGAGGGTAATACCACCATTCCTGTGTATATGGTAGATACCAACTACCATTATACGGGTTCGCGTAATGTGATAGAACCTAAAAAAGATGTGGAGAGCTTCTACCAACGGAAAATTGAAAAGTTGCGTGATTCGCAAGAGCCTATTGAGGTGCGTGATGGCGATCAGGTGATTCAGTATATTTTCTATGAGACATCATCCACCTTGCGTTGGTTGTCGTATTTCCCTTATATTCAGATTGTTGTAATGATCGCGTTAGCAGGGTTGGCAGCAATAGCCTTGCTCATGGTTCAACGCAGCGAGAAGAATAGTCTGTGGGTGGGATTATCCAAAGAGACTGCGCACCAACTCGGCACACCGATCTCTTCGCTCAATGCATGGAACGAACTGCTGAAAGCTACTTATCCAAATGATTCACTGCTTCCGCAAATGGATGAGGATATTCGACGTCTTCAGATGATAGCTGAGCGTTTTTCTAAGATAGGTTCGCAACCAGCTTTAGAGCAATGTGAAGTGCTACCGATTGTGCAATCTGCTATGGAATACATGCGTGCGCGCACATCTAATAAGATAGAGTATAGGTTAGAGGTGAAGGGTGAAAGGTTAGAGGCAAGAGCGATGCTGTGTGTCCCACTCTTCGAGTGGGTGATCGAGAATATTTGCAAAAATGCGATAGATTCGATGGAAGGGAAAGGCAGTATCACTATTGAGGTGAAAACGGAAAACGGAAAGGGGAAAAATCCAAACCTCTATATTGATATTACCGATACAGGCAAAGGTATCGACCGTCGAAACTTCAAACGAATATTCAACCCTGGTTATACGAGCAAAAAACGTGGTTGGGGATTGGGATTGAGTTTAGGCAAGCGTATCATCGAGAATTACCATCGCGGCAAACTCTTCGTGAAGCAATCGCAATTGGGCGTCGGTACTACCTTCCGCATCGTGTTGGGTAGTGTTGTGTAGTGTTGTATAGGATGGGGTAGGAAATAGTCCAAACACGGTTGAACCAGAGCCAGACATGGCCGTATAGACAGCGCCTGCATCTTGCAGGCGTTGTTTTATTTCTGCAATTTCGGGATGCAAAGGAAAGACTGTCTGCTCAAAATCATTAACTAGCCATGGACGCATTTCTACAAATGATTTTCCCTCTACCAATGCTTGTTGGATCTGTCCTTCCACCTCAGGGTGACGTATTATCCCACTATACGCTTCCTTGGTAGATACTCCGCAATTGGGCTTGATCATTATAAGACGTAATCCGCTTAAATCCAGCTTGATAGGCGTTAGTTTGTCACCAATTCCTTCGGCATAGCATGGAGTATTATAGACGAAGAATGGGCAATCTGCCCCCAAAGGACTAACCTCCTCGGCGAGTTGCTCTTGGGTCAGACCGAGGGAGAATAACTCGTTGAGTGCAATGGCCATATGCGCAGCATCGCTACTACCACCTCCAAGACCGGCACCAAAAGGAATATTCTTTTTGAAGCGAATGCGTACATCGCCAATCTCTGGATATCTAGCCCGCATGCGTTGGTAACACTTGATAATCAAATTATCTTCCGCAGGGCAATCTACCGCTAAGCCTTCTTGAAGGAATTGGATAGAATTGTGTAGTGTGGTGTAGTGTGGTGTAGTGTTGTTTGTTATTGCTTCCACCTCCAACTCATCATGCAAGTCCATCACAGGATAGAAGATGGTTTCTAAATCATGATAACCATCCTCGCGCTTGCGAACCACACGCAAACCGATATTAATCTTGCAATTAGGATATAATACCATTGTATCTAAACACTAAACAGTAGCGCAGCGTCCCCTAAACATCACACCGTATCCATAAAGGATTTTTGTACTTTGTTGAAGACTACAATACCAATAGCCAGTAACACAACCATAAAGCCAAAACTATAACCCAGCATCCACCATTCGTGGTTGCCTACACCCAGCATACCATATTTGAAAAATTCAACAATGCCGGTCAATGGGTTGAGCTGCATGACGAGACGCAAGGTCTCATTATTGATTGTAGATAGGGGGTAGATTACAGGTGTTGCATACATCCAAAGACTTACGAAGAAGCCCAAAAGCAACTGCAAGTCACGGTACTTAGTTGTCATACTAGAAAATAGGATACCAAAGCCCAATGCCAAGCCAGCTAACATCAATACTAGGACAGGGAACATGAGAGCATACCAATTGGTATGTATCTGTACATCAGTGAATAAAGCATAATAGGCGTACACCACAAGGAAGAGGCCAAATTGAATACCAAAACGTACCAGATTGCTGATCACATCGCTGAGTGGAGTGACCAGACGAGGGAAATATACTTTTCCAAATATACTAGCATTATTTACAAACGTATTGGATGTTTTGGTAAGACAATCCGAGAAGTATTGCCAAAAACTGATACCCGCTAAGTAGAATAATGGTTGCGGAAGTCCATCGGTAGAGATCTTTGCAATACCACCAAATACTACCATATACATGATGGTGGTCATGAGTGGCTGAATGACGTACCACAATGGACCTAGAATGGTTTGCTTGTATTGGGTGATGATGTTACGTTTAACGAACAACATCATCAGGTCTCGATAACGCCAAATTTCCTTGAAATCAACGGATAAAAGACTATCTTTCGGACAAATCTCGGTCGTCCAACCTTGTTCCTTCTCTATCATATTTACAAATTTGAGTGCAAAGGTACACTTTTTTTTGGAAATGTGCAAATTTATTTGTATCTTTGCAGCCGAATTTATGAACTCCGCTCGAAAGGGCGTAACTTTATTAGAATTATGGCAAATGAAAGACAACAGTTCGTGGACGAACTAAAGGAATTACTACAGAAGAATGTAGCGGAAGTGAAAGAACAAGTAGAAACGTTGAAAACACAATTCTACCGTCAGTATCATCAAGAGTTGGAAGCCGAGAAGAAAGCTGCTCAAGAGGCTGCAGTGGCAGCAGGAGAGGTGCTTGAGAACTGGTTGCCATCCGCAGATGAATTGGAGCAAGAGTTCCGCGAATTGTTGAATCAATATAAACAACGCCGTGCCGAATTGCAAAAGCAAGTAGAAGAAGAGCAAGCTCAGAATCTTTTGCGTAAAGAGAATATCCTAGCACAGATGAAAGAGATGGCAGATGCTGAGACTGCTGATGTAATGGATAACTTGAAGAAGATGCGTGAGCTGCAAGCGGAGTGGAAGACTATTGGTGCAGTGCCTGCTACCAAGACACAAGAAATCTGGAAGAACTATCAACAATATCAAGAGCGTTTTTATGATCTCGTGAAGATTAATATTGAGTTGCGAGATCTTGACTTTAAGAAGAATCTTGAGATGAAGACGTTGCTCTGCGAAGCAGCTGAGAAATTGCAAGAGAACCCAAATGTTGTAGAAGCAAATCGAGCTTTGCAACAATTGCATGATGAGTGGGCAGAGATTGGTCCTGTAGCACGTGAATTGCGCGAGGATCTGTGGAATCGTTTTAAACAAGCCAGCAGCGTAATCAATAAGAAGCACCAAGCTTATTTTGATGAATTGCATGCAAAAGAGAACGAGAACTTGGAGAAGAAGCAAGCATTGATTGCACAACTCAAGGAACTGGAGCTTAGCAAGTTGAAATCTAATAAGCAATGGGATGAAGCTACCGAGAAGGTACAATCCATTCAACAAGAGTGGCGCACCATCGGATTTGCTCCTAAAAAACAAAACCAAGTGGTCTATAACGAATATCGTGAACTTTGTGAGAAATTCTTCAAGGCAAAAACTGCTTATTACAAAGGTATGCGCGATGAGTTTAGCGAGAATCTGAAAAAGAAACGTGAATTACTTGAGGCTGCAGAGGCTTTGAAAAATAGTGTTGAATGGACTGAGACTACTAACAAATTCATTGAACTGCAAGCAGAGTGGAAGAAAATTGGTCCTGTAGCTCGTAAATATTCAGATGACCTTTGGAAGAAGTTTACTGCAGCTTGCGATACATTCTTTGATGCAAAGCGTGAAGCTACCAAAGAACTTCGCGAGCAATATGCTCAAAAACGTGCCGAGGCAAAAGAGCGTTGGAATAAGAAAGTGGATCAAATGACTGATCGTCAAAAGTTAATCAAAATGTACGAGAATTTGGTACAAGAGATTAAGACGGCAGAAAATAATATTCTCTTCTTTACCGGTAAATCAAAAACAGCAAATAAGCTGGTAGATGATATGCGCAAGAAGATTGATACACTCAAGGAGCAACTCAGTGATCTTGAGAATAAAATTAATCAAATGGATGCTGAATAAGGTTTAGTGGACGCTACGCTATCGTTTAGTATTTAGAGATGAAAGAACTGATTGTATATAAAGATGTAGAGATTTGTCAGGATGAGCAAATTGTACTGACGAATGTCAATCTAACTATTTCTTCGGGTGAGATGGTCTATCTGTTGGGGCGCGTAGGTAGTGGTAAGTCAAGTTTGATGAAGACTATCTATGGAGAACTACCAATAGAAGGAACTGAGGCTAATGCTTTGGACTATGACCTGTTGAAACTTCGCCGTCGCGACGTACCCTATCTGCGCAGAAAAGTTGGGGTTGTATTCCAAGACTTTCAACTGCTAGTAGATCGCAATGTGGAAGAAAATCTAATGTTCGTTCTTAAAGCAACTGGTTGGAAAGATAAGCAGGCGATGAAGAACAATATCCACGATGTACTCCAGCAAGTAGGTATGGCAGAAAAAGCATATAAGATGCCTTATCAGTTATCTGGCGGAGAGCAACAACGTGTGGTGATTGCACGTGCTTTGCTTAATGCACCAGGTTTGATTCTTGCGGATGAGCCAACAGGAAATCTTGATCCTGAGACCGGTAAGGGCATCATGGATTTGCTTTATAGCATTAGTCAAGCTGGTATGACAGTGGTAATGTCCACTCATAATACGATGTGGCCTGAGCAATATCCAGGGCGCAGACTACAATTTGCTGATGGTAAGATTACTGAGTTATAATCACACTGACTATATCAACGAAAATGGACACTCAAATTGAGTGTCCATTTTTTTTACCAACCAAACTTGTATGCTAGTAGTAGCAGGTGTTTGGTCGTATATTTATTGGTTAATGTGATATTTCCTGTAGTATCATCTATACTAATACTGCGATCGTAAAGGTAGTTGTAGCGATAGGTAAGAGTCAATGAATTTTGTTTGTTGATTTTCCATTGTAAACCCGCTTCAGGACGCAATTCGCTAATATATTGACCATAAGAAGCCTTATCTTCACCACCTTGAAGTGGGAGAGATGCTGCAACTGAATTCAAATACTTCACGGGAGCATTCAGCGTATTTAGAATCTCGAACTTGGCAACGATTCCGAGAGGGGTCTCAGGAATAGAATATACCGCTTGCAAGCGACTGCGAAGCGTAAAATCTACCTGATTTTTAATGCGTTTGTCTACTTTCCCTGTGCGTCCATCCAACATTACTCCTTCACGCAATGACAAATTCCACTGACCTAGTTTTACTTGTCCAGTGAGAAAAATGTTGGCACGGTGTTGAAGATACTTATTAGGGTCGGTCCAGCCTTGATTACCATATAGTTTCAGTGTATATCCTGCATAAATATTAAGATATGGAATAGGGGTGTAACCGAGTGCTATAGTAGTATGCGCACGATGCGAAGGAGCACTACGTATCTCTTCTTCAAAAGTGAGTGATAATCCGTGGTCAAAGGATTTGACAAAAGTAGCAAAGAAGTGAGCCTCTGGCGTAACAATCGAAGTGTCCTTCTCTGTGATAGTCGCTTGTGCAAAAATAAAGGATGGAACAACGGCCATCAAAATAAGTATGTTCTTTTTCAATTTCATGTTTAACATTGTGCTTGATATGTCAGTGCGAACAAACGCATTTGCTTGAGCATGGCGTTTAGTCCGTTGCTACGGGTCGGAGAGAGGTGCTCGCGAAGATTGATTTCGTCAATGAAATAGAGTTCAGTCTCTAGAATCTCTTTGGGTGTATGCTCGTTTAAAACGCGAATGAGCAATGCTACAATACCTTTTACTAAAATAGCATCCGAATCACCATGGAAGAACACTTTCCCATCACGCATTTCGGCTGTAAACCAAACTTTTGACTGACAACCATCAATCAAGTTTATATCATTTTTGTCTGCTTCTGGAAATGGCTCTAATCCATTCCCATATTCAATAAGCAAACTATATCGATCCATCCAGTCATCGAAACTGCTGAACTCTTCAATAATTTCGTCTTGTATATCGTTGATTAACATATTACTAGGTATTTAAAACGATGCAAAGGTACGTCTTTTTTCACAATTATGCAAAAAAATATAGAAAAAAATAAATCGAAAAGCATGCTTTTCGATTTATTATGATGTTATAAGTTTTATTATGATGATATATACGGATTAATAATTGTATTTCTCATCGAATTCTTCATCTGACAACATCAAGTATTGTACCATGTGAATAATTGATAGAACTAAGATAACAGTTGCTCCTATACCACAAGACAAATATGAAACCAAAAGATATATAACACCTTCTTTGGTTTTTCCAAGATAGAATAAATCGGCACCGAAAGTACCCAAGAAGAATGCGAGCAAAGCAGCAACTATTTTGTTTCTATCGTGCTTCTTAACTTTAGGTTGTTGAGTAGTTGTTTGAGCTTCCTCTTTAGGAAGTACAGCTCCGCAGTAGGAGCATTTCTCTTGATGTCCTTCAATAGGAGCACCACAAGCAGGACAATTAGCCATGACGTGAAAAACTATTTATAAGGATTAAACATATAAGTTGAAACAAAACTAGTAGAATAATAGCAATCAAAAAGCCATCGTTCTTGAGTGCCTCTCCCGTTGAAACAAAGAAGGAAAGCACATATTCAACAATTCCATTAAATACAAAGAATAGCGATAAAAATATTTTGAATGCATCTTTGATATTTAATATGGTGCTGACAAAGATGAGCAATATAGTTGCAAGAATTACACTACTTGAAACAATCAATACCATGTCCGTACAGTTAGTAAGTAGCATGATAATGGCAATATTTGCAGCAAGGAGAATTCCTCCTATAGATAAAATAAGCGATTTCATATGTTTGAATTTTTAATTATTGTTGTGTAGGAGGAACAGGTGGGGTAGGCATTGGTGGAGGTGTCATAAACATGTTTGCGAGTTCTGGCAACTGTGATGCTGGTATCCAATTAGGCATGCCTTGTGTCCAAACTAATGTATCCCTATTTACAGTACCTTGCATGATATATTGCTGTATCATAGGTATTGTTTGTCCTCCCATTTGTTGACCATTGATATAAATAAAGTATGTTTGTTGTGGTGGCATTGGAGGTGTATTTGGATTTGTATTCACCATATTGCCAGCCATTGCACCCATTTGTCCTCCAATACTAGCGCCGACGCCTAATCCCATGCCAGCTCCAATCATCTGACCACCAGTACCTTGGTTATTAGCAGCACCTTCGAGCACATCAAAACTACGCTCCATTTGATAAACGTCGCGTCCAGTTATCTTCAAGCGTGCAGCAAGATCTTTTGCCTCTTTCAGTTTGATAATTGAAGGATCATCTTGTGGGATGTTGATAGACACAATCGAGAATTCCTGCAACTGCAATCCATATCTCTCAAAATGTTCATTGATAACCTCGTTGCAATATTCAGACATGTCCATTAAATGGGTATTTATCTCCAGAACGGAGATATTGTCCTTAGCCATCTTATTAGCAATAGCTACACTGAGTTGGGATAGGAGTTTACCTTTGAAATATGAGTCTACTTTATCAGTAGAGAAGGATGACATATTTCCGATAAGCGTTTTGAGGAATAACTCAGGATTAGAAACCTTTAATCCGTATTGACCAAAAGCTCTTACCGGAATGATGATATTATACTTAGGATCTTCCAATTGAATAGGACTTGGGGTGCCCCACTTCATATCCAATTTGGATGTAAGATTAATAAACCACACTTCAGCTTGGAATGGTGATTTTCCTCCGAAAGGTAGATTAATAATCTTATTCAGCAATGGAATATTTGCTGAAGTTAATGTGTAGGTACCCGCCTCAAAACTATCATAGATTTGTCCTCCTTTTACAAAAAATGCAACTTGGGAAGGATAGACAACAAGTTGAGTACCAATTCTTAGGTCTTCCGAAGGGAATTTTCGGCAAAGTTCATAGTCCAGAAGCGGACATTTAACTACATCAATAAGTGCCATAAGTTATATCTTATTTAATTATAAAATTCTACTAAAATCAATCAAAATGCAAAGGTACTGCTTTTTTTTTAATAAAGCAAGAAATTTATAATAAAATTAAATTTTTATTAAATAGTGTTTACTATTTTTTAATTATCTTAAAAAGTATTTCAGCTATATGTTTGTCATCCTCTGCAGCGATTTCTTTCACTGGAGCTTGAATGACATAATCGGCTTTCATGTAAAAAGGCTCACGAGCTTGTAATTGGGGTGTGATGAATTGCAATAACTCTTCTTCGGTACGCCCTTGTAGTATGGGTCTCGTACTTAAATCGGTGAGCATCAGTCGCTGTGCTAGGTGATGAGGTTCCCATTTCAAGTAAATGCTTGTACCGAGTTCAGCCAAACATTCCATGTTATTCTCCCAACATGGATATCCACCTCCTGTAGCATAAATCACCTTATCAATCGGTAATTCAGCCAAATCTTCGACGACGTACTTTTCCTTTTTGCGAAAGTCTTCTATTCCATACTCACGAATATATTCGGCAGGAGTTTGCCCATGAATTTCTGCAAAAGCTTCATCTAGGTCCACAAAATGCCAACCCAAACGTTCCGCCAGTAAACGACCAACAGTTGATTTTCCTGCAGCCATATACCCTATCAAATAGATTGGTAGTTTCAATGGTTGTGATAAATTGATTGGTTTCAGAGGTTGCATTTTATTGAATAGATTTGTCTGTAATCCTTTTGTATCCCTATTGTATCCCTTTTGAGTGGTAACGGTGTGGTAACGGGTAGACTAAGGAGCTGGTGCGTAGTCAGAATTATCGTTGTCGCGCCAAAGTAGTTTGTTATTCTCTATATATGCCTCAGGGAAAGAAGATCTGAAAGGTGCTTTCAAAACACCAATCTCGAGCCACTCCTTATTATATACGCGCACGTGCGAGGAGCAAATAGGTGCACAAACAGTGTGTATAACAATGATGCTGTCGTTGGTTAGGAGCGTATCTCGCTTGCTAACCAACTCATAGTTTAGCTGTTGATTGTTCTGGTCTTGCGAACTGGGTTGTTCTGCATTAGCGGTAATGCATAATGAGAAACCGAATAGACAAAGTATTAGTCTAAATGTTTTCATTTTAATGTTGTGATAAGCACTATGGCATGCGCAGCGATACCTTCTTTTCGACCAATGAATCCGAGTTGTTCGGTAGTGGTAGCTTTGATGCTAATTTGATTCTCGCTAACGCCCATAACCTCAGCCAAACACGCGGTCATTGCAGGGATATGCGGATTGAGTTTTGGAGCTTCGGCACAAATGGTGCAATCACAGTTCCCTAACTCATATCCTGCATTACGGAGCAAAGTCATTACTTTGCGCAGCAGAATTTTCGAGTCTATATTCTCGTATTCGTTTCCTTTGACAGGAGGGAAATGATAACCGATATCACGCATTGCAGCAGCTCCAAGCAGTGCGTCACATAGGGCGTGTATCAACACATCTGCATCCGAATGCCCCAATAGTCCTTGTTCGGCAGGCACACGAATGCCTCCCAACCACAATTCGCGGTTGGGGGCAAAAGCGTGTACATCATATCCGAATCCTATACGCATTATTTTTGATTATTTACGAGGTCTTTAATACCAGCAAGGTCAAAGCCAAGGGTGAAACGCATAGTTTGGTCAAGTGGGTTAGATGGAGCGGTAGCGATGCAATATGCAACGTCTAACGAGAAGATGCTTAAGTGGAAACCAGCGCCTACGGTTACATAGCGGCGGTTACCTTTCCAGAAATTCTCGTGGCTATAACCTACGCGGCCAAAGAATTGGCGGTTGTAGCTATACTCAAGACCTACACCCCATTGCACCTCTTGGAATTCTTCCATAAGTGGAGAAATTACCTTTCCTTCGTCTGTAGTATAGCCAGGAGCATCGCAGAATGATTGCCACCATCCTTTGGGAGATGAAATGGAAGCATATTCATCTTGTGTGTATTTATGATCGGTTTGATTTGTAGCAAACTTAGAGTCGTAGGTTGGAACTAACATTTTGTTGCACTCTACAGTTGCCATCAATCGGTTGTAGTTGTCGAAAGGAATCTCGTAGCTTACACCAAGTCGCAAATTAGCAGGGATGAAGTTTTGGGTAGTACCTTCATCGTGTGTGATTTTACCACCGAGGTTGCTGATGTTAAGACCTAAGCCGAAATAGCTTTCGCCCATAGGAAGAGCGATAGGTTGTTTGTAGTACAAAGCCACATCTGCTGCCATAGTCCATCCAGGATACATTTCTTGTGCACTTGTACCTGTGAAGTTGGCACCATTAGTTAAATCGCTATACAAGAAGCGCAATGCTACTGCCATACTTACATATTCGTGCAATTTGCGAGAATATGCCAAGTCAATAGCCCACTCATTAGGCTTCGCGTTAGCAAAGTCAACTCCACCGATATCTACTAGTTTTACATCACCCATAGAGAAGTATGTGAAACTAGCAGACAATGTACCTGCCATGTCACCCATGTTGTAGTAACCAGCAATATATGCCAAGTTGATGTCATCAACTAACTTGGTTAACCAAGGAGTGTAGTTCACAGTGAGACCACCCTTGCTATCCATGAAGGCATATTTTGCAGGGTTCCAGTGTTGTGAATTGAGGTCAGCGTTAGTAGCGACACCTACATCGCCCATACCTGCAGCACGTCCGTCAGGTGCAATAGTAAGAGATGGCATAGCTGGATTAACAGGATTGAGTGCCATTGCTGACATAGCAAAGAGAGAAACAGTTAGTACTGAAAAAATGATTTTCTTCATTGTTTTATAATTTAATTAATTGTTAATAGTTTTCTGTATTTTTTGTTTGTTTGCAAAGTTTTTTAAATTTGTTTCATAGGCAAT
The DNA here is from genome assembly GCA_045577965.1 of Paludibacteraceae bacterium. Lineage (GTDB taxonomy): Bacteria > Bacteroidota > Bacteroidia > Bacteroidales > Paludibacteraceae > Colicola. The sequence continues at coordinate 148,860 of JAZNJI010000012.1, forward strand.
TATTGAGTTATAATTAGTTTACTAGCTTTCGAAACATAGTTCGAAGTGGTAGTTTTTATATTTACTTGATATATATATATTCCTGCAGGAGCATTTGCTTCACTTAAATTCCATTGAATAGGTTCATTACCTCGTTGCGTATGTACATCCACGATTTTTCCGCTGAGGTCATATAGATATATCGTTGATTCTGCAATATCATCAGGTCGGTCATGATGGATGATGATATTTAGTACACCTGTACTAGCCACTGGGTTAGGGTAGGTAGTAATGTTGTACAACTGTGGATCTAATCCTTTTACTACCTGGAAGTTTAGTGAAGCCGTACTGCTGTTATTATGTAAGTCCCAAGCTCGGAAAGTAAGTGTGTGTGCCCCTTCTTTTTGTTCTGCCATCTTATAACTGACAATACCACTTTGGTAACTATTGTTTTGCGCTTGGAAATAGGAGTTTAATACATATGTTTGTTTGGCATCATTATCAATCACCATAAGCAAATCGTGTCCAATTCCTGAACCTGCAGTATTGATACCATTCTCATCGTATATCTCAGCATAGAAATGAGGGTTTTCATGTGTTTTATTTCCATCTGCGAAGTATGAATTATTGAGATAGATATTCAATTCGGGTCCAATAGTGTCTTGCGCGATTACAGAACTACTACCTCCAATGATAAAGTCTTCATAATGACCAATAGCTTCTTCCCGATTTTCGTTGTCATGCGCATAATAAACGATACGTCCGTTTCCATAGTTGTATCGAATATCTTTTGGTACCATAAATGTTACTTCAAACAGACCATTTATCACATCTGTTTGTCCAATAAAGAGTGTGTTGGGATAATCTTTGTATTTGTATTTAACTTTATTTTCTTCTGCTATTTCATCATTGTCGCGTGTGACAATTTCTTGCACTTTATCGAAAATGGTTATATCTAATTTGCCATTAAACCAATGCGCTGTGTCATAATCAGGTGTTTGAATATATCCTTTGATAGTTTGGATGCTGAGTGCATACAGTGTATCCAATGTAGAAGTAGTTTTTACTTGATAATCAGTAGGGTAGTTAAGACGGATAGCTGGATCCCCTAGCAAAATATAGGATAGTTTGTTAATATCATTACCTGATCGATTTTTTGCAATACGTGTAGCCTCACCAATGGTCATATGGTATTCAAATGGATTCTTATGTCCCAATATGGTGTCGCAGAGGTTGCGATTAAGGGTAGTGTTTTGTGTCACGTATACCGTACGACATGCCGACAATACACCAATTGCTCCACCATATGGATTCAAAATAGCTTCTTCTCCTGCGGATGTTTTTCCTCCATCAAAATGAGAGAAACTACATGTTGCTAGGAACCAGAATGCTTGATTCTTGTTGTTCATACGTTGAATATCATTGGTGGTCATAAACAACTCGTTGGTGATATTGTTATAACCTCCGTGACCAGAATAATTCATAAATAATACACCATTGTTCATCAAGTTGTCAAACTGATTCTTAGCTAATGGATAACTTTCACCTGAAGAACTAACTTCTTGTACATAGGCGTCTAAATAAATTTTCTTTACCAAGAAATCATCGTTCTTGAGACGTAATTGTTCTGCGCCTGCTTCGGCTGTTTCTATGTGCATACCATGGTTGCCATCATCAGCAAGGAAAAGGATATTAGATTTCCACTTTCCGAGTGTTTTGTCATCGATGTATGTGCAAATCTTATGTACAATCAGATTGGCTTCGTCTAATGTCTTCACGGGTAAACGTCCTACTCCGATATCCATTTTAGCTAGCGTTATATTGAATTCATTGTTATAAATCCCCGTATTGTCAGCTAAGAAGCCGAAATAATCATCCGTACTATATGCCATCGGTTCAACTGTAGAATTTGTAGACGGATAAGTTAATAACAAGTTGGATCCTGATACATTGGCACCAAATATTCTTCGGTTGTCATATGTACCATCACCCATCAAAAGCAAATATTTTGGACGCTTGACAGCATTTCCATTAGCGCGATCATACAACATTTTCATCAGCCATCTATAGGCAGATACATCAGGTGTACCTGATGAAAATTCATTGTACACTTGCTCATCTGTTACGACAGCCCAAGTCAAATTATCAACTTCTTCGTGCTTCATTGCTAATTTTTCTGCAGGCGCAACAAATTCACGTGGACATATGATAATGTAATCTATGTTTTCTAATGCGTGTAAGTTCTGATTAACTACTTTACCAATAGTTACTGGTTTTTTCCAGGTGTTATCGGCAGGATTTAATGCTATATATTTCTCGGCTTTTGTATTATCTCCTATCCATGTTAGTGTGCCATTGCTCAAGGTGGTAGGCATTTGCTCTACAAATACCCCTTCTGTTACGCGCCAAATCTGTGTGTTATGGTTTGCTTCTTGCAAATGATAACGCATGGCAGGTTTATGACCAAGTAGTTTGGTATTTATGATAGGCATTTGATTGCTATTCATCACCAAATGGCATGGTAGATTTAGTTCTATGTAATTCAAATATGCGTTAGAACTAGAACTCGTACTATTGAAGTGAAGACTGACCTCTTGCTTGTCGGTGGCAATAGGGAATACATTGATAGTTGCAGAATCTACAATAGCTTTAGTATGGCTATCAGAGACACTAATGGCAGGGATCTTTCTAGTTGTATTCTTACCAGCATAGTTAATTTTAATTGAAGTTGTGTTTCCAGAACTTGCTGCCATAGACACGTGGCAACGTGCATTCATATCGCTACGGACATGTTGCGCATTGAATGTGATACTTACAGTTTTATTATTCGAGTTTATTCTTTCGCCATAAAATTCTCTACCGCCGCCATTTGTACCCGATATATCTACTAGATTCACCAAATCTTGCTCATGGACAAAGTTGGCAACATACCAATCTACATCCTCTACGCTATTTTGATCATATTGTGCATTAGATAATGCAATTGTTCGTTGCAATGAGGGATTGTCGCTTACGAAATAGTAACCATAATTGCTATAAGGATTTTGTATATGTCGCCAATCACCGTTGTTATCCATCTTCCATTGCACCGGTCCTTGTGCATAGAAAAGTATGTAATCACCACTATTAAAGATATTATCTGCACCTTTGTAGATATAAATTGATACGGGTGGTAGATCATCATAGCGCTTGTTCATGAAGTTCTCTGACAATGTAGCTCCACCGTAGCCTAATACACAGACATCTTCTGCTTGAAGTCCCCAAGCCGTTAGCGAATCGTAAGGTATCATATGTACCCCTGTTTCGCTTACCCGAATCTTGATTATCGTACCATTTTGTAGTGCTGACTTGGTAGTATAAGTATGAACACTAGCCCACGTGAAATGTGCTAGAATCCAACTACATATTATCCAAATCAATCGTTTCATTTTATTTTGCAGTATAGAAGTTCTTCTCCGTTCTTCTCAATTTGTATTAACTCTTCTTTATCTAATCTGCGTGATGATGTATTGCAATCAATTGCGATCATGTCACCCTGACGAATAGTCATTACCTTACTAGCTTGTTCAATAGCATCTTCCATGCTGATGATCAGTTCCTTCCACGGGTTTTCATTAATTGCGATCCATTTGCCTAATGGTAAGGAGTAATCAAATGCAAAACCGCGTGTCCAATCGCCGTTCTCTACATAATCTGCAGCGCAGATATTTAACCCTAAAGCTATAGCGTCGAAGTAACGTGTTGCAAATTCTGCTCCTATATTCTTTCCCAATCGACTTACGCGCAATACCACGCATGGCGTCATGTGAATATTTTCGCTCCAGTTAGGAATGAAGAAGGGCTTATGATTTACCAATAGAGATGAATCGCCTTTCAGCACCATCTTCACTTCTCCATTAATATGTGTAAAACTAATTATCTTCATTTTGCCGACAAAGGTACAAAATTTTTCGCATGTGCGCAATAGCTTCGCAATAATCAACCTACCATTCTTAATAACAGAAGTTATTTTGCACGGATGAATATCTGCACAGGTGTACCCTCAAAGTCCCACCACTCGCGTAGTTTATTCTCTAAGAAACGACGATAAGGTTCTTTTACGTATTGTGGTAAGTTCGCAAAGAATACAAATGTAGGAATCTGAGTATTAGGCAATTGCGTACAATACTTGATCTTAATGTACTTACCTTTAGTCGCTGGTGGAGGATAATTTTCAATTAGAGGTAGGAAACGCTCGTTTAATTGCGCTGTAGGTACTTTTTGTTGCTTGTTCTCATACACATGCAAGGCGGTCTCCATCACTTTAAATATACGTTGTTTGGTAAGTGCTGAAGTAAAAATGATAGGGAAGTCTGTGAATGGTGCTATGCGAGAACGAATGGCACGTTCATACCCCTTGATATCAGCATTAGTCTTGCTTTCAATGAGGTCCCATTTATTTACGCATACTACCAATCCTTTTTTATTCTTTTGAATTAATTGGTATATATTCAAATCCTGTGCTTCAATCCCTCTGGTAGCATCAATCATCAGTATACATACATCAGAGTTCTCTATTGCACGAATACTGCGTACCACTGAATAATATTCTAGGTCTTCGTTTACTTTTGCCTTTTTGCGTATACCTGCTGTGTCTACCAAATAGAAATCTTTACCAAACTTATTGTAGCGTGTGTAGATACTATCTCGTGTTGTACCAGGAATGTCAGTTACAATGGTACGTTCCTCTCCAATAAATGCATTTAAGATACTGCTTTTACCAGCATTAGGACGACCGACAATCGCGAAACGAGGCAGTTCTTCCAAATTTTCACCAGCTGCAGTATCTTTGAAACGGCTGCAAATTTCATCTAATAGATCTCCTGTCCCTAAGCCATTCTCTGCCGATAAGATATATGGTTCACCTAAACCGAGTTTATAGAACTCAGGCGCACCGTATTGTTGGTCGAATTGGTCTACTTTATTTACGGCCAAAACGGTTTCCTTCTTTGCCTGACGGAGTAGATGAGCTACTTCCATATCAAATTGTGTTACACCCGCGTTTACATCTACTACCAACAAAATCACATCCGCCTCTTTGATAGCTAAGTTTACTTGTCGATTAATCTCGCTCTCGAAGGTGTCATCTGAGTTTACTACCCATCCTCCAGTATCAATAACAGAAAACTCTTTTCCGCACCATTCGCTTTTACCATATTGGCGGTCACGAGTGGTACCTGCTGTGTCATTTACTATCGCTCGTCGAGTTTTAGTCAAGCGGTTAAAAAGGGTCGATTTCCCTACATTGGGACGTCCCACTATCGCTAAAATATTTGCCATAGAATTTGTTGTTTGCTTTGCTCACATTTGTGGCTCTGCCTTGTTTTGTTATTAATTATAAGTTGTTATTGATTGCAATTGCATTCTTCACCACAGTCATCGCAGCTACCTTTGCAACCATTGCATCCTCCTCCGCAACCGCGGTGGTGCAATGCTTTGAGTTCGCCTTCGGTTACTTCGCGGATGTTGAGCACCTTTCCTACAAAATGCAAGTTTTCACCTGCTAATGGGTGGTTAAGGTCAATCGTTACAGTTTCTGCGGTGATTTCAGCAATTTGTGCATTGATGATTTGTCCATCTACAGTGTTCATAGGTACAATAGCGCCAACGAATACACGTTCTGAATCAAATTCGCCATCGCCATTGTAGAACATCTTTTTATCCAGTGTTAAGACACCTTCTTCGTCGTATTCGCCATAGGCATCTTGACATGCAATGTTAAAATCGAAAGCTTCACCTTCTGCTAGGCCTTCCATTGCTTGCTCAAACACAGGTAGCATCATACCTTCGCCGTGGCAATATACCAATGGGCTCTCTGCTGTGGCTTTCTCCATCAATTCTTCTAGTCCATTCTCACCGTCCACATACAAATCGTATTGGAGGGTTACTACTTTTTTTGCTTCTATTTTCATGATTTATCGTAAATTGAATATTATCTAATTGTAACTATTTTACCACCAATCTATGCGTTTACCTGTTGCATCACTACTACTCTTGTCGTATTTCAAATCAGCTAACATACTGGCATTAACACCAATGTGGAATGTATAGCTCTTATACGGACCAAATGGCACGAAGCTTGCGCTCATACTCCAGCAGTGCAGGTCGCGACTTACGTTAATATTTGTGTATGATAACTTTTTGGCATTGACATCATAACTTAGTGATGTACTAGCTTTCCATCCACTTCCCAAACCTATTGATGCAGATAAACTCAGATTATGGCGAAACTCCATCTTGTAGTAGTTCTTTTTTTCATTCCACTCTGTACTGCTTGCTCCATATCGTAAGCTATACGATATACTCAAGCTCCATGGTATTTGTGCAAATAGATATCCGTCATCAGTTAGTTCTTCTTTCTTCTTCTGTTTTTTCTTTGTAGATTGCTCAGGTTCTATGATTTCCCCAGTTAATGGATCAATAGTAGGTTCGTCTAATGTTTCATTCTCCAGAGATTCTTCATCATTTTTCTCACTACGATCGAACCATCTTTTCACCACATCGTTGTTGAACGTATAACTAAAACTGGTACTTGTACCAAGGAAATGTGGAAAGCGACCATGATTCCAGTATAGTTCGTTGCAGCGCACATGGCGACCGCTTGGGGTGGTTGTATACATATATGGATCAAATTGTCCGCTGAGATTAATAGTGTAGTTTACTTTTGGGATCTTGATGCGTAAGTTTACGGAGAAATTACTCCAATTCATTGAGTCTGCAATGAAGTTGTATCCACCGCTAATACTTAGATTATCGATGATACTGTATACCTTATATGGGTCTTTCCCTGTAGTGTCTTTGTCGTTGCGGAGCTTCATTTCCAAATTATTGCCTAGTGAGAAGTTCAAAGTAGCTGATGCTCCTCTACCGGGTGCTTCTTTGAATCGTGAATAATGTACAACTTCATATATTGGCAATCCATTTTCGTCTAATTTTGGTACGATATTTCCGGCTGCATCACGTGTTGTAATCAGTTGATCATAACTGCCGTAGAAACCGCCGTAGCGCTTTGCCCAAAAGTCTTTCCCAAAGTCAGGACGATAACTGAAACTTATGGACGGAGTCATCACATGTCTGAAACGATCTACCTTGTCACCAAACCATTTACGGAAGGGGATATAGAATCCATAAAGTTTAGTGGACATACTTATGCTTGCGTTAAAATCGTATACATTATAGAACCCCATTACCGTATCTTTCTGTACTTGATTGAGTTTCTCATTCCAACTTTGATCAACGCGCGAGAAAAACATGCGATCGGTAAACGTTACGCTTGGTGTGATACTGATATACTTGAAGGCCATGAATGATGCTGAAGAACTGAGGTTGTGCTTAAGACGATTATCCCAGTCCTTCACAAAATTAGATTTGAAAAAATAATTCTCCTTGCATGTAATAGAATTGGTAAAGCTACCATTGTACTGCAAACTTATTTTTTCATACCACTTCTCTTTTCCAACACGCACTTTGCGCTTGAAAGGGTAGATGCGGCTCATGCTTACTGTTAGGCTCGGTAGGGTTACAGCTAATGTTGAGTCTTTTGTACGTTGCGTGATGCTCATATTAAGTCCCAGGTTCCAAGGGCTATCAGGGAAACGTTGTGTGTAACTGATGCTACTGCTAGTGGTATTTTCAGCATTCGCTTGCACATTGTAATAACTATTGATGTTGCTGCGGTTGTAACCTGCAGTTTTGAAGTTTACACTTGCCGAGAAATTATTGTACGGGTTTGCTTTTGCATCTTGTGTGTGTGTCCACTGTACTTGTAGGTTTTTAGCTACATTGTAGTCGGGCATATCCTTTTCTCCAGTCACATCCCAACGATAGTTTACGCTGAAACTACCATTGAACTTATAGCGCTTTAGATATTTACTGCGTGCGGATATCGCCCATGTTCCGCGGGTGTAAATATCACCGGTGAGTTGCAGGTCCATATAGTCATTTATGGCGAAGTAGTAACCCAATCCTGATAGGTATAATCCGCGGGTATAATCGTCTCCAAAGTTTGGCATGATTAGTCCGCTAGAGTATTTATTGGTAAATGGGAAAAAGCCAAACGGAATGGCTAATGGCAAAGGTACATCACCCACTACTAAATACGCAGGGCCAGTGGCAATATAGTCGCCAGGTTTTACCTTCGCTTTGGTCATATGGAGGTAGAAGTGAGGATGATCATGTTGGTCACATGTGGTGTACTTTCCAGATGCCATCATCAATACGTCACCATCTACTTTTTTTGTCTTACCTGCTACTATATATCCCTCGCCTTGTTCAGTAATACCATTGATGATCAATCCTTTTTGTGTGCGTAAGTTGTAAGTGATCTCGTCGGTCTCGTAGCTATCATTCCCCTCTGTGAAAATCGGCTTGCCGACCCATTCGTTATCAATAGTATCATATACGCCTTTAGCATATAGGGTACTGCTGTCCATATGCACTCGTATATGCTCAGCAGTTAACTCCATACTTTTATATCTAAGGTCACCAGTACCGTATAGATATGCTATACCATCTCCAGTGATTACCATGGAGTCGGATGAAGTGTATTCGATTTTTGCATCAATAGCTTGCTGCTTTTCTGAAGCAGATTCTGTCGGTCCGAAACTATTAAGAGGGTCCACAAGGCCTTCTTGCTCCATTGCTAAGCTATCTTTCTTCTCTAAACGAGGAGTGCTAGTATGTTGTTGTGCTGTTATTGACGTCAATAACAGCAACAAATACAATATACACAAACCTCTTTTCATTCCGTCTATTTATCTTACGCGTGCGCGTTCACGCAAAAAAGCCTGCAAAGGTACGAAAAAAAACGCATGTGTGCAAAAAAATGCGTATATTTTTTTGATGAAATGTTTTTTTTGAGATGACAAAAATGTGCTGTTTGTTAAGATTTTGTGAAAAGTTAAAAATTCAAATTATCATGTAGGAAAATGATTTTTGTTTTAGGTATATGTACAAAATAAAATAATATACGTATATAAAAATAGACGATTTTATGGAGATATGGCAATATTAAATAAAGAGATTATAATTATAATTATAAATAGTATTTTTTTTGAATAATAATAAACTATTTCTTTATATGCTAGTGTAATGAAAAAAAAGGTGTATTGCGTAATTAGTGTTGTATGTTTGGATGTGTTGTTTGTTAAGATATGGCATTAGTGGAATAAATTCATTAAATATTATTTCTTTTGTGAATAAGATCTTCTTGTTGAAGAAAAAAAATCGCGCGCTTGCGTATGTGAAAAAAAAGTAGTACCTTTGCACGTTCAATTGGGAAATACTTTGAAATGCTAAAAAAACTGCTCATATTACTTCTTTCGCTCTTATTGCTTGTGGCGTGCAATACGACAAAGTTCGTGCCGCAGGGTGAATATCTTCTTAATGATGTGAAGATAAAAATGCAAGATACAAAAGATGTTCAAGCTGCGGATTTGATGAAATATGTGCAGCAGAAGCAAAATACAGAGATATTAGGTTTTTGGAAATTGCAGTTAGATATATATAATACTGCTCCAATTGATACTACTAAGTGGACAAGTAAAAATGCGCGTAAATTAGGTGAAGCGCCTGTGGTTTTCTCGCCTGAACTTGCAGATGCCAGTTGCACGCAATTACAACGTGCAATGAATAATAAGGGATATTTTCAGGCTAAGGTGGATACGGTGATGGAGCGGAAAGATAGGAAAGTTAATCTTACCTATCAGGTTACGGCTAATCAACCTTATTTCGTCGGTGAATATATGGTGGAGTTTGATGGCGATATGTCAAACTGGCAAGTAGGTGAACAGGATTTTGTGCGTGTAGCAAATGATAAGAGATGGGTTCTGATTCGTGAGGGTATGCAGTTTGATGCTGATGTGTTAAATCAAGAACGTCAGCGTGTGGCGCAAGCGATGCGCAGAAGGGGGTATTTTTATTTTGACCAGGAACTACTTTATTTTGCGGCTGATAGTAATCAGGTCAGTGGGGAAATCAATGTGAAGATGCGTTTGAAAGATAATATTGACGAGCAAGAAAGAGTTAAGATGTTTCGTCGGTATAAGGTGGCTAAGGTGCATTTCCATGTGGATTATGATCCTGCTCGTATTCCCAAGGACGAGAAAATGTTTTTGGATAGCAAGGATGATTATATATTCACATGGGTGGGTAAAAAACTTATTCGTGATAATGTGCTGATTCGCAACTGTCCTATTCAGCCTGGTGCCCCGTATAATGAGGTTGTTGTTGAGCGTGCATATACAAAGCTTAATCAATTAGCGCCTGTGAAATATGTTGATATTAGTTTTGAAGAAATTTCAGAGAATGAGTTGGATTGCCATGTGGTGCTTTCGCGTGGTAAACTGAATTCTGTTTCAGCTGAGATTGAAGGAACTTATTCGGCTGGAGATTGGGGGGTAGCAGCAGGAGTAGGGTATGTGAATCGGAACCTATTCCGCGGGGCTGAAAAGGTTTCGCTCAATGGGCGTGCTAGTTATGAGTGGAGGCAAAATGGTGGTCGTGCTATCGAAGGAAAGGCCTCGGCAGAATTAAAGTTCCCATCAGCAGTAGCGGTAAATTTGGATTATAACTTTCAAAATCGTCCTGATGAGTATACGCGCAGTATTTTTGGGGCAGGTTTAAAATATGTTCTACAGCAACCGCGCATAGGGTTGAATCATCAGTTTAGATTTGTTGATATTAGTTATGTATATCTGCCATGGATCAGCGATGCATTTCGTGATCAGTTCTTGCAATCAACAAATATACTCAAGTACTCTTACGAAAATCACTTTATTGTGGGATTGGGATATTCGGGAAACTACACCTCATTCCGTGCACGTACTCCGCATCGTTCGTATTGGAATGTTTATTACAATATTGAATCTGCTGGTAACTTGTTGCGCGCACTAGCGGAGCCATTACGATTCTCAAAGGATTCAGAATCGGGTAATTATACCTTGTTTAAAACGCAGTTTGCGCAATTTGCCAAAGCAGATGTTTCCGCAACATATAACCACTTATTGACTCCGGGGCATCGGTTGGTGTTTCATGCAGATTTAGGTGTGGCAGTGCCATATGGAAATTCTCAGACGATACCATTTGAAAAACGTTATTTTGCGGGCGGAGCAAACAGTGTACGTGGTTGGTCTGCGCGTACTCTAGGACCTGGAGGGTATAAGGGGAATGGCAAATTGATTGATTTCAATAATCAGTCAGGTGATATCCGTTTGAACTTGAATGTAGAGTACCGTGCAAAAGTATGGTCAATCATTGAGTTAGCTGCTTTCTTTGACGCAGGTAATATTTGGACGGTTTTTGACTATGATGCGCAACCTAATGGTGTGTTCCAATTTAATGAATTTTACAAGCAAATAGCAATGGCATATGGCGTAGGCGTGCGCTTAGACTTTTCATTTTTTATATTCCGTGTAGATTTCGGTGTAAAGTTGTATGACCCAAGTTTATTGTATGATGGTTCTGGTAAACAATGGCGTACTGTGGGAAATGGATTAAATTGGAAGGATGACATGGCATTCCATTTTGCTATAGGATATCCGTTTTAATAAGTAGTTGTTGAGATGCTAAAGATTAATTGCATAGAAGGCGTAGTGGAAGCAGGATGTGATGAGGCAGGACGTGGACCATTGGCAGGTAGTGTATTTGCTGCTGCGGTGGTATTAGATCCTTCGTTAGTGGAAAATGATGCACATCGTGAATGGTTGGATATGCTTAATGACTCGAAGCAACTTACGGAGAAGGAACGTCAATATTTACGACCAAGGATTGAGCAATATGCAAAGGCATGGGCTGTTGTGGAAGTAACAGCGGAGGAAATTGACAAGATAAATATACTTAATGCATCGATTTTAGGTATGCAGCGTGCATTGGATAAATTACACGTTAGACCTCAACATATTATTGTAGATGGTAATAAGTGGAAACCTTATATTCCAGAAGGTGAGGTCTTGGAAATATCAGCACGCACGGTGGTTAAAGGAGATGGAAAATACCTGTCAATAGCCGCAGCAAGTGTCTTAGCAAAGACTTATCGAGATGAGTACATGTTGAGATTACATGATGAGTATCCGCAGTATCATTGGAATACTAATATGGGATATCCTACCAAGGCACATTACGAAGCGATACGAAAATATGGCATCACTCCATATCATCGTAGGTCGTTTAAACTGGAGAAATAACATTTCAATAGAATCGAGCGATTATAACTTATTTAATTCAATAATAACAATGGCAATTTATGTAAAGAATGATCAGCGTCCTCGCAGAAAGATGGGATGCTTATGGGCAGTAATCGTGGCAATTGGTGCGTATTGCTTGATATGTGGTATTATGGGAATATTGATGGGCGGGGTTATGGCCACATCTTTGAATGTTATAGAAGAGAATACCATCTATCGTATTGATTTAGAAGGTGTTTTGGTAGAGCAAGCACCTGAGGAAAATCCGTTTGATGCTGTATTGGCAGAGTTATACGGAATGTCAGTGACAACAAATGTTGGTTTGAACGATTTATTGGATAATATCGCATTAGCAAAAAATAATGACAAAGTACTCGGTATTTATTTACGAGGTGGTACATTGGCCGCTGGTCCCGCTTCTGCGAAAGCTTTGCGTGATGCTTTGCTCGATTTCAAGCAATCGGGTAAGTTTGTCATCGCATATGCTGACTCATATACACAAACTAATTATTATATCGCTTCGGTGGCGGATAAGATTTATATGAATACTACAGGTACGCTTATGTGGGATGGCTTGACAGCACAAAAACAATACTATACACGTTTGTTAGACAAGATTGGTGTGGAGATGCAAATATTAAAAGTAGGTACATTCAAATCTGCAGTAGAACCCTATTTCCGCACTTCGATGTCAAATGAAGATCGTAAGCAAACAGAACAGTATCTGGATGGTATTTGGAGCGAGATGAAAACTGCAGTAGCAAAGAATCGTGCTCTGCCTATAGACCAGTTGGATACGTATGCTGATGAATGTATGTCATTACAACCACAACAGAAGTATGTTGATTACGGATTAGTGGATACACTTGTGTATGTACAAGATATGGATACCATATTACGTATGTATGCTGGAACCAAGGATTATAATATATCTACAAACAACTCTATGACCGAGGTAACTCGTAATTCAACCAGTAGTATGTTGAAGGATAAAATAGCTATAGTATATGCTGAAGGACAGATCTTTGACTCAGGCAAAGAAGGAATCGTGGATACGGAGTTTATTAAGACTGTTAAAAAACTTCACAAAAATAATACAATCAAGGCCGTTGTATTGCGTGTAAATAGCCCCGGTGGTAGTGCTGACGCCAGTGAGCAAATTTGGCACGCGATAAAAACTCTACAAAAGAAAGGTATACCAGTCGTAGTGTCAATGGGTGATTATGCAGCATCAGGTGGCTATTATATATCTTGCTGTGCTGATTATATTTATGCAGAGCCTACCACATTAACGGGTTCGATAGGTATTTTTGGTACTGTTCCCAATGCTAGCAAATTGATAAATAAAATAGGTCTAGATGTAGATGGTGTAAGCACCAATCAACATGCCAATCTTACTATGAATGCAATGTTCAAGGGCATGAATAGAGAGGAGATGGCGCTAATGCAAGCAATGGTAGAACGCGGCTATGATCTTTTTACTCGTCGTTGTGCAGATGGGCGTGGAATGACACAAGATGAGATTAAAGCTATTGGTGAAGGCAGGGTATGGCTTGGAAAGGATGCCTTGACAATCGGACTCGTTGATGAATTGGGTAATATCAACAATGCTATTGAAAAAGCGGCTGAGTTGGCTAATTTGGGTGAATATGAGATTACTGAATATCCAGGTAAGCGTGATGCATTAGAAGAACTACTCAAGATTTTGGATAACACCACACCAGAGGAACGTCTAGTCATGAAAATGCGCGAGTTCGTGGCAGAACCACGCATTATGATGCTAACTCCTGAGGTAATTATACAATAATTCGAAGCCTATAAACAAGCGCTTTGGCGCATGAAAGTTTGAAACATTGAAATTCCTTCTTGCTCCAATATCATGGATATATGGTTTTGTTGTGTGGATACGCAACTTGCTATATGATGAGCATATCTTGTATTCGACCAAGGTGTCAATACCTACTATATGTGTGGGTAACTTGGCTGTTGGTGGTACAGGTAAGACACCAATGACAGAATATTTGATATCGCTCTTATCGCAACAGTACAAAGTGGCAGTTTTATCGCGAGGATACGGACGTCAGACCAAGGGATTTCGATTGGCGGATGCTCATGATACTGCCCAAACGATAGGTGATGAACCTATGCAGATACATTCTCATTTTCCTAATATACCTGTGGCCGTATGTGCAGATAGGGTGAAAGGTTTGAGGCGTTTGCAGCATTTGTTTCCTGATATTCAGTGTGTGATCTTAGATGATGCATATCAACATCGACCATTGCGATGTGGTATGTATGTCTTGTTAACACCATATGACTGTCTGTACGTGCACGATCATATGTTGCCATGGGGAAAATTACGTGATGTGCCAAACCAAAGTATTCGTGCAAATGTGGTGGTAGTAACTAAATGCCCAAAGAAAATGCAACCTATTGATAGGCGTGTGGTAGCCAATGCTTTGCATTTGCCATCCTACCAACAGTTGGTGTTCTCGCGAATTGCATATCAACCACTTGACTTGCCTGGGACTCCGCTTCTAGTAACGGGTATTGCCAATCCACAACCATTTTTAGCGCATTTAAGCGAGCAATATCCTAATACTGAATTACTTGCATTCTCTGATCACCATGTGTTTACGGCTCGAGATATAGAAACTATCTTAGTAAAAGCAAATGGATATGACTGCGTAGTGACCACCGAGAAAGACTATATGCGCTTATTACAAACACCATTGGTGGAGCAGTTAGGTGGCAAGTTGTATGTGCAAACTATTCAAACTGATTTTGGTATCGATAAAGAAGCATTTGATCGTGCTATATTACTTTATGTCAGCGAGAATAATCGTAATACGAAATATTAATTTTTTATACAAAATACTCACCTGTTGCATTCCCTTCATAAAATAATATGAATATAATCTCTCTTTTTCGACGTTTCTTGCCGCCATATCGATGGCAAGTGATGGCTAATCTTTTCTTCAATATCCTCTCTACGGTATTGTCGCTTTTCTCTTTTGCTACTATTATTCCTGTGTTGCAGATATTATTCGGACTGTCGGAGGTTAATACAACGTATATACCATTGACTGAGCTGGCTACGATGCAAGAGATCATTCAGACACTGAAGAATAACTTGTATTATCTCCTTCAAATGCTAATAGATACCCATGGTGCGCAATATGTATTGCTTATGTTAGGGGGATGTTTGGTGGTGCTCACTGGCTTAAAGTGTCTTACTGCGTGGCTAGCGAACTATTTCATGGTGCCTATTCGCACGGGGGTATTACGCGACTTACGTGAACAACTATATAAAAAGGTGGTTAGTCTACCGATTGGATTCTTTACTGAGGAGCGCAAAGGTGATGTGATGTCGCGTATGACGAATGACGTGAATGAAGTAGAAGCGAGTATCATGTCAACATTGGATATGCTCTTCAAAGATCCAATTATGATAGTCGTTTATCTCATAACCCTTTTCACGATCTCATGGCAACTCACATTATTTGTGTTGATTTTATTACCGATAGCTGGTTTCTTAATTGGACGTATTGGGCGTTCACTCAAGCGTGCCTCCACGAAGGGACAAGAGCAAAATGCTGAGATATTGACGCAAATAGATGAGACCCTAGGTGGATTGCGTGTTGTGAAAGCATTTAATGCAGAAGGTAAACTGAATCATCGGTTTTTACAACTCATTAATGCTACACGTGCTACATTCAATCGTATCAATCGTCGTTATTATCTTGCGCACCCAGTATCAGAGTTTTTAGGTACAGCTTTGATAGCGATATTATTGTGGTTTGGAGGTACACTAATTTTGGGTGATAATTCTTCGATTGATGCCGCTACATTTATCTACTACCTTGTTATCTTCTATTCTATCATTAACCCAGCTAAGGATCTTAGCAAAGCCACCTATGGTATTCGACGTGGTTTGGCTTCGTTGGAGCGAATAGATAAGATACTTAACACAGAAAGCAATATTCGCGAAACAGAAAACCCAAAGCAACTAATAGAATTTCAGTCTATTATACGATATGAGAATGTTTCGTTCTCATATCAAGATGATCGCCCTGTATTACAGCATATAGATCTTGATATACAAAAGGGACAAACTATTGCTTTGGTGGGACAATCGGGTAGTGGTAAGACTACAATGGCGGACCTTTTGCCTCGTTTTTATGATCCTAAACAGGGGCGTATCACAATTGATGGTGTGGATATCCGTGAACTAAAAACTTTTGACCTTCGTGCGCTTATGGGGAATGTCAATCAAGAAGCGATTCTATTCAACGATACTTTTTACAATAATATCAGTTTTGGTGTCAAGTCTGCTACTATAGAGGAAGTACGTCAAGCAGCACGTATTGCCAATGCCGACGATTTTATTATGGCTACTCCTAATCAATACCAAACTACAATTGGTGATCGAGGCTCTCGTCTCAGTGGTGGACAACGTCAGCGTATATCCATTGCACGTGCCATACTCAAGAACCCTCCAATTTTGATTCTAGATGAAGCTACTTCAGCTCTTGATACGGAATCCGAGAAATTAGTGCAAGAGGCTTTGGAAAATCTGATGAAGGATCGTACTACCTTAGTTGTGGCACACCGCTTGAGTACTATTCGCAATGCAGATCTTATTTGTGTATTACATGAAGGGCAAATAGTTGAACGTGGCACGCACGACGAATTGTTTGCGCTCAATGGTTATTATCGTCGATTAATTGAGATGCAACAATCTAATTCTTAATTCAAAATTCTTAATACATATCTATGAAAAAGACTCTTTATCGTACTCTTGCGATCATTGCCATAGCCGCAATAATTGCGGTAATTGGACGTTCGTTTAATGACAAAGCCACTAATGATACAACAATGAATACTTCTTCTACTTACCCTATGCTCCTGGATACCACCGCTAATCTCATTGCGTATGATATTACCAACTGCCGTGTGGATCTCGCGTGTGGGCAGATGCCCGATACCGTGCAGGAGAATGTCATCCTATGTGCTGCAGCTGCATTCACAGGTCAATGTTTAGATACTTTTCAGCATACCAATATTTTAGGACAGCATATTTCTAATGGTGTTTTGTATAATGGATATACTGAGAATAAAGATGGGATACCATTTGAGCAAAGATATGCATTATTTGTGTGGAATGGATTTGATCATCAGGGTAATATGTTGGGAAAAGGTTTCTATTCTTTGCCCAATGATTCGCTATTGGCACAAGTTGTAGAGCAGGGTGGTATGGCTTTTACACAGCATTGGGTAATTAAAGACACTCAAATATTTGCCCATACAATCCAGCCACTTGAGAGAGTGGAGCATTTTCGTAGTATCTGCCAAAAGGGAAATCGTTTCTTTGTAATCGCCAACAGCGAGCCAATCACATATCAACAATATTTAGATTCTTTGCTTGTTTTTGGGGTAGAGAATGCGTTGTATATGGATATGGGTGCGGGATGGAATCATTCTTTCTATCGCGACGCTACGAACCAACTGCATATTTTGCATCCCAAAACGCACTCGTATCCCACTAATTGGCTAGTAGTTTATAAATAAAATTCTTTAGTCAATTCTTGATACTCTTCGCTACGGGGAGAGGTTTTTGATTCGATATAGAAGTCACTAGTTTGCAATGAAATGGATGTTATTTCTTTATGGCAGAATGCCATAAGGATTCGTCTTGCATCTTTTCCTGGTTTGGAATGTACGTAGGTGACATGTGTTGGCATCAGATGATATTCTTTTGCCAATGATAATATTTCTTGGTCCGATTCTGCAGGCAATATGAGAGCTAATATGCCTTTCTTCGCCAATAATCGTGCTGAATGGCAAATTAATTCGCGGTACGATAATGTATCGGTATGTCGCGCAGTA
The DNA here is from genome assembly GCA_045577965.1 of Paludibacteraceae bacterium. GTDB lineage: Bacteria > Bacteroidota > Bacteroidia > Bacteroidales > Paludibacteraceae > Colicola. The sequence goes on from JAZNJI010000012.1 coordinate 166,949, forward strand.
GCGCGTGCTTGATTTGGATTCTTAAGGCTAGATTGAAAATAGGGTGGGTTGCTTACAATTAGATCGTATTTTATATCTTCTTTGTCTATATTCCAATTCTGTAAGGTCGATTGATGAGCATAGATTCTTTGTGACCATGGTGACTTCTCAAAATTATATTTAGCTTGTTTCGCTGCGTCCTCATCAATATCGATAGCATCTACTAGGCTAGATTGTAGACGTTGAGCAGTCATCAGAGCTATCAATCCACTCCCCGTACCTATATCTAGCACGCGCGCGCATGCACACTGCGGCAATGGACACCATGCTCCTAGTAAGACACCGTCGGTGCCTACTTTCATTGCACAATAGTCATGCCATACTGTAAATTGCTTAAAGCGAAAAAATGGTGCCCCCATAGATTTATTAATAAGTTGTCATACACGTGGTATGATGATGATGTGTGCAGTCACATCCCTCCTCATGGGCGAAGATGTGCACACAAAGATAGATACCAAATCCAATAAACAAGATAGCTGAGATATATCTCACCCATTTTTCTATTGTATGTAGACGTTGAGTTAGAGCGGAGAGGGTGACCGCGCTATACGAAATCAGCCATGCAATAATCATAATTGGCAAACCTGTTCCTAAACCAAAGACGACTGGCAATATCCAATTCCACGCTGCGGGTAGTGTGATTGCGATATCCACCATAGTGAAGAAATATACCAAACGATGGGGGCAAAAAGCAATGGCAAAGAATATACCTAGCATAAATGACCAGAATCCACTGCTTTGACTATCAACACTTTTCAGCCACTTGCTCATACCATGGTCATGCTCATGGTGATGATGACCCGTAAATAGTAGCAATATACCGCAAATAAGCATAAAACCGGCCAACAGCGGTTCGCCCCAATGATTCAACCAATGTTTGATTCCATCGGTTTGAGCCCCCATGATAAATGGAATTGCCATCAGCGTGTAGGTGGCTAATTTACCCATAACGAACATCAGTCCATTGAGCAGCACTTTGCGGCGGTTTGCTATCTCTTTGTCTATATATCCAATCGCTGCAATACTCGTAAAGAGTGTGCAGGGATCAAGAATCATCAGCAGACCTAGCAATAGAGATGTAAATATATGTACCATTTACTAGTTTACGATTGATTTTATAAAATTACGCGCAAAGGTAATAAAAAATTTGGATATGTGCAAAAAAAGTTGTATTTTTGCAGCGTGAAAGGTAAATGTAAAATAGTATTTATCCTCCTTGGATTGCTCTTTGTTTTATCTTCATGTAATCAGGTTACCCGTACTAGTAGGCGTATTCAGCGTACACTATACGAGCAACAACAACATGCGGAAAAACTCACAAAGCACCTTTGTCATGCCATCGAGACAAACAATTTTGACTCTCTATGGTCATATTCGCATGTGGATGAGAATATTGTATTCTATATCTATCATGGTAATCAGATGGTCTATTGGTCAAATGCGTGGCTCGCTTCTTCTAAACGTGGCATACCTTCTATTTACGATCAATGGCATTTTATGCAATGGGATAATGCACAAGGTATATGTTACAAAACGAAAGTGGGGGACTTCCAAGTTGTTGTCGCTATCCCTGTTAAATACGACTATTCTGCCACTAGCAATCAATTGCACAATTCGTTTATAGTTCCCTTTCGTGGTGATGAACTATTGCAAGTGACTAACTATCAAACAGATGCAAGTTCTTCTATCTACTCACATGATGGTGCATATCTATTTTCAATTGGGAAACCAAACACTGAGCAACAAACTCAGTTTGTTGAATTAACGGATGTAACAGATAACTTCTCATATCGATCTATCTTTACACCTAGCGACCAGATAGATGCTTCGTCTAATAAATTGCGTTCCTATTACTTGTTGATTTTCATATTGATTATCGTATTGCTACTTGTTGCGATATTCAGTTTAGTGCGTTATCGTGGCTTCAGACGTATGAGGCTAGGAGGTAAATTCCAAATTGTACTTACGCCAATGGTATTGGTGATTTTGTTGTCTATTTTCTTGGTATCTATTGAGCATTCTCGCCGTGTATTTATCGAAACACAGCAGTTGAGATTGACTAAAAAAGCGCAATATGTCAAGATGTCGTTACAAAATATGTATTTTTGGGATTTAGCATTGTCCAATGCCAATACCAATTCACTCAATATTGACTTGCGTGATATGAGTTTTGCCTTTGAAACGGATATACATGTCTATGATCTCAACGGACGACTGATCGGTACTTCTGCTCCACGCCTTTTCCAATTAGGACTACTCCCAATGCATATCGCGCCTCAGCCATTTTTCTTTGATAACACTACAGTTCAATACGAACATATAGGCGATGTACGGTATCTTTCTGCATATACCGATTTTATCAACGGAAACTACTCACAGATTGGTTATATTGCTCTACCTAGTTTTATCTCACAGAAAGAAATCAATGAACATCTACAGGCGTATATTCTAAAGATTCTTCCACTTTATATGATATTGTTATTAGTCTCAGTGGGCGTTGTATGGGGGATATCTCATATGGTTACTTCTTCGCTTAGTTTGGTTAGTGGCCAACTTAAAAAACATCGTATGGGCGAGGCGGGAAAGCATATTGACTATTCTTACTCTGATGAAGTGGGCGAATTGGTGACACACTATAACCAAATGATGGATGCCTTGGCTGAATCCACAGAACGTCTTGCACGTACAGAGCGTGAGATGGCATGGAGAACAATGGCAAGACAGGTGGCGCACGAGATTAATAATCCGCTAACGCCGATGAAGTTAACCCTCCAACAACTACAGCGTACCAAGGGTACTGATCGATTCGATGCCGCATTTGATCGATCTACGCAACTACTTATTGATCAAATTGATACGCTTAGTCATATTGCCAAATCGTTTTCTTCTTTTGCCAAGATGCCTGAGGTTAATCCTACCACTATTGATGTGGCTGAAAAATTATATAACTTCATTACGCTTATGCGCAATGACCCATCTGAGATACCAATCCGATACATCGGTCCTGAGAGGGAAGTAATGGCTATTGCCGATGCCGATCAAATTACACAAGTCTTTACCAATATTGTTAAAAACGCCATGCAAGCAATGCACGGACGTCCTAATAGCGATATAATTATTATCCTTAAATCACAGATTAAGAATACTCCGGCTATTGTTAATCTGTTGAATGATTCTACTGCTAAGTGGATTGAAATTTCTATTTCTGACAATGGGCCTGGTATAGCACCAGAAGCCCGAGAAAAAGTCTTTGTTCCGAATTTTACCACCAAGAATACTGGTGCTGGACTAGGTTTACCAATTTCCAAAAATATTGTTGAAGGTAGTGGCGGAAAAATTACGTTCCAAACATCCGAAGCTGGAACTACTTTCTATATTTATCTCAAAAAATCTATATCATAATCACACAATTGCACACATATTCTTAACGATTAGTTAGTTTTTAAACTATTTTTTGCTACTTTTACAAAAAAAACAAGTAAATTTATATATACTACATTGTTAAATCGTATTTTTTTTTGTACCTTTGTAGCATCTTTTATACAACTTATTAAAATAATACCACAATGAAAGTAACGGACATTATGCAGCATCTTGCTGCAAAGCATTCTGGCGAGTCAGAGTATCTGCAAGCCGTACAAGAAGTTCTCGAATCCATCGAAGAGGTTTACAATCAACATCCTGAGTACGAGAAGGCAAAAATCGTTGAGCGCATGGTAGAGCCAGATCGTATCTTCACATTCCGTGTGACTTGGGTCGATGATCAAGGCGAAGTGCAAACCAACCTTGGTTATCGCGTGCAATTCAACTCAGCAATTGGACCATACAAAGGTGGATTGCGTTTCCATAAGGCAGTTAACCCATCTATGCTCAAGTTCTTGGGCTTTGAACAGACCTTCAAGAATGCGTTGACTACCTTGCCAATGGGTGGTGCAAAGGGTGGTTCTGACTTTGACCCAGTAGGCAAATCTGATGCAGAGATTATGCGTTTCTGCCAGGCATTCATGCTTGAACTATGGCGCAATATCGGCGTAGATACCGACGTTCCTGCAGGTGACGTGGGTGTAGGTGGTCGTGAGATTGGCTTCCTCAATGGTATGTACCAAAAGCTCGCGCGCGAATATCATACAGGTGTGTTGACCGGCAAAGGTATGACTTGGGGTGGTAGTATCCTCCGTCCAGAGGCAACTGGTTATGGTGCACTCTATTTCACGGAGCACCTCCTCCATCAAGCAGGCAAGAGCATCGAGGGTAAGACTGTAGCAATCTCTGGCTTCGGCAACGTGGCATGGGGTGCTGCACAAAAGGCTACTGAGCTTGGCGCTAAGGTGGTAGCTATCTCTGGTCCTGATGGCGTATGTGCAATCCCAGAGGGTATTACCGCTGAGATGATTGACTACATGCTCGTTATGCGTGCTTCTAACCGCAATAAGGTACAAGATATGGCAGACAAGTTCCCCGCTCAAGCGCACTTCACTGCAGGCAAGAAAGCATGGTCAGTACCTTGTGATATTGCTCTTCCATGTGCGTTCCAAAACGAACTTAGTGAAGACGATGCTAAGGAATTGAAGGCTAATGGCTGCTGGTGCTGCTGCGAGGTAAGTAACATGGGTTGCCAACCGGGTGCTATCCACTACTTCCAACACAATGGCGTACTCTTTGCTCCAGGCAAAGCTGTGAACGCTGGTGGCGTAGCTACTTCTGGTCTTGAGATGACACAAAACTGCGAGCACCTCAGCTGGACAGCGCAAGAGGTGGATACTCGCCTCCACCAAATCATGGAGTCTATCCACGAGCAATGTGTGAAGTTTGGTACCCAAGCCGACGGCTCTATCGACTACGTCAAGGGAGCTAACATCGCAGGCTTCATGAAGGTGGCTCAAGCTATGCTCGAGCAAGGTATCATCTAATTCAATAGTCTTACTAGTAAATGGTACCACTAGTTCTACTAGTTAAACTAGCCTAGTAAAATAAGAGGACCGCTCAATCGAGCGGTCCTTTATTATTCTAGCCTTTCGCCTATAGCCTATAGCCCAAAGGGCGTCCTATAGGCGCTTTGCGCCGTCCTGCAGCTTGCTGCACGCCTCATCAAAGCTCAACCACGATTTGGCTAGCGCGAACTTGGTTGGTAGAGGCTGTAAACACTACCTCTGCAGCGTCACCTGTCCATGTGCCGGTAGGACCAGAGTAGGTGTACTCGCCTGTTGACCATGTAAAGCAACCAGGGCCGTACTTAGCATCGTCATTAGCGGTGCAAGTGAAGCTTACTTTCTTCACATTACCTACGGTAGAGGTAACGGTCAATGTTTGGTTCTTGTAGATACGGTAGTGGTTCTCGTTATTGTATGTACCAAGGATACCTGATGAAACGGTGATAGTCACGCCGTCTTTGGTGATGGTGTATGCAGCGGCATTATTAGAGTCGGTACCTGCATTACCTTTATCTGTGTCAGCGTCGAATACGATAGCACCCTCTGGAGTTGTACCTGGGTTCTCACCTGGATTTGGGTTCTCTCCTGGGTTCTCGCCTGGATTCTCACCTGGGTTTGGATTCTCGTTGCCGCTGCTGATCAGCTTAACGAAGTATGCACCCATCACCTCAATCTTACCGTTGTATGAACCACGCAAACCACGAAGAGTAATCTTATCGCCATCCTTCAAACCAAGCTCTGCAAATGACTTGTCAGCTTTGGTGTTACCTACAGCTTTAAATGCTTTGTCCAAACCATATACAAATACAGTACCTGTTTCGTCAGTAAGGTCAAAGTTACCGTATACGATGGCATTTCCTCCAGCGCTAAGTCCACTAATCACACCTGTGAGTTCGTAATATACAAGTGATTCGGTGTATTCTGGAGCTGCGATGAACTCTGCTATAGTCACAACTGTCGCCTCTGGCTCTACTTGCTCTACATTAGGATTTATACCAAACTCTTTGTCGCCTACTTTTGCATATTCTGGTGATTTTACACCAGCTTTACCGAAGTATGCTTCCAATGAACCATAAATCAACACCTCTTGACCATCCATGTCAGGGTTTTCTACGAGGTTCAAATTGGTACGCAATGCGCCAGTAGGCAATTGTACTGGTACGCAGTTACCGCTGTTGGCTTCATCTGCGTTATTAGCTATCAGAATGTTGGTGTTGTATGGGTTTACACTACCATCATCATTGGTGCTACCAGAGAATGGTGCATCAAACTCAGTGTTGTTGATACTCATACCATTCACTTGACCTACGATATACGCCTTTACCCAATAATTGCCAGCTTTACTGTTGCTGAGCAATATGACATCGTTAGCGGTGTATGGATTCTCGTATGAACCATCACCTACTAGTTCAGTTGGGTTGTTGCCAGAGTTGCCACCCAATGCAGGGTTTGTGCTTTTCCAAATATGTGCTGCACCTTTACCTACGGTTTCGTAGGTATCGTTGTAGTTGGTCAACTCGCCGTAGATTACAACATAGTCACCTACTGCTACTGCATCAGGATTGGTGATCTTAGCACCATCCAGACCATATACTTGGTAAGCATAGAAGTCCTCCTCGGTGTTGCCTTGCTCGTCTATCATATAGAAGAGTGCGTTACCAAATTGGCTAATACCATCTGCGTGCTTTGAAGCCAATTTCTTAACCCATCCTTTTACATAGTACTTCGTACCAGTAGTAGCTCCGCTCTCTAATTGAGCACAGATAGCATTAGCTTCTGCTACGGTTAAACACTCTGCTGGGATATTCCAGCCGATAGTGTCTGGAGCACCTGGTGTAACTTGAGTAGTGTCATCCCCGTTTCCACCTTGTCCAGGGCGGTTAGGATCAATTGGCGGATTCTGATTACAAGCTGCAAAAGCAACTGTAACCATCAGCATAATTGCTGCAAAAATTTTGTTTAATTTCATTGCTGTTAAGTATTAAAAAAATAGTTTATAAAATAGTATGCACAATTTGTTTGCAAAAGTACTATTTTTTTTTCGTTCAACCAAAAAAATGCTATGAAATCTGTAGATTTTATATATTGTATATTACAAATTTTAAGAAAATGTTATTTTTTGTAAAAAATATTTTGTGGATTGCGAAAAATGTAGTACCTTTGCACCCCGAATTGCGAGCGCATGTACGCGCGCCGCTTTCGAAGCGCGTTTTTATTAATTTATTTAGGAGGATAAAACTATAGCAAATCCACAAAAAGGCCCACAACAACGTCGTGGCCGCGTAGAAAAAGAAATGCCAAATCGCATCAATGATGCAATTCGTGGCGTGAAAGAAGTTCGCCTTGTTGGCGATAATGTAGAGCAAGGTGTGTATTCGTATGAGGCAGCAATGCGCATGGCGGATGACATGAACTTGGACTTGGTTGAAATTTCAGCAAATGCTGTACCACCCGTGTGCCGTATTTTGGATTATCAGAAATTCCTCTATCAGAAGAAACGCAAGGAGAAAGAGATTAAGGCTAACTCTGCGAAGGTTGTGATCAAGGAGATTCGATTCGGACCACAGACAGATGAGCATGACTATAACTTCAAGTTGAAGCATGCGCAAGAGTTTTTGAAAGAAGGCAACAAGGTGAAGGCGTATGTATTCTTCCGTGGTCGTAGCATTTTGTTCAAGGACCAAGGTGAGTTGCTGCTAGCGCGTTTTGCCAATGACCTGGAGGAGTATGGCAAAGTGGAAGCCATGCCCAAATTGGAAGGCAAACGCATGATTGTGAATATCGCACCTAAAAAATAAATGAGGATATATGGCGAGGTGACAATGCTATACCATTCTACACCACGCTACACCATACTACAGTCGTAGGGCCACCAATGGCTGCCTGAGACTTAAAATCAATATTAACAATTTAAATTATTAACAAAATGCCAAAGGTAAAGACTAATTCCGGTGCTAAAAAAAGATTCGCTCTTACCGGAACGGGCAAAATCAAGCGTAAACACGCTTACAAGAGTCACATTCTGACAAAGAAGACTAAAAAACAAAAACGCAACTTGACTCACGTTGCATTGGTAGATTCAACTAACTTGCGCTCTGTTCGCGAAATGTTGGTTCTCCGTTAATTATTAACCACCAAATTTTTAAACTAGTAAAACTATGCCAAGATCAGTCAATCACGTTGCTTCACGCAACCGTCGTAAGAAGATTTTGAGCCTCACACGAGGCAATTTTGGTGGCCGTGCAAACGTTTGGACAGTTGCCAAAAACACTTGGGAGAAAGGTCTCCAATACGCTTATCGCGATCGTAAGAACAAAAAACGCACCTTCCGTGCTCTCTGGATCCAACGTATCAACGCTGCTGCGCGTCTCGAGGGTCTCAGCTATAGCCAATTGATGGGTGCATTGAAGAAAGCTGGTATTGAAATCAACCGCAAAGTCCTTGCAGACTTGGCGATGAACCAACCAGCAGCATTCAAAGCTATCGTTGAGCGAGCTAAGAAGTCTATCTAATTAGATGTGAACAAGAGTAAATAAGGTGTTTCTGCCGTCAAGGCAAGACACCTTATTCACTTTCTTAAAATGAGGAAAATGCTTCTCCTCATTTATTTATGTGTACGCAGGCGCACATGTGCGTATGCGCACGAAGAATGAAGTTGTAAACAAAAAAACTATAGGTATATGAAACACGTTAATCTTTGGATGTTGCTGATTGCACTTTTTGCAACATTGACTGTGTCGGCTGATCCTCTAGCAGGATTTCGCTATGAAGATGCTACCAAATTCCGTATTATCAACAAAGGGTGGGAAAATACCTCCGAATCTTACACACGTCTTCCGCAGGCATACATGGATAGTTGCCGCAAGGATCAAAAATGGCTCTATGACCATTCTTCTGGTATTGCTGTGCGTTTTGCTTCGAATAGTAAGCGCATCGCTGCACAATGGAATTTAAAGAACAACTTCCACATGCAGCATATGGCAATGACAGGTATCAAAGGTACTGATCTTTATATGCTTAACCAGGAATCTGGAAAATGGGAGTATGTGAATACGGCTCGTCCACAAGAAAAGAACTTCAAAGCAGATTCTATCCAATCTAAACTCTATGTCGAGAATCTTGATGGAGAAATGCACGAATATATGATATACCTCCCTCTATACGATGGTATCAATTGGTTGCAAATTGGTGTGGATTCTACCGCACAACTTATCCAACCACAAGTTGATAATCCTCGTCGAATGGGTAAGATTGTTCTTTATGGTACTAGTATCCAGCAAGGTGGTTGCGCTAGCCGTACCGGTATGGTACCAAGTGCAATGATCCAACGTGACTTTAATCTTGAGTGTGTCAATCTCGCTACGTCTGGACAAGCACGCATGGATTTTTATATTGCTCAAGCCATGGCGAGCATCGATGATGCGATATGCTATGTCATTGATCCTGTGCCTAACTGCACCAAGGATCGCTGCGATACTGCCACCTACGATTTTATAAAAATCTTGCGTACACTTCGTCCAGAAGTACCTATCATTATGGTAGAAGGTCTAATGTACCCTTATACTCGTCACGATAGTTATCTGGCTGAGTATCTGCCACAAAAGAACGAGTGTTTCCATAATGGATACGAACTGCACAAAAAAGAGAATCCTAAAGGTTTGTATTACATGACCCATGATGGTCAGACTGGCCCAGAGATGGAAGGTACTGTTGATGGAATTCACCTGACAGATTATGGTTTCCGTGCTTACGCTGACTTGCTTGAAATTAAGATCAAAGAGGCACTTGACAAAACAAAGGTAAAGTATGGTCTTAAACCTGCATATAATGTCGTGCGAAAGAAAACACGTGCTCAACGAAAATAATTGAAAATCAATACTAATCATCAATATTAATAATTATGAAGAAAGTACTATTATTTCTTTTCTGCGCAATGGCCTCTGTTGCCATCTCAGCGCAAGCCGTCAGTGGTACTGTTATCGACGCTGATAACAATGATCCTCTGATTGGTGTTTCTATTCTTGAAGTCGGTACTGCCAATGGTATTGTTACTGACATCGATGGTAATTTCGTACTTACTGTGCAAGAAGGTGCGAAATTGCAACTCTCTTATGTGGGTTATGAGACCCTAGAAATCAAAGTTGGTAAAAAGACCAACCTTGGAGTAATTGAATTGAAACCAGAAGCTGTTGGTCTAGAAGACGTGACGATTACTGGTCAAATCGCCGTTCAACGTAAGACTCCTATCGCCGTGAGCCAAGTGACTGCTCTCGAGATTGAAGAGCGTATCGGTGGCGGTGAGTTCGTTGAGGTGCTCAAGAATACTCCTGGTGTACACGCTAACGCCAATGGTGGTGGTTGGGGTGATAGCGAGATTTGGATGCGTGGTTTCGACAACACCAATATCGCTATGATGATCAACGGTGTACCTATGAATGGTATGGAGAACGGCAAAGTGTATTGGTCCAACTGGCAAGGTTTGTCTGACGTTACCTCTGTCATGCAAACACAGCGTGGTCTTGGTGCTAGCAAGATGAGTGCACCTTCTGTAGGTGGTACCATCAATATCGTGACCAAAGGTCTCGATGCTAAGCGCGGTGGATCTTTCTCATATTCTATGGGTGACAATGGTTACAACAAGGTGACCTTCTCTGTTTCTACAGGTCTTATGGACAATGGTTGGGCTATCACCGTAATGGGTGCTCGTACTTGGGGTGATGGTTATATCCAAGGTACCGGCTTCGAGGGTTACAACTACTTCGCTAACATCTCTAAGCGTATCAACGAGAACCACCAATTGTCTCTCACTGGTTTCGGTGCTCCTCAACAACACTACCAACGCTCCGGTGGTCTCACTATGGCAGAGTGGAACAATGTACGCAAATACATGAAGGATGGTATGCACTTCTCTCGTTACAACCCTACCTATGGCTATGACGACTACGGCAACCAAAACTCTGCTAACTACAATGTATATCACAAACCACAAATCTCTCTCAACCATATCTGGCAAATCGACCACAAGTCTTCTTTGTCAACCACAGCTTATGTGTCTCTTGGTCGTGGTTATGGCCGTACAGCAGAGCCTGGCTATAACTCTTCTTATAGCTACACTGACTTGACATATGGTGCTAACTATGGTACTCTCTCTCACACCTTCCGTCGTGAGGATGGTACTTTCGATTATGGAGCTGTTGAGTTTGCCAATAACCCTAACAACCCAATATACGATCCTAACTCTGATCAATTCGAGAAGATGTATGCGGGTTCTCAACTCGTTATCTGCGAGAACCGCAATGACCACAACTGGTATGGTTTGACATCTACTTATACCAACAAGTTTGCGGATATGTTCGATTTCTATGCAGGTATTGACGTTCGCTACTACCAAGGTAAGCACAATGCAACCATCTCTGACCTCCTCGGTGGTGAGTATTTCATCGATGCTACTCGTGCAAAGGTGAAAGGTATCAACAATGCTGCTGCACTTGATCCTGCTTGGGCTACAGAGAAACTCACTATTGGTGATATTGCATATCGTAACTACGACGGTTTTGTAGTACAAGAAGGTGCCTTCGCACAATTGGAGTACAATCAAAACAACTGGTCTGCTTTCGTTAACGGATCTATCAACTACAACCACTACTGGAAAGTTGACTACTTCTACTATGATGCTGAGAAAGGCAAATCTGAGGTTCTCGGCTTCCTCGGTGGAACTATCAAGGCAGGTGCTAACTACGAGTTCAACAAGCACCACAATGCTTTCATCAATTTAGGTTATATCTCTCGTGCTCCAAACTTGGACTACGGAGCATTCATGAACGCTTCTACTAGCAACACAATCAACGTGGATGCTAAGAATGAGCAAATCGCAAGTGCTGAAATCGGTTACGGTTTCCACAATGAGTATGTAAATGTAGCTGTCAACGGTTACTTCACCGAGTGGATGGATAAGACTATGACCAAGTCTTCTACACTTTCTGATCCTGCACAAACTGAATACTTCATGAATATGACTGGTGTTAATGCTCGTCACATGGGTATTGAGTTCGAGGCTAAGGCTCGTCCTACTAAATGGTTGGAGATCTCTGCTATGCTCTCATTGGGTAGCTGGAAATGGGATAGCGATTCTGTTGTAGGTTATATCTATGACAAACATGGTCAAGCGCTTACTATGGATGGTAATATCACAGAGCCAGGTGCTGCTGATCACGCATGGGCACTCATCAATATGAAGGGTATCAACGTGGGTGGTTCTGCACAAACAACTGCTAACCTCGGTCTTACTTTCAAACCTTTCAAGGGCTTCCGAATTGGTGCTGATTACACACTCTATGATCGCAACTATGCATACTATTCATTCTCAGGTAGTAACCTCCAATTGGGCAAGGAGATGAACCTCCTCCAACCATGGAAGATCCCTACAGGTGGTTGCCTCGATATGCGTGCTTCTTATAGCTTTGAGATTGGTAAAGTTCGTGCTACTCTCTCTGGTAACATCAACAACGTGCTCAACCAACTCTATATTGAGAAAGCATGGAACCCTGAGACTGTTTCACAAAATATCAAAGAGGTTAATGCAGACAATGTATACTTCTACTTTGCTAAGGGTACAACATACAACATTCGTTTGAAAATTAACTTCTAATTGGAAGGCTGAAACTTTGAAACATTGAAACTTTTTAATTTTTAATGACAATGAAAAAAGTATTATTTTTCCTCGCAAGCACGCTCATGCTTGCTTCTTGCGAGAACTACTTCATCGATAAAAACTTGGGCAGTAGCGACTACAATCCAACAGATGTACGTACCATTGATTATACTTTGACCGATGCTGACTACAATACTATTGTTGGTAACAAAGATAACATCGCTCTTGCTTTAGCTGAGTGCACTGTTGATACACTTACTGGTACTATTGACTCTTCTGCTTATTTCGCATTCTTGCGTATTGGCGAGAACTTGGCTTTCAACAAACAAGCTCCTGCTGATTTGTATGTGCCTGCTTTCTTGGCTGCTAAGTTCCCACAACTCTCCAAGGGATCTCTCTTCAACATCACCTACAAGAACTGCGAAGGTGCACCGGAGTATCTCTCTACTTTCGCTGCAACTACCAAATATGCCCTCTCTACTGCTGATTATGAGGCTATTTGGGGCGAAGGCAAAGGTGGTATCCACTACCTCACTCCTGCTACTGTGATGGGGCTTACTTCTGTACTCCCTGCTGAGGCTGAGGAGGGCGCTATCCTTGCTGTTGTTTACGAATACAAAGATACTGAGCCTTCTTTCGGTGGTGGTAATGGCGACGATGCTCCTAAGGGCTTCTTCGACGGTACTGCTGATAGCCGTGGCTTCTACACCACTTCTGAAGCTATCGCTGCGGTGGATGCTGGTATGATTGTTAAGGATGACTCTATCAAAGTGGGTGGTATCATCTCTCGTTGGTTCAAAAAATCGTCTAAATTTGACACATATCATAGTGTATCATTCTTCGTTATGGATCCTGTTACTGGTCAAGAGCATGAGTTTGAGTTCTACAACTGCTATACACTTGATAAAGACTCTTTCGAGACATTCGAGTATACCGACGAGATGAACGCAATCTGTGTTGACCGTGCAGGTCGCGAGTTCCACCTCGGTGACACAGTAGTAGGTGCGGGTAAATATACTATCTACAACGGTACCCACGAGCTCAATACCAACTGCTATCTCACCGAATGGCGTCCTGTGGCTACTCCAGCTCCTGCTCCTAAGAAAGCTGCTGCAGCTGCTAATGGCAAGAAGACTGTGCTCTATCAATTTAGCGAAGGCAAATGGAAAGCTTACAAGAACGAGGCTGCTACTGTCGTAGCTCTCCCAGAGGATGTATATGCTGCTGTAGGTTACACCTATTTGCTCGACAAGAACAAAAATATCCTCACCACTTTCCTCGCACAAGAGTATCCTTATGCACAAGCTGGACAAGCATTTACTGTTGTTTATGTTGCTACCAAAGAGGGTGCTTACAAGGCTATTGAGTTCCTTTATGATGGCGCTACTTTCGTTGAGAACCTTGGTATCTCTTATACTACTACCACTTTCTCACTCAGCGATGTTTGGGGATCTACTATCTACTACAAACAAGCTATCATGGGTGAGGGTCAAGGCAAGCTCACCATCCAAAACGTAATACTCACTGACCCATTGACATATGTTTGGTATTACTCTGCTGCATATGGTATGTGTGCTTCTGCATACAAGGATGGTGCAAGCTATGATAGCGAATCATGGCTCGTAACTCCACAAATCGACTTGACCCGTGCTAAAACTCCTCAATTCGGTTTCGACCACGCTTTCAACAAAGCGCCTAACTTCACCGAAGAGTGTACAGTACTCGTTTCTACCAACTACGCTGGTGATGTTACAACTTGCGATTGGACTGCACTCGAGTGGAACCTCAACGAGGATGGTACTCTTAATATCCCTAGTGGTACTTCTTGGACTTTCCAACACACTGGCTATTTCGACTTCACTCCTTTCGTAGGTGAGAAGATCAATATCGCTTTCCGTTATACCACAGCTAATGGTGTATCTGGTACATGGGAGCTCAAGAACCTCCTCCTCAGCGAGCCAGAGAACTAATCTCATTACTCATATATAAAATAAGGTTGCGAATCTCGCAACCTTATTTTTTTCTTTACACCTTACACTTCAGCTACCTTTGCGCTACCCTTGCGCTAGCGCTCTGCGTATCACCATCTGCGTGTTGGCCGTACATGGCACCATAGGCAGACGCAGCACATTCTCTATCATTCCCATCTCGCTCAGCACCGTCTTGATGCCGCTAGGGTTACCTTCTACAAACAAGAGGTGAATCCTATGGCCCATCTTACTTTGCATCATTGCATCTTTCTCCTGCACGATCTGCTTCATCTCTTTGGGCCACGCATTGCTTGCTACGCTAATCAATCCGTCTCCACCTGCCTTCATCATCTCGTATGCCAAATCATCGTCGCCACTGATCACAGCGAAATCTCCCTTAGCAATCTCCACAGTCTCTGTGAATTGCTCCACACTATTACATGCCTCCTTGATACCCATAATCTTCTCAGGATGAGCATCGTAGATGCGTCGTGTCGTTTCTGGCAATAGGTTGACTCCCGTGCGTTTGGGCACATTATATAGTATCACAGGCACAGGACTTGCCTCGGCAACGGCTGAGAAATGCAAATATAATCCCTCTTGCTGAGGTCTATTGTAATAGGGGGTTACTGATAATATGCCTGCAAAATGGGCTACTAATATTTCTTTCAATTCATTGATTCTACCTACCACTGCATGCGTGCTATTTCCACCGATGCCCAGTATCATGGGTACTCTTCCTTCCACTTGCTTCACTGCAAAGTCTATGATGGCATCCTGCTCGACATGCGTAAGGGTAGGGACCTCGCTCGTAGTTCCTAATAATACCAAGTAATCCGCGCCACCAGCAATCTGATGCTCTATCAGTTTGCTTAGTGCGGCATAATCCACTTCTCCTTCCTTAGTAAAGGGGGTAATCAATGCTGTACCTAATCCTTTCATTCCTCTAAACACTAAATTATTTCATCCCAAACATTTCAATATACCGCATGATTTGCTCAAATAAGTAGTCAGGTGATGCTTGTGCGGGTGTATCGATAGTCATATCATAAATACCCTCTCGTGTATGGCGGCCAATTTTAAAGTCTGCTTGCATATACATGGCCATATACTGCATGGTACGTGATGGCTCCTGTGTTAAATCTATTAAAACTTCGAATCGTCTAGCGCTAATAAAGTCTCTCACTTCAGATTTAGGACGATCTGTCAACCAACAAATCTCCTTTTTATCTGGAATAGTGAATAGTATCACTTCCTTTTGCTCTTTTTCTATTTGATTGATAATGTGTGGAATATTATTCTCAGGATACAATATAGCCACAGTACGTACATCTTGCCAACGTGGCATGGAAACTTTTCTTGCAGCTTGTCGCTTCAAGATAAAATTAAAAATTCTTTCCTTTAGTTTTTCCATATTCTCAATGGTTTATTAATTGCAAAAATTCTTCTTCTGAGAGTATTGCTACACCTAGATTTTCTGCTTTTTTACGTTTTTCAGGACCCATATTTTCCCCCGCTAAGATAAAACTCGTTTTCTTACTCACCGATCCTACATTTTTGCCTCCATTGGCCTCTATCATCGCCTTATATTCATCGCGAGAATGATGAGTAAATACACCCGATACCACAATACTCTTTCCTACCAATATCTCTGATTGCGCCTCTTGTTCATCTTCTTGATCTTCCATTTGTACACCCACTTCACGCATCCTATTGATAATCTCTAGGTTATCTATGTCATTGAAGTAAGCAATCACATTCTTGGCGATTTGTTCACCAACATCATCGATGGCAGTCAGTTGCTCTATTGTTGCCCATTGTAGTTGGTCTATACTTGGAAATTTGCGAGCGATTTTTTTCGCGGTGGTTTCTCCCACCATTCGTATGCCTAATGCAAACAATACGCGTGCCCAAGGCACTTGCTTACTTTCTTCTATACCCTTCAATATGTTTTGCGCAGATTTCTCTCCCAAACGCTCTTGTTTTGCAATCTCTTCTTGCGTAAGTGCATATATATCAGCGATATTCTTTAGCAAGCCTTGCGAATAGAGTAGGTCTATTGTTTCGCTTCCTAGACCATCAATATTCATTGCCTTGCGCGAGACAAAGTGCTCCATCTTTCCTTTGATTTGTGGCGGACAACTAGCCTCATTTGGGCAACGCCATGCTGCTTCTCCCTCTACGCGCACCAATTTCGCCCCACATTCAGGACAATGGCTGGGGAAGGTGTATCCCCCGCCACTAGACTCTAAACTATAGGCGCTTGCGCCGTTCTCTAAACTGCCGCTATGAGGCTCTTCTTTGCCAATGATTTTTGGGATGATTTCTCCGCCTTTTTCTACCCATACCATATCACCCTCACGGATGTCCAACTGACGAATAAAATCCTCATTGTGCAAGGTGGCCCGTTGTACTACTGTTCCCGACAATTGTACCGCATCCAAATTCGCTACAGGTGTCACTACTCCCGTTCGGCCTACTTGATAGGTGATAGCGTTCAATCTCGTCAATTGCTTCTCAGCGGGGAATTTATATGCAATGGCCCATCGTGGGGATTTGGCTGTATATCCCAATTCCTTTTGAGTGGACAAGTCATTCACTTTCAATACAATACCATCTGTCGCTACAGGCAAGTTCTTGCGCTCTGTATCCCAGTAATGGATGTATGCCATTACCTCTTCTAACGAGCGACATACTTTCACTGCATCACTAATCTTAAAGCCCCACTGCTTCGCTATTTCCAAACGCTCATAGTGGGTGTCTGCTGGTAAATTTTCGCCTAATATGTAGTACAGATAGCACTCCAATCCACGACGTGCTACTTCCTGACTATCTTGCAGTTTTAATGTGCCTGAAGCAGCATTCCTTGGATTGGCAAATAGTGCCTCCTCTTGTTGCGCACGCTCCTTGTTCAATCGTTCAAACGCTTCCCACGAGAGTAGTACTTCACCGCGTAGTTCAACGAACTCCGGTGTCTGGCTTCCTGACTCCGGTGCTTGAATATGCTGCGGTATCGTCGCAATAGTCTTGATATTTTCCACTACATTATCTCCCTTCACTCCGTCACCTCGGGTTAATGCTTTCGTCAACACGCCATTCTCATACCATAGTGAGATACTCAATCCATCAAACTTCAATTCGCACACAATCTCCACATCCTCAGGCAGTTTTTTTAGCCATTCCTCTACTTCCTCTTGCGAATATGTATTTGATAGCGACAGCATGGGATACTTATGCGCTACTTGCTCAAATCCCTTGCCTTTCACCTCTCGCCTTTCGCCTTTCGCCTCTAAACTAACGTTCTCATGAGCGTTCAAGTCCGAACCTACATGCTGAGTCGGAGAGTTAGCATCAAACATGTCGGGGTAAAGCGCTTCTAAGTCTTGCAAACGACGTAACTTTTGATCAAAGTCATAATCCGACATAGTCGGAGCATTCATCACATAATAGCGATGATTAGCTTCCTCCAATTCGCGACGAAGAGCCATGATCTCTTCGCGTTCCGTATTGTTTATTTGCGAGAATAAATCCATCATTTAATCCATATTTTCATCTTATGACACTTGCCTTGTCCGTATATATTTAATATATACATACCTGGATGCAAACCATTAATCTCTTCCTTGCTAGAAGATATGCTTTGCTCTTTTACTTTGATGCCGTCTATGCGATATACAATATAATAGCCACCATCTGCATTGTAGATATAGGGTATATAATTTTGAATGCCAATTGTTACATCTTGTACCGAAATCTCTGGCGTAGTCGTATAAGTAGTATCCAAACGCAAACCTACCAATACTGGATCATGGTCGCTACTGCGGAACATGCTTTGGTCATTAGACTTGTCGTAGGTGTAACTATCACTCTCATCCGAGTTGATATGGTATGCCACCATACCTGTCACATGGGGATACAAGGTCTCGTTGCACAAAGCATGATCCAAATAGCCCGCTTGCCCACGATAGACATAACTATAACTACTATCCGCATGAAAAGCTCGATGCAAGTCAATCATCCCACCTTCTCGAAGTACCGTAATAGGATCTTCCATGGCATATGCGTTCAAGTCGCCCATAATCAAGATATCTTCATCTCCATAGTAGTAACTATCACTCTCATAATGATTTAGCAATGATTGGGCCTCTCGCACTCGATCTCCATTAAATGTGCCTTGTCCATCACCTTTATCGGCATTATCACCACTGCCTTTTCCACTCTTGGCTTTGAAGTGATTCACGGAATATAGGAAAATCTCGCCCGTGGCTTTTTCTTTGAAGGCTTGCGTCTTTTTGCGGTTATTCACACCCTCATTATTATAGCGCAAATTGCCATGGGGTTCCAATACATCCGAACAATATACATAGCCCGCTTTTGTGTACGAACCACTTGGAGAACCTCCATCATCTATATAGGTAAATCTGCGTCCTGTGTTTTGGCTCAAATCTGCTGCCAATTCTGCCAAGGCACTTTGACCCTGCTCTATCTCTACAAAACCATACAAGTCGGCATTGATCTTCGCCAAAGCCTTACTTACTTTGGCTCGTTGCTTGTTGTGATCTGATTGATTATCAGGACCATATCCAGTTCCAAAGTTTTCTACAAGATAGTATTCTAAATTCATGCAACAAACCAGTATGGTGTGCTCACCTCGCATGTTGACGGATTCTAGATCTATACCTTTCTCCATGTCTGCGCGCGTGTTGCCCCTCCAGTCGCAGGATACCAAACTCACACTTGTTTGACTATTGACTTTCACGGTCAGGTTATGCAAACGCTCTCCTAATCGATGATACCCACTCACACCCGTCAGGGTGACACTGCCCTGGGAATTCAGTGATAGAATTGAGTTATATCCCGCTGACAAAGGCAACTCTTGGTTCGTTGGCGAATAAGTACGGCGAGGAGAGATAATCAAAGAATTGTAGTTGTTACATACATAAAATGGTACATCGAATTGTACTGTCTGCCCTACATATTTCTGCAAATCCGTGTAACGCCATGTCTCAGGATCGGAGATACTTACTTTAGTAACAGCCAACACTGAAAGGTGAATGCATATCCCTAATATAAAAACGATAGTTCGTTTCATTCTTCTAAATCTAGAATTTTAGCACATTATTAGCCTGCAAAATTACAATTTATTTTGCATATATGCAAATTTATATACATATTTTTGCAAATTTCCCCCCCCCTCTTCCAACTTGCATTCCCGATACCACACCGATATCACTCAGATACTATACGGAATTATAACGGGATATGTGACGGATAGTTCTTACTCGAAGTGATATTTTTTTTACACTTTTTTCAAAAATATTTGGTCAATTCAAAAAAAAGCAGTACCTTTGCATGCTGATTTTGGATAAAAGTGTAGCATGATGGACAAAAAATCACATATTGTTGCTTTAGATTCTATGGAGTTGGGGGCTCATGTGTTTGATTTTCAGTTAGATGATACCTATTTTTCCGAGATTGAGAACTCAGAGCTTCTAGGTGGAGAAGTCAAGGTGGAGGCGCACCTCAACTTGCGCGAATACGATTTTGACTTGGATATCGCCGTCAAGGGATTGGTGCAAGTCACTTGCGATCGCTGCCTCGATGAGATGGATGTGGCGATTAATGCGGAGGAAAACGAATGGGAATGGGATGAGGAGCCTAAGTTGATTGATCTGAGTTGGCTAGCATATGAATTGATCATAGTGAATCTTCCTTTGGTGCATAGTCACCAAGATGGTGGTTGCAATCCTGAAATGGATGCACTTCTCCAAAGCCACCTCTGCACCGAAGTCGGAGAGGATGAATGATATATACGAAGGCAATCTGTGTCGCGTTTGGCAGTTCTGCGTGGTCAGGCATGGCATTGAGCGCTGGAGAATAAATTTAAAAATAACAAAATAAAATAATAAACAACTATGGCACATCCAAAAAGAAGACAATCGCACACCAGACAAGCGAAACGTCGTACTCACGACAAGGCTAAAATGCCTGCATTGGCACTCTGCCCTAACTGTGGCGCTCACTACATCTACCACACTATCTGCCCAACTTGCGGATACTATCGTGGTAAATTGGCTGTAGAGCAAGCAGCAGAGGCCTAAACGGTAGGCGATTGATTAGGTGGCGTCGAGAGGACGCTACACCTAGTTTCGAACAACACTCGTATAGGCTCTGGGTTTCATACTTAGAGCCTATATGTTGAAAATCAACCAAGACCTTTCTTGAAACATTCGCTAAACACTAAACACTCAACACTAAACAAAACTAACATGTTTGATTCAAACAATCGCACCCCTCGCCGAGGTGGCTACCGTCAGGATGAGAATCCGCGTGAGCGAAGCGGCGCTACTATGTCTGCAGATGGAGCTACTTTCCGTCCTCGTTTTAATCCTAATACTACACCTCAAGAGGGAGGTGCTCGCCGTCGCCAACGCATCACACGCACTGCGGGTGCTACACGTGTGGAGAAGGTAGAAGCTCGTCCTTCCTTCCGCAGTAACACACAGGGTGGCAACACTACCGAGCAACGTAGCTTCCGTCCACGTCCAAAGCACAATGCAGATGTTTACTCCAACCGCAAACGTCAGGAGTATATCAAGAAATACGAAGATCCTACCAAGCCAATTCGTCTCAATAAATACCTCGCTAATGCAGGTATCTGCTCACGCCGTGAGGCGGATGACTTCATACAAGCAGGTATCATCACGGTCAACGGAATAGTTGTGGACAACCTCGGTGCTAAGGTATTACCTACTGACAAGGTCATGTTCCACGATCAGCCTGTTCGTCGCGAACGCAAAGTATATATCCTGCTCAATAAACCCAAGAACACTGTCACCACCACCGATGATCCACAAGAGCGTCACACCGTATTAGATATCGTGCGCAACGCGTGCGCGGAGCGTATCTATCCTGTTGGTCGTCTCGATCGCAACACTACCGGTGTACTCCTCCTAACCAACGATGGTGACCTCGCAGCGAAGCTCACACATCCTAAGTTTGGCAAGAAGAAAATCTATGCCGTAACACTCGACCGTGATTTCGAGGAGGCAGACGAGGCAATATTGAGAGCTGGTATCACGCTTGATGATGAGAAAATCGTGCCTGATGCTCTCGAGTTTACATCGCAAGAGGACCGCAAGCATATTGGTCTGGAGATCCACTCTGGCCAAAACCGCGTCGTACGCCGTATGTTCGAGAAGGTGGGCTATCGCGTTACCAAACTTGATCGCGTTTCTTTCGCTGGACTTACCAAGAAGAATGTGGCACGAGGTAAATACCGCTTCTTGACTCCTAAAGAGGTGAGTATGCTCCAAATGGGCGCATTCGAATAATATAAGAAGAGGCGTGAGGCAATATCCTTGCGCCTCTACCTTTAAAACGTTTAAACTCTTAAAACTAATATCTAACAACGTTAGCGGTCTATCAGCCGCAGACGGTCTAAAATCTAACTTCAAAATGAAAAAAAATCTATTCTTGGCTCTTTGCCTCATCGCCTTATCGCCTCTTTGCCTGATGGCAGAGACTATCCCTGCTACTGACAGTCGCGTAGTCTTTGTTGGTCGTACCGCTGTGGATGGCACATCCGTATCTTTCGACTGGACTGCTACCTATTTCCGTATTGCTTTCTCCGGCCAATCACTCACCATGAAGGCCTCTGAGACCAAGTGGGACGCAGATGCTGACAAGGCAGCTACCCGTCACAACTACTACAACGTGTGGATCGATTCTCCTACTAGCGCCGAACCTCATCGTATCATCGAGGTAGCGGGCAATGATACCGTGATCGAACTCGTTGATCCTCTATATCTTAAGAGATCTCGCCGCTCTGTGCACGAGGTGATCGTACAAAAGCGTACCGAGGGTGAGCAAGGCAAAACTACTATCCACGAGTTCACTACCAATGGCAAGTTCTTCGAAGCTCAGCGCTTGAAGGAGCGTCAACTGGAGTTCATTGGCGATAGCTACACCTGCGGTTATGGTATCGATGCGCCTAGTCGCAAGGACCGCTTCACTCCTGAGACCGAGAACGCTTCTCGCAGCTATGCAGGTATCGTGTCACGCTACTTTGACGCTGATTATGTGGCGATTGCACACTCGGGTATGGGTATCGCACGCAACTATAATTCCAAGTTCAAAAACTGGTGGATGCCTGACCGCTACCTACAAACCTTCGACGAGGATTCTACCATGGTCAATCGTTGGGATGCTACCAAGTCGGATTTCCACCCTGCTATGACCATCGTTTATTTGGGTGCAAACGACTTCTCTACTTCACTAGCACCTCGCTACGAGGACTTCCGCAAGCACTACTATCGCCTCTTCAAGTATATCAAGGCTAACTATGGCGAGGATCATCCTATCCTCTGTGTGGCTACCAAAACTCATGAGTATCTCTTCAACTATGTGCGCGATTTAGTCAACAACAGCGATATGAAGAATATCCATTACCTCGGCTACTGCCCTGCGCAACACAATCATACCGACGAGGATCTGGGTGCAGATGTACATCCTAACTACAACGGCCAACAAAAGAAAGCATACTCTATCATCCCTTATATCGCCACTATCACTGGCTGGGGATTGCAAGATATGCCTGTGAAATAATAGTTTAAAGTTTATGGTTTAAGGTTTAAAGGCGGTGCGCATAGCGCATATCCTAGCCTTTAACCTCTAACCTTTAACCTCTCGCCTATAATGAAAAAAAATCTTTTCTTAGCTCTATGCCTCATCGCCTTATCGCCTCTTTGCCTCATGGCTGAGACAGTGCCTGCTACCGATTCTCGCATCACTTTCGTGGGTCGCTCGGTGGTGGAGAATGACTCCTATCTCTTCGACTTCCCATCTACATACCTGCGCGTAGCGTTTACGGGAAAGACCCTATCTATGCGAGTAACCGACACCAAACGCAATTTCTATGCCGTTTGGCTCGATTCTCCTACCTCTGCCGAACCTACGCATGTCGTTGAGGTCAAGGGCAACGATACCATCATCGATTTGATCACTTTGGCAGATACCAAGAAATCTAAAATCAAAGAGCATCAGGTGGTTATCCAACGCCGCACTGAGGCCAATTGTGGTACGACCACCGTCCATAGCTTCACCACCGATGGTAAGTTCCTTCAGGCGGAACAGCTCAAGGCTCGCCAAATCGAGTTCATAGGCGATAGCTATACCTGTGGCTATGGCGTAGATGCTCCTGGTCGCAGAGATCCATTCAAGGATGAGACCGAGAATGCTTCGCGCACCTATGCTAGTATCGTTTCGCGCTATTTCAATGCGGATTATTTCACCATCGCACACTCTGGTCGCGGTATCACCCGCAACGCAGGTTCGAACATCCCATGGGAGGTCATGACAGATATCTACCAATACACCCTCGATCGCGATTCTACTTCGCGCTGGAATGTGGCAGACTCTGACTTCCGTCCTGCTATGACCGTTATCTATCTGGGTACCAATGACTTCTCATCCTATATGATGCCTGACTACAATAAGTTCCGCAAGGACTATATGCGCCTTCTGGGCTATGTCAAGGCCAACTATGGCGACAATCATCCTGTGCTCTGCGTGGCATCCAAGTCCAATGAGTATCAGTTCACTTATATCCGCAATGTGGTCAACAGCTGCGGATTGAAGAATGTGCATTACCTAGGTTACTTCCCATCCCAACACCTTTCTACCGACGAGGACTTAGGGGCAGGATGGCATCCTAACTACAATGGTCAACAAAAGATCGCATACTCCATCATCCCTTATATTGCTACTATCACGGGCTGGGGATTGCAAGATATGCCTGTAAAATAATAGTTTATAGTTTATGGTTTAAGGTTTAAAGGCGGTGCGCATAGCGCATATCCTAGCCTTTAACCTCTAACCTCTAACCTCTCGCCTATAATGAAAAAATCTCTTTTCTTGGCTCTATGCCTCATCGCCTTATCGCCTCTTTGCCTGATGGCAGAGACCATGCCTGCTAGCGACGCACGCGTGACTTACGTAGGTCGTACCCTCGTGGAGGGCAACGATGTCTCCTTCGACTGGACGGGCGTCTATTTCCGCCTTTCTTTCTCGGGCAAGTCATTGACTATGCGTGCCTCTGATACCAAGTGGGCGGAAAGTCCCGAATGGATGGCCAAGCGTCATAATTACTACAATGTCTGGATCGACGCCCCTATGAGTGACGAACCTCATCGCATCATCGAAGTGGCTAGTGCGGACACCGTTATCGAACTCATCGACCCTGCCTATCTCAAGTCATCCAAACTCAAACAGCATACTGTCATCGTACAAAAGCGCACTGAGGGCGAACAAGGCAAGATGACCATTCACTCTTTCTCAACCGATGCGAAAGGCGTATTCTGCCAAGCCGAACCTATTCGCAGCCGTCAGCTTGAGTTTATTGGTGCTAGCTATGATTGTGGTTATGGCGTGGATGACACCAGCCGCTTGGCTAAGTTCACCCCTGAGACCGAGAACGCTTCGCGCTCCTTCTGTGCGATTATCTCGCGCTATTTTGATGCGGATTATGTGGTAGTGGCGCACTCGGGTATGGGTGCTGCGCGCAACTATAACTCCAAGTTCGATGGCTATCATATGCCTGACCGCTATCTGCAAACTTTTGATATGGACTCTACCGAGGCCACTCGTTGGAACGCTGCGGAGTCGGATATCCGTCCTGCACTGACATGTATCTACTTGGGAGGTAATGACTTCTCTGTCGCTTTGCAACCATCCTACGAGAAGTTCCGCGATGGTTATTATCGCCTCATTCGCTCTATCAAAGACAATTATGGCGAGGATCACCCAGTGCTTTGCGTGTCAAGTAAGGCACATAGCACTTTGCTCGATTATATGCGCGACATGGTGAAGTTCTGCCCTATGCCTAATGTGCATTTCATGGCATGCTGCCCAGCCTTACACTTAGGTACCGATGTAGATCTTGGTGCCGCTATGCACCCGAATTATATTGGTCATCAGAAGTTCTCGTATGCCTATATCCCATATGTGGCTACGATTACTGGCTGGGGATTGCAAGATAACGAGGTGAAATAGTGTGTATAGTTTATGGTTTATAGGCAGGGCGGCTACACCGCATATCCTAACCTCTAACCTAATCGCCATTTATGTTTTCGGACATAAGTGGCGATTTTATTTCTCTACCCTCTAAACTAATAATCGCAATTTTTTTCGCTATTTTCTTGTATATCCACAAATTTTGTTGTACCTTTGCAGTCACAAATCCGAGCAATCGGTTTTGCAGACATATTTTATAAAAGCGTTTGCTTTATTTGAGGATTCTTTCAATCATCCACATTTTGAATAGCCTTTCCGAGAATAATGCGAAACGCTCACGTTTATACGTGGGCTTTTCTGCATATATTGGAAGGCGAGGGAGTGGATGCCCGAAAGAACCAATGGCAGTTGTTCACGTTTTTTTTGTACCTATATGTTCGAGAACAACAAAAAACTATTAACCAATAAAATCAACATAACAATGAAAAAAGTATTCTCTTTATGCATGATTTGCCTTTTAGCATTATCAGTTATATTTCTACGATAGTCCTATTGATATTGGAGAATGTTCTCAATTCTATAAACTATCTGTACGTTTAGTTTACTCTGATTGATAATTTTGCAAGAAAACTATTGTTTATTGCAAAATTCAAAGATATAATATTTTCATGATGTGGTTTATAGTTTGACCACGACAAAATCGAACAAAAAACAAATTAACTAACTTTAAATACAAAATAATATGAAATGTCCTTATTGCCAAAAAGAAATAGACAATGGTTCTATTTTTTGTGAGTACTGTGGTACTCGTGTTAACCCAGATGAAAAACTTGGATGTCTTCTTAGTCTTGCATCTTTTTTAGTTCCTATTGTAGGTCTCGTTTTATACTTGCAGTATAAAGATACTGCCCAAGAGAAAGCGAAACGGGCAGGATTACTTGCTGCAATAAGTTTTGGTATCAATATAGTAATAAGTATTGTATATACTATTGTTGTTGTAGCAATCAATACATTATAACATTTATAAGATTTGCTTTGTCTAAAAGGTGAAAAAGCAATCAAGAAAGTTATTGTTAAAAATTATCAAACTTATAAATATAAACGTACATAAATCATACCATTATGAATGAAAAAACCATTATTGACAATGTAGTGTCAAACGAAAAATCGCAAAATGAATCGTCGAAAAAAGTAGAAAATCAATCTACTCAAAGTAACAAAGTAGAAAATCCTGCCTCTTTTAAAAAAGGTAAAAAGGATAATGCTACCTCAAAAATAATTGGAGCTTCTGCGGCAGCAGCTGCTGCAGGATTTGCTGTCGGTGTAATAACGCCACTTCAAGTATTTCCGCAAGCGTTAGAAATAGATGAGGATATGGACACTACTTTAACAGATGAAATTTCTGTCGATGAATCTATGATAATATACACTAATCCAACTGCTGAAAATTCTATAGATGAATATTTAGAAGTAGCCACTTCTGTAGATGATTCAATGAGCTTTAATGAAGCTTTTGCTGCAGCAAGGCAAGAAATTGGAGCTGGTGGTTTGTTTATATGGCAGGGGCATACTTATGGTACCTATTATGCAGACGAGTGGAATGCGATGTCAGCAGAAGAAAGAGAAGAATATTGGGCGAATGTTCATCAAACGACCTCACATATTAATGAAGAAATCAATTCAGTTGAAGAATCGATAGAACTAGAAGATGTTCTAGTAGATGAAATTCCTGCAGAACCTCAAGGAGGATGGGATAATGAATACAATGATGACGTTAGTGAGACGGAAGCTCAAATAGTAGCAGAAGAAATTCCTGTAGAACCTCAAGAAGGATGGAATATGGAGGATGCGGAAGCAGATATAGAATCTGTAGAGGATGCAATTGCTGATGCATTATTGGATGCGATGTTCGATTCTGTAGAGGAGGGGAATATACTTTTTGATGACACTATATCCGAGGATTTGCTGGAAGAAAATTTTGATGATGGTGGTGTCACAGAAAATCCAGATATTGATTTACTAGCCTCTAATTATACAGATCCTTATATTCCTATTGACAATGATATGGATATGAGTGAATTCGCGTAATGTAAGAAGACTATGGGAAAAACAATAAAACTTACCATAAAATGTCCTAAATGTGCATCTCTATCTGCTCTGCCTATTGTAGAAGAGGAAGTTGGTACAAAAAAGCGAGGTGTTTGTCCTAAATGTGGTAATATTTTTTCAGTATCACTTCCTACCTCCTTGGCATCAAAATTCGTAAGTAATCCTACAATGATTGGCTCATCGGGTGATAATCGTTCATTATTATTAGAAGTAATGACAAATAATGAAACTTCTTTTCAGAGTTTTGAATTAACGGCAGATTATTACACAATAGGAAGAAAAAATAATAGTGGCCCAGCAAGTCGTCCCGACATAGAGATTATAACTTCTGATATGACAATGAGTCGTAAGCATGCAGTAATAAAGAAAAAGGGGAAGATTGGCTTTACTTTGATGGACTTAAATAGTAAAAATGGTATTAAAATAAACGGGGAACAAATTTCTGCTGATGAAGAGATATATCTTACAGATGGAGATGTTTTTCTTTTGGGGAAGACTCAAGTACGTGTCTCTATATCAGAAAATTCTGCAGAATATGAAGAATTAACAAGATTATCAAACTGATTATTTAAATATGCAAGGAAAAATAATAAATGGATATACTTTACAAGATATCCTAGGAGTTGGTGGCATGGCTGAGGTGTGGTCTGCTGAAAACCGAATAGGAAAAAAAGCAGCGATAAAAATACTACTACCGAAATTTTGCGATGATGAAGCTGTTACTTCGAGATTTATTACAGAAGCACAAGTCATGGTTGTCCTTGAACACCACAACATTAGACAAGTTTATGACGTTGGAGAAATAGATGGGAGACCATGTATCATAATGGAGTATTTGGACGGAGAAGATTTGAAGACGAAATTACAACATGGTCATAAAATAACAGCTAAAGAATTAGAGAATTGGTGGAATCAATTGGTTGATGCATTAAATTATACACATCACACAAAAGGGATAGTTCACCGTGATTTAAAGCCTGCGAATATCTTTGTGGATAAAAATGGAACGATAAAATTACTTGATTTCGGAATTGCAAAAGTGAGAGAAAGTATTAGTTCTACTCAGACAGGACAAAAATTGGGAACACTAATGTATATGAGTCCCGAGCAAGTAAAAGATAGTAAACATATTGATTATAAAACAGATAATTATTCTTTGGCCGTTACTTTTATACATTTGATCACCGGAAAAAAGCCATACGATAGTGATACTAGTAGTGACTTTGAAATAAGCGAACAAATCGTTTATAAACCCCTAGATCTAGATGGTGTACCAGTAACATGGAAAACTTTTTTGAAACGATACCTAGAAAAAGATCCACAAAAAAGAGCTGAATTAGTACCCTTTTCTAAAACAAAGAAAAAAGAAACTGTAAAAGAAGCAAAAGAAGTCGAAAAAACAAAAGGAACGAATGATTATAAGAGCGACTTATTAAAAGAATCAATTAACGAAGAGACAATCATAGATAACGAAATACATGACGATCCTAAAAAAGTAGACCCAGGAAGAGTCAAATTTTGTTATAGATGTGGTATCATAATGTCGCCGAATGCTAAGTTTTGCCGAAAATGTGGTGTTAAATTACTTTAAAAATTGTATTTATGAAAGTATTTCAATTTTCCCAACAGGGAAAACGTAAAAATAACGAGGATTATCTCGGTATAAATGACGCATTACTCACTGTGTGTGATGGAATGGGTGGACATAATTATGGAGAACGAGCTGCTGTATTTGTTGTAGAACAAATGCTTCAATGTAATGAAAAAATAGCAGCATTACAAAAAAATGATATCCAAAAACAATTAAATTACGTTCAAAATTCTCTTAATCAACTTCTAGAAAAAGAACCTGAATTAGAGAAGATGGGAACCACATTTACAGGAGTTTTTCGAACACCAGATTTATGGTATGCTGCACATATAGGCGATAGCCGCATATATTTGTTTCGACCATCAGAACGAAAGTTGTGGCACACATGGGATCATTCACTTGTTGGAGAATTGATGCGTAATCATGAAATAACGATAGAGGCGGGGCGGTTCCATCCTATGTCCAATTGTATATCAAAAGCTATTATTGCACAAAATGAAGGAAAACTAACAACAGCATCTATAGTTAGAATAGATGAGTTAAAGACTGGTGATATTCTACTGCTTTGTTCAGATGGTGTCGTTGAGGCATGGAGCGATTGGGCATTTGTGCAACTATTTGCAGATAGCACACTTGGATTTCAACAAAAGTGCGAGAAGATCGCAGAACTATGTAATACTGCTTCAAAGGATAATAATACCGCTATACTTGCTGAAATAGAAGAATCGGATACTTTTTCATATGGAAAAAACGAAGAATTGATTTGGACTACTTTTGATGAAGTGGAGGCAGATTACAATCAGTACCTCAAAGAAAGCGAACCAACTGTGGACGGAACAATTGAGGAAAAATTAATCGTAGAAGGCGAACAAACGTCCTCTCTTCCTGGGGAAACTCACTCTACAGGTGAAGAAGTGAATAAGCAGCCTAAGCCTCGGGCAAATTGGTATTGGATAGTACCAATAATCGTTTCTGCACTTGTTGCATTGTTTGTATTATTTACATTATCTCGTACTTCTAGCGAGGAATCTATGAATGAACATATTCCAAACGAAAAGAGTTCGCAAGAAATCAATAATCAACAAAACGACAACATAGTTATTTTACAGAAAGAAAATGATAACGAAGAGAAGATTATCTTAGAAAAAAAACATTCTGAAGCCGTCTCCGAGGAACATATACAAGAACTCAAAAAATGGTAAATATGAAAAGGAAAATATCTCTTATTTGTGCAATTACCATTACTTCTATTGCCTTTGCGTACAATAATACGTATGCAATTGTTGTTGGAATTGCAGACTATAAAAATTATACCATCAATGATGGTGATTTGAACTACACGACTAATGATGCGCGGTTATTTTATGAATTTCTGAGATCAAAAAAAGGGGGATCTGTTCCCGCTGAAAATATCGTATATCTTACGAATTCACGAGCATCAAAAGCAAACATAATTGCTCAAGGGAAGGCATTATTTTCTAAAGCACGAGAGAATGATCGAGTGATTTTCTTTTTCTCGGGACATGGAGATAAAGGATGTTTTGTACCATATGATGCAGGAGGATATGGAGATAATTTGCTCTATTTTAGTGAAGTCAAATCTATCTTTAAGAGTGCTAGATGTCGTACTAAACTATTATTTGCGGATGCATGTTTCTCAGGAAGTATGAAGAACCTCAATATTACAAAAAGTATTCAACAAACTTTGAATAAAGAAATGAAAGTAGCGTCTAATATGAATATCGCTGTCATGATGTCATGTAAAGGTAATGAGGTTTCTTGGGAACTAGGAGAATTGCAACAAGGAATATTCACGTATTACTTAATTAAAGGTTTGGGTGGTTTAGCAAATGAAGATAATAATGCATATGTAACCATACAAGAACTTTACTATTACGTAACTAAAAAGATGCGTGCAAAATCCGCATCTATGGGACATTCGCAGACACCAGAGTTATTTGGAAATTTTGATTTGAGATTAATTGTTGCAAAAAAATAGAATTATGGATATAGTTATCAAAATAGGAAGAGAAGTAGAAGGTGCGCATGCTTTGATTATACCTCGTACATGTAATAAGGTTAGTCGTAAACATGCATCAATACATTGGCAAAATGGAACTATAACGATAGAGGATAATGAGTCATCTAATGGAACATTTGTCAATGGTAGGAGAATTGCAAAAACAAAAATTACGGAAAAAGATAGTGTGTGGCTAGGTGGTAAAGGAGATGAAAGTGGATCTTATCAACTGGATATAACAAAAATAGTTGATATGTGTCGAAATATAGAAAACTCACAAAAGACTGATTATTCCGTGGAATTTAGAAATATAAAGTTGGCTTACCAAGAATACAAACAAGAAGAAGCAGAACTTAAAAAAGGTCTAACAGTTAGATCTCAAATGCCATTGCGAATAATTTCTTTTATACCTACTTTAATAGGAGCTATTATTACTATTTTGCCTAATGCTGATCCTAATATTAGAATTATAGCTATCTCTATCGGTGGTGCTATAACTGGCTTAATAAATCTTCTTATGTTAGGTAAAGGTAGTAGTACTAACGATTTGTTAGCTGAAAAAATCACGGAACTGCAAATTAAGTATCAATCTCGCTATGCATGTCCAAAATGCGGGATGAAATTTCCCTTTACTACCCATTGGAAGAAATTAGAAGCCGATGGTAAGTGCCCAAACCCTAAATGTAATGCAGAATTTATAAAAAAACAATAGTACTATGGTTAAAAAACTTATTATTCTCTTATGTGTATGCATGTCAGCAGTAGATTGTCTCTGCGATACTAATAGCTTGGCAAAACCGACCTCCAGTCAAATAGCAAATGATTTGGTCGGGATTCGTTTGAAAGAAGGTAAAACGGATGGATGGTATTCTGATGACTGGCATTGGGATGTAAAAAAAGGACAGATAAAAGCACTTAAAATTTTATCCACTTTAGAAAACGACAAAACAAACTATTGTGTTCTTGCCCTCATTCGACTGCAGAGCGATGTGAATGCATACAATGCAAAAGTAAAAATCAGATATCGATTCAATTTCGATAAGAATAAATGGGAAATGGAATATGCATTTTCTAAAGGAATGGATATTGTAAAAACGCATAAATATGACGATTGTTTGTCTTTCTCTATTGTTGATGATGGATGGGGAGGGGTCAATATGCTACAAATAAAAAACAATAGTGGAATAGAATTGGGATGTGCAGGGTACATCAAAGCTGGTGGAGAGTGGAGAAAATTTGCTGTGCTTATTGAACCATATCAAGTAGGCGGAGTAGGTGGAACCTTTGGAGGTGGAAATGTAACACAATATAAAATCGAATTTATAGAAAGACCATAGTATAAACGTGGCATTAAAATATTTAGTCATAAAATGTGCGCTAAAGCTGCATCCAAAGATACAATAAGGATATAATCTGTACAAAATATTTGCAGTTTTATAACTAAGGCAATTTAATAACTCCGCATAATTGGTCATTATTGCACCGATTATGCGGAGTTTATTTTTCGGTACCCTTACGCTACTTTTGCATTACCCATCTTCTCATATCGTTAAAATAACCTTCGGTAATTTTGGGGTCAAATTTACGAGGGTATTGGCGATGGTGTAAAGGTGAATGATAAGCCATGGATAGGCTTACGATGTGCCACTATCAACCCGTCAAGAACCCGTTATGAACCCGTAATATCCTGCCAAAATGGCAGTGTTTTGTCAATATTTCCCCTTAAAACCTTTAGAACCATTAGAACTTTTTTAACTTTCACTCTTTGGCACGGAGTTTGTACATAGAGCAGCGGAGCTGCGAACGATGGCGGCAGCGCCGCATAAGGTGATGCCTTCGTGAGCGCAGCGAACCACTTTCGTGAGTATTAACGAACAAAAAAACATATCATGAGCAAAATTCAACCATTAGCTGACCGTGTATTGGTAAAACCAATGGCGGCAGAAGAGAAGACTATCGGCGGTATCATCATCCCTGATAGCGCAAAAGAGAAGCCACTTCGTGGCGAAGTAATCGCTGTAGGCGAAGGAACCAAAGACGAGAAAATGCTCCTCTCTGAGGGCGACACCGTACTCTACGGCAAGTACGCAGGTACCGAACTCGAATACGACGGCGAGAAGTACCTCATCATGCGCCAAAGCGACATTTTAGCAATTTTGAAATAAGCAAAATTGCGTAGATGGCGGCAGAGCCGCGAAAGTGGCTAAAGCGAAAGTGGCACCTGCGGTGCGAAAGTGGCTAAAGCGTACTTTACGTGAAACTACTTTTCGTGAGCGAAGCGAACCATTTTCATGAGCAACAGCGAGCCATTTACGTGTAACGAAGTGAAACAAACAACGTGAGTAAAACGAACAAAGAATATGGCAAAAAATATCAGTTATAATATTGAGGCGCGTGATGCCCTCAAGCGTGGCGTAGACCAATTGGCTGACGCCGTAAAAGTAACCCTCGGCCCTAAAGGTCGTAACGTAATCATCGACAAGAAGTTTGGTGCACCACATATCACCAAGGACGGTGTCAGTGTAGCCAAGGAGATCGAGCTCGCTGATGCAGCCGAGAACCTCGGCGCACAACTCGTCAAGGAGGTAGCCTCTAAGACTGGCGACCAAGCAGGCGACGGTACCACCACCGCCACCGTGCTCACCCAAGCTATTGTGGGTGTGGGACTTAAGAATGTCACCGCTGGTGCTAATCCTATGGACCTCAAGCGCGGTATGGACAAGGCCGTTAGCGCTATCGTAGCTCATCTCAAGGAGCAAAGCGAAGAGGTAGGCAACGACTTCGACAAGATCGAGCAAGTGGCTACCGTATCTGCGAACAACGACGCTACTATCGGCAAACTCATCGCAGACGCGATGCGTATGGTGAGCAAGGATGGTGTGATCACCATCGGCGAAGCCAAAGGTATGGACACCACCATCGATGTGGTACAAGGTATGCAGTTCGACCGTGGCTATATCAGCCCATACTTCGTGACCAACACCGAGACCATGGAGGTCGAGATGGACCGCCCATATATCCTCCTCTACGACAAGAAGATTAGCAACCTCAAGGAGCTTCTGCCTGTATTAGAGCCAGCTGTACAAAGTGGTCGTCCACTATTGGTAATCGCTGAGGATGTGGATAGCGAGGCATTGACCACATTGGTTGTCAACCGTCTGCGTGCACAACTCAAGATCTGCGCCGTGAAAGCTCCTGGCTTTGGTGATCGCCGCAAAGAGATGCTCGAGGATATCGCTATCCTCACAGGTGGTACCGTAATCAGCGAAGAGAAGGGTATCAAACTGGAGAGTGCTACCATCGATATGCTGGGTACAGCAGAAACGATTACTGTGAACAAAGATAACACCACTATCGTGAACGGCGCAGGCGACAAAGAGGCCATCGCTGCTCGCGTGGGACAAATCAAAGCACAAATCGTTGCTACTAAGTCCACCTACGACAAAGAGAAACTGCAAGAGCGTCTTGCTAAACTCGCAGGCGGCGTAGCCCAACTCAACGTAGGTGCTGCTTCCGAGGTAGAGATGAAGGAGAAGAAGGACCGCGTGGACGACGCCCTCAGCGCTACTCGCGCTGCGATCGAAGAGGGTATCGTAGCCGGCGGTGGCGTGGCATATATCCGTGCACAAGCTGCCCTCGAGGGCCTCAAAGGCGAGAACGAGGACGAGCAAACCGGTATCGAAATCATCCGTCGTGCGGTAGAGGAGCCACTTCGCCAGATCGTAGCTAACGCTGGCAAAGAGGGTGCTGTAGTGGTGGATAAAGTGCGCCAAGGTGCAGCCGACTTCGGCTACAACGCACGCAAGGATGTCTACGAGAACCTCAAGGAGGCTGGAGTAGTGGATCCTGCTAAGGTTACCCGCGTAGCCCTTGAGAATGCGGCTAGTATCGCAGGTATGTTCCTCACCACCGAGTGCGTCATCACCGATATCAAGGAGGAACACCCAATGCCAGCAATGCCTGCTGGCGGCATGGGAGGGATGATGTAATTAGATCGCTTCGCTGTAGATCGATCGCGTTGCTCGCTGGAGATCACTTTGCTTCGCTCCGTTGTAGTTCGCTCGCGTTGCTCGCTGGAGAAGTCTACAGGGCGTCAGCCCGATCTACAGCCCATTAGGGCGATCTACCATCTACAGGCGCTTGCGCCGATCTACAAAAAAAAATCGCACGAAATGTGCGATTTTTTTATATATATTTGCAAGATTAAAAAAAATGTTGTAACTTTGTCGGCGTATTTTTGGGATACAATGTTAACTTCATATTAATCCTTAAACAATCAATCGTATGAAAAAACTATTAGTTCTCGCGATGGCAATGCTGGTAGCATGCACCGCAAGTTTCGCACAAGATGCTAAAGAAATTAAGAAAGAGCGCCAAACAATACAAAAATTGGCTAAGAAGCAGCTAGATGCACGTGTTAGTAAGACAACTAAAAAAGAGGCTAAACGTCTGAAAAAAGAGGGTTGGGTAGTTACTCCAGGTGCTCTGCCATTGGAGAAGCAATTAGAGCGTTCATACTTGATGGAATATGAGTACGATGCAGATCTCTATCCAAAGTTCATCATGGCCAATGCGCAATCAGTAGGTGAGAACTACGATGCTGCTAAGACTGCAGCTACTTCTCTCGCAATCACCAACCTGGCTGGTCAAATCCAAACCGAGGTGACTGCACTCATCGAGAACACCGTGGCTAACAACCAACTCGCTGCTGAGGATGCTGCTAGTATCACCGAGACTGTGATGGCAAGCAAGAACTTGATCAGCCAATCAATCGGTCGCGTGATCACCACCGTAGAGTGCTACCGCGTATTGAACAACAAGAATCGCGAGGTGATGATTCGTATCGCTTACAACGGCGAGATGGCTAAGCAAGCTGCCAAGAAAGTGATCCGCGAAGAGTTGGAGAAAAAAGGCGAGAAATTGCACAACCAATTGGATGAGGTGCTTGGCTTCTAATACGCGTAATAATTTGATTATATGCTAGTTTCTGATATGCTTAATGTCGTAGTCGCGACATTAAGCATATCATGTTAATACGATAAATACTTACTAATTATCAACAATCCTATATGACAATTTCCAACCGAATAGCTGCACTCGAGGAGTCAGCTACACTGCAAGTGGCAGCCCTTTGCCAGCAACTCCGCGCTGAAGGAGTAGATGTGATAGGCCTTTCATTGGGTGAACCAGATTTTCCAGCTCCTGCACATGTGAAACAAGCGGCTATTGACGCGATCAACAACGATATCTCACACTATGGTCCTACCCCTGGTTTTCCTGCGCTTCGCCAAGCTATAGCAGCTTCGCTCAACCGGGATATTGCGGCGTATCCAGTGCGTCCGTATGATGCCAACGAGATCATCGTATCTGTGGGTGCTAAGCAGGCGCTCTGCAATGCCATCGAGGCTTTGATTGGTCCTGGTGATGAGGTGATTATGCCTACGCCATGCTGGGTGAGCTATGTGGAGATGGTCAAGATTGCTCAGGGCAAGAGCGTGCTTATCAAGACGACCATGGAGAATAATTTCTGCCTCACGGCCGAGCAACTCGAGGCGGCTATCACGCCTCAGACCAAGTTGCTCATGCTCTGCTCACCTAACAACCCTACAGGTTCTGTCTATACCTATGAGAATCTCAAGGCCATTGTGGAGGTGCTCCAGCGCCACCCACAGGTGAATGTACTCGCCGATGAGATCTACCAACATATCCTCTATACAGGCAAACACGAGACCCTCGCGCAGTTCCCTGAGATTGAAGATCGCCTCATCGTCATCAATGGTGTGAGCAAGGCCTACGCCATGACGGGTTATCGTATCGGATGGCTTGCAGCGCACGACAAGGGCCTCCTGACGGCCATCAAACGCCTTCAAGGTCAGACGATTAGCTGCGCTACTACCATCGCACAAAAAGCCGCTGAGGCTGCCTATACTGGTCCTCAGGAGTGTGTAGAAGAGATGCGCCAAGCCTTCCATCGCCGCCGCGACTTGATCGTGGCATTGGCTAAGGAGATCCCTGGTCTAAAGGTCTTGGAGCCACAAGGTGCGTTCTATCTCTTCCCAGATGTATCTGCCTTCTTCGGTAAGCAATACAATGGCCAGACTATCCACGATGCCAACGAACTCGTGACCTACCTCCTCCAGGAGGCGCATGTGGCATTGGTGTCGGGTAGCGCCTTCGGCGAAGACAACTGCATCCGCATCTCGTATGCTACCAGCGAAGAGCTTATCACCGAGGCTATGCGCCGCATGAAGGAGGCTCTGGCGAAACTTGTTTAGTGGATGCTGCGCTACAGGTTAGAGGCGAAAGGCTATGATACAAAAAAAGAGTTGCTAGATGCAACTCTTTTTTTGTATTGTATTTATTCCCCGATAGCCCGATGGCATTCTCTCGCCAATAGCCTATATCCCATAGCTCGCTTGCGAGCATCCACTAAACAGTAGGCGCTCCGCGCCGTAATCAATTGGGGTCCCCGCAAATTTGCAATTTGTGGGGAGAGCGGAGGCACAAGTCGCCTCAATGCTGACGGGGTCAGCAGTTAATGCGATCTTGTTGCCGAACGCGAGCGCCGTCCAGCCCTCGACAGCTGAATCGAGTTGAACAGGTTCTGCCAGATGATATACGCCGCAGGGGCCATCGATACGACCGGCAATAGATACACCTGCGCCATCCAAATGGCTAGGGTAGTGTTCTTCTGTCCGAAGGCTTGTCCGGCGGTGATGCGGCTCACTTGCGCCATCGTATAGTTGGCCGCTTCGGGGTTGATAAGCACATCGCGATAATCCTCGCCCTTCGTGGCTGCGGGCAGGCGCATACCGATATACTTTCCCAACATGAATTGTAGCACGCATGTCGCTAGCGAACCTACACAAAGTACCCCTATTGTCCACCAGCTATATTCCTGATGCACAAGGGAATAGGTTAAGTCGGCCATCAGCACAATCAGGGTCACTACCC
The DNA here is from genome assembly GCA_045577965.1 of Paludibacteraceae bacterium. Taxonomy (GTDB): domain Bacteria; phylum Bacteroidota; class Bacteroidia; order Bacteroidales; family Paludibacteraceae; genus Colicola. The sequence goes on from JAZNJI010000012.1 coordinate 205,227, forward strand.
ATACATAGAAGGGCATACTAGCCCATGTCCTATTGATGGAAAAAGTCTTTTGAATCTTGCGGCGTCTATAGTACCAATTACATCCTATCCTCAGCAGCCATGCGGCCAAGAATGGGCATATCAGCAGGGGGGTGATTCGTTTGAGTATCGTCAAAAATGCAGTGGTAAATTCGATGCCTGCTTCGGGATTCACCACGGGGAAGAATAGGGGAACGAAGATGGCGGTGGCAATATTGCTCAGTAGGGTGAAACTAGTCAGGTTTTGTATGCTACCTCCCAATTTGCCGGCAATGATAGCGGCGGCCGAAGCCGTAGGCATGATTAGGCACAACATCAGTCCTTGCGCGATGATTCGCCAATCGTTCTCACCAATGGCCCATTGCCCATCGCCCATCGCCAATATCCAATCGCCCAAAGCCATCACTCCGTAGTAGGTACCTACACCTAGCAGGAGTTGGCAACTGAGTACCACCCAGTGCCAGGCACGCAGCCTGAGATCAGTGGGGTTGATCTTGCAGAAGGTGAAGAATAGCATCAGGAAGATCATGGGTGGCAATATGCCAGTGAGGTGTCGGAATAGCGGAAATCCCACTACTCCTATCACCATGGCCAAGGCCAATGCGTTTCTGTCTAAAAATGATTTTATCATATTGTTTCGCTGTCGCTTTAGGTAATTGGCTCGCTTCGCTCACGAAGGATGGTTCACTTTGTTCACGAATGATGGTTCACTTCGTTCACGAATGTTGGCTCGTTGCACTCACGTGAGCCGTAGGCGAGCCACTATTCGTAGCTTTGCTACCATTGTTCGTGCCTTTGGCACCACTATTCGTGAGCACGGCGTGCGAGCCATTATTCGTAGCTCTGCTACCGCTATTATCTATTCACCGCTTTCACTTTGTATCCTGCGGCTCTCAGCTGCGCCAGCAGTCCTTCCTCGCCGCCCAGGTAGATGGCGTTCAGGGTGATAAATGCTTTTCCTTCCTTCAGGTAGGGGCGTAGGCGTTTCACCCATTGCTGGTTGCGTTGGCTATAGACCTTGTAATCCGAGAACGATAACGATGTCTGATTATCTGGACCTTTCACATGATATGTTATATCGGTCAGTCGTCCGTATAGGTACATATCTTTGATGGTTCGTTCCAGGCGCACCTCTCTCTCAGGGTATTCCACTACTTTCTTCAGCTCCTCGCATTGCCAATGGAAGGGTTCTCTATCAAACAGCATATACATCGTTTCGCCCACATCATCCAGTCCGTAAACGGGCATTCCAGCCTGCGATGCCACTTTCTCAAAGAAGGTCTCCATCGTGCGATCTTCGTCGTATTGCAGCCATTGTTTCATCAGTTCGTTGCGGTACATCTCTGTCAGGTACGATGGTTTCATCCTGCCCAATTTGTCTAATCCCATGCCTAAATGAATGCGAAGAGCTTCGTCTATCTCCTGATATTGCTCATCGCTGTAGAAATTGCGCAATCTAACCGAATCGGGTAGGAGGGCAGCTTGTCGCAAGGCGGCCAGTGCTTCGTAGTCTTGCATGGCAAACTCAGTGATCACTTTGTTGCATGCGGCAAAGCATTTGAATGCATTGGGGATACTGTCAATAAAGGTCATATCCACCAATCGATTCGTGGCTAGTATATACGATGGTGCCTCCGCCGAATTGCCCGATACGCGGTATAGCACTTGTGCACTTGCATGGCCAATACCCAATAGCCAACAGCCCACGCAGATTACAAATATATGTCCAATTTTTTTCATTCCTTTTTTATTAGATTGCTCGCTTCGCTCACGAAATTGACTCGCCTTCTCGCCTCCTCGCCTTCTCGCCTCCTCGCCCATATCCAATAGCTCGCTTGCGAGCGTCCTATAGCCCGAAGGGCGTCCAATAGCCGCTCCGCGGCGTCCACTCATCACTCATAGTTCATCACTAAAAATCCTCGCCTCCTCGCCTTATCGCCTCCTCGCCTCATCGCCCATAGCCAATAGCTCGCTTGCGAGCGTCCTATAGCCCGAAGGGCGTCCAATAGCCGCTCCGCGGCGTCCCCTAAACGATCTCACTGAAACCTCGATATCAAGTTATACGCCTGATAGATGCCCAGCTCGCCTGCCTTACTCAGGTCGGCGATTCCCTTGTCGTTCTCGCCGATGTAGATATAGGTCAATCCGCGGTTGAAGTATGCTTCCGCAAAATCCCGATCCACTTCGATAGCCTGTGTGTAGTAGCCGATTGCTGCCTTAAAGTCCTGCTGGATGCATAGCATATTCGCCTTGTTGTAGTATGCAAAGGAAAAGTCCTGCAGGTGGTTGATCACATAATCATAGTCGCGCATCATCAGTTCGAAGTCGGCTTTGTCGGTCATTTCGCCCATTGCGCGCTTGTATTCCAATAGTTTGTACCGCCAGTTCGCGCGGCAGAAATAGGCAAAATACAGCGTGCCATCGATCAGGATGGCTCGGGTGATATCGTCCAATGCCGACGAATAGTCTTGCACCAATGCAAACTCAAAGGCGCGCGCGATATACGCACCGCATAGTTGTGTTGTAGTGTTGGTGGCAGCTGCTATCTGCTCCAGCATCGTGATCTGTTGCGACAGCGTACTGATCTGCGCAAAATGCTGGTTCACCATGTCTGCTGTCAGAGGCATCTCCTGGGTGGTGAAGCGCAGCATGGCGGGCAACTGCTGCAGACGGTTGTATTGATCCACCGTCACATGCGAATAGTTGGTCTGGCGCAGCGTCGTCGCATTGCTATGGATAGCGTAGTACGAGAGCAGGATATTCGGCTCGTTCACTACGTCGGTATAGCGTTTTTGCACCGAACCGCGTGTGTCGCTGTCGTACTTATTCTCCTCGTCGTTGCCCTCTTGGTTTTGTGCGGCCATAGCCGAAAACTCCTTGCGGCGATCGCGCTGTTGTGGCTGTGACTCAGCCAGTTGCATATTTGTCGATAGTGCCTGAATACTATCTTTCTTCTGCTCTAGGTTGTATGCTTCCTGACGCAGCATATACGCCTCTTTATCATGCCCGAGCGATGTCTCTGCCTGTGCGGCCAGGTAGTAGGCGGGTAGGAAATACGGCTTGCGCTGGATGATGGTCTGGAAGTCATTCAATGCCTCTTGCCATTGCCTTAGTTGCAGCTGCACCATACCGCGTTGGTAATATATCTCGATGCGGTCTGGCGCTAGGTTCAATGCCTGCACAAAGTCCTCCAGTGCGTGGTTGTAGTCGCCCAGTTCCTGGCGCAGCATACCGCGGTTGTAGTAGCATTGTGCATCGTGTGGGGCAAGGCTGACAGCTTGATCGTAGTCGGCCAGTGCACTGCGATAATTGTTCAGTTCATAGTAGAGGATACCTCGGTTGATATAGTCGCCCGCCCATTTACTGCCTTGGTTGATGGAGTGGCTTAGCGAACTGAGAGCCTCGTTGGTCTTGTCCAGCATCAGTTGCACCAATCCCAGGGCCGACCAGTTGGATGGGTTCTGCGAGTCATACTCTGTGGCTTTCTCAAACGAACTGAGCGCACATATCGTGTCGCCGCTGCGCAGACATATACTACCTTTCTCAAAGTGTAATGCGGCCGATTGTGGGTCGCGGTGGAGTAGGTGATTGATATCTTGCAATGCCAGGTCGTATTGCTTCATCTCGGCCAGCACGTCTGCTCGCATGGCGATATAGGTTCTATTCTCAGGGGCGAAGATCAGTGCTTCGCTGAAGTCTTTTTCGGCTTTCTCCAGTTGCCCTGTTTGGCGGTAGATAAATCCGCGGGTATAGTATGCTCCAGGCTGGAAGGGGTTACGCTCGATGGCGGCGTTGCAGTCCATCTCGGCGCCTGTGTAGTCGCCCAGTTGGATTTTTGCGATGGCGCGCAGCATATAGGGTTCGCTCAGGTAGGGTTTGAGTTTGATGACTTGGTTGAAGTACTGGATGCTGAGCACATAGTCGTCAAAGTATAGTGCATTCCGCCCAATCGCAGTGATGCGATCGGTGTTCAGCTGTGCCATTGCTCCCCCGCACACGCACAACCACCATATTATGACCCATAGTTTCTTCATTTATCCTTTTAAAGACAATTTTTTTCTTTTTTTGACGACAATATTTCCGCTCGAATCGTTCTGCGAAGCGATCGTTCGAGGCCCTGCCGAGATAAGAACTCCCTCGAGCGGCTAGAGTGTATTTGTAGTAGTTAGTTTTTCGCCTTTGTATGTAACAATTTCATCTTTATCTGGATCGTAGAAGTAGCGTTCTATCTCCATGTACATTGGAGAAAAGTTGGCCAGTATCCCCATGCGATATTTAGTCAAATGCATATAGTTGAACAACTGCGCTCGATGTTCGTTTGTTAGTTTGCTTACAGCTTTACACTCAATAATGATATTTTTTATACAGGTAAAATCCAATCGAAATGTTGATTCCATCTGTACTCCTCGATAGGTAGGATGAAACACTTTCTCGCGTTCGTATGGAATATTCTGATGCTTAAATTCTAATTCCAACCCCTCTTGGTACACCGATTCGCTCAAACCAGGACCTAACTCATTACGCACATCGTATAGAATTCCTACAATAGGATACATCAACTCTTGCATCAACTCAATATTCATGATGTTTCTTCTACTTTTGGCGCTCGAGGGATATTGATTCGAGCGCAAGTTGTCATTATTGTCGTTTTACAGAATATTTTCAGTTTGTTGTCTACTTACCCCCGGCTTCTGCGTCAACTAAATATTCATGATGTTTCTTCTACTTTTGGCGCTCGAGGGATATTGATTCGAGCGCAAGTTGTCATTATTGTCGTCTTTATCCCCCCTCCCGGCGTTGTCGTCACTTACACCCCGCTTCCGGATCAAACCACTCGGGTATATCAAACTGCTCCTCCTTGTCGTATCCCAGTTCTTCGTCGGCATACACCTTCTGCATGTATATCGCCCATATTGGCAATGCCATGTTCGCGCCTTGTCCGGCCGACATATTATCAAAGTGTATCGATCTATCTTCGCCGCCTACCCATACGCCGCTTACCAGCGATGGGGTGAAGCCCACGAACCATCCGTCCGAGTGGTTCTGCGATGTACCGGTCTTACCGCCCATTGGTGATTTCAGTCCATAGCGGAATCGTGCACGCACGCCCGTACCGTGGTCCATCACATTGCGCAGCATATAGATCATCTTGTAGGATGTCGTCTCGCTGATGATCTCGTAGGTTTTAGGGGTGAAGGTCGCCAGGATATTGCCATTGTTATCCTCGATGCGTGTCACATACAGTGGCTCCATACGGATACCCTTGTTTGGGAAGGTCGTATAGGCATCCACCATCTCCTTTACGCTCACCTCGCATGGACCCAGACATAGGCTCACCACTGGATCCAGCTGTCCTTCTATACCAAACGAACGCATCATCTTCACCAGTTGTTCTGGGGTGAATAGCGACATCAGATAGGCTGTGATCCAGTTGCTGGATTTCTCCAGTCCCCAGTTCAGCGTCACCATCTCGCCTTGGTTCTGGTGGTGGTCATCGCGTGGTGTCCATGCCACGCCGTTGCCGTCGATCAGGGTCACCGAGTCGTTCACCGTGCTATCGCATGGCCACATACCCTCGTCCATCGCCAGGGTGAAGAGGTAAGGCTTGATGGTCGAACCCACCTGACGTCTTCCAGTGCTCACCATGTCGTATTGGAAGTGTGCGAAGTTAGGGCCGCCCACGTATGCCTTTACAGCGCCCGTGTGCGCCTCCATCGACATGAATCCGCAACGCAAGAAGTGCTTGTTCCATTTGATCGAATCCATTGGCGTCATCACTGTATCTATCAGTCCGTCATACGAGAATATCTGCATCTCCACGGGGGTGTTAAACGACTTACGAATAGCCGCTTCGTTCAGCCCGTCTTTCTTCAGCGCGCGGTAGCGATCGGTCTGACGCATAGCACGTGTCATGATGGCCCCTATCTCTTCGGTGCTGAGGTCTTTCGAGAAGGGGGCGTAGCTTTTCCTGCGTTTCTCGCGGAAGAAACTCTTCTGCAGATCCATCATATGCTCTCTCACTGCCTCCTCTGCATATTGCTGCATCCGCGAGTCGATAGTCGTGTACACGCGCAGTCCGTCGTGATATAGGTCGTATGGCGTGCCGTCGGGCTTGTGGTTCTTTTGGCAGAAGCCGTATAGTGGGTTCTCCTTCCACTGACGCATGTCGATCTCGTATTGCAGCATGTTCCACTCCGAGTAGTTGCTCTTCTTGGGCTCTTTGGCGGTCAGCACCTGACGCAGATACTCGCGGAAGTATGGGGCCAGACCTTGCTTATGATCCACCGACTGGTATTTCAATTCTATTGGCAATGCCTTCAGCGAGTCGCATACCTGCTTGGTGATATACTCGTACTTGCACATCTGGTTGAGTACGGTGTTGCGGCGGTTGAGTGCGTTCTCTGGACGGCGACGAGGGTTGTACAGCGATGGGTTCTTACACATACCCACCAACATCGCAGCCTCTTCCATCTTCAGATCGGATGGGGTAGTGCTGAAGTACACCTGCGCGGCCGACTTGATGCCTACGGCGTTGTAGAGAAAGTCAAACTGGTTGAGGTACATCGTCAGGATCTCCTCTTTCGAGTATAGTCGCTCCAGCTTGGTAGCAATCACCCATTCGATTGGCTTCTGCAGCGCACGCTCGAAGATATTATCTGCGCGTGGCGACCATAGTTGCTTGGCCAACTGTTGGGTCAAGGTACTACCACCACCGGCTTTTCCGAGCATGATCACCGCACGCATCAGCGACTTCAGATCCACGCCCGTGTGGTCGTAGAATCGCACATCCTCGGTGGCAATCAGCGCATCAATCATATAGGGCGAGATGTCGGTATACTCCACGCTCACGCGATTCTCGTTGCGGTAGAAGCGTCCTAGCGACTGCATGTCTGCCGAGATGATCTCGGTGGCAAACTTGTTCTTTGGGTTTTGCAATTCTTCCAGTGGAGGCAGGTATCCCAACATACCTTCGCATATCAACCAAAATACGACTACGATGGCCAATATGCCAGCCACTAGTAAGCCCCACAACCATTGCATCACTTTGGTTGTCAACGACTTGGTGCTTGTTTTCTTTCCTGTCTTTTTATCCATAGTTGTTCTGTTAGTTTGCTATTATTACACAATCAACCTGCAAAATTAATAAAAATTTTGCACATACGCAAGAAAAATCGCAGAAACTTGTTATTTTCTCCGATTTCATGGATGTTTTTTACTCCCAAAATTATTCAAAATTCCTAGAAGGATTCCATTAGTCTCCTTGCTTCGCAGAAATCTAATTAAATCTTATTGCGCTAAAATCCACCCCTTACAAGGCACTCCGTGATATATTACTACCGCTCCGCTCGTTGCTGCTTAGCACCAGCAACTACGCTATCACTCAATCTAATAAAATAGAAGTTTGAACATACAGTGCACCGCGCCTTGGCGCTTATCATTAGTTAAGATTTAGCGCACGAGCATCGGGGATAATGCGTGGAGAGCGAGGAGCGGAGGTAATAGATTTCGGAGAACGTAGAAATGGGAGGATAAATGCGTTGATAAGAGATTTATAAGATTTCTGCCGTAGGCAAGGAGCTACAAAACCAATTTTGTCTAATTTTGGGAGTACTTATCTCTCCCTTGCCGCGCAATGAGTTCTTATCTCACATTCGTTCGAACGATCTGCTTCGCCGTACGTTTCGAGCGTTCGGGGCCCCCGCAAATTTTCAATTTGTGGGGAGAGCGGAGGCAGCCGTCGCCTAATGACGTGGGCGTCATTCTTTGCGACCGGCTTGCCGAACGCGAGCGCAACAGTTGTTGGATTATGTTGTTTATGTTGTTGTTAAAATATTCCTCGCCCTATCGCCCTATCGCCCATCGCCCATCGCCAATAGCCGCTTCGCGGCGTCCTCTAAACAGTAGGCACTCCGTGCCGTCCTCTAAACTGAAAAATTGCAAGATTTTACAATTTTTCTTGCGTATGTGCATTGTTTGTTGTACCTTTGTCGCCGATTTATGGCAGGCATCTACGTACATATCCCTTTTTGCAAATCGCGGTGCCGCTACTGCGACTTCTTCTCGACTACTCAACTCGAGAGGCGAGAGGACTATGCACATGCAATTATCGCCGAATTCAACGACCGTCTGCACCAACTCACCGAACCCGTCCGAACCATCTACTTCGGCGGCGGCACACCCAGCCAAATGCCCATGGCGAGCCTGAGGATGATCATGGAGTGTTTAGTGGACGGCGCAAAGCGCCTACAGTTTAGTGGACGCTCGCACGGCGAGCTACAGGTTGCTAGCAATCACCATCCTACACAACCCTATACCACACTACACCACACTATACCATCCTACACCACACTACACCACACTACACCTTCCTCCGATGAAATCGGTGATATTGAGCTCACTTTGGAGGCCAATCCAGGTGATATCACGCCGGAGAAAGCCCGTGCGTGGCGCGAGATGGGATTCAATCGACTGAGCATCGGCATCCAATCTTTCGACGATGATCTGCTGCATCTCATCGGCCGTCGGCACACGGCACAAGAGGCACTGCAAGCAGTAGCCGCCGCACAAGCCGCTGGATTCGACAATATTTCCATCGACCTGATGTACGCACTGCCCTCGCAAACCATGGAGCAGTGGCAAAAAGATGTGCAATTGGCCCTGCATTTGGGCATCCAACATATCTCCACCTACGGCCTCATCTACGAGGAAGGTACAGCGCTCACCAAGCTGCTGATGGACAACCGATTACAGCCCGTGGACGAAGAGCTAGAGATGCGTATGTACGACTACTTGGTCGGGCAACTTACTGCGAACGGATTCTTGCATTACGAGGTAAGTAACTTCGCGCTCCCCGGACGCCATTCTCGCCATAATTCCAGCTATTGGAACGACACCCCATACCTCGGTCTAGGAGCTGCCGCGCATAGCTATGATGGACTGCATCGACAGTGGAATATTGCCGATTTAGACGGCTATATCCGCCAAGCTTTGGCGCATCAGTTATCCCCCGAAATAGAGCATTTGTCCGACGAAGATCGCCACACCGAACGGGTGATGCTCGGCTTGCGCACGAGTCAGGGAGTGGCCAAGGCGGATATCGATATGCATAAGGCAGAGCCTTATCTGGAGCAGGGATTGCTGGAGGATAAAGGCGAACGCGTAGCTACCACCACGCAGGGATTTCATATCCTGAATCGCATTATCGAGGAGCTGGTCTAGTAAGTGGCGATGGGCGATGAGGCGAGGAAAAAAGAAAGCTCCTACTCGCTACGCTCGAGAAATCTTATTAATCTATTTTAGCAGCGCACTAAGCTATGCTTTTTTCCAAGTACTCCGTAATACATTACCACCATTCCTTCCGCTCGTTCCGTGCTCAGTCATTGAATCTTATGAATGTGATGGTACACATATCAAGGACCAATCAAAGTCGGTGCAGATAAGATTCAGCGGTCACGTTTTGGATGTTCTTTAATCGGGGCCCCCACGAGCTTCGGCGGGGTCCCCGAAAAAGCTCGCTTTTTGGGGTGCTTTGTGAGCGAGTGGGGAGAGGAGAAACGGCGGCAACCTCAACGAGCAGAGCGAGTTCTTTGTTGCAAGCCCGTTTCGACGAAGGAGCGGTGGTAATTTATTTCGGAGAACTATGTAAGGGGGTGGATGATAGCGTAATAAGATTTAATAAGATTTCTGCCCGATAGGGCTAGGAGATTATAAAAAATCACCATCAATCCTTAAATATTCACGATATATTTGTATATATCGTTTATTTTTCGTACCTTTGCACGCAAATATAATCTTTTGAAATGACAACATTAACAGACGAACAACGCAAGGCCCAGATGGCTAGTATGAAATCCTTTGACGAGGACATGCCATCAGTAGGTATTTTTTGGTATGATCCAGAGGAGCATGAGTTCTTTGGTGTGTACAAGAAGGAGCTTACGCCAAAGATGATTGAGGAGGCGGCTGATAAGGGTTTGCCGTTTATCAATTATCCAAGGTTGCATCGTCAGGTATGGAAGGAGCAATATTTCCGTGCATTGGCGTCGCATAAGCCCACTCGTTTTACGGGTGATTATACGATGATTCCTCGTGGTCGTGTTGCGTGGAATATTGATAAGTTTATTGTGTTTGTGGGCAAGTGGGCAGAGGATGTGCAGGATGAACTGACGGAGTTGATCAATCAGCATTTTGCGTTGCCGTTCTTTGAGTTTGTTTATGACGAGCACTGGAATCTTGGCCACGGTTGGTCCGGAGATTTCTAGTCTAAAGTAGAACAAATCAACCCAAACAACAAGATTATATATTACAACACCAACAACAACAAAACTCAACAACTTGCGCTCGAATCAACATTCTCGAGCGCCCAATATATAAAAGAGTGTAAAGAAATAAATCCCATAGCCGCGGCAGAGAGTCCTTATTTCACTTCGTTCGAACTACAGGTACGAAAAGAACATTCATGCTCGCCATAAAGAGATAAATTATTATGAATATTGAGTTGATGCAAGAGTTGATTTATCCGATTGTAGGAGTAATGCATGATGTACGTGCTGAGTTAGGTCCTGGATTAAATGAGTCGGTATATCAAGAAGGATTGGAGTTGGAACTGACAGCACAGGAGATACCATATGAGCGCGAAAAAATGATTCGCCCTACATATCGAGGGGTAATAATGGATGCCATGTTTCGTATGGATTTCGTATGTATTAAACATGTCATTATTGAGTGTAAAGCAGTCCATAGATTAAATGCGGATCATAGAGCGCAATTGTTTAATTATATGCGTCTCACTAAACTTCGTATGGGAATCTTAGTGAATTTCGCACCGGCATATATGGAAATAGAACGATATTTTTATGATCCCGCGACTGATGATATATTAACATACAAAGGAGAGAAATTGAAAAGTGTAGAAGTTAATACGGTTTTTGTAGAATAACCACACGATATATGAACCTATGCAACATTTAGATCCTATATTCCCCCTCTTGCCGCTCGAGGGTGTTGATTCGAGCGGAAGTTGTTGGAATAAGTTGTCTAAGTTGTTATTTAAATAAAAAACAAATCACAAGTTGAACCTATGCAACATTTAGATCCTATATTCCCCCTCTTGCCGCTCGAGGGCGTTGATTCGAGCGGAAGTTGTTGGAATAAGTTGTCTAAGTTGTTGTTTAAATAAAAAACACAATGGCAACAGCAATCGAATTCAACCACGTCGGCAAACAATACCGCCTGGGCCTCGTGTCCACAGGCACCCTCAGCCACGACCTCAACCGCTGGTGGCAAACCGCCATCCTCCGCCGCGAGGACCCATACCTGAAGATCGGCTCGGTCAACGACCGTGCTACCAAAGCCGACTCCGACTACGTCTGGGCACTCCGCGATATCGACTTCAAGGTCGAGCAGGGCGACGTCGTCGGCATCATCGGCAAGAATGGTGCTGGCAAATCCACCTTGCTGAAACTATTGAGCAAGGTCACAGGCCCCACCGTTGGCACTATCCGCGCCCGCGGCCGCATCGCCAGTCTGCTGGAGGTCGGTACGGGTTTCCACCAGGAGATGACGGGCCGCGAGAATATCTTCATGAACGGCGCAATCCTCGGCATGACCAAACAGGAGATCGCCGCTAAGCTGGACGAGATCGTGGATTTCTCTGGTTGCGAACGCTATCTGGACACCCCTGTTAAGCGTTATAGCTCAGGTATGATGGTGCGTTTGGGCTTCGCTGTGGCTGCGCACTTAGACCCCGAGATTTTGGTTGTGGACGAAGTATTGGCCGTCGGCGACGCCGAGTTCCAAAAGAAAGCCATCGGCAAGATGCAAGACGTCAGCAAAGGCGAAGGCCGAACCGTGCTATTTGTGAGTCATAATATGACAGCAGTGCAGAATTTGTGTAAAACAGGTGTTTTGCTGGAGAATGGCATGTTAAAATCTACAGGATTAGTTGATGAAGTTATTCAACAATATTTATCTAGTGACAATTATGTAAATCGTTCTACCAATTGGTTACCTGCAGAAGCTCCATTTATGAATGGAATTCGACTTCTTTCCGCTAGAGTAACCAATGAAGCGAATGTGCTATATGCTGGTGATCCTATAGAACTGGAGTTTATTTTTGAGAGTGAAGAGACGCATCCTGCTACATATGATGTGACATTCTTGCTAAAGGATGAGATGAACAATTTCTTATTCGAAGGTAGTACACATTTTTCGCATCGCCTTCACGAGAAGACATCAACAGGTATATACAAGGCTTATGCTACAATACCTTCAGATATTATGAATGAGGGTACATATAGAATTTGGAAGATATTCTTCGTAAAAGATGGAGTTACTTTACAATTTTGCTACGAAGATGCAATAAGTTTTGAACTAAAACGACAAGAAACTAGTATGTTTGGTTTCCAAGGTCCAAAACAAGGATTATTACGACCTAAAATTACATGGTCAATGACTTGTGATGATAAAATTATAGTAAAAGATTAAAACGCTCAAATATGAATAAACCAATTTTTGTTACTAAGTCTTCAATGCCAAGCTTTGAAGAGTATTGTGATAAGATCAAAGTGCTTTGGGATAATCGCTGGTTGTCTAATCGTGGAGCACTCCACAAGGAGTTTGAAACTCTTCTCCAAGAGCGAACAGGCTGCCCTTATGTATTCTTGTATGCTAACGGACATGTGGCGCTTGAGGTCGGTATAGATGCCCTGAGATTACCGAAGGGTGGGGAGGTTATTACTACTCCTTACACACACTGCTCTACTACGCATTCTATCGTGCGCAATGGTCTCGTTCCTGTGTTCTGCGATATCAACGATACGGACTATACGATAGATGTTAATCAAATCGAAAAGTATATTACACCTAAAACCGTAGCCATCATGGCTACTCATGTCTATGGAGTCTTGTGTGATGTGGATGCGATTGACAAAATAGCAAAGAAACATAATTTGAAGGTGATTTATGATGCAGCTCATGCTTTTGGTGTCACTAAGGATGGGGTAGATGTGTCTGCGTTTGGTGATATGGTGATGTTTAGTTGCCATGCTACTAAGGTTTTCCATACCATCGAGGGTGGCATCACTGTGTTCAAGGATAAGGAACCATACGACATGATTAACAATTTGGTTAACTTTGGTTTTGATGGCCCAGAGGAGGTTCGTTGGATCAGCACTAATGCTCGTATGAACGAATACGAGGCAGCAATGGGTATTTGTAATCTTCAACATTTTGATGAGGAAATTGCCAAACGCAAATTGGCATACGACAAGTATGTGGAGATGCTGTCTAATGTGCTAGGAATCAAACTGATTGCTCCTCAAGCAGGCGTGACTCTTAATTACTCATATATGCCAGTTTTCTTCGATGGATATAAGTACACTCGTCAAGAGGTGCAAGATCGTTTGCAAGAGCATAATGTGTGGGCACGCAAGTATTTCTATCCTATCATTCCAGAATTGGCATGCTATCAAGAGCAATATGGCGACTTGGAGTTCCCTGTTAGCAAGCATGCTGCTGAAACGGTATTGGCTCTTCCAATGTACGCAGACTTGTCCGTAGAGGATGTTGAAAAGATTTGCAAAATAATTCTTGAATAACTATGGCACAAACCTCTTATTACACCGAAGAAGAACTGCTGTCGCTTGGTCTGAAATCTGTAGGTAAAGATGTTCGCCTTAGTCGTAAAACTAGTTTGTATGGGATAGGTAATATCTCCATAGGTGACCATGTTCGTATTGATGATTTCTGCATACTGAGTGGAAATATCACCATTGGTAATTATGTCCATGTGAATCCCTTTACAGGTATCTATGCAGGAGCAGCAGGTGTAACTTTGGACGATTTTGCCAACTTGTCTAGCCGTATCACGATCTATGCTGTAAGCGATGATTATTCAGGTGAATATATGACTAGTCCACTACTTCCTAGCGAGGTTACGAATATCAAGACAGCGCCAGTGTATGTTGGTAAACATGTGATAATAGGTACTTCATCTTGTATCTTGCCTGGTGTTTCTATTGGAGAAGGCTGTGCAGTAGGAGCGATGTCACTAGTTAAATCAAGTCTAGAGGAATGGGGGATTTATGCAGGGATCCCATGTCGTAGAATCAAAGATCGAAGTAAGAATCTGCTTCAGTATGTAAAGGATGAATACTAAGCCCTTAGTAAGCATTGTTTGCTTGACATATAACGAAGAGCAATTTGTCAGGGATACCTTTGATAATTTCTTATCTCAAAAGACTACTTTTCCTTTTGAGATCTTGGTGTATGATGATGCATCGCAAGATAGTACGCCAGATATTATCAGGGAATATGCAGCTAAGTATCCAGATATTTTTCGTGTTACATTATACAAAGAGAACAACTTTAAAAAAGGTTTAGGGTTCTACGGACTGAGAGTTGGATTTAATGAGGCAAAAGGAAAATATATTGCCTACTGCGAGGGGGATGATTACTGGTGTGATGATCATAAGCTACAAAAACAAGTAGATTTCTTAGAATCACATCCAGAATATAATGTATGCGCTCATGAGACACGGATCCGCAATGATTATGATTCTAAAGAAGATGGCATATTATTTTCACATACCGAGGTTAATATCTTTTTAGATAGAACTAAACGCCAGCATTACACATTCGAAGATACACTCACTGGTAATATCTTCCATATTTCATCCATGGTGTTTCGCAATAGTCCAATTAAATGGCCAGAGTGGATTTGCAAAGTAACAACGTTGGATATGGTTTTGTTTATGATATTAGCCGAAAAAGGAGATATCTATCGACTAGATGATGTGATGAGTGTGTATCGTCATAATGCAAAAAGTATTACGAGTACTCAACAACAATTTGGAAATCAAATAGCATTCAACAATAAGTCTATCGAATTGGTTTCTCAAATGGATGAATACTGGACGCATAAATATCATAAGCAAATATCATATGTAGTAGCTAGATATTATATGAACAATATGTTCTGCTATCTGAGTAAGAGCTATCGAAATTATGCAATGGTAAAAGAGATGGCAAAGAAAGCATTCTTATTGAATAAGTATGTATTTGTCAAATATTTTGTGATAGAATCAATCGCTAAATTAAAAAAACATCTAAAGGTGCTGTGGTGACAAAGGATGTGCCTGCTTATTCGTTGGTAGCAGGAAATCCCGCACGTGTAATTAAAGAAAATGTAGTTTGGAAATGATATGATTTTATGGCAACAAAATTAAGAGAAACTAAAATATTGCGTCTGTTATTCGCATTGCGTGACTTTATTTGGGAGAAAACAGGACTGTTTAACTTAAAAAAGAAAATCAAACGCAAACGATACTTTAGTAGGGTTGCAAAAGAAGATAATAAGCGTCGTAAAGCAATTGCAGATAAAATTATGCAATTGCCTAATGATTTATTATCGCCCAAAGAAGGTATAAATATAGTTGTTTCGATGACGAGTTATGGCTATCGTTTGGAGAAAACTTGTCCATATGCGTTGTATTCTATTTTGCAGCAAAGTTATATCCCTAATAGAATCATTTTGAATATAGATAAAAATCAATGGAATGATGGTAATATCCCTCTGCTCTTGAAGAAACTACAATGTGTTGGTGTTGAAATTAATTATACCGATGATATAGGACCTCATACTAAATTAATACCAACATTAACAAAATATCCAGATGATATTATTATCACGGCTGACGATGATGTGTATTACGACACGCCAATGGTTGAAGAATTATATAGAGGTTATACAAACTCAAGCAAGAAGACCGTTATTTGTAGAGAGGGGTTGCTTTTACCAAAGAAAGATGGTCAATTTTTGAAATATTCAGATTGTCCACATATTAGATTATCCCAAGAGGGTGACTATAAGATGCCGTTTGGTGTGGGAGGTGTGTTGTATCCTCCTCATGTTTTTGGTGATGAAATTTTTAATTTATATGCAATAAAAGAGTTAGCACCTAAGGCAGATGATATATGGTTCTCTGCAATGGAAATATACTATGGAATTGATGTTAAATTTGTAACTAGTAATTCCTGGCGTGGAGATTCGGATGTCGATAGAAATGAAGAATATAATGAAGCAGTCTCCGGTGCGTTGTATATGACAAACGACTTGAAAGGAATGAATGATGTACAGTGGGATGCTGTAGTAAATCATTATAAGTTGAATTCAAGAGATAAATGAGAGTAAATTATTGGTATCGCAAGAGTGGTATGTATTGTATTTAACTCGGAGATGGAGCTGTATTTGTATGAGCATAAGTGAGTTAATAAAAAAGATTTGTCGAAAATGGATGAAGTTGCGTTTGCAACCCATTCGTGTGTTTTGTTTGCACCATGTGTGTGGATATTTGATATGAAATAATATAATGAATTACTGATATCCATGGATTTTAAACTATATATTGTAAACAGTTAAAGTTTTTGTACTTGATGTTATCTCTTAGAAAAGACATATTCATAATAGATAGAAAAGCGGGTACTAGTTTGGTTTATTCTCCGTTGAGGGGTAAAGCTTTTTATGTGGAAACAAATTTGGAGGAAATGATATTACGATACAAAAATGGAGAATCTTTATCAAAGAAAGAATGGAATAGCACCTTGGGACATTATCTTGTTCAATTAGAGAAGGAGAATGTGTATGTACCCAAGCAGAAAGTGTTTAATCCTCGTGGTATAACATTTATTCTATCGGAGCGTTGTAATTTAGATTGTTCATATTGCTTTGCTAAAGAGTATCGAGATAGCGTTGTTTTATCGAAGCAAAAAATAGAAACTTTAGTAAAACATTATATTAATAGCGTAAAGAGATCCGAATATGTTTTCACATTTATAGGAGGTGGTGAACCCACTCTGACATGGAGTAAATTGCAATATGCGATAGATACTATATGTAAGTGTGTACCAAAAAATGTAAAATTGTGTATAGCAATAGTGACTAATGCTACATTATTAACAGAGGAACGATTGGCATATTTGTTGCAAATAAAAAACAAGATACATATATCGGTGTCTTTTGATGTGTTGCCAGATATACAAAACTCAAATAGAAAATATGCAAAAACGGGAAAGAATACATTTGATATAGTCCATTATACTTTGGGAAAATTAAGAGAATTAGAAATACCGTTTTCTATACGATCCACAATAACAGCAGATAATGTTCATCGACAAAAAGAAATGGTGGATTTTATAGGTCAGCATTATTGTCCTAAATATATTCATTTTGAACCCGTGACTAGTGTTGAGAATACGGAAGAATTTTATACAACTTATGTAACTGAGTTTATTGAAGCATTCAAAAGAGCTCAAAAACATCATATTAAGCTACGCAATTCTATTACGCATAGGTGGAGACGTATCAATACCTCATTTTGCAATGGAGAATTATGTGTTACGCCTAATGGAGATATCGTTTTTTGTCATAGATTAGCATCAAAGAATAAAAACACATATCTTGATTATGTATATGGGAATGTAACCGATGAGAAAGCAAATATAGATATCGAGAAACTTACATCTATTGCAGCTAATCAGAAACATGAAAAATGTGAAGAATGTTTTGCTCAATGGATATGTGCGGGAGGATGTTTAGCGGAAAAGCAAATGCCAGAAAAAATGCAAAGAATGCACTGTGATTATGTGCGTAGAATGGTTACTGAGTTAATAGAATTAGAGATAATCTCAAATTAATTAATAATTATGAATATGATAACAAATACGAAAGTAAAATTTAGTGATGGTGTTAGTCCCATGTTTTATGTCTTGTATGATATAGAAAAAGAGAGAGACAAGATTCATGCAGATTGCTCTTATGAAGGATCTGGTGATCCCGATTGTGGTTGTGATGGTGTTGATAGTTTCTAAATTTTGGTAGGTATATGGGAATATCGTACATAGAACAACGTCTCCAAAAACTGAAAGATGAACGAGACGAATTAAAACCATATTACGAATTTTGGTTGCATAGTAAACGCTATTTATCCGAAGTGTTAAATACGATTTCGCACGTTTTTCCTCATTATACTTTACACGATGCCAGTCATTCGCATATGATATTGGATAATGTGGTAAGTTTTTTAGGGAAAAAAGTTGTAGATGAATGGTCTGCTGGAGATAGTTGGCTTATGTTGATGGCTTCTTATTGCCATGATTGCGGGATGTTCGTTTCTGCAGATGCAAAAGAAAAGTTGTTTCACATGGAGTATGGAGAACCTTTCCGAAAATTTATAGAAGCGTGTCAAGAGGATGAAAATTGTTCTATGCATAAGGTCGCAATTTTTTTTAAAATAAAAGGTAATAGTATTTATTTTGATTCGGATAAACAACTAACAGCAGAATCTTATGAATATCTAAAGATATTGATTGCGGAGTATATTCGTAGAACACATGCTGACCGTGTCGAAGATTTTTTGGATAAAGCAGAAAAAGATTTGGGATATTATCAGATACCCAAACGCTTGTTATGTGTTGTGAAAAAAATATGTCAATGCCATACAAAATCTCAAGATGAAGTGTTGAAAATTCCTTTTGCTGAGAAATTTATAGATAGTGTATGTCATCCCCGTTATGTAACCGCTTTGTTGCGTTTAGGAGATGTATTAGATATAGATAGTACTCGCATCCCTAAAACAGTCTTGGATACGCTATCATATATTCCGAAAGATTCGAGATGGCATCTTTCTATGAATATGTCCCTAACGCATCTACGAATAGATGAAAAAATAGTTGAGATTACTGCTGAGACTAAAGATCGGAAGACTGCAGAATTGGCCACGGGATGGTTCGGAATGATCGAGAGCGAAATACAGTTTCAGTTGAATCAACGGTACAACATAATGCCAAAACAATATGGTTATACATTGCCCCAAGTTGGAACAATGAATGTTCAATTGATGGGTTTTGATGATTTGGATGGAAAGAAATATCCTAAATTTGAGGTGGATACAGATAGAGCGATGCACTTATTAGAAGGATCAGATTTGTATAATCATCCTGCTCAATGTATGAGAGAGGTATTTCAAAATGCGGTAGATGCCACTTATTTGCGTATTTATTGTGAACATTTTAGAGGGAAAAATATTACAAATAATAGTTTTAGTGAATTTTGCTCTTTTTGTGCGAATTCGGAGTACAAAATTTTGGTAGAGGTGACCTATGAAGAGGAGCGTTTAAAATTTAAGATATCAGATAATGGTATAGGAATGGATAAAGAAGATTTTCAATTTATTGCAAAGGTGGGAAGTTCTTCAAAGAATACGTACAAGGAGGAAATTATACAACAAATGCCAGATTGGATGCGTCCTTCTGGAACATTTGGTATAGGATTCCAAAGTCTTTTTTTAATGACAGATGAGATAAAACTTACTACTCATAAATGGAATACTGATATTACATATGAAGTAAACTTATATAAACCAGAATCAAAGTCTGAATACAGAGGTAATATATTGATACAGACAAAGAAAGAATTAAGAGTTTGTGGTACTACTATAGAGTTTGATATACCAAAGAAAAGATGGTTTGGAGATGGGCAATATAATCTATATGGTTATTCTATTGAAGATGCGCTGAAGTTTGAGATTAAGGATAGGTTGGAAAGTTATATGCAAGCTACATGGCTAAATGTTGATTATAAATTTACAACTTCATCACTTCAACAAAATGGTTTATTTAAGAAACAAAAATTAGGTAAATTATATGAGGTACAAATAGAGCAAGAAAAAAAAGAGGCACACTTAGAGCAGGAAAAGTATTATATACAGGTGGCATTTAATGAGATAACGAAACGCCCATTAGAAATATTTTATCGTAATCAACGAATTGAAGATACAAAAATTTACCTTGAACGATGTACAGCAATTCCGTTGGTTGTTAATATTTTGTCCAAACAAGCAAATGATATATTAGGAATGAGCCGTAATGTGATAAAAGAAAAGGTTATGGCTACTTTAAAATATGTTATAAGTGAGGCCATTCTATTGTTTTTACAGGAAGAACAAGGTAATCAAAAGTTATCTGATTTGCAACGAAATTTAATCTCCATGATGTTAAAATGGAATAAGAAAGAAATTGCAAAATTTGAGGGGGAAGAGCCATGGAAATTATTAGAGATTCGTTATCAATATCAAGATGGTGACAAAGCTGGTAAACGAAAAACAGCGACTTTGAAGGAATTAATGTCTAATGTAAAGAGGATTAAACTGGAAAAATTGCCTTTTTACCCACAAGATCGTATAACTATAGTGCCTAATACAAAAAAAAGTAGAAAAAATGGTAAAACTAAAAAGAAAAAAAATAAAGAAAAACGAATTGTAATTATAGGATTGAATGGTCTACCCAAATACAAGAATATACATAAATTTATCGAGTATGTCGTGAGTAATGAATGTTGTCATAAAATCATATTACAAGGAAATAAATGGTATTTGTATAACGTCGCGAGTAAAAAACATTCTATTATTGTATTGGCTAAAGATTCTAAGAAGAAAGTTGATGAAACAAAAGAACAGTATTTGACTTTCTATGTAAATCATATGAAACATTATTCGATGAAACGAAATGGGTATCTTCCTTGTCCCAAAGAATATTTGCAATTAGAAGTAAACCAACAAGAAATAGTGAAATTTGTATCGGAGGATAAATGGTTTCCATATACCGAAATCAATTACCCTATGATGTTGAGCCCATTTGTTCTTGAAGAAAATGAAGATAAATTAGAAATAAAAAGTGCGTTATCAGATGAATTTTACGAGAGAGTATTAAAAGAATTGAAATCCTCACTTAATGTAGATGAAGTAAAACAATTATATAAAGATTTTATTGATGAATGGAATGAGGCGGTAGAACATGTGCAAGATAGACTATATGACGATAATCTTGCCGAATACCTGTAGTATTTTGTGAAAAATATTAGTGTAAAAAATGAATATATTTACTAAAATTCAATGTAAATTAATCAAGTTTCGTTTGCGACCCATTCGCATTTTTTGCTTGCACCATGTGTGTGAGCATTTTGATGCGGATGCGATGTATGCTTGCGATTGGATGGCATTGGATGAGTTTAAACAGAAGATAATTGCTTTGCGCAATCAAGGATATCAGTTTATATCACTCACGAAGGCATACCACCACCTAAAAAAAGATTACTTTCGAAGAAAGAGATATGCTGTACTGACCTTTGACGATGGGTATAAATCGTTGAATGAGGTTTTACCATGGCTTGAAGAGCAGCAGATACCAGCGACTTTGTTTATAAACGGCAAATACCTAGATGGTAACTCCTATCGCGAAACGCCTAAAGAGAAATATCTAACTTACGATGAACTCTTTGCGCTAATTAGCCCATTGCTTGAGATTGGTCATCATGGTTGGGAGCATAAATCCGTTAATGAAATGTCGGAGGCAGAACTGATAGATTCAATGCAAAAGAATATAGAGATATTATCTTCTCATCCACGATATATTCCATTTTGGGCATATACATATGGAATACATAATAAAAATAGTGATGCTATCATTACGCATGCTAAGTTAATCCCTATATTAGTAACAGGTAGTAAGAACTATCAGTGGAAGGGGAATATAGATAGAGAATTAATGTAAGAAATCCCTAATTAATCAATATGAACAAAAACTCAACAATTTACGTAGCCGGACATCGCGGCATGGTAGGTTCCGCCATCGTGCGTGAGCTCACCCGCCAGGGCTACACCAACATCATCACCCGCACCCATGCGGAACTAGACCTCTGTCGCCAAGACGCCGTAGAGGCGTTCTTCGCCACCGAGAAACCCGAATACGTCTTCCTCGCTGCCGCCAAGGTAGGCGGCATCGTGGCTAACCAATCGGCTCTTGCCGACTTCATGTACGACAACATGATCCTGGAGATGAACGTCATCCACTCGGCTTGGCAGAACGGCTGCAAGAAGCTGCTCTTCCTCGGCTCTAGCTGCATCTATCCTCGTTTGGCACCACAGCCCATGACCGAGAGTTGTCTGCTGACGGGCGAGCTGGAGAAAACCAACGAGGCCTACGCCCTGGCGAAGATCTCCGGTCTCAAGTACTGTGAGTTTCTCAATCGCCAGTACGGCACGGATTATATCAGTGTGATGCCAACGAACCTCTATGGTCCGAACGATAACTACCACCCAGAGCACTCGCACGTGCTACCTGCCTTGATCCGCCGTTTCCATGAGGCGAAGGAGAGTGGGGCAGAGTGCGTCACTTGCTGGGGCGATGGTAGTCCATTGCGCGAGTTCCTATATGTGGACGATCTGGCTAACTTGTGCGTGTTCCTGATGAATAACTACAGCGGCAATGAGACTGTGAATGCTGGCACAGGCAAGGAACTAACTATCAAAGCTCTGACAGAGCTCGTGGCGAAGGTCGTGGGCTATGAAGGAAGAATAGAGTGGGATACCACTCGCCCCAATGGTACGCCAAGAAAGCTATTGGATGTAAGCAAAGCGGAAGCCATGGGATGGAAGTATAAAACGGAGTTGGAAGAGGGCATTTCGTTAGCGTACGACGATTTTCTTCACAACCCTATGCGCGCAGAGCGCTGATAACATAAATATAAGTTGAATTTAAAAACAAGAAAATATGAAAACAGCATTAATAACTGGTGTAACAGGACAGGACGGCTCGTATTTGAGTGAGTTCCTATTGGACAAAGGCTATGATGTGCATGGTATCATCCGTCGTAGCTCGGTGGATTATCGTGAGCGCATTGCGCATCTCGAGGGACAACCACATTTCCACCTCCACTACGCCGATATGTCGGACTCCATGGGGCTTATAAAGGTCATCGGCAAAGTGCGTCCTGATGAGATATACAATCTTGCGGCACAAAGCCATGTGCAAGTCAGCTTTGACTCGCCTGAGTTCACCGCTGACATCGACGCCGTAGGTGTACTGCGCATCCTAGAAGCCGTTCGCGCATGCGGACTAGCCGACACCTGCCGTATCTATCAGGCATCGACCTCTGAGCTCTATGGCAAAGTGGAGGAGGTGCCACAAAACGAGAACACACCATTCCACCCATACTCGCCCTACGCGGTGGCAAAACTCTATGGCTACTGGATTGTGAAGGAGTATCGCGAGGCATATAACATGTTCTGCTGCTCGGGTATTTTGTTTAATCATGAGTCGGAGCGTCGTGGCGAGACTTTCGTGACGCGCAAGATTACATTGGCAGCTGCACGTATCGCACAGGGTAAGCAAGATAAGTTGTATCTTGGTAATCTCTCATCGTTGCGCGACTGGGGTTATGCGAAGGACTATGTAGAGTGTATGTGGCTCATCTTGCAGCACGAGACTCCAGAGGATTTTGTGATTGCTACGGGCGAGCAGCATTCGGTGCGCGAGTTCTGCGACTTGGCGTTCAAGGAGGTGGGCATCACCTTGGAGTTCCGCGGAGAAGGTGCGGATGAGAAGGGCGTGTGTGTAGCAGGTCCAGAGGAGTTAGTGGGTAAGACCTTGATTGAGGTGAGTGCGGACTTCTACCGCCCAACGGATGTGGTGAACCTGTGGGGTGACCCAACGAAGGCGAAGAAGGTACTGGGTTGGAACCCAGCGAAGACAAGCTTCGAGGAGTTGGTACGCTTGATGGTGCGCCACGATATGCAGAAGGTGGCCGCGGATCATGCCGCGGAGCAAGCCCGCGTAAACTTGGCAGAGTATTTGGAAAGAGGAATTGTGAAGTAGGTCTAACGACATTATGCTCTTCAACTCCTTTGAATATCTCATTTTCCTCCCAATAGTCTTCCTGCTCTATTGGTTCGTGTTTGACTACGCCATGAGCAAGTGCAAACGCCAACTGCTGTGGCAGAACCTCTTCGTAGTAGTCGCTAGCTATATCTTCTACGGCTGGTGGGATTGGCGATTCTTGATACTGATTGCTATCACTACATTGTGCAGTTTTGCTAGTGGATTGATGATTTCTTGGTGCGAACGTAATCTGTCCGAGGGGGGGGTAAATGTTCGCGGTTAAAATGGCTATTTAACCCTAAACTATGGCTGTGGGCAAATATATTGCTCAATCTCGGCATTTTAGGTGTATATAAATACTACGACTTCTTTGCTAGAGAGTTTGCTGAGTTATTTGGTATTGAATCAGATTTCTTGCTATTGCATTTGATTCTCCCTGTGGGTATTAGTTTCTATACTTTCCAAGCCCTCTCATACTCCATCGATGTCTATCGCAAGCAATTAGAACCTACTCATGATCTTGTCGCTTTTACCGCTTTCCTTAGTTTCTTCCCGCAGTTAGTCGCTGGTCCTATTGAGCGGGCAACCAATCTACTACCTCAATTCCAAAAGAAACGCACCTTTGACTATGCCACCGCCGTAGATGGCATGCGACAAATCTTGTGGGGACTCTTCAAGAAAATCGTCGTAGCAGACAACTGCGCTACTTATGTAGATACGGTCTTTTCCGATATCAGTAGCCAATCGGGTAGTACATTGGTGTTGGCAGCGGTGTTGTTTACTTTCCAAATCTACGGTGATTTCTCGGGTTATTCGGATATAGCGATAGGTACGGCAAAGTTGTT
This sequence comes from Paludibacteraceae bacterium, assembly GCA_045577965.1. Lineage (GTDB taxonomy): Bacteria > Bacteroidota > Bacteroidia > Bacteroidales > Paludibacteraceae > Colicola. The sequence continues at coordinate 229,802 of JAZNJI010000012.1, forward strand.
TGGTATCAAACTGATGCGCAACTTCAATGTGCCATACTTCTCTCGTGATATTGCGGAGTTCTGGCGCAGATGGCATATATCATTGACGACGTGGTTTAGGGATTATGTGTACATCCCACTTGGTGGCTCACGCCCAGATACTTCCCGCCTTTCGCCTTTAGCCTCTCGCCTTTCGCCTTCTGCATACACTAAGTGTATCGCCGTCCGCAATACCTTTATTATCTTCCTGCTCTCGGGTTTCTGGCACGGAGCGAACTGGACATTTGTTTTGTGGGGAGCATACCACGCTTTGCTGTTTGTGCCTTTGCTCTTGATGAATAAAAACCGCCGTTATCGTGACACGGTTGCGACAGTCACTTTGCCCAATGGTACCATCAAAACCAAATGGTTGCCCTCGATAAAAGAAGCTGGGCAGATGCTATTGACTTTTGCTTTGGCGGTATTGGGATGGATTATTTTTCGGGTTCAGGAGGTGGGTGATGTGTGGATATATGTCACAAACATTAGTCAATCTAGTCTGTTCACAATGCCAATGGTAATTGTTGGGTTGAAGAAAACTTGCTTAGCTATCGGAATATTACTAGTGGTAGAATGGTTTAATCGTGCTAAGAGTCATGCATTGGATATTGCTACACTGCATCCGATATTGCGATATATTTGCTATTATGCATTGATCCTAATCGTGCTAGAGTATGGAGCTAATGCTCAATCGTTTATTTATTTCCAATTCTGATGCGCTATGAAGAAGTTTTTGCTAGTTATATTTTTGACATTAGGTTTGCCGATACTGCTTCTTATGGCTGTATATGTTTGGACAGATCCGTTTTGTAACCTGCGTGGTTTTGATATCAATAATGTGGATGCTACCAATCGTGAATATCTGTCAACAGAGTTGTTTTTGAGAAACAAGGATAATTATTCGTATAACTCTTTTGTATTTGCTAGTTCTCGCGGTGGTGGTATTAATACCTATACATGGAAAATGTATTTACCCGAGGGTGCGCAGCCATATCTCTTCCAGGCTTGGTCTGAAACTCTAATGGGTATTCAGATGAAGATGCAGTATATCCAAGAGAATAAAATCCCAATGCGTCATGCGTTAGTTTTGATAGATATACCAGGTACATTTGCAAAGAAACAATTGCCTTCTGAATCACTATCCATCAAGCACTATCTGTTTACGGGTCAACCACGATGGGTGTACAATGGAATCCAATTTTATAATTTCATTCAAAGTCCATCTTTGTGGGTAAACTCTATAGAGAGAACACTCAAGCATGAGAAATGTCCATTCACGTCAGACACGATTACCAATGACTATGATGTAAAAAATAGGGGAGATTATGCTATATTACCAGCACAAGATAGTTTAAGGCAATGTAGCAATATGACACGAAAGACTTTTTTTGCTGAGATAGCCAATAAATCGGAGCAAGATATTCAGATGGCTCAGCCAATGATCACGGATGCATTTGTATCACAGTTACGAGATATAAAATTGATTTTCGACCAGAATCAAACGGATTATCACATTCTCATTACGCCTGCATATTGCTACACATCGCAATATATAAATTCTGCAGATTTATGTATTTTACAAGAAATCTTCGGAGAGGATAGGGTACACGATTATTCAGCACCAAACGAATTGAATATGGATTATAACAATTTCTCTGATCCTGCTCACTTCGACTTACATACTGGATATATTATGCTTCAGGAGATCTATGGTGGTGTCTAGTGAGCCCATAATAGTTTCATGCTCTTCAACTCCTATGAAAAATAATCTATGTCTTCACGCTGTAAACATATCTTTCATTTTGAGATTGTCGAAATGATGATGGGGGGAAGGTAAAAAAGCCTCTCCTAAATCCTCCCCTAAAGGGAAGGACTTGAGCTTACAAAGAAAGCAAACCCCACCGTTTCATACGAACGGTGGGGTTGTTATACCTTAATATAATAAGGTGAGATTGTTGATAACTTTTCAAAAACGAAAAACTTTTGGCTTTTAAAAAACGTAAGTGGCTTATTATGAGTTGCTTGTGTTTCCGTTTTTACGAACTCTTTAGAACTGTTGATAACTTTTTCTGCGAAAAAAGTTGCAGGAATGGGGAAAATGTAGTAATTTTGTATGCGAAAAGAAATGCTAATATCATTGAGACATATTACTTGTATATTTATAGCAATATTATTGATAGGATGTTTAACTTCCTGTCAGTCGTGGCGTGAAGCGAAGACGGTAGTGGCAGAAGCAGATAGTTTGCTGGTGCACAAAAGGACAATATTGCGAGATACGGCGGCACTGAATTTTGCAATCAACACTTTGGATGGACCATTGGGATATGTTTTTGCAAAGCAAGATTTAGCGAAGGCGTACTATTTCATGGGTAGAAATTTCTACTACCTCAATGACTTTTCTACTGCTGCGGATTACTATATTCTTTGTGATCGTCTGAATCCCAAAGATCCACTTTACAAGGGACGCGTTAATTCCTGCATGGGCTATCTCTGCAAACAAGATAGCTGTTTTGAAGAGGCATTAGAATTTTATGAACGTTCAAGTCGTGCATTCAAAGAGGCTGGAAATGATTGGTATTATGCACATAATCTATTGAATGTTGCAGAATGTCAAATATTGTTGCATAAATATCATAAGGCAGATAGTCTCTTAATAATTGCAGAAACGTTTGAAATAGATAGTGCATATTATGCAAGGATGGTAGATGTGAAAGCGTTGGCATTATATAATCAAGAAATGTATGATTCGGCGTTAGTTTATTTGTTATGTATTAAGGATTATCCAAGACCAATGGAAGCAAGATGCTTCAATAACGTGTTAATAATTAGATGTTATAATAAACTAAAAAATCCAAATGCTGCAATTTCTTATGCTGAATATATTATAGCACATTCGAAAAATCCAGCATATAGGTCTAATGCATATTTTATATTAATTCAATCTGCAGGGTTACATAATGACGTTAATCAATTGTCAAAGTGCTCTAATGCTCGTGAAGATGAGGATCGTATTCTGCGGCATAGTGCCGAATTGCACGCGCAAGCAACCGTAAAATTACGAACATATTTAGATGAAACAAGTTATACATACATCATTGTATTAATAATAGCTTCTTGCGTAGGATTATTAGGCTGTGGTATTTGGTTTACTTACAAGCGTCATTGTCGTATGTTGCAGAAGCACGCTAAAGAAAAACAGGATAGGTGCGATTTGTTAGTACGAAGAATATATGATCATTCCATCTATTTCACGTCCAATAAGGTATGGCAAGATTATAAGAAGTTGCGCGAATTTGCTAATAGTTATTTTGATAATATGTTCTATAAGTTGGAAGATGCCTATCATCTTAGTGAGCAGGAGATGAAGATATGTTTGATGGTATTATTAGAGTATTCGAACAAACAAATGGCTGAGATCTTGTTTGTGCAACCGAATACCATCAGCAAAGCCAAAAGTAAAATCGCAAAGCAACTAAATACTTCTTCTACCGAATTACGCGCATCTTTGCTTGGTATCTTAGCGTAAGTGATTTGCGTTTTTTATTTATTTTACTTGTAATCCATTGCATTTATTGGTAATCAGTGGGTTATGTACTTCGTTTTTCCATATACTAATCTTTGGTATATGGGAAAATAGTTGTACCTTTGCGGCTGATAAAACACAACAATTTTAAATCATTTACAACATGAAAAAGACAATCTTTTCTATTGCTATGTGCCTGATAGGCATGTGTAGCGCGTATGCGATTTCGTTCGCAGGTACTCCAATCGTATTTGTGGACATCTATGGCGTAATGCCCTGTGATGATCCCGATAATGGTGATGTAGGTGGTAGTCCTGATCCTACTCAAGAGGTGACTGGTGGTATTGACATGGATGAGTTACATATCGCTATCGGTGGTGGTATAGGTAGTGTAGTGATTGTAAATCCTATTGATGATGAGATCGTGGCAGAAGAAGTGTTCACAGGACAGACTTCTATAACCATACCAGAATCAGGTGCATATACAGCATATGTGACCGTAGGAGGTACTACTTATGCTGGTGATTTTATAGTAGAATAATGTAATCGATTTTTTCCTCTCCCTCGCGTGTTATATTATATAAGGATATTGATGCGAGGGAGGGGTTGTTGTTAATCAATATGAATCTTCAACGTATTCAAGATCAATTGATACAAAGGGTGTGTCCCGAGCATCATGCTCCTCCGCAAATTACAATTGGTAGTAATCAATTACTGATTAGGTGTTGCTGCGAAACATTTCGCAGGCAACTTCTCCGAGAGTATGAGTCGCTGATGTATCAAGCGATAAATGAAGATATGCGCAGGGAAATAAAGAGAATTTTGAGATAGTTTTTTTTTGGGGGGGATAGTAGAAGTGTTTTAAATAAAAAAAAGATGATAGAATTAGCAAATATTACCCAAACAATTGATGTGCAACAAAATTTGCTTATAGAATTTTTGAATGCATATTGTAAACCCTCTTTTGGCAGTATGTCAAAGCGTGATGTTGATATATCTGTTTTTATGTTAATGCAAGATTTAGGTATCATTAAAGAAAATCCACAAATATATGATGTAGTATCTTTATTGCATATAACAAGTTCAAAGGCTAGAAACTTAATATACGAATCGTCGCTTAGAAGAAATTCTCACGGTACTTTAGATATGGCATTGTTTGAGATATTGAAGAATCCAATTTTCTTAGCGACATTAGATAATATGATTGCTATTGAAATTGATGATCCGTTATTAATAGACCATCTTAAGCAGAAACTTCGTGAATTAAAATTTATTACAGATGGCTCATTTAATAAAGGAATCGTAAAGATGTCTATTAATGCATATGCGACTTTATTTGACGTCTTCTTGTCGGAAGCAGATCGTGAACGTCTTTTCCCTGCAATGAGTGAAATTCAATATGAAGAAGATTTGGATATAAAACCCCAAGATGATGCTTCTGTACGTAGTAAAAAAGTTCTTGTTTGGATCTGTAAAAAAGTGGCAAAAATAGCAGCTTCAGAAATGTCCGAGAAATGGACTCCTCAAGTCTTAGATAAAATTAAGGAAATACCTAATATGGAAACTATTGGGAATTTTATAAATTGGTTAAAGGATAATAATTTAATACTTTAATTTGTAGAAATATACGATGATTCATGAAGAACTCGCTTGTGCCCTCAAAGGCTGCTTAGCCAAGTGAGAAATAACAGAGCAGCTTTAATCTTAATTCTATAAAAATGGAATATAGTAAACCAATAATCGTTGCGCACAGCGCAATACAAATGGCGGACTGCCGCAAGGGACCATGTGGAAGACCTTCTTGCACAAGTAAACCTTCAGGAACACATTAATTTGTTCTATTTGTGTGATGCGGTAGTTTTATGCTACCGCATCTATGTTAAGTTAATTATGTTTGTACGAAAGCTTCCATATATAATATACCGTGCCTATCCAACAGCTGGATATTTAACGGATAATCGTAATTTTGGGTATGATACTGCTACTAGAAGTTGTACAAAGGTAGGGGATTTAGTGTTATCGCATGAGGGTAGTATTTTTTATTCTTTTCTAAAAGAAGAGTACCAAGATGTAGATGAGATCGCATTTAGATTACAGAAAGTCTTCGAAGGTGTTGATTATGAATTGCTTCGAGAAGATGCAGTGGCGTTTTACAATGAGTTGTCAAAAAAGGGGTTTATTGTTTGTGATACTGAAAAGAGAGATAATTTCCAATTATCAAGTTATTTCTCATACGAGAATACCAAACCATTTATACTTGATTTGCAGTTAGGATTTTGCGCCAATTTTGATGATTTTTCCAATGGATATAATTTATCTCGTGTTCATATTGATATTTCTAGTCGTTGTAATGAGAATTGTGTGCATTGCTATATTCCATCAAAGAATAAATGTAGTATGATATCTGAAGAAATATTTGATAGGGTACTTGAGCAATGCGTAAGTATGAGGGTATTAAATATTACACTTAGTGGTGGAGAACCAATGTTGAATCCGTATTTAAAATCCTTCTTATTAAAATGCCATGATGCAAATTTTTCCGTAAACATACTATCCAACTTAACATGTTTGTCAGATGAATTGTTGGAGATAATAAGATCCAATCCATTAATTAGTGTACAAACTTCTTTATACGCGATGAATGAGAGTATTCATGATTCAATAACGCGCAAAAAAGGGAGTTATAAGAAGACTTTAAATGCAATAAGGAAGTTACATGAGTGTAATATTCCGATGCAAATAAATTGTCCGATTATGAAGCAGAACCGTCATTGTTATCATGAAGTCCTTGATTTCGCCCAATCTCTAAATATTGAAGCATCTGCGGATTATTCTTTATTCGGATGTTACGATAAGTCTGAAGAGAATCTTGAATGTAGGATAAGTATATGTGATGTATTTGAAATACTAGATAAAGACTGCAGGAATGAAAATAAGTTGAAAGAAATAGTCCAATCAATAGATGAAAAAAAAGTAGATAATACAGATTCTGTATGTTCTGTTTGTAAATCTTCTTTATGTATTTCTAATAATGGAGATGTATATCCTTGTGAAGGATGGCAGACCATGATATTGGGAAATATCATGCTCTCTACTCTCAAATATATATGGGAAGAATCTCCATTAACGAAACATTTACGAGAGTTAAAGTATCAAGATTTCGTGGAATGTAGTATTTGTCAGAATCGAAAGTATTGTACGACATGTTTAATTATGAATGCAAATGAAAATAAAGGTGATTATATGATAGTAAATCCATACATGTGTGAATTAGCAAATATTAAGCGATCTGTTATAGAACAAATCCAAAACAAATCCTCTCTACGCATCATTAGTACCGATGATTTATCAAATGATTGAGGCGGGTGATCGCCTTTTTTGTGGAGTGAAGGTTGGTTTAATACAAAAAAAACATGGTTTAATGGAAAAAGTTGTAGAAGGATTTGGAAAGTCAGAGGAAATGTAGTAATTTTGTAGGCGGGAAAATTAAAAGGAAATTGATGAAAAGAGAATAAAATTTGCGATATATTTGTATATATCGCTTTTTTTTAGTATCTTTGCGGCGTTTTAATAAAGAATTATATGATAATTTATGGGTAGACAAATCTTTTTGCCAGAATTGCTGAGCATAAATATTAAGAACTATACATTGTATCCAAATGGATTAGATTACACTTTTGATTTTGTTAAGGGTGTCAATTTGGTTTTAGGAGGTAATGGTATGGGGAAAACCACTTTTGTAAATATAATCAAGTTTGGATTAATTGGTTTATATAAGAAACAAAAAGATTATACACGAACCTATCGAGAAAAAGCAATTGTTAAGAGATTATTATATCCTTGGGATTACTTCAATGCACGAAAGGATGATAGCGTGTTGGTTGATGGTGAATCTATAGTATCCCTTAGATTTAAGTTTAATAATGCAGACTTTTTGGTTAGAAGAAGTCTTGATAGTGGTAATCTGCTATCTGTACAAGTTAACAATTGTCTGCTATCAGGATTAATTATTTCAGAGGAAAAATATGAGAAGTTGTCTAATACGATGCAGTCCGAATATTTATTGAAACATTATGAAGATGCAGTAGTTAAATATTCAAATCTTTCTTTTGATGATTTAATTTTCTTTGTTAATGAAATATTATTTTTTGGAGAAGACCATAAGACGGTTCTATGGAACGATGGTATAGATGGGAGATATGATGTTCAAAATGAACTGTTTAATAAATATTTCAATGAGCCAGAACTTGATATTCAACGACAAGAAGCTCAACGACAAGCCCGATATTTTGATAGTTTAGCTAGGCATAAGTCAGAAGATATGAGAGTTATAACTAAGTTGTTAGAAAAAATACAAATAAATAATAAAAATAGTGCTATCTCTAATCGTTCTAAGGATATTATTAAACTAAAGAATGAATTAAATGATTTAAAATATAAATTAGATAATATCCAAGCATCACGAAATTCTATTTATTCCGAAATATCTCAATTACAGGGTGAGATCAATACGATGAGTTTTAATGCATCGGAAATTGATAAAGAGAAAACTTTAGTTGAAAAAGCTCTAAACACAAAATTGTGGGAACAATTACATCCTCAGTATGATGTCTTCCTAAAAAATATACAATTGAATCACATGTGTCCAATGTGTAATCAGATTGACGAGGAGCTTGTAAGACGGGTGGAGGATAATGAAACTCATTGCTTTGTTTGTAATAATACAATAGAACAATCTGATGATAGGGAACTTAGCGAGAAATACAAAGAAATATCTGCTATACATAAAGGATTATACCAAAGTATTGCAAATAAGCAGAGGAAAGTTAAAATATTGGAAACTGAATTAGAATCTTTTGATCGCGAGTATGGAAATACAGATTTGAGACGTAGAACAATTCAGCAAAGAATTAGAGAATTCGAGTATCAAAATTCTATAAATGATCAGCCTGCAAAATTACAAGCATTGTATGACGAGTATGAAAAATATTCTAAAGAAAAGGAGGAATATCAGCAAAAAAGTTTAGAGTATTCAAAAATAGAACAAAGATTAACGAAACAAATAGAAAGTGAAATTCTAAAAAATGTTACGCGGTTTTCTTCTATATTTGCGAGTTATGCAGAAAGCTTTTTAGGGGTTAATTGTTCTTTAACATATACAAAATATGATACTGCAGTAAAGCGATTCTATCCAATAATAGATGGGAAACCACGCCGACATGAGGAGTCATTATCTGAGTCTCAGAGATTCTTTATAGACCATTCGTTCCGTATGAGTATCCTAACTTTTTTTTATCAAACTCCATCGTTTTATATTGTTGAAACACCTGATAGCAGTCTGGATATTTCTTATGAAAAGAATGCTGCGAATGTCTTTTTAAGATTTCTTAAAAATCCTAATTCAATAATTATTACATCAAATCTCAATAATAGTTCTTTTATTAGTCATTTGATTGAAAATGATAGTATAAGGTTTTCAATGGTAGGATTATTAGATATAGCTAAGAAATCTGTTATTCAGGGCACAAACAATCAACTGATAAATATATATAATAACATTAAAACACGTATAAATTATGAATGAAAAAAAAGAATTAATCAATAGCCATATTGATATAATGACAATTATTGCGCATGCTCGTAAAATGGGTTGGGAGAGCATAAATGTTAATACGTTACAACGTTGTGTATATTTGTTGAAGGTGTTGTATTCATTTATTGATTGTATAAATGAAAATTTATTTAGTCATTACCATTTCAATGTTACAACATATGGTCCCTATTCTGAACTTATTCATAGGAGTGTGGTTTTTCTTTTAACTAGTAGAAGATTAGATGGTGATATGTATGGAGATATAAAAAATATTTCCGATGATGGAGTTGATGAAATGGATGTGGAAAAGATAAAATGGATTGACACTATTTTGCTAATTTTAAGTAAATATGGCGAAAGTAAAATATTTAGTTTTATAGTAAATGACCCATTGTATGATGTTGCTGTTAAATCAAATCAACCACATGAAATTCAAGTGACATCTGAAAATGACACCTTGTTGGTCTTGAATGATTTCAAACAAGCCTTTGAGGAAACATTATCAGATACTTCTTCTATAAGTAAAGAGGAGTATATTAGTTTGTATTTTGATTATATCTTCAGTCGAATTATAAGAGGGTAATTGATTATGAATTTTACAAATAATGATGAATTTAAGAATTTGCTTCGCATGAAGCAAATAGATATTCAGCAGAGAACGAGTGATGGAATTCAGGAAACTGCTCAATTTCAAAGAATGAAAGCTTTATTGAGTATAGGTCGAATGAAGTATGAAGAGACTGACTATAGATTAGTGATTATTGCAAAAGAAAATTTAAAGCATCTGGCGGAAAATGCAAATATACTTATTGAACAACTCTTTCAAACCTCTACATTCATTACCAATCGAACTATTGTGGTTGATTCTGAACTTCAAATAGTAAATGCTAATAATGATCCTTTTCCCGAAGATAATAATGAAGCACGTCGTTTTTTTACATCTGTATCAAAAGGTAGTAATCTTGTATGCTTCCTTATAGATCCAGATAGTACAATAAACTATTTTATAGATGGTAATGAGTATGGAGATGGCATTTTTTACAGCAATAGTTCAAGGAAAGCTTATGAGAAATTAAAAACGATTGATAAACTAGAAGAAGTATTAGAAGATTATCGTAATGTTTTAACCCACCAGGATACATACGTCAAATTTTTTGTCCCCAAATCTCAATTGTTAGCTCTTAAAACTTTGAAGGGAATAGAGAGTTCAGATAAAAATTTTATTCAAGAGAATAAACATTTACTCCGTAATAGACCAGAAGAATGCTTGAGAGAAGATATTCGTAATTATATCAAGAAGCATATGAAAGTTGTGGTCCATCGCGAACTAATGTTGGAAGACCTTGACAGATTAGATATTGAATTATTTGATGAAACAGGGCGAGATTTATACTTTTTAGAAATAAAATGGGTCGGTAATAGTATTCATGCTAATGGAGATGATATAGGAACTACATATAATGCTAGACCACGAATAGTTCCAGATGCAATTATACAGGTACTTAAATATATTAGACAACTTTCAATCGAAAAAGAAAATATAAAACAAGGTTATCTAATTGTATTTGATGCTCGTAAAACCAATATGCCAGACACTGGAACAAATCTTAATATGAAAGAAATACCAGATGATTTAAGAGAGTATATTCATAGATTTAAAAAGTTAAATGATTTTCGAGTGGTAAATATTAATCCTAGATAATAGATGAAAAAATATAATTTTATAGATTGTACTAAAAAATATCATTCGGTGATGCAATTTGACAAAAACAAAAATGTTTTTGTACATCGATGGTATCCTTTTGTGGAAGGATATTCAAAAGAATTTATAGAGGGGATACTAAATGAATTAACTTTTGTCCCGTCATGTGCGTTAGAGCCGTTTTGTGGAAGTGGTACAACTCCTGTTGAACTGCAAAATCATAACATAAAATGTTACTCTTTTGAGGTTAGTCCATTTATGCATCTACTTTCAACTGTAAAATTAGGCAAATATGATGTTAAAATATTTGAGTGTTATCTAGAAGAGATTACTAAAAAAATATCACATACGAATAGAAATATTCGCAAAGTAGAGGCAGTACCTTTTGGAAAAACAGTCGTAAAAACGGAGAAGAATACTAAATGGAATTTCCATGATGCTGCCATGGATGGTATCTTGGATATAAGACATGTAATTAGAACTATAGTAGATAAGGAAGAGTATAAGAATTTATTTACAATAGCATTGGCATCTATTATTGTGCAATCAAGTAATCTTTTCCGTAATGGGAAATGCTTATCTTATAAAAAGGGTTGGGAAAATAGGGTATTAACTAGAAAGGATGTACATAACCTTTTTTTAGACAAACTAAATTCTGTTTTTGCAGAAGATATAAGAATCATTTCAAGAAAGAATTCGTTAATACATAATTTTTCTACGTGCTATTTAGGTGATGTCCGACAAAACATTAATCGAGTTCCAGATGGAGTCGTTGATCTTATAATAACCTCACCTCCATATCTGAATTCGAGAGACTATACAGATATATACATGTTGGAACTAAAAGTACTTCAGCTTATAAACTCTCACGAAGAACTTCATAAATTACGTGAAAGTACATTACGTTCTCACGTTCAAATATCGTATGATTATATTACCCCAATTAAAAATGACAGATTAATACAATGTCTCTCAGAAATGGCTAAAAATACTTTAAGAAGTTGGAATAATGATATTATAAATATGATTTGCGCGTATTTTGAAGATATGCAATTTCTCTTTTCAGAATTTTCAAAAAAAATGCGTAAAGGAGGTGTTATTTATTTTAATGTCGCTAATTCCGCATATTATGGAATAGAAATTCCAGTAGATTATATTATAGCAGATATTGCAGAAACCTGTGGATTTACAGTGCGTGAGATAAGAAAAGCTAGAGATTTAAAAACGAGTCCACAACAGAGTGGTACAATAGGTAAACTCAGAGAGAGTGTATTGGTTATTGATTATTAAATATCCAAGAGAATATGTGCGGATAGTAATTCATTTGTACGTTATAGTATCAAACAACTCGAATAGATAATACCTTAATTGGGGGAGATAACATGGATGAATATAATAACATAAATGGTGAAATAATAGATGTATCTATATTATTTCATAGAAAATATAATGACATCTTATTTCTATTCAACTTATCTCTTCTTGGTGAGTTTTACTAACAAGAATAAATTTGAAAATTATATTCGTTTGTATACATTGATTTTAAAAGATAATTAACAATTAAAAATATCATAATGGATTCATTACCATTCTATATAAAATATGAGGAAAAAGTTCTAGATTTACTAATAGAAGAACTTTCGTCAAAATTAAATAATGGTCATAAACTTCTATCTCATTATAGACAGAAATATGAAGGTGTTTTGTATGAATTTGACTTAGTGGAATTAGATTGTAATGACAAAATACTAAGAGTTTATGAAATTAAAACACAGCGAGCTGTAAAGACAAATTTTAATTTTATAAAGAAAATTCTTCTTAGGTATAGAAATGTCTCAAAAGCCGATGTATATCTTGTATATTTGAATGAAAAGGAACAAATGAATATCATTTTATGGTCACATTTAGTTCCTTTAGAAAGAAATGAAATAGTAGAAAAAACAATCAAATCATTCCCAGAGTTTTATGATGTTTTAAAAAAAGTATGCAGTGATGGCAATTCAGAATTGCAATATTTCTTCCGTGGGCATTCTAAAAAAACATTTAAACCTGTTCCGAGTGTATTTAGGGATGGAAATATAAAATACGAAAGTAGGATGTTTTATGAAGCAATAAGAAAAAAACCTGTTGATTTTACGGAAAGTATGAGTACTTTTGATCAACTAGTGAAGATGCAGCATTATGAATTACCAACTCGTTTGCTTGATATAACAACTAATCCACTGGTTGCCTTATATTTTGCTTGCAAAGAATATAAAAATGAAGATGGCGAATTATTAATTTATCCTATGATGAAAGAGCAGATAAAGTACTATGATAGTGATTCTGTTTGTATTTTATCCAATCTAGCGAAACTTTCTTCTAACTTTATATTTACAAAAGATAAAGATTATTTAGTTTATGATATTCAGCAAGATAAACCAAATTTTAGAGGAAAATATTTAAAAGCTGAAGCAACTAAAAAAGTCTTTTGTGTCATGCCCAAATTAAATAACGATAGAATTATTTGTCAACAAGGGGCATTTTTTATATTTGGAATGGGCACATCTAAGGATAAACCTGCAAAATTAACTGACGAGCCTATAAAAATTCGAATTTTAGCTAAAGGTAAAGAAGCTATACTGAATGAACTTCAAATGTTAGGTATAAATGAGGCGACATTATTCCCAGAAATAGATAAAGTAATGAGGCAAATAAAAATAGAACTAAATCACATATAACAAGGTCACATATAACAAGGTCAAATATAACAAAATATTATATGATACCTCTCCTTTCCTATCTAAAGTTGAATTTGATATACTATCCATGAGCGATCAGAAAATGGTAAAATGACAAAGGGGAAACAATATGGAAACAAAATATGACATCATTGTAAACTTTTTCTTAAACAATTGGTATTTTGCAATTGTCGCTTTGATTTGCGGAGGATTGATAGTTATACCACAAATTAAAGAAGGGATAAAAATGCTATCTAGTTGGGTAAAAGATATGATAGATAGCTGGAGATGCAAGCATGATGTATACATCTATAAAAGCAAAGGTGAAAAAGTGATAATGACACGAATTCTAAAGAGTGAGCAATTAGATGTGATTAAAATTGACACAGTATCTCACGATTTAGGTGTACAGACCGAACATGTGTGGCTGAAACGGTATTACCCGAACTTTGAATATCCGATGCAATACATCGATTATATTCAAACAGAGCAGGGAAATAAGATATTTGATGTCTTTCCTATTTCAAGTGAAAAAATGAACAAAGACATCTATTTTGATATAACAAATTTTTATCATGAGCCAATAGAATGTTTAATGGATACAAATGAATATAAAACACATAAAATTAAAAGGTTGTATAGAAAAACTGAAAAATAAATATTGATATGAATAAAAAATATTCTGTATTTGTAAGTTCAACATATGAGGATTTAAAGGAAGAACGTCAAGAAGTGGTGAATGCACTACTTCAGATGGATTGTTTCCCTGTTGGAATGGAATATTTTAATGCTTCAGATCAATCTCAATGGGATGTAATCAAAAGTCTTATTGATGAATGTGATTATTATGTTCTGATAATAGCAGGTCGTTATGGATCCGTTGAACCAAAATCAGGAAAGAGTTACACACAACTAGAATATGAATATGCACATAGCATAGGTGTTCCAACTATTGCTTTTTTATATAATAATCCAGAAAATCTTCCAAGCAAAGATGTAGAAAAAGAGCACGTAGATGAATTGAATAGTTTCAAGGAAGAGGTAAAAAAACATATGGTAAAATATTGGAACTCTTCTACGAATCTATCTGGTCAGGTTGTATTAAGTCTAAACCAATTATTTAAAACTCATAAGCGAATTGGTTGGATGCGAGCCGATGAAAAATCCTCCAATGAACAGAACAAAGAATTGTTACGATTGCGGGAAGAAATAGAAACTCTAAAGGCACGAATCAAAAAATACGAAGAACAAGGGCCGGAAGGTATAGCGGATTTATGTCAAGGAGAGGATGAGTTTACTATAGACTATATGGCAGGTATGAACTCAAAGGTTATAAGGATATCCCTGACATGGAATAAGATTTGTAGTGCACTATTACCTATTCTAATGCAGGATTGTACGGAATTCCAGATGAAAAAAGTTATAGATGATTACATAAGTCATGTCAAAGGAATAAAGTTCGTGAATATATCTGACCTTTCTTTCCAGACAATAAAGGTGCAATTATTAGCTCTAGGATATATTGAAGAGGGAAGTCAATCTAAAACAAAGAAAGCATATGTGGGAATTTGGCGTTTGACAAAATATGGAATGAATGTGATAATGAGATTAAATGCATTGAGAAAAGAAAGATAAAATTTCACATGAATTTGTATATAGTCGTTTGCCTATGGAGCGCTGATATTTAATTAAAGCGTACTTATACCCCACACACCACTCATTATTACTTGATAGAGAAATAAAATAAGAACAATTCGAAATAAAAAAAAGTAATAAGCCCACGCATCCATCCACCACTTCGAAGTGACATACCACAACCAAGATAAGCAATATTCAGCGCAACCAATGTTGAATAATTGGAGTGATAATAAAGTAATTAGATAAAGTATAGAGTACTATGACCCTAGGAATCATGCAACCATATTTTATGCCGTATATCGGTTATTGGCAGTTAATGATAGCTACATGCTCTTCAATTTCTATGGAATGATTGGCTGGGGCCGGATGGCGTAAGCCTCCCCTAAATCCCCTCCTGAAGGGAAGGGACTAGAGGTTCAAAGATTAAAGGCGGGTGACCGCCTTTTTTTTGTGCTAGAATATTGGTTTAATGGGCACGAAGTGCCAGTTTAGTGGACGGCACGGAGTGCCTACAGTTTAGTGGACGCTCGCGTTCGGCATGAGAAAATTGAAACTATTCGTCAGTTTTTTGTGATTTTTTTTGTGTATATCAAAATAAATCACTAATTTTGCGGCGGAAAATGAATGAATATTTGCAATTGTACTGCGCATTTTCAATGAAATGTCGCAAAATATTGCAAGAAATGCAAAGTAAAAATAGTGTAACATATGTATCTAAGACGTCAATTATTAGAAGCAACGAAATCGAATAGTATCTTTCTGTTTGGTGCTCGACAAACGGGTAAGTCTACATTGCTGAAGTCGCTTTTCCCAGATGCGATATCATTCGACTTGCTTAATTCCGATGTGAAGAATCGTTTCGAGCAGCGACCTGCACTGTTGTACGAAGTACTCAAGCATGAGCCGGATAATGCGTTAGTTATTATCGATGAAATTCAGCAAGTACCAGAATTGCTCAATGAGGTACATCGTCTGATTTTTGATAAACAGTTACGCTTTGTGTTGTGCGGCAGTAGTGCGCGCAAGTTACGTCGCAAAGGTTATAATACGCTGGGTGGGCGTGCTATTCCATATTATTTGTACCCATTGGTAAGTGCAGAAATACCTGACTTTAATCTTGATCGTGCACTTAATCACGGACTACTACCTGCCCATTATGATGCTAGTGCCCCATCAATGCTAATGTCTGCGTATTTAGATGTATATCTTCGCGAAGAGATTAAAGCAGAAGCGCTAGTACGTAATATGAAATCATTCAACCAGTTTCTGACAATTGCCGCAATGACTAATGGTGAAATGGTAAATTACAATAACATTGCTTCGGATTGTGGGGTAAGTGCCAATACGGTAAAGGAGTATTTCTCTATTCTAGAAGATACACTATTAGGTTATTTTGTACCTGCATATACACGCACGAAAAAGCGTCGTTTGGTGCAGGCACCAAGGTTTTATCTGTTTGATGTGGGCTTAACCAATCACATGTTGAAACGTAAGCATATCGAAGAAGGTACCCCAGAATATGGGCATGCATTTGAGCATTTTGTAATACAAGAATTGGTAGCATACATCAGTTATACGCAAAACGAAAATCAATTGAGTTATTGGAGGACATATACAGGAGTGGAGGTGGATGCGATTATCGGGGATGCTAAAATTGCCATTGAGATTAAATCTGCTCGTGAAATACAGAATAAGCATCTAAAAAATTTGCGTTCTTTCGCCAATGAATATTCTCCAGCCCGTAAGTTGGTGGTATCGTTGGATATCTTCACTCGTCGTACGGATGATGATATAGAATTGGTATATATCCATGACTTCCTGAAGGCATTGTGGCAAGGAAAATATTTTTAATATACCAAAACAGAACAAGGGACTAGCGGCGCCTAGCTAGGAAAACTAGTAGCACTAGCCGCTAGCAAGGCGCCTCATAGTTCATCACTCATGCGCTAATACTTCTTCGCGTTATACGACTCGATGGTTTTCGACTGGATGATGATGGCGGTATCGCCGCGGGTCAGTGATTTGCTTTCGGTGGTGATCGTGCGCGTCACATTGCACGAGGTCAGTCCCATGGCCATCGCGATGGCGGTGGCGATAGCCACTGCCAGGTACTTGATAGCGCCCACGAGGCGCTGTTTTTGTTGGTCGGTTAGTTTCATTCTAAAGGGTTTTAAAAGTTCTAAAAGTTCTAAAGGTGTTAGCTCCTACTCGCAGCAAGCTGCTCGAGAAAAAATCGTTCGAGGCTCTGCCGAGATAAGAAATCTTATTAATCTTATTTTCCACGCTCTTGCCACGCTTCCTTCATGGTTCTCCGAAATCTATTACCACCGCTCCTTCGTCGAAACGGGCTTGCAACAAAGAACTCGCTCTGCTCGTTGAGGTTGCCGCCGTTTCTCCTCTCCCCACTCGCTCACGAAGCTCGTGGGGGCCCCAATTGGGACTCGTGCGCTGAATCTTAACTGCAACGACTCTAAAATGTGTACCGTCACATTTATAAGATTCAATGACTGAGCACGGAACGAGCGGAAGGAATGGTGGTAATTTATCACGGAGTGCCTTGTAAGGGGTGGATTTTAGCGCAATAAGATTTAATAAGATTTCTGCCCGAAGGGCAAGGAGCTACAAATTAATGCTTATCCGTGCTATCCGTGGGAGTTTAGTGTAGGGTAGTGTAGCGTAGAGTAGTAGCGCTTCGCGCTGAGTAGAGTGGTGTAGCGTTGTGTAGGATGGTGTAGTGTTGTTTTCCTCGCCCTATCGCCTCATCGCCTTATCGCCTCATCGCCTCCTCGCCTTATAGCCCATAGCCCGCAGGGCGTCCTATAGGCGTCTCGCGCCGTCCTATAGCGGCTCCGCCGCGTCCTATAACCTGTCGCTTTCGCGCCTACACCACTCTTAGAGCAATGCCCATTCTTGCGAGAAGACGTATCCGTACAGGGTAGGGTACTTCTTCTGTGCTGCGAATGCTGCTTGATCAACAGCCAATTGCACTGGGTCTTTCATTCGGGTTCGGGTGTTAGCCACACAGGTGGCGAACTTGAGGCGTGCCGCCGTTTCGGTTGCGCTCACAGGGGTGGAGCGAACACCATAGACGGTGGTGTAGTTGCGCTTACTTGCCTTGCGATGTGCAAAGCCTACTTTGTGTTGTTTACTGATGCGTCCGTGGACCTTGTCCACAGGGAATGCATATTCTACTTTTGCCATATCGTGTTTTGGGTTTTAGGTTAGAGGTTAAAGATTAAAGGTTAGAGGCTAGAGATGCGGGGCGAAAAACGCCCCGAAGCTTATGCGGTGTAAGCATCCCACTCTAATGCCCAGATGTACGAGCGGAAGCTCTTGTACTTCTTTTGCGCCTTGAAAGCATCCATATCGGCTGGGTCTGCCGCCTTGACGCGAGCAGCGGTGGATGCAGCTACTGCTTTAAACTTCGCTTGGTTTGCCAACTCTGCCACACTTGGTGCGGAGCTACGCTTGTTACAGCGTTTCATGGTGTACTGCGTATCACCTTTCTTTGCGAACGAGATATCCGAGTGTTCGCAGATCTTGCCGGACATGGACTTTACCAGGTCCATAGGAACAATCTTTGCCATAGTTTTTTAGTGTTTTAATGGTTAGTTAATGGTTTGTTAATAGTTTATATTTCAAGAGCTCTCTTTTCTTCCTTTTTCTCGAATACTATTCGAGTCCTCCCTGTTATGTCCCACCCTCGGCATACATGCCGAGTATCCTCCTCGCCTCTCGCCTTTAGACTTTCGCTTCGCGCTGTGTAGGGTGGTTTAGTGTTGTGTAGAATGGTGTAGGGTTGTTCCCATCGCCTTTACACTTTACACCATACACTTTACACTGCGGCATAGCCGCATCTAAACAGCGCTCTGCGCCGAGTACTTACCGAGTAGTTACCCTGTAGTTATGCACATCCTACACTATATATATACAACGAATGAGGGTAAAAACAAAGCTTTTTCTCGCACTTGTTGGGGTATTTTCTCGTAGTTTCTAAGATAGTCCTTGTAGTGGGATGATAATCAGTATTTTATGTAGTTAAGTGGATGCAGAAAAGCCGCTTAAATTACTTTAATTGAAGCGCTAGCGAAATGATCTACAGTTATGCAATCTAAACTCATGGATAGAGTGTAAAGCGTAAAGTGTAAAGTGAATAGAAATTGAAATAAACGCACGCGCGAAAATGGATATTAAAAATCGCTCTTTACATTCTCGGGACTATAGGTTATATACATAACAAAAGATGCGACTTGCATAAAACAAATCGCATCGACTTTACACTTTACACCTTACATTTTGCGAGACGCAAGTGTGTATTATCAGTTGTTAATTTTTGGCATTTGTTGTACTACTTTGCCGTCAAGGAGCTTTCCGTTTTTTGTTTTAGACCTTTTGACTCCGTCTTCTCCCCATGTACCCCATTGTTTGAAGAAGAATGCAGTATTTTGTTCCTTGGCTTGTTGTTGGATGTTTTTTACCCATTCAGGTTTCATGGGTCTTCCTGATACGCCACTCTCTCCACCCACAATCACCCAATTGATATCTTGCAGATTGAGGTTAGGTAGATCTTCAAGTAGTGGTTCACAACTTAAGAATCTTACAGGGGCATGCTGGATATTTCTAAGAGCTTCTATTCTATGCATCGACGATTGACACTCTACAGTCACACCTATCCACGCATTTCCTGGCACGTCACGCATCATAAAATATTCTGCCATCCTTTCCGCTCTTTTTGTAAGCAACTGGTATCTATGTTGTGGTGTACGCCTAATCACATCCATTACCCTATCCACATACTCAAATGGCACATCTGCATGAAATAAATCGGACATAGAACACACGAAGATGGTGGATGGTGTAATCCAAGAGAAGGGTTCTCTAAGAGATTCTGGGTGAAGAGTTGTTCTAAAACCATTACGATACTTAGCCAGTCCCATTGCACACAATCTGCGAGCCATGGTTTCTGCATAGCAATGTGCACATCCCTCAGAAATCTTGGAGCATCCTGTGACAGGATTCCATGTTCTTTCGGTCCATTCTATTTTGGTGGTTCTCATATTAAGCTTGTCTTTTATCTATTATCTGTTTAGCAATTCGTATGGCTGTTTTGTTGTTGGATGCACATACGAAGTGGAAAATAGGCAAATGATTGGAGTTATAGAGTACAAGTGGTTCGTTGGTAACAAAGTCAAAAAGTGTGCCTAACTGTTCGCAATATAGATTTGCGAGTTTAGAAATAGCATCATTCACTTTATGAATTTTTCTTTCTTCACCAAACAATGTTTGCTCTGTTTCGACTACTTGCATTCGTTTTTGTATTTCATTTCTATGTAATCCAAAGAAACTTTCAAGTCTTTCTGGATACATTAAGGTTCCATCTGTTTTGACTAATCTATTAACAATTGTTCCAATCGGTACAAGAATCCAAAGGTCAAGCGATTTTCCCGCTAATTGTTGTATGCTCTCCCAATTGATATTCATACCAAAAGGATCTAAAAAGCACAACGTCTTCAATTTCGGATTATCAGCCATCGCTTTTGCCAGCAACTTGGCTTGATTATTCGCATTGTCGTGTCTATAAGCCAACCTCCCTTGAACATTATATTGCGCTAATTTGAGATTTAATTTGGTTAGATTATTCTCGTTCGTATCTACGAAATAGTAAAAATCAAACCCACGCATATCTTGCTCCAATCGTACCACGCGTTCGGCAGCACCTGCATATACATTCAACTCTTTTTGAGTATCAGCACAATTTTCCGATTCAAATATCTCTAATAATTCTTTGCTCGAATCTTCCTGATCGCATTCTGTAAACGTTCTACTTCCACAACCAGCAAAGCCATCGAAATAGATAAGTTTCCAATTATACTTATCTCGACGACTGTTCATGATTGTGAGGTACGCCTTGACATAGCTTTCGAAGCAGTCAAGTTTTTGTTCCGTCCAAGGTCCTCCCCACGAACCTTCTGTTTTCTTCTTAGATTTCGCCATTTTTCAAAAGGTTTATATAGAAGTTAAACATATCTTCAAGTCCATCGATAATGGGGTTACTACTTGATGTTAAGAGCGCTCTATTTAATTGCACAACTAACTTCTTCTCAACATCTGCTCTTAAGTTAGGGTATAAGATTCTAAGTAATTTAATTGGCTCAACATTAATAATTATTTGTTGTTTACGTAGATAACCTACAATATTCAAAAATGTTTGTGGGAAGTAGGGTTCTTTGGGGTCTTTTGAGCATCTATTACGAGCATCTATTAAGATAGTCCATAAGGTTTCTTGGATAGGCGCATACTCTTGTTTAACAGGTATAGGGTGCATACCTAAACATTTATGCAAGAGCATAGACAATTGTGTGTGCTTTATTCGCTCGCCATGGTTCGTGTAACCGAGCATACCGTCTTCGAGGTTCTCAAGCTTACGATACATATTGCGTATAGCCTCCTCTTTGCGCTTTGTGCGTTCTTCAGCAGGTTCTATAGGTCCCTGTGTATCTTGTTTGGTTTTACCACCTATAGAATCAGTAGCGTATTGATTGATGGTTACTTGTGCACCAGGTAATGGGAATGTCGCGTTATAGACATTTCCGTTAAAAACATTGCAATTGTGCATCTCATTGTGATTCACAATAGTTGGTTGACTTTCATTGTTAGGGTTCATACTTATAGAGAATTTAATTTTTCCTTAATAGCTGAGTCTATAAATTCCATAGGATCAACTCCAATAGGGAATTTAGGATTATTTACTAGTCCAGTTATTACATTACTGCCAGTAATGTTATTGTTGTTTATTATCGAATGCGGTTGGTCTTTCTCTAACATTTCTTGCTCCATAGCATCTACTTTGTCCCAGATTGCTTTGTCATTACACCCTCTTAACAAATCTTTGATCATATTGATAATTTGCAGGGAATTATGGTAATGTCTCCTTGAACGCACATAGTCTATGAGTATCTCCAAGGTAAAATATTTGTCAATAGAATTTGCGGTAGTATTATTAAGGTTCTGAATTGTTTTTTGTAGTTCCTCTATTGTCTTTTGTGCATCTTGTAGATTCGCTTTCAGTGCTAGTATCTCATCTGCTTGTGAATTGTCTTGGATTTCTTCAGATGTAATAGTTATCGAGTTGTCAACTGTTTTATTGTTAAGAACCTGAATCCATAACTTCTCAAAATATTTCTGATATTTTTTCGCGAATGAATTAAGCAATTGATATTCGTCAATCACCATTTGTTTATCTGTATCCGGATATGTTGATAGAATTAATATTAGAATTACATATCTATCTAAAATGGGCTTACATTCATATTTTTCTTTATCAAAATTTCCTGTTTGCTTGTAACAATCGCAAAAGTACGAAGCAGAATTTAGAATAACATAAGCAGGACGAATACCTCTGTGCTGAAATGTACTTCTCATATTCATTAGAATAGTGAGAAGCTGACTATATACACCACCTTGCTTTTGATAGTAGGCAGTAGAACGGATGGAGTAATCATCCCATTTGGGCATATTGTTTTTCTTGTTGCTCATGCTTAATCATTTGAGGGTGCAAAGATACTATTTTTTTTCGAGTCTTGCAAATATAAATATTCAAATCCCCAAACTTTTCCTAAAGAATCCACCAAATAGAGAACTGAGGAGAGAACTGAGTTCTCTAAATAAGAAAAAAATGTATGTAAGTTGCACGGTCTCAAGTAGTTATTTTAGAGAACTCATTATGTGCTTTGAAGTTCTATAGTGTTTAATACCTTTGTAGTAGAAAATGGTTCGAAATTTTGAATCATAAATTTCGACTTAAGAAATTAGTAATCATTTTAAATTATAAAGTTATGAAATTGAACTGTTGTATCTGTAGGAAAAAGAGCGTGACAGGTTTAGCGCATGTCACCATGGTATGTCCCTCAAGACAGGCATTACTGTCTGCATGTGAGCATCTACGATTTTGGTCGTTTGTAAAAGAATTTCATGAAGAGAGCGAATGCAGAATGAGTGTAACGATTTCTATTGGCAAAGAGCTGTGCAGAAAGATGTGGCGAGAGTATTGTGAAAAAGCTGTTGA
This sequence comes from Paludibacteraceae bacterium, assembly GCA_045577965.1. Lineage (GTDB taxonomy): Bacteria > Bacteroidota > Bacteroidia > Bacteroidales > Paludibacteraceae > Colicola. The sequence continues at coordinate 253,061 of JAZNJI010000012.1, forward strand.
AATGATGAATCTATGCTTGAAGCAATACGATGTTCGTTGTGAAGTTAGCACAAAGGAAGTGTTGGATTTTAATCCTATAGTGGATGGTTCGACCTTTATTCGTCCAGATGATTTTATGGAATCTATGTATAACCTATATAATAATAACTAGTATGAAAAAGCAGATTTATTTGTGTGTTGACCTTAAGGCGGTGACCGAGGAAACATGTTTTGAACCACAGGAGTCAAGAACAGGTGTGTTGAGTATGCTGGACGAAGATCATTTTTTGTTTTATGAGGCAGCCAGAAAGAGCAACAAACGCAACCCAAGACTATGGAGCGGTAAGACATTGAATATTAGCCAGAAGAAGGATGGTAGTTTGAATGTAAACTTTAAGCCTATGCAACTGGATGACAAGACAAGTGTACTGAGCTTAGCTGGAAGTATTTACAGAGACTTGATGGCAGCGAAGAGAGACCTATTAGTGTAAAAGGCAAAGTTAGGAAAATATGAGTACATTAGTTTTACCCAAAGACCAGGAATTACCTGTGATAATCAGGGAGATCGTCACTAACGCTCCCACCAGTAGAAAAGTACCCGCCTTCGTGGCTAGTTTATCACCCCTATGTGCGCTATGCAGCAGAGTCAGACTGCATTATTACTACGACAGTCGTCCGTCTGCTTTGCTGCTGCAAGTGCTAATCGAAGGGGCGCAGTCATCGGGTAAATCGTTCGCAGCAGATATAGAGTCGCTGATTATGGACAACACCCTGAAGCTCAGAGATCAAGTCATGCGCCGGGAAGAGCAAGAATACCGCGAACTAAAGAAACGCCGTCGTGCGAATGAGAAAGTGGACGAAGAGCCCAAAACAACCATTCGTGTTGTACCAGCCACCATATCCAAAACCGTTCTCACAAGACGTGCGGACCTTTTTCAACGCGTGCTAAAAGACACGCTTACATTCTGGATGTTTGCGGAAGAGTTGGCCCAAGTAACGGATGCAGGCAAACAGGGATATTCTAACCTAAGAACAATCATGCGTACAGCGTACGACCTCGGTTCACAGTTCGGTATTGACTTTGCTTCAGAGAACTCCTATTCGGCTATCGTGGATATCAATATCTGTTCGATGTTCTGTGCTACGCCATCTGCAGTAGATGACTACTACGACAAGAAAGCTATCGAGGGCGGTAATGTGACACGTTGTTTGTTGTGTCCCTTGGAGGATGATTTGGGGCAGGAGGGTGCGATATTTATACCTTATAGCCCTGAGCAAAAAAGGAGGATTGACAATATGCTCCAACATCTCATGGATGCTACCTACGATGAGAATGGCGATCTGCAACCCGTAGTCAATTTGGACATGACATGGCTAGACAAAACCGTGTGCAAATGGATCAAACAAAAAGGTCAAGAGGCAGCTCTATCTGGCAATAAGTCATTGGATGTCTTTCGCAAGCGTAGTAGTGTAACGGCTTTTCGTGTAGCGGCATTGTGCTATTATCTGTATCGATTGGAAGGTGCATACGATGAAGACAAGATGCAGAAACTGAGTAGAAAAATCTACCTTTATATGGCAGAATATACGCTCAATAGTATGCTGAATCGTTGGGGCAAACCATTTGAAGAATTGAATCTAAAACGCGATTTAAGTCATGGAAAACAATCAAAACCCATCTTGTTTGAGCAGTTGACGAGTCCGTTTACGCGTGACCAGTTGAACCTTAAGATTGAGGAACTTGGGTTGACAACTCCATCTAGGGTGTTTCTGTATATGTGGCGCCAGATGAGGGTGATACGAGAGATAGACAAAAATACATTTGAGAAGGTGTAAAGTGTAAAGTGTAAAGTCGATGCGATATGAAATCTGTTCATAGTTGCTATATACTTACTTTACGTTTCTATAACTGACCTTCGAAAATAATTGACGAGAATTGTCTAAAAAATCATTAAGAATTATGATTGAGAAATGGAAAATACAGCAGTTGAATTTCACTCCTATCGAACAGGTAGCAGAGCGATTAGGACTGCAAGTGATAAAACATAAGAGTCGTTGCCCATGGCACGAAGACAAACATCCTAGTTTGACTTTTGACACTAGGAGGAACAAGTATAGATGTTATGTATGCGACGCGCGTGGAGGTGTGATTGACTTGGTGATGAACCTGAAGCATTGTGGTTTCGTCGAAGCCTGCAACTACCTCTCACCTCATCACCTCATCACCTCCTCACCTCATCGCCTTATCGCCTCCTCGCCTATAGCCCATAGCCCATATCCCATAGCCCGAAGGGCGTCCAATAGCCTCCAAGAGGCGTCCCCTAAACCTGACTTGCTTTATCTCCAGAGCCTAGTAGCACGGCCGAGTTTGAACAATGATGCGCAGGAATGGTTGGCGAGTCGGCGGATAGATGAGCGGGTTGTGAGATGGTGCAGGTTGAGTTCTATAGATATAGCCACGCCTTGCTGGCGGTATGGCAAACCGTTCTACGATGCACCTTCTTTGTTGATACCATATTATGGAGTAGATGGCAGGTTGATGAGTGTGCAGTCAAGGTATCTGGGCAAGGAAGACAAACCGAGGTTTAGGTTTCCAAGGGGAGCGAGTTGCCATATCTATAACCTGCAGGTGCTCAGATTGTTGGAAGCTGGTGAGGAGTTGTGGATCACGGAGGGTTGTTCGGACTGCTGGGCAATGTTGTCTTCGGGACGGAAAGCGATAGCGATACCATCGGCAAGTATGCTAAAAGAAGAGGATCTGGAGCCATTGAAAGGACTGAACCTGCATATGTACCCAGACCAAGATGAACCTGGTGAACGGTTGTTCTGGCAACTCCACAAACGCCTCCCGCAAATCGTGAGACACCAGTTGCCAGCTACCTGCAAAGACTTCGGCGACCTCTGGAAAAACACCCGCCTTTAAACTTTAAACTATAAACTTTAAACTAAAAAATGAAAATCCTAATCAAACGAAAACATTTCTCCCGTTGGGGCATAGATGGCGAATGCTATATCAATGGCAAGAAAGCTTGTGATACCGTAGAGCATCCAACAAAGCATCGACCGTGTGGAGAATACAAGGTGACTAAGGCAAATTTTAATAGCTATTTTACCCAAGGCAATGGACCAATGAAAAGCATAAAAGGTGAGATTTCTGTTGGAGTGTATGAACTCCAAGGACTGGTACTGAAAGCCAAAGAGATGCATCAAAGAGTGCGTCAACGAGTAAAGAAAGCAATAAAACGCGGAGAGAAAATTGAATTAAAAATTGTGAAATAATCATTAAGAATTTTAAGTTATGAATTTTGAATCGGAGAATGCGCTATTGAATGTATATTGCAAGGAAATAGCGAGATATAAGAGGTTATCGGAAGAGGAAGAATGTGCTGTCATTGAGCGGATGAAGAAAGGTGATATGGCTGCCCGAAAAATGCTGATAGAATCGTATCTGGGGTTGGTGGTGAGTATGGCCAATAATCCGAAGTTTAGGTATCAGGAAGAGGTGTTGGACTTGATACAGGAAGGCAATATTGGACTGATCAAAGCGGTAGACTGTTTTGACCCTGCAACGGGGAATAGTTTTGTCGCTTTTGCTATGGAATGTATCAAGAACAGGATTATTCTTTTTCTAAAAAAGAGACACGAGGAATTGCTGATTTTGGATAGCAAAGTAGCCGAAAATGACGAAGAGTACATATGTGGCGTGGATCTAGTCATAGATGAGGCCAATTTGCTGGGAGATGCTTCGTATGAGATCGTAGAAGATAAGATGATTAATGAGGAGCGAGAGGAACATCTTTATGCTAAAATGGAGAGGCTACCAAGTCGTGAGCGAGAGGTTGTACAGCTGCTGTATGGTGTGGGCATACGAGATGCTATGAGTTTGCAGGAAGTGGCAATGATGGTAGGATTGAGTAAGGAGCGAGTAGGGCAGATAAGAGACAGTGCATTGAGGCATCTATCCTCTTCTATATAGATCTCCTCAAAAGTACGAGGTTAGCAGTATATGTAATCTTATTGCCGAACGCGCATAAGAATTTTTTTTACACAGGACGGCTGATTGGCTATCCTGTGTTTTTTTATGCTTTGTAGCCAGTATTTAGTTGAAAACTATGCATTTTCATACAAAATCCCCACAAAATATCATAGATATTTGTGTATATCAAAAAAAATCATTACCTTTGTCGCGTAAATTTAATATAAATATGAAAGCAGTAATTTTAGCAGGAGGATACGGAACTCGCATTAGCGAGGAGAGTCATCTTAGACCCAAACCAATGATAGAAATTGGAGGTATGCCTATCTTGTGGCATATCATGAAGTGGTATAGCAAATTTGGCATTAACGAATTTATCATTTGTGCTGGATATAAACAAGATATTATCAAGAAATGGTTTGCTGATTACTTTATTCATACTTCCGATATAACCTTTGATTTTACATCTGGCAACGAAGTGATCGTTCATAGTCAACATGTTGAGCCATGGAAAGTGACTGTAGTAGATACCGGTCTTGATACCATGACGGGAGGACGTATTAAACGTGTGCAAAAATATATTGGTGACGAGTCATTCTGTCTTACATATGGCGATGGCGTATGTGATGTAGATATTGCCGCATTGGTGGAATTTCACAAAAGTCAAGGACGTATAGCCACTTTAACAGGTGTACAACCCGAAGGACGTTTTGGTATTATGGATATCGAAGGTGCTCAAATTCAATCTTTTAGAGAGAAGGATAAAGAAGATACGGGTTGGATCAATGGTGGATATATGCTGCTCGAACCAGCGGTGTTTGACTATATTGATGGTGATGATTGTATTTTTGAGCGCAAACCATTAGAGACATTGGCTGCTGCAGGGCTATTAGACTGCTACAAGCATAATGGTTTTTGGCAATGTATGGATACCCTGCGTGATAAAGAGAAACTTGAGAAAATGATAACCAATGGTACTGCACCATGGATTTATTGGAAATGATATGGCAAAGAAAGAAGATCTAAAAAAACAAATTCTTGAATTAACTCGCGAGTATTATCAAGAAGTACATGGGAAGGAGCAAATATTTGTTCCTGGTCAATCTCGTGTAAACTACGGTGGTCGTTATTTTGATGCCGAGGAGATGGTCAATCTTGTTGATTCATCATTGGATTTTTGGCTAACTGCTGGTCCATGGGCACATAAGTTTGAAAAACGCTTTGCTGAGTGGCTAGGTGTGAAATACTGCTCATTGGTTAACTCGGGTAGTTCTGCTAACTTGTTGGCGTTTTATGCGCTTACAGCTCCAGAACTAGGCGATAGACAAATCAAACGTGGCGACGAGGTTATTACTGTAGCTGCAGGATTCCCTACAACTATATCTCCAATCGTACAATATGGCGCTATACCTGTGTTTGTGGATATGGCAATACCTGAGTACAATATAGATGTTACCCAATTGGAGGCGGCATTGTCTTCTAAAACCAAGGCGGTTATGTTGGCTCATAGCCTAGGTAATCCATTTAATTTACAGGTTATTGTAGACTTCTGTCGCAAATATAATCTGTGGTTGGTAGAGGATAACTGCGATGCATTAGGTTCTGAATATTACATAGATGGAGAATGGAAAAAGACAGGAACAATTGGTGATATTGGAACTAGCAGCTTCTATCCTCCACATCATATGACTATGGGCGAGGGTGGAGCAGTCTATACTAATAATCCGCTCTTGAATAAGATGGTTAATTCGTTCCGTGATTGGGGTAGAGAGTGTTGGTGTATTCGTGGCGTGGATAATACCTGCGGTTGTCGATTTACAAGACAATTTGGCCAATTGCCAATGGGGTATGATCACAAATATGTTTATAGCCACTTAGGCTTCAATCTTAAAGCAACAGATATGCAAGCGGCTATTGGTTGTGCACAATTGGATAAGTTAAATGCCATTGTTGCTAAGCGCCGTGACAATTTTGCATACCTGCGCAACGGACTAGAAGGTATTGACGGTTTGATTCTTCCTGAGGCACAAACGAATAGTAATCCTAGTTGGTTTGGATTCTTGATTACCGTAAAAGAAGATGCTGGATTTTCTCGTAATGATTTGACACAATATCTTGAAGATCATAAGGTTCAGACTCGTAATCTCTTTGCAGGTAACTTGCTCAAGCATCCTGCATTTGAACAATATACTGAAGGTGTAGATTATCGTGTTGTGGGCAATCTGCCTATGACTGATACTATTATGAACGCTACTTTCTAGATTGGTGTATACCCTGGTATGACCAACGAGAAATTGCAATATATGATTGATACTATCCAAGATTTTGTCAATAGCAAAAAATAATGAAGCAATCTATAGACATATTTGATAATTTCTTTCGTGGCAAGCGCGTATTGATAACTGGTCATACTGGTTTCAAAGGTTCGTGGTTGAGCATTTGGCTACATGAGTTAGGCGCAGAGGTTGTTGGCGTAGGTTTAGATCCATATTCTGAAAAAGACAATTTTGTGCTTTCTGGAATAGGAAATAAAATTGTAGCCGATATCCGTGCTGACATTCGCGATGCAAAAGCTATGGAAGAAATCTTCAATACCTACCAACCAGAAATTGTATTTCATCTCGCAGCACAACCATTGGTTCGTTACAGTTATGACGAACCTGTGATGACTTGGGAAACCAATGTGATGGGTACGATTCATGTGATGGAGGCATTCCGCCATTGTCCATCTGCGAAAGTGGCTGTGATGATCACTACCGATAAATGCTACGAGAATCGCGAAACGAATCATGCATATAATGAAGAAGAACCAATGGGCGGATATGATCCTTATTCTAGCAGCAAGGGTGCAGATGAGATTGCCATTAGCAGTTGGCGTCGTAGTTTTATGAATCCTGCTGACTACGCAAAACACGGCAAGTCCATTGCTTCCGTTCGGGCTGGTAATGTCATTGGTGGTGGTGATTGGGCAAAAGATCGTATTATACCTGATTGTATCCGTGCTATAGAGGCTAATGAGCCTATTAAGATTCGCAATCGTCATGCTGTGCGTCCTTGGCAACATGTGCTGGAGCCACTCCGTGGATATATGATACTTGCCAAGAAGATGTGGGAAGAACCTACTCAATATTGCGAGGGCTGGAACTTTGGACCAAAAATGGATGCTGTAATACCTGTATGGGATGTGGCAAGTATGCTAATAGATGCATATGGAAAAGGTTCGTTGTTCGATCAGACCGAACCTAATGCAGTACACGAGGCAACATTGTTGATGTTGGATATTACCAAAGCAGATAAACGATTGGATTGGCAACCTCTTATGACAACGAAAGAGTGCATTGCCATTACAGCCGATTGGTATAAGCGATATACTAATGAGGATGTATATCAATTGTGTGTTGAAGAGATAGATAATTATTTAGACTAAATTAACGATTCTGTATAAATGAAAGTAAGTATATTAGGAACAAACGGCTTCTTGTCAAATGCAATAGCTAAGTATGCTAATGATCATCATTGGCAGTTGGATATGTATGGATTAGAGTCGCCCAATATGATAAAGTGCGATAATTACTATCCTGTAAATTTGTTAGATGAAAGTTTGGATTGTAGTGCAATGTTAACTTCCGATATGATTGTATATGCTATCGGTGCTGGTATTCAATCAAATTTAAATGAAGGATCGGATTTAATATATGCACTAAACATATCAATGCCCATTGCCATTTGTAATAAGTTAAAAACAATGAATTACAGAGGTGTTGTAGTGACATTTGGTAGTTATTTTGAATTGGGCGAAACTACTTCATGTGAGCCGGCTACAGAGGTTGATATTTTAAATGCAAATGCAAATATTTCTAGTGATTATACTGTTTCTAAACGCTTATTAACTCGCTTTGTGGATTCATATAAGCATGATTATTATACACATTGGCATTTTATCTTACCCACTATCTATGGTCCTGGAGAAAATCCTAAACGATTGATTCCTTATACGATTAATGCAATTTGTAACAACGAAGATTTACATTTTACTAGCGGCGAACAGATCCGTCAATATCTGTATGTAGGTGATGTGGCAAGTGTGCTACATGCTGCTTTTAAGTGCTCGATTCCGTCTGGCGTGTACAATATAGCAGCAAATGCGATCTATTCTGTTCGAGAAATCGTAGAAATGATTCACGACTATTTCCAATTGACAATGTCTGAGAATTATTTTGGTGATGTAGTGCGTGCTGATGTAGGAATGAAACATTTGGTGTTAAATGGACATAAATTAGAAAGTGTAATAGGTGAGTATGGATTCACAAAGTTGAATGATATTATTAAATTGTATATCAATGATGTTAATAGATAAAATAAAGATTATTCCGCGTCGTCTATTGTTTGATGATAGGGGTTGGTTCTTAAAAGTTATCACCGGGAAAGAAGAAGGATTACCTCCTTATACGGGTGAGGTTTATTTTACAATGGGCAAACCTGGGCAAGTGAAGGGCGAACATTACCATCCTATCGCGAATGAGTGGTTTACTGTGATTGCAGGCGAGAGTAAATTAATATTAGAGGATGTGAAAACACTTGAAAGATTAGAGCTATCTCTTTGTTTTGAAGATGCACAAACTATCATGATCCCACATGGAATTGCGCATGCTTTTATGAACACAGGTAATCAAGAATTACTGGTTGTGGCTTATACGGATCAACTATATGTACCAGAGGACACAGTAGCTTATAAACTAATTTAATTCACTTATGGTGTGAATATTTGTGATTATTTATGAAACAAAAGGTATTATCATTATGTTTTCCTACATACAATCGAGGATGGTGTATGAAGGAACAAATAGAACGCTTGATGACTTGTCCAGAGGAAGTTTTGGATAAGATGGAAATCATAATATCTGATAATTGCTCAACAGACGATACACAACAAATAGTGCAAGATGCTATAGACCAAGGTTTTAATTGTCGATATATTCGTAATGAAACAAATCTTGGGATGGATGGCAATTTTGTCAGTTGTTTTAGAAAAGCAAAAGGTAGATATGTTTGGTTATTAGGAGACGATGATACTATTATTATAGAGTCACTTGTAAAAATAATTTCATTGTTAGATGTACAACAAGAATATGGCTTACTTCACATTTACCAAAAAAATGATCTTCCAAACAATGTTTTGTACATAGCCGATAGCAATGAAATGATTAAAAATATTGGTTTCTACATTACATTCATTTCTGCTAATATTGTTAATGCCAAATATGTACCATACATTGATTTTGAAAAATTTGCAGGTACATTCTTTTCACAAATCCCATTGTATTTAACTTCTCTTTTAACAGAGAAGCAAAATATTCTATATTCAACAATTACATTGGAATGTGCCAAAGATTTTTTAAATAACGGTGGTTATAACTATTTTAAAGTTTTTGTTCATAATTATCTCACTATCATTCAAGAATTTATTACGGATACGAAATTGTATAAATGGCTTAAAAAAGATATCTGGCCATTTGTCTGGCAATATACCAAACAGTTGCTTATACATAAAGAAGCCGGTAATTTTAAAGTTGATAATGGTTGGAAGATACTATTTAAACATTATGGTACAGAATGTTACTTTTGGTGGAGTCTGATAAAATATCCATTTGCAGAAACTAAAAGAAAATTAAAAAGACGAATATGAATCCTATACGTAAGAAAATTTTAAGTTTTATCGGTAAAGCATTAGGGAATTGGGATAAAACATGGTTAGCAAATCATTTTAAAACTAATAGAAATACTATCCAAAGTAAAAGATTCGCTACAAAACTCAGAAATAAAACACTTCGTGTTGATGGTTTTATTACTATCATAGGTGAACAATTTATCTCTATCGGCGATAATTCACATATTGGTAATGGATGTATTTTGACTGCCAGAGAACATACTGCAGATGGAGGAAAACATTCACCCAATATTATAATAGGAGTTAATGCTTCTATAGGAGAATATAATCATGTTACATCTACAAATATGGTAAATATTGGAGATAATCTTCTTACTGGTAGATGGGTGACTATTACTGATAATAGCCATGGATTAACAGACATAGATAGCTTACGCCTACCACCATTGATGCGTCCTATTGTTAGCAAAAATCCTGTAATTATTGGAAATAATGTATGGATTGGCGATAAGGCAACTATTTTGCCAGGTGTAACAATAGGTGATGGAGCTGTAATAGCAGCAAATGCTGTTGTAACAAAAGATGTACCAGCATATTCTGTTGTCGGTGGTAATCCTGCTAGAATTATAAAATAATCATAATCAAGTATATATATGAATAAGAAACAACCTAAAGCACGTGTGTTAGCTTACTACTTACCACAATTTCACCCAATACCAGAGAATGACTTGTGGTGGGGTAAAGGATTTACAGAGTGGACAAATGTAGGTAAAGCAAAACCATTATTTCCTGGTCACTATCAACCACGGGTGCCTGCAGATTTGGGTTATTATGATCTTCGTGTGCCTGAGACTCGAAAAGGACAAGCTGATATGGCTCGTGAATATGGTGTAGAGGGATTTGTATATTGGCATTATTGGTTTGGTAATGGTAAACGTTTATTGGAACGTCCTTTTAATGAAGTCCTAGCCTCTGGTGAACCCGATTTTCCTTTTGCTTTAGCATGGGCTAATCAAACTTGGAGTGGTACACTTCATGGTTTAGTTAAAGGAAAAACTTTAATAGAACAAGACTATGGGGGAGATGAAGATTATATAGCACATTTTTATACTGTATTGCCAGCATTTAAGGATCAGCGTTATTTAACTTGTAATGATAAACCTATATTTTTGATTTATGATCCTACAGCAATTGCTGATATAGCTCATTTTATTGCGTTGTGGCAAGGTTTAGCGAAACAGAATGGACTAAAGGGTATCTATTTCATAGCATTGTGTCAAAATTTTTATTTTGAACATGAGCGAGTAGACTTTTATAATAATATGATGAAATATGGATTTGATGCAATTAATGTAATAAATTTGCAAACACATCGTAATAAGATGTCAATATTTAAGCGTATCTATTATAAGTTTGTACGTGTAGTATTACAGACTCCTTTTTTATTTGATTATGATGATAGTGCATTTTTTTCTGATTTATGCTTTTCATACAAAAATGCATTCCCATCTATAATCCCTAATTGGGATCATAGTCCACGAAGTGGTAGAAAAGGAGCTGTAATGCTGAAATCTTCGCCAATAAAATTTCAAAAGACATTACATAGGATGGTTAACCTATTACAAAATAAAAAATATGACGAACGTTTTATTTTTATAAAAAGTTGGAATGAATGGGCAGAAGGGAATTATCTTGAACCGGATAAGAAGTATGGATATCAGTGGCTAGACGCAATAAAGAATGAAATATTGAATTAAGATGCTAGAAACAATAAAAAAAATGCCGTTTTTAACCGTCATTATCCCAATGTACAATTGTGGACCTGTCATTGTACGTTGTATGGATAGCATTGATTATCAGGATAGTGAAATTATCGTTGTTAATGATGGCAGCAAGGATAACGGGGCAGAAGTAGTGGAGCAATATGCATCTACTCACCCTAATGTGCGCCTAATTAACAAACCTAATGGAGGTGTTTCTTCTGCGCGTAATCTCGGTATTGAGAATGCGAGAGGTAAATATATAGTCTTTGTGGATGCTGATGACTATTTGTCAAAAGATGGTTTAGTGAAGATGATTGATCTAGCTGAAAAACATCAAGCAGATATAGTAAAGTACAAAATTCATTCACTAAAGCACGATGCTCCATGTGTGTATAATTCTCTCAAAGATTTTGAACTAAATGTTGAAGTTATTTCTGGTAAAGCGCAGGCGCTCAATCGTTATGATATTTCAGATTACCACGTGGTTGATGCCGTATTTAAGACATCAACTATAAAAGAAAACGAAGTACACTTCTATACCGATTTGCATTTGCGTGAAGACGATGCGTTTATGGGAGCATTCTATAGTGTTGCTTCGCAAGTAGTGGTAACAGATTTACCGCTTTATAATTATTATACATCTTCTTATTTCAGCCATACTCATAGTCAATCTGTTGAACGTCAGCGTGTTTTAATACAAAGTGGATTATTAGCTATCCGTCATCGTAAGGCATTTATTGCTGCACATTGCCCTAATCTGATTTTTCCATACGAACGCCTCAAATATATGCGTTGGGTGTGTACTGTACGTAATGCTATTTCTGCCCAATTTACATTAACAGAGTATAAAGCATTACTCAACGACTTCCGTCAAGAAGGTATATATCCTTTAGATTATGCTTGGATTAAAGTTGCTGGATGGGATTATGCTTTCAAGCCTTACATGAAGCGGGTGCTACAAACCTTCATGATGAATAATCCATGGCTAGTTTGGTTACCTGCTAAGTGGTATTATTATAGTAAACGCAAATGATAATGTAAAGAATCAACCAATTATACAATGAAAACAGCATTAATAACTGGTGTGACAGGATAGGACGGCTCGTACTTGAGCGAGTTCCTATTGGAGAATTGAGCGGATGAGCGAGAATAGTATATACATATCAGTTGTTATTCCATTATACAACAAGCAAAATGCGATTGCAGCGACGTTGCAGTCTGTGTTAGCACAGACATATACCAACTACGAGATAATTGTGGTGGATGATGGCAGTACCGACGATTCTGCAAGAGTTGTCGAAGAACTTATGAAAAACTCCCCTTCCCTTCAGGGAGGGGATAGGGGTAGGCTTATTAGAAAGTCCAACGGCGGCGTATCCTCCGCTCGCAACCGTGGCATACAAGAAGCGAAGTATGACTATATAGCTTTGCTTGATGGAGATGATCTGTGGGATGAGCAATATTTGGAAGAGCAGGTAAAATTGATTCAAGATTTCCCGAAGGCGAAGATGTGGGGAGTGAGTATTGCATTCGTAAAGCATAATTGTCAAATCAAATGGGAGCAAGGAATGGGAGATGGATATCGAGGGTATGTTGAGAACTATTTTGGTACGAGTCATAATGATTTGTTTTGCTCTTCATCTGTTGTAATTAGTAAAGAGGTATTTGACACGGTAGGTTGTTTTGATGAACGAATAGCATCCTCGGAAGATTTGGATATGTGGTATAGAATTATTCTACATTATCCCGTGGCGTTTTATGATAAAGTATTAGCTTATTATAATCAAGATGCGGAAAATAGAGTGGCATATGATACGGATGTGCGTTTCCCATTGACGAAAGACATAAAGTATTACTTTGATAAGCACAATAAGGAGTTTGATATCAATCCAATCTTTTCGCGCTTTATGAATAATTACGTAGCAGCTAATCTATTGAAAGATGGCTATTATTTTGGAACTAAGCAAGAGCGAATAGATTCTGATGTGGTTGTAGATAAACTTCGATACAAAGATATCCACCCTAAATATAGATGGATTTTTAAAACACCACGTTGCATAGGATGGTTAGTATATCAAATTGTCAATCTAAAGAAGAAACTCGTTGGAAGATGAAAATCTCAGTAGCAGTAATCACATATAATCAACAAGACACCATTGCGCAGACATTGGATAGTATCTTGTGTCAAAAGGGCGACTTCGAGCTGGAAGTAGTTGTGGGTGAGGATTGCAGCACTGATAATACTTGGGCGATTTGTCATGAGTATGCGGAGCGTTATCCTGAGCAAGTGGTGTTACTAGAGAATACGCACAACCTAGGTATCATGGCTAACTTTGCTCGCGTGATGAAGGCATGTACGGGTGAGTATGTGGGTATTTGTGCGGGAGATGATTATTGGTGCGATGAGCATAAACTGCAAAAGCAGTTGGATTATTTTAAGGCGCATCCAGAATGTGGGGTTTGTACAACGGGTGGATATCGCTATTTGGTACGCAGAGATGAGATGGTACCAGGTATTGCTCCACTTCAGCCGATTGAAGATGGCGATGTGATCAAGCACTATTTCTCAGAATCCTACCAGGGTGGGGTTTATGCGATGCCGCTAAGTATGCTGTTCAAGCGAGAATTACTACAGTACGTTGATTTTGATGTATTTATTGAGCGCGGCTTCCCGGTGGAAGATTATCCTATGCAGGCGATTATGGCTATGCATACCAAATGGGGATATATTGATGATTTGACGGTAGTTTATCGTGTATATAGCGAATCGGCAACTTTCATCTCATATGATCATCCGAAATATATGCAGTATCATCGAGGATTGATGGAAATACGCCGTTATCTGCGTGATAAGTATGCCCTACAGCTATTTAATTATAGCGAAGAGTATATTTTGGAATACCTATTTTACCGCGAATATTTGCTATATCTCCACAATGGAGATTTTCGCAACGCGAAACAGCTAGTAGATAACTGTAACTTGAAAACACCAAAAGTCAATAAAGCTCGCAAGATGACAGCGAATAGAGTGGTATTTGCACTATTTCGCTGGTATAAGATGAAATCACTAAAGAAAGATTTAAAACAAAGAACATGAAACATACAACCGTACATGATTGCCGAATAATCGATATCCGTAAGTATACCGATAGCCGTGGGTACTTGTCCGTGATTGAAGGGGGGATGGATATTCCGTTTGAGATCAAGCGTATATATTACCTCTATATGGTGCCTGAGGCAGCAAGAGGTGCACATGCGCATAAGGAGTTACAGCAGTTGCTCGTAGCTACGAGTGGCTCGGTAGATATTACCCTAGATGATGGACATGAGAAGAAAACCTTCCATCTCGATCGACCATGGAAAGGACTATTGGTCGTGCCAGGATTATGGCGTGATTTGGATAATTTTTCCGGCGGTACAGTACTGATGTGTCTGGCGAGTGAACATTATGAGGCAGAGGATTATATTAGAAATTACAACGACTTTTTAAATTATAAAAAATCATGATTCATCCATTATCGGATACGCAAGCTAAGATTCCAGAATCTACCAATGTATGGCAATTCTGTGTGATATTGCCCAAAGCGCAGATTGGTGAGAACTGCAATATATGTAGTCATTGCTTAATTGAAAACGATGTGAAGATCGGCGATAATGTGACTATCAAATCTGGAGTACAGGTATGGGATGGCATCACGATAGAGGATAATGTGCAGGTGGGAGCAAATGTGAGTTTTACGAATGATCGTTATCCTCGCGCAAAGAATCCTAATTGGGTATTGGAGCGTACTACGATATGCAAAGGCGCTAGCATCGGGGCAGGATGCACCTTGCTATGTGGCATCACCATCGGAGAGGATGCAATGATTGGTGCGGGTAGTGTTGTGACCAAAGATGTACCTGCTGGAGAATTATGGGTGGGAAATCCAGCTAGATTCCTGAGAAAGTTAGATTGACAATATAGATAAAAATGAAAAATAAACTCATAAATATTCTAGCATTATTTTTTCAATTTTTAGATGCCGTATTATGTAAATTGCATCTAAAAACTCCGACAGTTATAGTGTATATGGACGGAGGAATTTGCTCACAGATGATGATGTATATCCATGGCAGGTACTATGCAAAACATGGATTTAAGGTTCTGTACGATGATTTATGGTTTAAGAGATGTGGCAAAGACCAATTTGGTCAAATGGAACGAAAATTAGAACTCACAGAAATGTGGCCTAATTTAGTTTTTAAAACGCCATCCAAATGGCAACGCAAATGGTACCTTCTGTTTTTTAAGGCTTCTCGAATTGATGGTGATTGGCTACCCAATGCGGCACAAATAAAGCGCTCCTTTTATCTAAATGAATATTGGAATATCCCCAATCAGGTGCTTGAGGAGATTTTTCCTGAGTTGTATTCGATGACTAATGCAGGAGTGCCCGTTAAGTATAAGCAATGTAATTATGAAAATGTAGTTGGTGTTCATGTTCGCAGGGGTGATCTAGCTAAAGGTGATAATCCAGTGTATGGTGGTGTGGCAGATGGATACTTTTTAAATGCAATAGATTTTTGTAACCAGAGGTTTGCTCCTAATAAATACATATTTTTTTCTGATGAACCAGATTGGGTGGAGCAGAATATTTGTAAGCATTTGGAGCAACCCTATGACATAATGAGAAATAATAAAGCGTGGGAAGATTTATGGTTATTGGCTCAATGCCCAGTAATAGTAGCTTCTCAAGGAAGCTTTGGAAAAGTAGCTGCACGATTAAATCCACAGTCTATATTAATACAATGTGATAACAAATATGCTTTGCGTGAACGAGAAAATACATATTTCATTCAATAATCATTCTAAGCGCAAAAAAAATATTAATAGTTATTCAAAAAGCTTTTATCTAACACAATGAATATCCCTTTTCTCTCGTTACACGACGTAACGGCTAAATACAAAGACGAAATCCACGAGGCTGTGCTTCGTGTGGTAGATAGTGGTTGGTACTTGCAAGGCAAGGAGAATGAACAGTTTGAGCAGCATTATGCCGAGTATATTGGCACGAAGCACTGCATTGGCTGTGCCAATGGTCTAGATGCGCTCATATGGATATTCCGTGCTTATATCGAATTGGGTGTTATGAAGCTAGGTGATGAGGTCATCGTACCAGCTAATACCTATATCGCTACAATTCTTGCGATTACGGAGAATGGCTTAGTACCCGTATTAGTAGAACCACGCAAAGATACCATGCAAATCGATGATTCTCTTATCGAAGAACGCATAACCGAGCGTACCAAAGCGATTTGCATAGTCCACTTGTATGGTCGTCTTGCTTGCACACAGCATATTTTAGATTTATGTGAGAAGTATGGCTTGAAGCTTATCGAAGATAACGCTCAAGCCCACGGCTGCACCATGCCTATAGCCAGTAGCCAATCGCCAATCACCTACAAAAAAACAGGTTCGCTTGGTGATGCCGCTGGCCACAGTTTCTACCCAGGTAAGAACCTTGGCGCCTTAGGCGACGGCGGTGCTGTAACGACGGATGATGATGAGTTGGCATCAGCTATTCGTGCCTTAGCGAACTATGGCAGTCAGAAGAAGTATGTGTTCAAATACACTGGCCGCAATAGCCGTCTAGATGAGATACAAGCAGCTGTGTTGGATGTGAAGCTCCGCCATTTGGACGAGGACATCAAAGCTCGCCAAGCGATAGCTGCGTATTACTATGACAATATCAATAATCCGTTAATCACATTGCCAAAGCGTTTACCAGATACGGAGAGTGTTTACCACTTATTTCCTATTCTTGTTAAGAACCCTTCCCTTCAGGGAGGGGCAGGGGTAGGCAGAGATAAACTCCAAAAGTATTTGGAGGAGAATGGGGTAGGAACTGTGATTCATTATCCGATACCTCCACATTTGCAGGAGTGCTACCAGCCTATCCTGAATCCTTCCCTAAAAGGAAGGACTTCAATATCGCTGAAGACTCCCCTTCCCTTCAGGGAGGGGCTGGGGGTAGGCTTGCAAATCACAGAGATGCTTGCAGATTGTGAGTTGTCATTGCCGATTAGTCCAACGATGACGATGGAGGAAGCAGCGGAGGTGGTACGATGGATTAACGAGTTTAAGGATTGAAGCACTTAAGGAATGAAGATGAAAGGTTAAGGATTAAAGGCAAGGAAAATAGCAATGCTGAAAACAACGCCTATAAACTATAAACTTTAACCTTTAAACTAAAAGAACAATGAAGTTAAGCATAATAGTCCCCATATACAATGTAGCACTATATCTACGCAAATGCGTGGATAGTTTGCTGACGCAGGATATCTCGGATTATGAGATAATCCTTGTTGACGATGGCTCTACGGATGGGAGCTCTGATATCGCAGATGCGATTCAGAGCGAAGCGAAAGGCACCGAGATTCGCGAAGCTGATATACTAGCCTCTACACCTTACACTCTACACCATACACCCGAAATAAAGGTTATTCATCAAGAAAACGCTGGATTATCTGCTGCGCGGAATACGGGTATAGCAGCAGCCCAAGGCAAATACATCCTCTTTGTGGATAGTGATGACTATTTGCAGCCTAACGTATTAGGGGCTTTGATGGAACAAGTGGAGCGAGATAATTTGGACGTGTTGCGGTTCGATTATCAGAACGTTAGACAAACAGAAGCAGGAGAATACGAAGTATTTCAGCCAAATAAGTATCCCCATCAAGTGGATACATGCCACGAAGTGGTGGATGGGGAGACGTATTTGGATGAGCGTATGGGGTATGCTTGTTATGCCTGTCAGTTCGTGATAAATCGCGAACTGACAGGCACGTTTACGCCTGGCATACATTACGAAGATACAGAATGGTTGCCACGTATGATGTTGGCAGCTAAACGAGTGAATAGTACACCGATAGTGGTATATAATTATCTAGTTCGTCAAGGAAGTATTACGCAGGCACAGGGCAATAAGGAGAAACTGCGCAAGAATGTGAATGACTTTTTGTTTGTGATAGAGAGTTTATCTAAACAAATGACAAAGCATCCGAGTTGCCAATGGCTCCGTAGGATGATTAGCAATATGGCAGTAGGAGTGTTGACCCGTGTAGCGATGTCGTTTTATGATGAGCGTAAGGAGTATATCCATCGTTTGCAGGAGTTGAACGTGTTTCCTGTGGTGATAGCTGACCAAGGCAAAACATATGCTCGCCGCGCATGGATCATTAATCTATTAGGGGCAAGAGTATATTGCTGGCTGATGAAATGGAGATAGGGCGAGATGTGTTTAGTGGACGCGCCAAAGGCGCTAGTGTTTAGTGTTTAGAAATTGAGATAGTAGTTTAAAGTTTATAGGCAAGGATTATGATCCCCAAGATAATACATTATTGTTGGTTTGGCCGAGGTGAAATGCCTGAATTGGTACTCGGATGCATAGATAGTTGGAAAAAGTTTCTTCCAAGCTACGAAATGCGTTTGTGGACGGAAGATAACTTCGATGTGAGTACTGCACCACGGTATGTTCAAGAGGCATATGCGGCCAAGAAATATGCCTTTGTGAGTGATTATGTACGCCTATGGGCACTGGAGCGTGAGGGAGGAGTATATTTAGATACAGATGTAGAAGTATTGCGATCATTTGATCCGTTGCTGAGCGATATTGCTTTCATCGGACTAGAGGAATCAAAGGCATTATTGCCAGGCACCTGCGTTATGGGTTGCGAGGCACATTGCGAATGGGTGAAAGATATGTTAGCCACCTATGAAAATGCTACATTCTTGAAGGAGGATGGTTCGCTGGATTTGACTACCAATGTACAGCGATTGGGTGCTAAGATGGTAGAGGGTAGTTTGCAACATGAACGCAAAATACAATATCTCCCACAGTGGGGACTGCGCGTATATACGCATGACTATTTCTCACCCATTACCTCCACGCGAGTAATGCGCAAATCGAAGAATACCTATTGCATTCATCGCTTTGCAGGCACTTGGGTAGATGGTAAGAAGGCTGGAATTAGAGATTGGTGGATAGTACGAGAATTGGTAAATATATTAGTACAGATGAAGCGGCGGATATTGGGGTGAATATCGGTTAATGAGGGTGAATATCGGTTAATGAGGGTGAAGATCGGTGAAAAAAATAAAGTAGAATGGAATATAATTATCAAAAACTGGACGTATACAAAGTTTCTAAAGAACTTGTGTGTATTGTGTATGAACTATTGAAACATTTTCCGAATGAAGAAAAGTTCGCAATATGTGATCAGATTCGCCGTGCTGTAATATCTATTCCTGCAAATATAGCGGAAGGTATGGGTAGAACATCAAGTAAAGAACAAAATCGATTCTTAGAAATTGCATATGGTTCATTGATGGAAGTGCAATGTTTATTGGATATATCCACGGACCTAGGTTATTTGACTAGGGAAGCATATAATTTGTGTAATGGGTATATCCAAAGGATAGCTTTGATGATTAATAAGTTGTATAGGATAAGAAAATCGGTGAATAACGGTGAAAAACGATGAAAATCGGTGAATCGTTTCACCCCTTCACCCTATCACCCCTTAACCCCAAAAATAATATAGCAAATGAAATTCAAATTTCAACATAACGAACTAGCCCCCGACCTCCCCTACATCCCCAAGAAGGTCACCAACATCTCCATGGTCACCTATCTCTTGGCATTGGTGATGTGCTTGATCGTATATAATCTATATGCCCTGCAGTGGCGCTGGATGATATTCGGCATCGTCGAGGTAGTGGGATTCTTCTACTTCGCCAATGCCTGCTCCAAAGGATGGATCAGCTTCCGGCCCCGACGCTTTATCAAGAACCTCTTCTGGTGGGGCTTTGCAATTCGAGTGCTGTGGGTAATCATCTCCTATCTGCTATACATGGAATGGACGGGTACAGCATTCGCTATTAATGCAGGTGATGAGTTGTTCTATGATGAGATGGGGCATTATGGAGCTAGTTTGATGCGAGATGGTAATTTTACGATATACGATCCATTGACAAAATATGCGGGTGATGTCGCATTCTCCGATATGGGCTATCCAATCTATCTATCTATCATCTACTATATCTTCTTTGATAGTGTCATCATTGTGCGTATTATCAAGGCCCTATTAGGCGCATGGACGGCGGTACTAATCTACAAACTTGCTTCGCGCAACTTCGGCGAATATACGGGCCGTATGGCGGCAATCATGTGCATGCTGATGCCAAACCTGATTTACTATTGCTCGTTCCAACTAAAAGAGATTGAAATGGTATTCCTGGCCATGCTCTTTATCGAGCGAGCCGATGCGCTACTGCGCCTACCGAAAATGCCATGGCGGTCGTTATTCTTACTGATGCTGATACCTACATTTTTGTTTATGATTCGTACGGCTCTTGCAGCCACTTTGGTGATGGGCTTTGCATTGGCGCTGCTGCTGACGAGCGATCGTGTGGTAAAAGGCTGGCGCCGTGTGATGCTGATAGGGGCAGTCGGGGTATTTGGATTGGTGATTGTAGCCTCCGAGAGCAATATCATCACCGACGTGCAGCAGATGTGGCAGACCGGTGGTTCAACTCAAAGAACGAATATGGAATGGCGTTCTCAGCGTGATGGAAAAATGAGTCAAAAATTTGCGAAATATGCCGGTGCATCAGTATTTGCTCCGCTGATCTTTACCATCCCATTTCCGACGATGGCGGAAACGTCAGGCCAGGAGAACCAAAAGATGATTCATGGCGGTAACTATGTGAAGAATATCATCTCTTTCTTCACCATTGCGGCCCTATTCATCATGCTATTGAGTGGTAACTGGCGGCGGTATGTATTGCCGGTGTCGATATTGTGCGGTTATCTAGTGGTGCTGGTCTTCAGTAGTTTTGCTCACTCCGAGCGCTTCCACCTGCCAATCATGCCGCTCCACCTAATGATGGCAGCCTATGGCATCAGCCAGATGAATAAGCTGCGCATCCTGAAGAAGGGCTACCCATGGTGGTGTGCGCTGATGATCGTCGCCGCATTGGCATGGAACTGGTTTAAGCTCGCAGGACGGGGAATGATTTAGTGCGGAGATCTTGCTTTTAAGGACTATAATAATACAAATAAATGAATTTAAGTAAGATAAAACTAATTATTTGGGATCTTGATGATACACTTTGGAGAGGTACACTCTCTGAAGGTGGTGTAGATATACCTGCTGAAAATCTTCAATTGATAGTTGATTTGACGGACATTGGCATAATTAATTCAATATGCTCAAAGAATGATTATGAACCTACGAAGGCCAAATTGCAACAATTAGGAATCTGGGACTATTTTGTATTTCCTTCGATCAATTGGGAAAACAAAGGGCAGCGTATTAAGCGTATGATAGATCAAATGGCTTTACGTCCTGTAAATGTATTATTTATTGATGATAATACGTTTAATTTACAAGAAGCAAAACACTATTTGCCAGAAATACAAATAGCTACTCCTGACAATATATCAAATATCATTGATCAAGTCAAACTATTGGATAAAAAAGATGCTACTCACAAACGGCTCAAGCAATATAAAGTATTAGAAGAAAAGGCACAAGCAGCAGAGAGTTTTGACTCGAACGAGGCGTTTTTATATGCCAGCAATATCCGTGTGACCATACATACGAATTGCTTAGAAATAATTGAGCGATTGCATGAATTGATATTGCGAAGTAATCAATTAAATTTTACCAAAAAACGAATCTCATTAGAGGAACTATCTGCTATTCTTATTAATGCAAACTACGAGTGTGGTTATGTGACAGTTACAGATAAATTTGGAGACTATGGTGTGATTGGTTTCTATGCAAAAAGAGATAATCAATTAGAGCATTTTGTTTTCTCTTGTCGCACGATGGGGGAGATGATTGAACAATATGTGTATGCATTATTAGGATTTCCGGAACTGAATATTGTCGGCGAAGTACGCACACAATTAAACAAGGTAGATTGTCCTGCATGGATTAACCAAAATAATGTTTCAAATGCCGAATCCATACAGAATGAGGCACTCTTATGTAGGATACTATTAAAAGGTCCGTGCGATCTATCTAACTCGCAAAGTTATATCGAAACACGCGAACAAATAGTTACAGAGTTTACATATGTGATGGAGTCCACTGGACAGGTAATAGATACATACAACCATTCTGTGCATATTCGTGGATTGCATGACTATACAGAGGATATGAATAGGCAGATTGTACATGATTGTCCTTTTGTTGATCCACAAATGCTACATGGAACATTCTACACCGGAGGATATGATGTGATCTTTTTAAGTTCGCTAATAGAGAGTGTATATCATATTTATGCGAAAAAAGATACAGCAATCAAAGTGGTTTATCGAAAATCCATACATGAAGAAGCGGATCAAACATTTTTAGAGAACTATGAGTGTGTTGGATTGACGTCACCTGATGAGTATAGACAATTTCTACTAGATTCATTAGCATGGTTACCCAAAAAAACAACTTTGTGTATTATACTTGGTGCCACATTGCCTATTGATGGTTTTGAGAACATAGCAGCACGCCATCGTGTGATAAATGATGTTGTAAAGGAAGTAGCAGCAAAAGATACAAGATTGCGGTATATAGATGTGGATGAATTTATTCATTCGAAAAAGGATATTACGGATCATATCAACCACTATCAAACGCGTGTGTATTACAATATTGCTCAAGCTATGATTAATATTATCAAGGATATCACGGGGACAGAGATAAAGAAGATGAGCAGCTGTGTAATAGCATTTGATACACTACTAAAGCGTGTAAAAAATATTGTAAAAAAGTGCTTAAAATCAGATGGTGGTATATACAAGTGGTTGAAGAAGATATATCTGTTACTATCTAGACGAAAAGATAATGCACAATGTTAATAGTAAACAATGAAGGTACTAATACTTGCATCAGATAAAGGTAAACACTTTGTTCCCTTCATAGAGGAGCAGATAGCTGCCCTTGAGGCCAGAGGCATAGAGGTGGTGCGCTATGGCGTCACTGGCCATGGCATCATGGGCTATCTGCGTGAGCTGCCCGCGCTGCGGCGCCTTATCCGCGCCGAGCGCCCCGATATTGTCCACGCCCACTACGGCCTGAGTGGCTTGCTGGCTAACCTGCAGCGCCTCGTACCCGTTGTCACCACCTATCATGGTAGCGATATCAACAAGCCCAATATCCTGCGCCTATCCAAAATAGCCATGCGCCTAAGTGCGCATAATATCTTTGTATCTCAGAGGAATATAGACATCGCATTATCGCCTAATAGCCTTATCGCCTCTCGCCTAAAAAAGCGTAGCACGCTTTTGCCCTGTGGAGTGAATATCCCTAAACCATGGAGCGAAATGCAAACTCAGTGGGTAGAGCAACTGACTCTTAATCAGTGGGTCCAGAAGAAGTTAAAAGCAGACGTAAAACATGTACTTTTTGCTGGTGCTTTTGACAATGCAGTGAAAGATGTATTCTTGGCAAAGGCTGCAATCAACGAATTAGCGATTGAAGGAGTTAAGGTTGAATTGATCGAACTAAAAGGGTATAATCGTGATCAGGTGAATGCTCTGATGTATAATTGCGATGCCTTACTCCTGACCAGCAAGACCGAAGGCAGTCCGCAGGTCATCAAGGAGGCCATGGCATGCGGATGCCCCATCGTGAGCGTGGACGTGGGCGATGTAGCCGAGCGCGTGAGTGGGGTAGAGGGGTGCTATGTCGTGCGCACGCGCGAACCTAAAGATATTGCCGAGGCGCTCCTGAAGGCCATCGCCCATGAGGGCAAGACCAATGGCCGCGTGCGCATCCAGGAAATGGGCCTGAGCAACGAGCAAGTCGCCGAGCGATTGATGGCGATTTACCAATCGCTGGTGTAGGGTGTAGGCAGTAGAGCTGCCGTGTAGAGGCGAGGATATTCAGAGACGATACTTGCTTTTATTTGTTTAGATTAAGTGTGAAGGAGTGCGACGGAACGCACTCCGAGTATTGCGCCCGAGGACTCCCCAGTCCGAGGATAGAGCGCGATACATAGAATGGCGCGACCCTCGCGGTCACGCAGCCGTATGGCTATAGGGTAGTGTCGTACAGGGTAGACACGACCGCCTAATTGCAAATAGATTTTAATAAGATTTCGTGAGCCGCTAGGCGAGCAGGAGATAAAAATCCGTGAAGATCAGTGAAATCCGTGGGAGGTGGAACAGCCCTACACTATTTTTGTGCAGTTTAGATAAAGAAAATTTCTATTTTTGTGCAGTTTGATTTGCATAATTAAAAGATTTTCACTACTTTTGCAGCCGATTTGTAAAATTATTATGTTTTAATAATTATAAAGTAATAAAATATGAAAGCACAAGTAAATCCGTTTGTGATTAGTGGGTATGAAGGAGTTCGCTATTTCTGCGATCGAAAGCAAGAAGTAGCGCAATTGCAGCAAGAAATAGCCAATGGCAATAATGTAGCCTTGGTAGCTACACGACGTATGGGCAAGAGTGGACTGATTCATCATTACTTCAACCAACCTAATATACAAGAGCAATATTATACTTTCTTTATAGATATCTACGACACACAATCATTGCGCGAATTGCTTCAAAAATTGAGTCGTGAAATACTTACGCGACTCAAACCCTATGGCGCGCGTGCACTGCAGCGATTTTGGGATACGATGCGTTCGTTGCAACCTGGTATTAGTTTCTCGCCAATGGGAGAACCATCATTCAATGTGCAAGTAGGAGACATACAAGAGGGAGATGCTACTTTGGAGGAAATATTCCGATATCTCGAACTTGCTGACAAACCATGTATTGTGGCAATCGATGAATTTCAGCAGATTAATACCTTCCCCGAGAAAAATATTGAGGCTAAATTGCGTACTTACGTACAGCAATGTCATAATGCGCAATTTATTTTTGCTGGCAGTCAACGGCATACCATGAGTGCAATGTTTATGAACGCCTCACGACCATTTTATCAAAGTGTGTCTGTAATGCACTTGGGAAGTATAGACATGGCTAGTTACGATGTTTTTGCAAAAAAATTATTTGCAGAAGGAGGACGTAACCTGAGTGATGGGGTGACAGATGCAGTCTATGCACTTAGTAAAGGAGTGACGTGGTACACTCAGAAACTATTTAACACGATGTATGCTGCTACTCCTCCTAGCGAAACTTGTGATGCTGAGCAAGTGGAAGAAGCATTGGAGTATATATTAAAAACTCAATCATATAGTTACGAAGAAATCTTATTCCGTTTGCCTGAGAAGCAAAAAATGGTATTAATCGCATTGGCAAAGAATGGTCCGACTAAAAGCATTACATCTGCTGCGTTTGTAAAGAAGTATAGTTTACAATCGGCGAGTACAGTGCAATCAGCCATGCGTGGATTATTAGAAAAAGATTTTGTTACCCTTGAACAAGGTATATATTCTGTGTATGACCTATTTATGGGATATTGGTTACAATCAAAATAGGCGAAATATCTTAAAATGCTCAAAATACTCACATACCCCGAAATCGCTCCCACCGCTTGGCAAGAGCTAGTGGATAGTTCGCCATACGCCACGTGGTTCCAAACCAAGGAGGCGTATGAATTCTATGCATCGAATCCCGAAGAGATGACGCCGTTTGCGTATGGAGTGGAAGAAGAGGGTAGGCTAGTGGGAGTAATAGTTGGATTTACTACCCCAAGCACAAATGCTATTCAACAGTATTTTACAAAACGAGCAATCATTTATGGCGGACCATTGTTGGATGTTGAAATAAGCAATGATGCCTTGTCAACACTATTGAAAACTGTTGTCCAGAACATAGCGCTAAATCTTATCTATATTGAGACCCGTAATTTTAATGATTATTCGCGATGGAAAGAGATTTTTAATATAAATGGATTTAACTATCAAAAACATTTAGACTACCACATCAATACTACTTCGATTGAGCTAGCACAACGTAACATAGGCAAACACCGTTGGCGCTATATCCGCCTATCTATGCGCGATGGCGCGAAAATCATAGATAACCCAACCATCGAGCAAGTACGAGCATTCTATACCATCCTGCAAGACCTCTATCGCACCAAAGTCCGTACTCCACTATGGTCATGGGACTTCTTCGAGCGACTATACCATACGGAGCATGCCCGCTATATCCTAGTGGAACTAGACGGCCAAATCGTTGGCGGAACAGCCTGCGTATGTCTGCCGGGCAAAGCCGTATATGAGTGGTATGCCTGCGGACTAGACAATTGTCGCGACGATATACGTCCACTATCCGTGGCCGTTTGGGGCGAGATGCAATACGCTGCCGAGAACGGCTATCCGCTTTTCGACTTTATGGGCGCTGGCACACCCGATAAGCCCTACGGCGTACGCGACTTTAAAGCCGAGTTCGGTGGCGAACTGGTGGAACATGGCCGCTTCCTGTGTGTTCGCAAGCCGCTGCTCTACTGGATAGGCAAGATGGGTGTGAAATGGTTGAAGAGGTCTAAACGCTAAGATTTTGTTTTGCATACTTAAGCAGCGGGCTGCTACTTATATGCAAAAACAAAATAAACTCCTGAATTGCCGATAATTGACATCTAAATTGACCTGAATTGTCTTTATAATACATCACCCTATGGCAAAGCAATCCCTTTGAAGATTATGTAAAACTTTCGGGGAAACACGGAAAAATGATGTAAAAACTTTTGGGGAAACACGGTAAAGTGGTGTAAAAAGTTTTTGGGAAAGCAGAAATTTACTGTAAATCAATCGATTATGAATTTTGTTTATTTTTTCTCTTAAAAATACTTGCATAATCTCTTAAAAAGTAGTACCTTTGCAACGAAAATATTAATTGCTATCATCATGAGTACACCTATTTTTAAACGAAAGTTATATGACCAATTGTTGACGTGGAAACAAACAAGTAGCGGTCAAACTGCTCTCTTGATTGAGGGGGCTCGTCGCGTAGGTAAATCCACGTTGGTCTCGCAATTTGCTAAAAACGAATATCGTTCGGCTATCATCATAGACTTTAATAATGTACCTCAGCATATTATTGATTTGTTTGATGATTATTCTAATCTTGACTTCTTATTTTTGAATCTTCAAACGCACTATCATGTACAATTATTTGAGCGTGAATCGGTAATTATATTTGATGAGGTACAGCAATGTCCCCGTGCGAGACAAGCAATCAAGTATTTGGTGGCTGATGGTCGGTACGACTATATTGAGACAGGTTCGTTAATCCGTTTGCATAAAACGACCAAAGATATTACTATTCCCAGTGAGGAAAAACACCTAACCCTATATCCTTTGGATTATGAGGAATTTTGCTGGGCAGTAGGTGATGCATTGACAATGAACTTCATTCGTCTGCAATTTGATAGGCAACAAGGATTCGGTGGCGCTCATCGCGATTTGATACGTGATTTGCGATTGTATATGTTGGTAGGTGGTATGCCTCAGGCTGTAAAAACATATATCGAAACCAATAATTTCGCTCAGGTTGATGCCATCAAAAGAGATATTTTAACTCTCTATGCAGATGATTTTCGGAAAATAGATGCTACAGGTAGAATCTCTAAATTGTTTATGTCTATTCCCGCTCAATTGAGCAAAAATGCGACTCGTTATGTGGCGTCAAGTGTGGTGGGTGAAATAGATTCCAATAGATTATGGGAGATGCTCGCGCAGATGGAAGATAGTCAGGTGGTGAATTTTGCGTACCATGCTAATGATCCTAATATAGGTATGGCGCTTAATACAAGCCACGAACAATATAAGATGTTCTTGTGTGATACTGGATTATTTGTTACACTGGCATTTTGGGATAGAGATTTCACTGAGAATGTGATATATAAACAATTATTGTCGAATAAATTATCTGCTAATATGGGATATGTGTATGAGAACTTGGTGGTTCAAATGTTAGTGGCTGCTGGAAATAAGTTGTTCTATTATACCTTCCCCAGAGATAATAAACATTATTACGAGATTGATTTTCTTATTTCGAGGGGCAAGAAGATTTGTCCTATAGAGGTGAAGTCTGGTAATTATCGAACACATGCTTCCTTGGATATTTTTATAGATAAATTTAGTGATAGAATAGAGCGTCCGTATATTTTACATACTAAAGATACAGAGAAGAAGGGTCATATTCTCTGCCTCCCAATATATATGACACCGTTGTTGTAGGTTGGTGTCCGCTTTCTCTGTGTTCGCAAGCCGCTGCTGTATCAGATAGGAAAAATGGGCGTGAAATGGCTGAAAAGAAGAAAAGATTTGCAAGATTAAAAAATAAGTAGTATCTTTGCAAATTAAATTGATTAAAACAATTTAAAAAACAAAATAATATGAATATTCAAGAGTTTGTAGTAAATTTTGCCAACCAGTTTGATGATACTGAGTTGGAGGTTTTTGTTCCAGAAACACGCTTTCGCGATTTGGAGGAGTGGAGTAGTCTCACCGGTTTGGCAGTGCTCAATATGATTGCCAAGAAATACGAGGTAAAGATCACTCCAGCAGAACTGAAATCTGTAGAGACCGTAGAGGCATTGTATAACTTAGTAGCTAGCAAGAAATAATGAATAATCCCTTTTCCTTGTCGGGTAAAACAATATTGGTTACAGGTGCTTCGGCTGGAATAGGACGAGGCATAGCCATTGCATGTGCCGGCATGGGAGCACAAGTTGTCTTGACTGCACGTAATGCAGAGCGTTTGCAAGAAACACTCTCGATGCTTGAGGGAGAAGGACATTGCTATATTGTTGCCGACCTGACTATCGAGACACAGCGCGCAGCATTGGTGAATCAGTTGCCTATGTTGGATGGTGTGGTACAATGTGCGGGAGTGGGTAGCAGAGTGCCATGCAAGATGCTATCTCAGGAGGATCTTGATTATGTGATGAAGCCCAATACGGAAGCGCCTATGCTATTACAAGCGTTGCTGCTCAGTGAAAAGAAAATCCAGAAGCAGGCCTCTGTGGTGTTTATCGCATCAGCAGCGGCTACTATGCCCACTGCAGGTAATGCCGTATATAGCGCATCCAAAGCTGCTATGGTGGCATATGCTAAGTGTCTCGCACTCGAGTTGGCACCACGTCAAATACGCGTGAATTGCATAAGTCCTACCATGGTATGGACTGATCTCGCACTGGTAGGAGCCACCACCGAACAACTAACTGAAGCAGAGAAACACTATCCACTCAAACGCTACGGAAAACCAGAAGATATTGCACATCTGGCAGTATACATGCTTAGCGATGCGAGTCAATGGATGACAGGTAGCAATGTACAAATAACTGGTGGCAGTCAAATGTTATAATAGATATGACATCAACTCAATACCCAAACATCAAGGAAGCGCATAGTGTGCCTTATTACGAGGAGACACAAAAACGTACCCTAGGGCAGAAACTGCGCAAGATACGAAATACGATTTATATGCTATTAGCATACATGTGTCCAAACAACAAGTTGCGCCAATGGATGCATCGTCGTCGTGGAGTACATATTGGCAAAAACGTCTATATAGGTATGTTTTGCTTTTTGGATAATCTATATCCCGATTACATCTATATAGAAGATAACGTAGCTATCAACGCAGGAACAATGATTCTAACCCATTTTAACCCAATGCAACATCTATCTGCAATATTCCAGGCAAGAGTGGCACCCGTGCTCATCAAAAGTGGCACCATGGTGGCAGTTAGAAGCACCATCATGCCTGGGGTATGCATCGGTAAGAATGCCATCGTTAGCGCAGGTTCTGTCGTAGAAAAAGATGTCAAAGACTATACTATCGTCAAAGGTGTACCTGCAAAGCAAGTAGGGGAGTTTAGTGCATTAGTAGGAGAATAACCATATGAAAGCATACATCCAAGATATAGCCTATTATCTGCCAACAACAGTACTGACCAACGAGCAGATAGCTGAGAAATTTCCTGAATGGTCAGCCGAGAAAGTGGCAGGCAAAGTGGGAATAACCGAACGCCATATAGCCGCAGACAACGAGACGGCTACAGATATGGCGCAAAAAGCAGCTGAGCAATTATTTGCACAAGGTGTGGACAAGAGCCAAATTGACTTTGTGCTACTCTGCACACAAAGCCCAGACTATTTTCTACCATCGTCAGCATGTATATTACAAGATAGATTGGGCTTGAGTAAAGAGTGTGGAGCATTTGACTTTAATCTAGGCTGTTCAGGTTATGAGTATGGACTAGCTGTAGCAAAAGGATTTATTGTGGCAGGAATAGCCCAAAATATCCTTCTCCTAACTGCAGAAACATATACCAAGTATATTCATCCACAGGATAAAGGCAATATGACTATCTTTGGTGATGGTGCTAGTGCTACATTGGTTTCTACCGAAGGATTTGCTGAGATTGGCGAGGTGGTCGTTGGTACGGATGGAAGCGGAGCAGAGAACCTAATCGTACGTTCATTAGGAGCTAAAAACAAAGCCCTGATGAATGATGCTCATTCGGACGAAGATGGCAATATCGTAAGCGGAGATCACCTTTATATGCATGGAGGCAATGTATTTAACTTTACCGCAGACGTAGTGCCTGATATGGTGGATAAATTATTGAAAAAGAGTGGCTTACAGCAAGACGACATAAACCTATGGGTATTTCACCAAGCCAATAAATATATGATCAACTACCTACGCAAACTGCTAGATATTGATAAGGATAAATTCTATATTTTTATGGAGAAAGTAGGGAATACTGTTTCCTCCACTATCCCTGTTGCCCTATGCGAAGCACGCAAAGAAAATCGTCTGCATGGACATGTGATCCTAGCAGGGTTTGGAGTTGGACTGAGTTGGGGTGGAGTAATGCTAAAAATAGATTAATATGAATATTTTGGTTCAGCTTAGCCACCCAGCGCATTTTCATCTATACAAAAATGCTATCAAGAACTGGCAAGACCATGGTCATCAAGTACATGTGCTGATAAAGACCAAGGATATTTTGGAAGAACTATGTCAAAACAGTCAAATTCCCTATCATAATATTCTACCTATTGCCCACCGCAAAAACAAAATGGGTGTACTCTGGGATATGTTTGTTCGCGATTGGAAGATATTTAACTTCAGTATCAAACATAAGATCAATATCTTTAGCGGCTCAACCCCTGAAGTGGCGCATGTATCTAAAGTTCTAAGTAGATATTCCGTTAATACCGGCGAGGATGATATGGCTGTGATACCAGCATTTGCTAATGCTACAGGACCATTTATGCAATGTATGTTATCGCCTGTGGTATGCGACAACACTCCATTAGAAAAACATACCGTTCATTATCCTTCCTACCACGAACTGGCATACCTACATCCTAATCATTTTACCGCAGATAGGTCTATTGTAGAAGGATGTGGCATAGATACTAGCAAACCCTATTTTATTCTTCGTTTTGCATCGCTCAATGCCCATCACGACGATGGTATCAAAGGTATCAACACCGAGATAGCACAGCGATTAGTGGATATCCTATCGCCTCACGGACAGATTTATATCACATCTGAGCGCGAACTGGAGCCACAATTCGAACCCTACCGCATTCGCATCAATCCGCTAGACATGCACCATGTAATGGCCTTCGCTTCGCTCTATATTGGCGATAGCCAAACCATGGCGGCTGAAGCAGGCGTACTAGGCACTCCATTCGTCCGCTTCAACGACTTTGTGGGTAGGATAGGGTACTTGCGCGAACTAGAAGATGTCTATCAACTCGGCTATGGCATTCACGCTTCGCCACTCAACGAAGACAGTACCATCTGTCGCAACGATGGATCGCTCCAACCTAGTGGCACAAAGGCGCTCTATAGCGCAGTAGAAACCCTCGTAGCCATGCCTGTCGATGAACGCAAAGCATTATTCACAGCCCGTCGCGAACAAATGCTCCGCGACAAAATCGACTACGCTAAATACCTCACATGGTTCATCGAGAACTATCCTGCATCTGCGAAGGAAACCAAAGCAAACCAACAGAACGAAGCATTCTGGCAGCAGTTTAATTAAGCGGCTATTGGAGATAAATACTGACGATCTTTGAATATCGTCAGTATTTTTTATTTTGTTTTCTTGTCTTTTCTCTATTTCTTGTTCTTTTGCTTTTCTTCCATACACCTCTTTTTCTCTAGCTTGTATCTTTTTTTGAAAGTAGCTTCAGTATAACACAAAAAAAAGATACAAGCTGATACATAACACCACTTGCCGCGAACAAATGCTCCGCGACAAAATCGACTATGCCAACTAACTCATCTGGTTCATCGAGGAATATCCTCAGAGTGCCCGCCAAACGCGCAAAAATCAAGAGAATATGGCATTCTGGGCACAATTCAAATGATTCTGTTCTGACAAAAATATAATTGCAGTTATATTTAAGTGCCAAAAATGGCAAAAAATATCGTTACAATTATATTTTTGTTTTTCCCCTTTTTATTTTATCCTTTTTATTTTCCCCAACACTGTCTATCTTTAGTTTGTATCTTTTTCTAAAAATTTACTGTACTGTGACCATTAAAAAAAGATACAAGCTACTACACAATTCTCATATAATCAATAAATATCTATCTCTGGCTTGTATCTTTTAACTTGAATCGACCAACGATAAATAAGAAAAAAAAGATACAAGCCATCCCCTCCACAATAAGTGCTGAAGGGAGGCTTGGCTTATACCTGATTATAGGAGTAAAGAAGTTGAGGTGTTTAGAGGTTTATGAGTTGAGACCATAGTTCTAAACCATCGGCTGACAGACGATAGGCTTGCTCAGGAGAATTGGGTGACGAAGGGCGTACCATAACAAGATAACCCTTAGTCATAGCAGGACGAAGGTAATTGTTGATGAAATTGCAACGACTATTTTGCTTCAAACCCAAATACGCTATAATCTGACGGCGAGGCATGGTCCGGTCACCAATAACTAATATGAGCTTATGAACTCGCTCAGTAGCCTTGTCAATAGGTGCCAGAATGACTTTAGATGAAGATACAGGTAGGGTAGGTTGTGAGGATGTTTCTTCAATTAGTTCTATATAGAAACTCATTGGTCGGAAACCATCGTTGCAACTGATCATCGCACTCATAGGATTGCGCATCCAGCCGTCGAAGAAATTGCCCTCGCCTCGAGACAACGCCTCAACAAACTCGCGCATCGAAGCCCAAGCCGATGCACACATTCCCTCTGGACATTGACCATCAATAGAAATCCACTCTTGTCCTTGCTGAATAGTACAAGTATGGCGAATAGGATTCTCGTATTTCTTCATCAGATCGTGATAAATAGTTTGGCGAATAGCCTTAATACGAACCTTGCTCATAACTTCCTAGTAAATAATTTGCTGCAAAGGTACACAAAAATATCGAAACACACAATAGCTTGTATCTTTTTGTCTGTACATATCAAAAAAGATACAAGCTGATATAATTGCTTTTAAGGACAATTCATCATTCATTGTAATTCATAAATTTCTATGGTGCGGAAAATCGCAAATAAAAAAAGGAACAAAAATGTATCAAATAATGATATTAAAATGGAAAATATTTGTTTTTATTCCAAAAAATCAGTATCTTTGCAGAGTTTTTAGAATGAAATACTATATTAATCGATCATAATAAACAAAAGGATATGCTCATCACCCTTATCGCGGGCGCACGTCCGAACTTCATGAAGATTGCGCCACTCATCAAAGCCATACAAGCCGCTGAGGCTGCTGGCAAAGATATCCACTATCGTCTAGTGCACACTGGACAACACTACGACAAGAATATGTCCGACACCTTCTTTGAGGAATTGGGCATACCTATGCCCGATGTTAACCTGGGTTGTGGTGGAGGTACGCAAGCCGAGCAGACGGCCAACATCATGGTGGCGTTTGAAAAGGATCTGATGGCAAACCCAACAGACATCGTACTCGTCGTGGGCGATGTCACCAGCACCATGGCGTGCTCTATTGTAGCCAAGAAACTCAACACAAAGGTATGCCATGTGGAAGCAGGTATTCGCAGCTGGGACCTCACCATGCCCGAAGAGATCAACCGCATGGTCACCGACGCACTGGCGGATTATATGTTTACTACCTCCGAGGTTGCTAATAAGAACTTAGTTCTTAGTGGCTGCAATTTAGAGAACGTACCTAATAGCCTTATCGCCTCATCGCCTCATCGCCTACCTGAAGAAGGTTACACCTTCGAACGGGTAAAACAGCGCGTCTGGTACGTTGGTAACGTGATGATTGATACCTTGCTAGCTAATCGCAGCAGATTCCGCAAACCCGATGTATACGATGCCCTCGGGCTAGAGGAGAAGCAGTATATCGTAATGACCATGCACCGGCCAGCTAATGTGGATGAAGAGGCACACTTAAAAGCCCTCATGGAGCAGATCATTACCAACGTGCACGGACTGCCAATCATATTCCCAATACACCCTCGCACCGCGAAGATATTCTACAACCTATGGGGAGACGAAGCGCAATTAAAGCAGTTGTTCCCTAATCTGCATATCGTAGATCCAATGGGCTATCTGGAGTTTAACTATATGGTAGAGCGTGCCAAAGCGGTTGTCACCGACTCAGGCGGCATCACCGAAGAGACCACCGTGATGGGCGTACCATGCATCACGCTGCGCGACAACACCGAGCGACCAGAGACATGCACCGTGGGTACGAACGAACTGATAGGTACTGATCCCGCTGCCGTGAAGCCTGCATTGGATCTCCTGTTTAGCGGAGAATGGAAGAAAGGTGCCATCCCTGCTCTTTGGGACGGCCATACCGCCGAACGCATCGTAGAGATTCTCTGCACCTTAGGCGCGGTGTAGGTCCGCCGCTGCGCAGCTACTGACTCCCACGGATCGTGCGGATCTACGCTAATTCGTTTAGAGAAACAAAATACCCATAGAAATTTTGAATAATTTTTGATAATTTTGGGATAGAAATACCTAGTAAAAAAAACATACAACCATGAAACGATTCAATATTTCGATTAGAGAGTTTCTGAGAACTACTCTCAACCTCACAGATTATGTGGATATACCTGCTGCACACGACAATATCCGAAAGAATATCCCATTCCGCGGACCCAATGTGTATATCCTATTCGTGGCGGTGATCATAGCCAGTGTGGGACTGAACGTCAACTCCATACCTGTCATCATCGGTGCCATGCTCATCTCACCACTGATGGGACCGATCATCGGCTTCGGACTAGGACTAGGAACTAACGATAGAGAACTGGTGCTGTTCTCCGTGAAGAACCTGCTGGTGATGGTGGGTATCAGTCTGCTGGCTGCTACGCTCTACTTCATACTCACCCCACTGGAGATCGATAACCCCACCGAGCTGTTGGCCCGCACACGACCTACTATCTACGACGTATTGATCGCCCTCTTTGGCGGACTGGCCGGCGTGCTGGAGACCTCGCGCAAGGAGAAAGGTACGGTGATCTCTGGCGTAGCCATCGCCACCGCCCTCATGCCACCACTCTGCACCGTAGGCTACGGCATCGCTAACCTGAGTTGGCAATATACCATCGGTGCACTCTTCCTATTTACCATCAACTGCATTTTCATCGCCATGGCAGCATACCTAATGGCGAAATTCCTGAAGTTTCCTGTGCGGGTGGTGGAAACCAATCAGCTCAGATACCATATCATGTCCTACACACTGGTGCTATTGCTGATAGGTACGAGCATTTTCACCGGCTATCACGTGATACGCGAGAACAACTTCACCAAGAGCGCGAACCGATTTGTGAAGAAAAACCACTCCATTGGCAAGACCTATATCTACGACTCGTCGGTGGATGTCAGTCAGACCCCATACCAACTGGATCTGCGCCTGGCAGGCGAGGCACTGTCGGACGAGACACGCGAGATGCTGCTGCGCGAAGCTGAGAGCTTTGGTATCATGCGTACGCAAGTGGTGATACACGAGGACGCCACCGTACAATTGGATCAGTTCAACGAGACCGAGATAGTACGCGACTTGATATCTAGCAATGCGACAAATATACAAGTGCGTGACGACTCGATCAAAGCCTTATTGACACAGTTGGCCTACTACAAGGAGCAGGAACTGCCCGCGGCGCAACTAGCAGCCGAACTGCAGACACAACTGCCCGAGATAACCCGCGTGACACTGGCCAAAGGTACCGAACTGGTGGACAACATGGTGATAACCGATAAGCAGGTGGTAGTGGTGATACACTGCACCAAAGTGCCAACCAACGAGGAGAAACGACGCGTGCTGGACTGGTTGCAGGTACGACTGCAGACAAAGAACGTGGAGATGATATTTTTGTAGTTTCCCACTGATTTCACTGATCTTCAAGGATGTTTTTTTGCTCCCAAATTTATTCAAAATTTCTAGGAGTATATTAAAATAATTTTCTATAATTTGGGGATAACACTCCCCACGAGATCGCAGAAAAAGACAACTTTCTGCGATTTTTTTTGTGTATATGGATTTTTTTTATTAACTTTGCGCGGTTTTTTATTAATTTATTAATAAGTTGATATTTTATGCAAGATTTTCAGAGTTTATGCCAACTAAGGCGTTCGTATAGAAAATACACCAATCAACCCGTAGAGCAGGAGAAGCTGGACTATATCATCCGCTGTGCGCTCATGTCTCCAGCAGGCAAGAGAATGAACCCATGGCATTTCGTGGTAATCAAAAACGAAGAGATTCTTCGTCAGTTAGCAGGTTGCCGCACCTACGGCAGCGGAATGTTTGACACCGCTATGGCGGGCATCGTAGTAGCTGCTGACACCAGCGTGATCGACACATGGCAATGTGATGCGGCCATCGCCGCGCAGAACATATGGCTCGCCGCGGCCGACCAAGGCCTAGGCGCATGCTGGTGCCATGTGTATCAAAGAGAAGGTGCTGAGGACTTGGTACGCAAGTTGACGGGGCTGCCAGAGAACTTCACTGTATTATGCGTGATGTCGCTTGGCTACAAGAACGAAGAACGCAAGCCCTTCGACCTGGAGAAACTGCAGTACGAGAAAGTAACCTTTATATAGATCGCCCTGCGGGCTGTAGATCGGGCTGGCGCCCTGTAGATGGTAGATCGCCGCTATGCGGCTGGTAGAGTCTCCAGCGAAGCGAACTCCCAACTCCAACGAGTGAAACGAGCGATCTACAAGCGCAGCGAACTAAATAAAAACAATATGCATAATTTTAGGAAATTAAAAGTATATACGCTTGCCAAGGATTTGGTTAAAAATGTGTATCTTATGATAGATACTTTCCCTACCAAGGAGAAATATGGCTTGGCCGACCAACTGAGAAGAGCAGTTATTTCTGTTCCGTCTAATATAGCAGAAGGATTAGGTCGCTCAACTCATAAGGATAAAGGTCATTTTATGCAAATTGCGTATGGCTCTTTGATGGAAGTTTTAGCTCAAGTAGATATCGCTTGTGATTTAGGATATATATCTATGGAGCAATTTCTAAAGTTAGAAGAATTGATAGTTGAGGAGTCAAAACTATTACATGGAATGATAAATAGTTTCAAAGATAAATAATAAACCCCAAAAAGTCTACAGTGAGCGTAGCGAACGATCTACAGCAAAGCGATCTACAATGAGCATAGCGAATGATCTCCAGCGAAGCGATCTATAGCGAAGCGAACAATGAAACCAACAATAGCAATCACAGCAGGCGATAGCAACGGCGTAGGCTACGAGATCATCCTCAAGAGCCTCAATGACCCACATATCTCAGAGATATGCCGCCCTATCGTATATGGCAACGCACATATTGCACGCCAATACGCCAAGACACTCGGCGAAGAGTTCCATAATATCCAATTCAACCTCATCGACTCGCCAAAGCAAGCCAAAGAGGGACGACTGAACCTCATCACCTGCTACGGCGATGATACCCCCGTGCAAATGGGTGTACCTACCGCCGAAGCTGGACAAGCCGCCCTCAAGAGCCTACAACGCGCCACAGGCGACCTGCAACAAGGACTGGTGGATGCCATCGTCACTGCACCGATCAACAAGGATACCATCCAATGCGATAAGTTCCACTTCTCGGGCCACACCGAGTACTTGACCCATATCTTCGGGCAAGGCACCGACAGCCTGATGATGATGCTCAGCGATCGCATGCGCGTGGCGCTCGTATGCAACCATACACCTATCGCCAAAGTGGCAGAGCAGATTACCGAGGAGCGTATCCTGAGGAAACTTAGTGTGCTCAACGAAACCCTGCAAAAGGATTTCTCATGCCGCAAGCCACGCATCGCTGTACTCGCGCTGAACCCACATGCTGGCGACAACGGCCTCATCGGCGAAGAGGAGACTCAAATCATCCGTCCAGCGATTGACAAGGCCAAAGAGCAAGGCATTTGGGCCTTTGGTCCATACTCGGCCGATGGCTTCTTTGGCGCAGGACAGTACAAGCATTTTGATGCGGTATTGGCCATGTACCATGACCAAGGCTTGGCACCATTCAAGGCCCTAGACATGAGCGGCGTGAACTTCACCGCAGGCCTGCGCGTGGTGCGCACATCACCCGATCACGGCACAGCATACGCGCTGGCAGGCAAGAACGAAGCGGACGCAACCAGCATGTTGCATGCCATCTACGCGGCGATAGACATCCTGCGCGAGCGTGCGACCAACGCCGCCCTCCTCGCCAACCAACTCATCGTGGAGATCAAAGAGGTGAAGAAGGAGTACAAGGTGGAGAAATTCGTGCCGAAAGACTAAGACGCAGCGATTGGAAATAACAGCTCCTACTCGCTACGCTCGAGAAATCTTATAAGCTCGCTACACTCGCCCGTGGTGCTCCGCAACCAATTACCACCGCTCCACATTTTGGGGCACATCCCAAAACGTAACCGCTGAATCTTAACTGCTACGACTCTGACAGTCATGAAATGTGTACCATTATATTCCATAAGATTAAGCGGATGAGCGAAGCGAGTGCTAGCGGTGGCAATGTATTACGGAGTACTTAGGAAGAGCGAGGAACATGTGTGGAAAATGAGATTAATAAGATTTCTGCGGAGCAAGGAGATAAATATAAAGAAATATACAAAATTACGCGATAATGACAAGCAAAGAAATTAGACAATCCTTTTTGGATTATTTTGAGAAGAAGGGACACAAGATTGTACCTTCAGCACCCATGGTCATCAAGGATGACCCAACACTGATGTTTACCAACGCAGGTATGAACCCATGGAAGGGTATCATCCTCGGTAATGACCCTATACAATATCCTCGCGTAGCGGACTCGCAGAAGTGCCTGCGCGTAAGCGGTAAGCACAACGACCTGGAGGAAGTAGGTCACGATACCTACCACCACACCATGTTCGAGATGCTGGGCAACTGGTCGTTTGGCGATTACTTCAAAGCGGGTGCCATTGACTTCGCATGGGAGTACCTCGTGGACGTGCTGAAACTCGATCCAAAGAACCTCTATGTAACCGTGTTCGAGGGCTCGCCTGAAGAGGGCATCGAGCGCGACAACGAGGCAGCAGAGATTTGGGCAAAGCACTTGCCTGCCGACCATATTCTCAACGGTAACAAGCACGACAACTTCTGGGAGATGGGCGATACAGGTCCTTGTGGTCCATGCTCGGAGATTCACGTGGATAGCCGTAGTGAGGAGGAGAAAGCGGCTCTCTCTGGTCGCGAACTCGTGAATAAAGACCACCCACAAGTGATTGAGATTTGGAACCTCGTGTTCATGCAATACAACCGCAAAGCCGATGGTTCGCTTGACACCTTGCCAAACAAAGTGATTGATACAGGTATGGGCTTCGAGCGCTTGGTGCGCACCATGCAAGGCAAACAGTCGAACTACGATACTGATGTCTTCCAGCCTATGCTGAAGAAGATTGGCGAGATTTGTGGTTCGGAATACGGCAAAGAGGAGAAAGTGGATGTGGCAATGCGCGTGATAGCTGACCATATCCGTACTATCGCTTTCGCTATTGCTGATGGTCAGTTGCCAAGCAATGAGAAGGCAGGTTATGTGATTCGCCGAATCCTCCGCCGTGCAGTGCGCTATGGCTACACCTTCCTCGGACAACGCGAGGCGTTTATGTACAAACTGGTGCCACAACTCATTGCCGACATGGGCGATGCATATCCTGAATTGGTGAAGCAAGAGGCACAAATCACCCCTGTAATCAAGAGCGAGGAGGACGGTTTCCTCCGTACATTGGATAAGGGTATCACGCTGCTCGACAAACTGATGAAAGAAGCGAAAGGTAAAGAGATTTCGGGTGTGGATGTGTTTACATTGAAAGATACATACGGTTTCCCTCTCGACCTTACTCAATTGATTTTGAGCGAGAACGGCTTTACTACCAATGAGGAAGAGTACAACAAGGCATTGGAGCACCAAAAAGAGATGGGTCGCCAAGCCAACAAACAAGAACTGGGCGACTGGGTAGTGATTAGCGAAGGCGAGACAGAGTTTGATGGATACGACGTGCTGCAATGCGAGACACAAGTGTTGCGCTATCGCAAGGTGAACCAAAAGGGCAAAGAACTCTATCAAGTAGTGCTCAGCCAGACACCATTCTACGCTGAGATGGGTGGTGAGGTAGGCGATTCGGGTACATTGGGCAATGTGCGCGTGTTGGATACCAAACGTGAGAACAATCTGGCAGTACACCTCTGTGCGGAATTGCCTGAGAATATCAAGAGCAAGATGATGGCTGAGGTAGATGTGGCTCGTCGTCAAGCCATTGCTTGCAACCACACTGCTACGCATATCATACACTACGCATTGCGCCAAGTATTGGGCGAGCATGTGGAGCAAAAGGGTAGTTTCGTATCGGCAGACAGCTTGCGCTTCGACTTCTCACACTTCCAGAAAGTGAGTGCGGAGGAACTTCGCCAAGTGGAGATGCTTGCCAACGAGATGATTCGCCAAGACTTGCCTCTTGAAGAATGTCGTAACACTCCAATAGAGAAAGCCAAAGAAATGGGTGCTATGGCACTCTTCGGCGAGAAATATGGCGATGAGGTACGTGTCATCAAGTACGGTCCATCTGCAGAGTTGTGCGGTGGTTGTCACGTGGCAAGTACGGGTAAGATTGGTGCGGTGCGCATTGTGATGGAGACCAGTGTGGCTGCGGGTATTCGCCGCATTGAGGCTGTGACAGCAGCCAAGGCCGATGAACTCTACTACAAGCAAGTGGATATGATAGGCGGTCTGCGTGCGCTGTTCAACAATGCTCCAGACTTGGCAGGCGCTATCCGCAAAGCCATTGACGAGAACGCGGGCTTGAAGAAGCAGATTGAGACCTTCATGGCAGAGAAAGTTGAGCGTTTCCGCGATGAACTCCTTGCCAAAGCTGAAGACTACAATGGTATCAAACTGGTGCGCGTGGAAGGTACTGTAGATGCTAACTTGCTGCGTAACGTGCCCATGTTGCTGAAAGGCAAGTTTACCGATGTGAAGTTCGCTGTAGTAGGTGCTACCGAGTGGGAGGGCAAACCAATGATTACGGTGGTACTGTCGCAACCATTGGTAGATGCGGGCAAAAACGCAGGTCAGATCATCAAGTCGGCTGCTAAGCATATCCAAGGCGGTGGCGGCGGTCAAGCATGGATGGCTACCGCAGGTGGCCGTAATGTAGCAGGATTAGGTGCTGCTATGGAGGAGATGTTAGGTGCATTAGTGTAACTTTCAGAAACCAATACTACACCTGATTCCCGATACGCGAATCTCGAAAAGAATAAAAGATGAAAACTTTAACAGGATTATTGCCGTCGAAATACCGTTCTGCCGTCCGTTTCGTGCTCGTGGGCACATTGGGAACGGGCGTGCACTATGGTATTTATTACTTGTTGTTGGATTTTTTCCAACAACACTGGCCTGACGTCAATATCCTGACAACATTGGCGTTCACGGCTGGATATGTGATAGAAATGGTGATGAACTACTTCTTGACGAGTTTCTATACATTTAAGAAACGGCCAAGTTGGAAGAACGCAGGGGGATTTTTGTTGGGACGTATACTCAATTATGGCATCCAGATACTCTTTTTGAATATGCTTATTTGGTTGCACATGGGAGAAGAATGGGCAGGAATAGTGGCTATTTGCCTTGCGGGGGTAATCAATTATTTTGTACTACGCCCTTTCTACAAAGACAAGAAAAAGGAAGCTTGATTCCTAGATGGAATACATGCCATTATGGTATTTCGAGGAATATAGGGGAACGAATAGTTAAACATTAATAGCTGTGCGAGTGGAGAAAATGCGGAGGTAGTAGGCTATGTGAAAATTATTTTTTATGAAGAAAAAAACGTATGTGGATAATCATGGTAATGCATTGCCATATCCTTGGTTGATTAACACAGCATTATGCTTGGTAGGCGGTTCGCAACGCTTGCGATTGAACTACTGGAGTCGTCATCCTAAGCATGCCGCAGAGCGCACCTTGCGTGATATATTGACTATTTCGCGCGACACGGTATATGGCAAGGAACATCATTTTGATCGTATATTATCGGCAACTAATGCGGATGACCTATTCCGATTATACCGCCAGTATGTGCCTGTAAATGACAGCTTTGAGACCCTGCGTCCGTATGTGGAACGTCATAAGAATGGCGAGACGAATGTCCTCTTCCCTGGCAAACCAGATATGTATGCCACCACATCGGGCACAACCTCCGAACCCAAATGGATACCAATGACGCACAAGTATCTCAAGGATGTGTATGGCAAGATGACCCATATCTGGATATGGAACTTTATCTGCCATCGTAGTCGCATTTTTGGTGGCCATCTGTTCACCACGGTGGGCAAAGAGCTAGAGGGCTATGCACCTGATGGCACAGTGTTCGGCTCTGTGAGCGGCGTGCTGGTACGCGATGTACCAAAGATCATCAAGAAGCATTACACGGCACCTGCTGCGGTAATGTCCATCGATGATTATGCCGCGCGCAACTATACATTGATGCGTTTGGCATTGCAGCATCGCGATCTAACCTTATGGGCAACTGCTAATCCATCGACTATACTAGAACTGCTACGCACTCTGAATGAGAATACCGAGGAGATGATCAAGGATATCGAGAAGGGTACACTGAGTTGGAACTTCGAAATATCGGATTATATTCGTGCAGAACTAGACGCATATATGTCGCCCCAACCATTACGTGCTGCAGAATTGCGCAGATTACTCCAAGAACATGGTAAACTAATGCCAAAGCATTTCTGGCCATGGCTACAGCTGCTTTCCACATGGAAATGCGGAAATACCAAGATCTACATGGAAAAGTATATGGACCAATTCGATTGGAGCAAGACCTTCTACCAAGAGTTGGGATATATCGCTACGGAGTGCCGATTTGGTTTCTCGCTGGATGATACCAATGAGTCGGTACTCTTCCCACATTTCCACTACTATGAGTTTGTGGAGGAGAGCGAACTGGATAAACCCCACAAGAAATTCTTACAGATCTATGAACTGGAGCAAGGTAAGCGCTACTGCGCCTATGTGACGACCTATTCCGGATTATTCCGCTATAATATGAACGACCTGGTGGAAGTTGGTGGCAAGTTCTACAATACACCTACTGTACATATGGTGTCCAAAATCAATGGCATTGTATCGATGACGGGTGAGAAATTATACGAACCACAGTTCATCGACGCTGTGCATAAGGCGGAATCGCTGATGGATCTGAAGACTAAATTCTTTGTCGGTTTTGCAGATGTACGTGAGTCGAAATACCATTTCTATTACGAATTTGTAGACGAGAATGTGGACCAACAGTTAGCCGATGAATTTACTAAGGTCGTAGATCGCAAGTTGCAGGAAATCAACAATGAATATGAATCCAAGCGTTCGTCCTTCCGTTTGAAAGCACCACAAGCACATATTCTATTGAGCAATGCCTATTCGCGCTTCAAGGCTGCTTGCCTGCGTGATGGTTTCCGTGACGGACAATTTAAATTTAACCTGCTGATGCAGGATGATAAGCGTCGTCGTAAGTTTGATCAGATCGAACGCCAAGACACTTTGTCGGACAAGATTATGTCGCTGGTAGATACGATTGATACCAATATTGATCGTCGTCGAGCAGCGCGTGCGCAGCGTCGTAATGTGCGTCAGACAAATCGTACTGAACGAAAAACGCAACGCACCAAAAAGGAGTGAAAAAAATCATCCCGTATATAGCTATTATCACTGCTATGCTCATTTGGGCAGGAGCAGGGATAGCCGTCAAGCAAGCGTTGGTGGTGTTCTCACCACTGACGCTCATTGTTTTGCGATTCACGTTGGCTGTGATCTTGATGCTGGTAATAGGCCTTATCTGTCGCAAAAGTGACATCTTGGGTTTGCAGCGCGTTGCGATTAAGGATCTGCCACTATTTGTGC
Organism: Paludibacteraceae bacterium; assembly: GCA_045577965.1. Classification (GTDB taxonomy): domain Bacteria; phylum Bacteroidota; class Bacteroidia; order Bacteroidales; family Paludibacteraceae; genus Colicola. Next base: position 297,828 of record JAZNJI010000012.1, read on the forward strand.
TGGGTGGATTATTTCAGCCGTTCTTGTATTTCATTTTTGAAACTTATACCTATCAGAGTATTGCTTCCCCAACGATAGCCGAGGCACTTTTGAGCACGCAGCCCGTGCTAGCGCCACTCTTTGCCCTAGTGTTGCTGCGTGAGCATATCACGCGCTACAATATCATCGGTATTGTAATATCCACCGTGGGTATGTTGATGCTGTTGCTCATCGGATCAGATAACTTTGCTTTTGGCAATCCATGGGGTGTACTACTGGCTTTTTTGACCGTCAGCATGTCTGTGAGTTATTCCATCGTGCTACGCAAGATTCCTACGCGCTACTCTCCACTGAGCATTGTGTTCTATGTGCAGTCATTCTCACTGTTATTGTTCTATCCGCTATGGGGAGCGCTTGAGGGCAAGCAACTGGTTGATAGCGATTTTGTAATTGATAGGTCGGAGCAGTTGCTCAGCAGTGGGGCTGCAGTCCTCTATCTAGCCGTGTTTGCATCGGTGACGGCATTCATATTGTTTTGCTACACGGTACGCAAGATTGGAGTCACGCGCGCGAACGTGTTTAATAATATAAGGCCGGTATTCACCGCTCTATTGATGTGGCTGATTTTTGATGAACGACTACCAATATGGAAGATGGTTGGTATTGTTGTTATCATAATTGGCTTGTTTATTAGTCAAAAATACGAAAAAATATAACAAAATTTAAGATTTTTTTGGTCATACAAAAAAAAAGTAGTACCTTTGTCACCTAAATGTTTAGATTTGAAAGCCTATGATTGACATATCTACTCCAGAATCATTGTTTTATAATTTCCTGTTCATCTTATTCCTTGTAGGATTGGTGATTTTTGTGGCTCTCTACTTTGTAGATGCGGGCTATGGTAAGATGCGTACCGAGAAATGGGGCCCTGCAATTAATAATAAGGTGGGATGGTGCTTGATGGAAATGCCTGTATTTATGGTAATGTTGTACCTCTGGGCTATATCTGAGGTGAAGTTTCAATTGCCATATTTGTTATTTTTCTTTATCTTCCAGTTCCATTATTTCCAACGCTCGTTTATCTTTCCATTCCTACTCAAGGGGAATAGCAAAATGCCATTGGTAATCATGGGATTATCAGTAATCTGGAACCTGATCAATGGATTTATTCAAGGATATTGGCTCTTCCATCTTGCTCCTGTTTATGCGCCTAATTTATATACTATGGAATGGCTAACCGATTGGCGATTCATCCTTGGTATAGTAATATTCTTCACAGGTTGGGTCATCAATATGCACTCTGACCATGTGATTCGACACTTGCGCAAACCAGGTGATACCAATCACTATTTACCAAAGAATGGTATGTATAAATATGTAACCAGTGCCAATTACCTAGGAGAGATCACTGAGTGGTTGGGTTTTGCTATCCTCACTTGGTCATGGGCTGGATTAAGCTTCTTCTGGTTCTCATGCTGCAACTTGGTTCCACGCGCGAATTCAATCTATCACAGATACGAGAAGGAATTCGCAGATGAATTTGACAAAAAGAAACTAAAACGAATCATTCCGTTTATATATTAACCGGATTCCCGAATCTCAATCCCCGATTCACAATCTTGAATCCCGACTCCCGATTCGTGACTCCCGACACTTGATGTAAAACAATGAGCAATCTCCTTTTCACCGAGCACAAACTTGGTCCTATCACTTTGCGCAATCGCGCTATTCGCTCTGCTGCGTTCGAGAATATGGCATATGGCAACAAGCCTAGCGAAGACCTTTATAATTATCATACCGCCGTAGCACGTGGTGGTGCAGCTATGACCACAGTGGCTTACTGTTCGGTAACCCGTTCGGGTGTGTCTTTTGATGGACAACTCTATATCCACGACGAGATCAAGGAGGACCTCAAGCGCCTCACCGACGGCATTCATGCTGAGGGTGCGAAAGCTAGCATCCAGCTCGGACACTGCGGTAATATGACCCACTTCTATACATGCAAATGTTTGCCTGTAGGTGCAAGCTCTGGATTTAATCTCTACTCGCCAACCATTCATCGCAAGCTCAAAAAGCATGAGATTCAGGAAATCGTGAAGGCCTTTGGTCATGCTGTGGATTTCTGCCGCGAGTGTGGCTTCGATTGTGTGGAGATTCACGCCGGGCATGGCTACCTCATTTCGCAGTTCCTTTCTCCATATACCAACCATCGTCGCGATGAGTATGGAGGATCACTCGAAAACCGTATGCGCTTTATGAACGAGGTAATGGCTGAGGTCATGGAGCATGCTGGCGACGATATGGCGGTAGTGGTCAAGACCAATATGTACGACGGCTTTAAGTCTGGTCTTAAGGTCGAGGAGTGCATCCGCATCGCGCAAGAGATCGAGAAGCACGGCGTACATGCCCTCGTATTGACCGCAGGCTTTGTGAGCAAAGCACCATTCACCGTGATGGGTGGCGCTATGCCAATCAAGACCTTGGCCCACTATATGAATCCATGGTCATTCTGGTGGCTTCGCCTCGCGCTCCGCTTCGTAGGTCACATCATGATTCCTACCGTGCCATTCAAAGAACTCTTCTTCTTGGATACAGCGAAACAATTCCGCAAGGCACTGAAGATGCCACTTATCTACGTAGGTGGAGTCATGGGACGTGAGAACGCCGAGACTGCCCTCGCTGCTGGATTCGACTTCGTGCAGATCGGTCACGCATTGGTGCGCGATACTGACTTCGTAAATAAGATGCGTGAGGAGCAATATCACTCTGAGTGTAAACGCTCCAACTACTGCGTAGCGCGTATGTACACCATCGATATGAAATGCCACGAATGTGCTACTGACGTACCTAAATACCTCAAGAAGGAGGCCAAGAAGTACGAACAAATGTGGTATCCTGAAAAGTAGGTTATAGGACGCCTCTTTGAGGCTATAGGACGCTACGCTATAGGTTATAGGCGAGGTACTGCGGCATAGCCGCCTTGCCTTTAAACTTTCAACTATAAACTTTCAACTTAAAAAACTATGCTCGCTCTCGTTACTGGCGCATCATCGGGTATTGGACTCCAATATGCTACCCAACTCGCGCGCGATTATCATACAGATCTTCTGTTAGTTAGCAACCAGCAGGAAGAACTCAATCAGGTTGCCGCTGACCTTGCTACGCAATATGGCGTAAAGACTATTCCGCTATATGCTGACCTAAGCAAACAAGATGCTGCCGAACTATTGCATCAATACTGCTTGGACAATAACCTCGTAGTGGATATCCTTATCAATAACGCAGGTGTGTTCTTTTTCAATCCGTACTGTGAGACCAGTATGAAACGTATTGACCTCATGCTCAACCTGCATATGATTACGGTGGCTAAACTCACTCGTCTTTTTGGCGAGGATATGATCAACCGCCAACTCACCGCAGAAGAGTCTGCGCAGAAGATTTGCCGTAAACAACGCCGAAAAGGATATATCCTCAATATGTCATCTATGTCAGCATGGATGGCTATGCCGGGAATCCAGACCTACAATGCTACCAAGGCATTTATTTACAATTTCTCCAAGTCGCTTTGGTATGAGCTCAAACCTAAGGGAGTGAATATCACAGTGATGGCTCCAGGGGCTGTAGATACAGCTTTGTTTGGCTTGGCACCTCACCTGCGTCGTTTGGCAGTTAATCTGACGGTATCTATTCCACCAGAGAAATTGGTGAAGCGTGCTCTGAAGAAACTGTTCCGCGGTAAGAAAGCCGACACTCCGGGTTTCCTCAATTGGCTGGCAACGCCATTGCTCAAGCACACTCCCGACTGGCTCGTGTTCTGGGCAATCAAACTAGTCGGCAAGTTCCAGAAATAACCACTTTTGCGCTACCCTTGCGCTACCTTTGCGCTACCTTTGCGCTAGGAACTCTATTGCCTTCAGCGTCAATCTCGAAAACGCATAATTGTCCAGATCGGACAAATTTACTACCAACGTGTCAGGAATCTTAGGGAGTTCTGGCACGTTTTTTATTACAAACCGTGCATGCAACTTCTGATGCGACAGTACGTGGGTGAGACTTATAGCCTGTGGCTGAGTAGAATGGTGTAGTGTTGTGTAGTGTTGAGTAGAATTGTCCCCCTTGGGCGCCCGAGGATGTTGATTCGGGCGCAAGTTGTCGATATTGTCGTTTTTTAAACTATCAACACTTGTCGTTTCCACAAACTCCCACAGATGCTTCCAAATATCATTCCCTTTTCTTTGATGAATCAAAGTCGTCTTCTCGGGTGTAATATAGATAGTATATTCCAAATACCTATCCCGCACTTTCGGACGAGGTTTGCGCACGGGCAATAGCTCTACCGTATTATTAGCCAATGCCTTACACCATGTGTTGATCGGACACGTACTGCAATCTGGCGCCGTTGGCACGCAATGCAATGCCCCTAGCTCCATGATAGCCGAGTTGAAAAGTCGTGGGTGTTCTCTATCTAGTAGGTCCTCTGCCAACTTCCTAAAATGCTTCTTGCCTTGTGTAGTGTCGAAAGCAATCTCGCAGTCGTATAGTCGCGAGAGAACACGATAGACATTACCATCCAGAGCAGGGTAGGGCAAGTCAAAAGCAAAAGAAGCAATCGCTCCCGCCGTATAATCGCCCACACCCGGCATACTCTTGAGGGCAGCGAATATCTCCTCGCCTCTTGCCTTTAGCCTTATCGCCTCATCGCCTTCCTTATCGCCTTTCGCCTTCTCGCCTAATAGCCTCATCGCCTGATGAAAAATCTCATGATTTTTCATCAACTGCGCCGCCTTGTGCAAGTTGCGGGCGCGGGAGTAGTAACCTAATCCCTGCCAATAGAGCAGCACCTCATCTTCTTCGGCATCTGCCAGCGACTGAATATCAGGAAAACGCTCCACCAATCGCATATAGTATTCCATACCTTGTGCCACGCGCGTCTGCTGGAGAATAATCTCCGAGATCCATATCTTATACGGATCGTCCGTCTCACGCCAAGGCAAGATACGATGATTCATTTCGTACCACTCGTTTAACTTACTATGCAACAACTCCTTATTCATTTTTCACGTGCAAAGATACTACTTTTTTTGCAAAATACAAAAAATATTTAAATTTTTGCCAAAACTCTTGCATAATTCATTTATTTATAGTACCTTTGCACCCGATTTCGTTTTTTGTGGGCATAAAGTACCACTTTTTAGACAGAAAAGTATAACTTATTAAATATAAAATCATTATGACAAAAGCAGAACTCGTTAATGCAATTGCTATCCAAACTGGTTATGACAAAACTACTATTTTGAACGTAGTTGAGTCAGCAATGCACAACATCAAGAAGACAGTAGCCGAGGGTGAGGCTGTTTACCTTCGTGGTTTCGGTAGCTTCGCTACTAAGACTCGCGCAGCTAAAGTGGCTCGTAACATCACCAAGAACGAATCTATCCTTGTTCCTGAGCACAAGATTCCATCTTTCAAACCAGCTGATAGCTTTACTGAAATTTTAAAATAATCTATTAATAATTTACAATTATGCCAAACGGTAAGAAGCACAAAAGACATAAGATGTCTACCCACAAACGTAAAAAACGTTTGCGCAAGAATCGTCATAAGCATAAGTAAGCTTTGACGCATTACTATGGCTTTGTGGTCATAACCTATTTGGGCGCAAATAGGTTGCCACAAGGCATTTTTTTTAATAATGGGCAACTGCCCGAGTAATTGACTTATTGAAATATGAAAAGCGAATTGATTGTGGATGTAACTCCGCAGGAGATTGCTATTGCGCTGACCGAAGACAACCGACTGATGGAGGTCAACCGCGAAAAACGCGGCGTCGACACCTTCGCAGTGGGAAATATCTACTATGGTAGGGTCAAGAAAATCATGCCAGCGCTCAATGCAGCCTTCGTGGATGTAGGACATGAGAAAGAAGCTTTTCTGCACTACCTTGATTTAGGAACTGAGTTTCTTACGCAGCAAAAGTACGTTACCAAGCTCGTTTCGGACAGAAGACGTATCCCTGAAGTGCACAAGATTGAGCGCCAGCCTGCTTGTGGAAAAGAAGGACAGATCGCGGACTTCCTCAAAGTGGGAGATACGATCCTAGTACAAGTGACCAAGGAACCTATCAACTCCAAAGGACCAAGACTAAGCGCCGAAATTTCTATCACCGGACGCAATTTCGTGTTGATTCCCTTTATTGATAAGGTGATGGTCAGCAGCAAGATCAGCAGCAATGCCGAGAAAGGGCGTCTCAAGCAACTCGTGCAATCCATCAAGCCACAGGGCTTTGGAGTGATCGTACGCACAGTGGCAAAAGACAAACGAGTGGCGGAATTGGACAATGAACTCCGTGTACTGGTCAAGCGATGGGAAGACTGCGTACGCACATTACAGCGCAAAGAACCTGTTAGCTTGATTAGCGAAGAATTGGGGCGAACGATTGGTATCATTCGGGATATCTTCTCGCCAAACTTCGAGAATATACATGTGAATGACCGAGAGGTGTACGACGAGATCAAGCAGTATCTCGAACTCATCGCACCAGAGTCGGCAAAACTGGTCAAACTATATACCGGTGAACAACCTATCTTCGACAAGTTTGACATCACTCGCCAAACAAAAACGGGACTTGGACGCACTGTAGGATTCAAAAAAGGTGGCTATCTCATCATGGATAAGACCGAAGCGCTCTTCTCCATCGATGTCAATAGCGGAAGTAAGAAACTCTTTGAAGACCAAGAACAGAATGCATTCCATTTCAACATGCTTGCCGCTGATGAAATAGTGCATCAACTGCGTCTGAGAGATATCGGTGGAATCATTGTCGTGGATTTCATTGATATGGATGACAAAGCCAATCAGCAAGCCCTATACGATCGTATGCGCGAGTTGATGGAACACGATAGGGCAAAGCATAACATATTGCCACTCAGCAAGTTCGGACTAATGCAAATCACACGCCAACGCGTGCGCCCAGCGGTGGAAATGCAAGTGATGGAAACATGCCCGACATGCTTGGGAAAAGGAAAAGTTCAACCGTCGATACTATTTACAGATCAGCTCAACGAGCAAATTCAGACGATGAACGAAAAGTATGGCAGAGGTTTGCGCCTGCACATACACCCATATATTTATGCCTACGTTTCAAAAGGCTTATGGAGTGTAAAACGGCAATGGCGAATTAAATATGGACTCCATACCATTGAAAACCAAAGTTTAGGAATGCTCGAAACAAAGTTTCTTAACAACAAAGGTGAAGCATTGACTATTCAGGCTACAGACGAAGAAAACAAGGCGTCAGAAAAGCAAAATTAACCCCAAATAGCCATCTAATCTTTAGGATTAGGTGGCTTTTGTTTGCATATTTCAAAAAAAAATACTACTTTTGCACCCCAAACAATACTAAACAACCCTACAAAGCGCGAAGCGCTACTATACCACACTACACATGAACAAGCAATACCAGGAGCTCAAAGTGCAGGAGGGAGTATACGTCCCTCAACCTGCCATGGATTATCCTCAGGAGAATCCATTTGAACGAACACTTTTTCCTACCTTTGATCGTGAGTTAGCGATTGACGAACATTATCCATATCTCAATGATTCGCCTCGCCATTTGCGCCGTATTCGTTGGGCTTATCCTATCATCCTCAAGATTGGACTCAATATTCTCTTGCACGTGAAGATGGGCTTGCGTATCCGAGGTAGAGAGATACTCAAGAAGCATAAGCAGGCCTTTGCACACGGTGCGATCACCATAGCCAATCACGTCTATCGCTTAGATTGTCCGTGCGTGCTTTTGGCTGTGAAGGCCAAGCATACAACCAGAATCCCTATGTTCGCACCTAATTTCCGAACAAAAGATAATTTCTTCCTGAATATAGTAGGTGGAGTGCCTATCCCAGATAGCAGTACGAATATGTCGGCGCTCAAGAAGTTCAACGAGGCGTTCGACGAGTATAATCGTCGTGGGTGGTGGTTCCACATCTTCCCAGAGGCGTGCCGTTGGGATATGTATAAACCTTTGCGACCATTCCAAAAGGGGGCTTTCACCATGAGCTATAAGTACAACAAACCGCTGCTGCCATGCGTGATTACCTACCGCGAACGCAAAGGCATCTACCGATTGTTTGGCCCGAAAGACTTGCCACTATTGACCGTGACGATAGGCGAACCAATCATACCTGATACCACCCAACCACGCAAGATGGAGGTGGAGCGCTTGCGCCAGGTAGCGCACGAGCAGATGACTCGTATGGCTGGCATCACACACAACCCTTGGCCTGCAGCCTGGGGAAATTTGTAGGGCAGCAAAGCTACTGGTGTATAGCGTAGAGTGTAGGGTGTAAAGGCGAGAAAAACCAGACTACACCACACTACACAATCCTATACAATCCTACACAACCCTACACAGCGCGCAGCGCTACTACACAACCCTACAATGCACTACTTGATCTTCGATGATATGACCCAATGTAGCGAGCAGGAAGTGGCTCGCCTCTTGCCCTTGGTATCTGCTCAACGCCGCGAACAGGCAATGCGATATACCCATCTCTTTGGCCAATACTGCTGCCTCAAGTCCTATGAGCTACTCCTCCAACTTCTCGCCACTCACCTTTCGCCCATATCCCATATCCCGTCAGGGCGTCCAATAGGCGCTTTGAGCCGTCCAATATCCTCAAAGAAGCCCACCTTCCTCTACAACGAATATGGGGCGCCTTATCTTGCAGATGGTCCGTATTTCTCCATCTCGCATTGTAAACAGGCAATTGCGGTGGTGGTGAGTGACCTGCCAATAGGGATTGATATAGAGGGATTGCGTAGGGTGGACGAAGCGTTGGTGCGCAAGACGATGAACCTGGAGGAGCAATCTCAGATTGCAATGAGCCAGAATCCTGAGGTAGAGTTTATTCGCTTATGGACACGCAAGGAGGCATATGTCAAGATGCAAGGAACGGGTATTATTTCCGATATGCACACAATATTGCAAGATGCGACTGCCGTAGAATGGCACGAAATTGCAGATTTAGATAGGGGATATATATGCACTATTTGCACTAAAAATGAGCAGAAATAGTGTTCTGCTCATTTTTTTTTGTAAAATATTTGGTCATATCAAAAAAAAGCAGTACCTTTGCACTCGGTTTCGGAATTTCAACTATGAAACACTGAAACATTTTATCAGCGCGCGGCGCATATGGTGGTTATAGCTCAGTTGGCAGAGCATCGGATTGTGGTTCCGAGTGTCGTGGGTTCGAGCCCCACTATCCACCCAAAGAAAAAAGAGAGTTCAAAAGACTCTCTTTTTTTGCTACCCTATTAGAGGTTGTTAGTCTATATCTTGTTTTTGATATGTGAATTTGAACGGTTTAGGACGAGTTGTGAAGGAGAACATTTCGCGTTCTAATGCCAAGACAAGTTGAACATCGAAGTAGATTTGTATTTTTCTTCCACTCTTTGTGATTACATCAAACATGTCGCACATAGAATTAGTAAGCGTTTGTCGTTCAATTTGTACTTGTAGAACATAGTTCATAATAGTATATTCATCTGCTACTTGTACAACATGCATAGCTGTCTCGGGTGAGTCTGCGTCTCCTGTAGAACAGATTGCAGTCAAGAGTTTAGTAAATTTCCATGAACATTTTATGGCATTTTCTAGGTCCGTCTCTTGATTGGTTAGACTAAAACGATATGCCAATGCCTTCATATCCAATGGTGAGTGGAGTAGGTGATTATCAAGGAATGCAGTAGCTGCAGAGTCGCCTTGTTCCTTGAAAATGGTATCCAGCGTATTGGTATCTAATTGTTTAGGGATATATCCATAAAAGGCAGAACCAAAATATACCGTTTGTAGGTCTGTTGTAGATAGTGTGCTATCCATTTGAAGAAAACGTTGTAACAAAGCGTCATATTTATTTTGACCTATTTTTTGAATCTTGTCGTAATCAGGGATTTGATATGTTTGCACTGGATGTTGGATTTTGCGCACGGGGAGAGCCATACATTTGATAAAGCTCATATTGGTATATACCCTATCTAGACTGAAATATAGTCCCCAACCTTCTAATTCATCGTATGCTTCTGCAGACCAATAATACCCCCTTTTTGTATCTTTAGCCCTATTACCTTGGCAGTCTATATATGGTTCCATAGGCAGGATTATAGAATCGCCATTAGTGCCAACGATAGTATAGCCAGAACCATTCCATTTCCATGTACAATGATCAACCAACTCTTGAAATTCACGCATACCTGGCATTTCTTTTCCTGAGAATTTATTAATAGTTTCCTCAAATGTATATACACCAGGTTCGTTTTGGCATGCCCACAAAATACCACTTGGTAAACCAAGATCTACGTAACGTATTTCTTGTGCCATCATCGTAGTTACTACTAGGCATACGATGATTGTATAAATACTTTTTTGTTTCATGGTTTTGTGTTGTTGGTTATTATACTATTGGAGTTCGGCTTTTTTAGTTTCCACTTGTGATTTGATTGCATCCCATGTTCTTTCTGCATATGGGGTAAGGGTGGTGTAAACCACAGATTTTTCTTTCAGTTCAGGTTTGATTAGACCAAACTGCTTGTCTAGGTTATGCACGCATAGTACTAATGCAACAATCACTATGCCCCATTTGGCAGTGCCAAACAATCCGCCTAACAAACGATTCAGCCAGCCTAGTTTCACTGCCTTGAAGAGTTTAGTCAGTAGTTTGCCCAACAAATACATGAGTATAGATGTGGTCAAGAAGAGTAGGGTATAGGCTACTACTGAGCATACTGCCTCTGGCCATGTAAACTGCTGTGCAATCCATATGGTCACGGGTGCGGACAACAAGTGTGCGCATACCGCACCCGCAACGATGGATATCAGGTTGGTCAGCTCGATAATTAATCCTCGCTTGATGCCTATCACTAGGCCAACCAGCAAAGGGAGCAATATGAGAATATCAAGCCAAGACATGGTTAGTTATGAGCTATGAGTTATGAACTATGAGTGATGAGTTATGAGTGGTTTATTTTTTAGAATACTCGTATCCTGGTTTGTAGTCACCATTCTCGTCATACAACCAGTGCTCATCACCATCATACAAACGCAAATCGTCCACCGAACGGATTGAGATAGCCCAGTCGTCAGCGGCTGGTGGATATTGCGTGTACTTCATACCATTGTCGTAGTAGAAACCTATGATACCTACTACATCGCCCCAATAATTTTCTGCTGGCAAGTAGAAATGCGCAAACTTAGCATATTCGGATGTAGAAACTGCGCTATGGTTGTTGTTCTCATCATAGAACACGCGAGCTTGAGGGAAATTCAGATTTTCTGTAGTAGGAGCAAACACATTGGCGTTTTGATCCGTCTCTGGGTCGCCCGTTGTACATTTGGCTGGGGTGCCATTGTTGTAGTATTGTCCGGTGAAGTGTACATCCTTGATACGCACCAACTTAGCATCCCAACTGCGTGCAGCTTCCAAATCTAGGATCGAATTATAATCGGTGATCTTCAGAGTCTCGTAGTACAATTTGCTTTGATCAGGCATACCGATACAGGTGGTACGCGCTTTGAAGATGGCGATTGGAATACGACCTGATGCCCAGCCCACTTTTTGCTCAGCATAGTTGGCGTAGATGTTATTGTTGTAGGATGGCAAGCATAGTTGTGGTTGGTTGGCATAGCGTCCAATTGCCAGGCCATCTACGCGAATCATTATCTCTTGTCCCAATTGATACAATCCGCCGATAGAACCCGCATCCACGGAGAGGCGCAATGCTTGTTGGGTAGTATCGTTGCCATTTACAAACACTTGTTGGATACACAAGGTCTTGTAGAAGTTGCCTGCATAGTCGTCGGTGGTCACGCGGCCGCGGATATATATTGGGGTTTCCGACGCAGGGATGGTGTCCACCGAGAAGAGGTAGTAGTTACCCGCTTTCGAACGCTGACGGTACAATTCTGGCATACAATAGTTGCCTTCCTCGGTCATATATTGTGCCTTAAACTCCTCAATAGTCAAGCACTTACCGCCATTCTGGTCGATCATTTCCTGCACTTGACTCTCGGTCATAAAGAGCTTAGAAGGATCTACATCCGCTGGCGTACAAGCTGCGCACAATGCCACGAGGGCGATATATAGAATCTTTTTCATACTGCTTAGAATTTATATTGGATATTGAGATAGAAGTTGGTACCCCAAGCGTAGTAGTACTTCGATGGGAATTTCCATGCGTTAGGACTAATCACTGAGTTCTCGTTATCAGGTACACCTTGACGTGTTTGACGAGGCAAACGAGCTTGCTGATAACCACCGGTCTTGAAGTGGGTATTGTTCAGCAGGTTGTTCACGGTCAAGTTGATCGAGATGGATTGGCGGTTTGGCAGGTAGATCAGTTTACCCAAGCTCACATCCACTAGGAAGCGGTGGAGTGGGTTGCTTGCAGTCAGCATCTCTTGGTTGGACATGAGCGAGTATGGGTATTTCAACACAGGCACTCCGTAGTTGTCATATACCACTTGTCCATCCACTTTCTGGATAGCATCGGTGTATTGATCGCCATACCATCCGTTCACCTTGCTGCCGTCGGCACGCTTGCCGGTGAAGAGACCTTGCATGCGGCGAGCTGGTGCATAGTCCAGATAGCTCCAGTCGAAGTAGTTCACGGTGATGTCAGCAAACCACATCTTTGGGTGGAAGAAGCTGAGTTTGAGGCTGGTATTGAGTTGAGGACCAGTAGCCACGTGCAATCCCTTCAGCAGTACGCTGTCGCGAAGCTCGTAGATAGGACCATTGGCATTCTCTGCCAACGCCATACCGTTCTCGGCAGAGGTGATAGCGAGGGCGTTGCTGGTGTAGCGATAGTCGCCAATGCTGAGTACACCGGTGAGGGTGAAGTAGGTGCCTAGTTTCACAGCTGCTGCTGCCTCCACGCCCATATGACGGCGGTTGATGCCGGTCAATGATTGGTTCACGAAGGTGCGTGCCTCGTCGTCGTAGTAGCCGTTGAGCTCGGTGCCGTTCCAGAATTGGGTGAAGAATCCTGTCACGCGACCGCGAACGATAGGATAGTTAAACGAATAGGTCAAGTCACCACCTACGATCTTCTGGCTAGCGCCGAAGTACTCTTGTAGCCATGATGTGCCATATTCTTTCGCGTAGTAGCCTGCATAATCGTGGCGATAGATGGCCTCGGTAGCGCGGTCGTGTACGCGTGGAGAGATATATGCATCGCGTCCCAGCGGAGCCTTAGTCTCTGCCATAGCGTTGATCTTCAGATGGTTGCGACCATCAATCTTGTAGGTTGCACCCACCTTGAATGCTGGATCTACAAAGTGGTGATGCGCACCTGCCATGCGGCCAGCTACGGCGTCGTAGTCGCCAGCCAGGATGGCGTCAGCGTTGTTGGCCAGATAGTACCATGCATAGTCTGGGTTCAGCTTAGCTAGATACCATGCACGACCGTTGATCATGTCGCTCGTGCGTTGCAGGTAGGAGTAGGAGAGTTGCAATGCGTAGTAGAGATCTACTTCGTTCCATTTCCACTCGTTTTGTGCCCACAGTTTGGCGCTTGCCATATTGATGCGGTAGTCGTAGCCGAAGCGGCCATTCTTGGTGATGGCTGCATCAGGGTTACGCAGGTCGTTTTGCTTCACGTTGGCGATGTCGGCTTGTGTGAGACCGATATTGGTAGCCAACTCCTTGATGTCGCGCTCCGCAAATGGATCTACGTCAATCCATTGGTTACCGCCCAGCAGGTCATCCACGGATTTGTAGTGGATACCTTGTGCGGCCTTTAGCTCCAGACCTACAGTAGCCGTCAGGTGCTCTACGGATGTATTGCGGTAGTTGGCGTTGGCCACTGCCTCTTGGATATCGTTGTGACGGCGCTCTACGATATAGCGAGCCGAACCATCAGGGTTGTTCACGTTGTTGGCGTAGTTGGCTGCGTATAGTGCATCCCAGTTGATTTGGGTAGCATTGTCGTCGCGGCTGGTCCAGAGGTCGATGAGGGTGTTGTAGGTGTTCATATCGATAGACGAACCTACATAACCAAAGTGTGAATCACCACCTTGGCCGAGGTCTTTGCCGTTGAGGCTCTCTTCGATGAAGTTACCATTCTTGTCGATTTGTCCATCCCAGAGGAAGGATGGCAAATTGCGGTAGTAGTCAGGACGAGGGTCTGGTGCGTTGTAGAAGGTGAGGGCAGAGTTGCTGTAGAATGAGTAGTGGTAACCTGCAGCCACTTTCAGGTGGTTCTCCTCGTTGATTTTCCAATCGAAGCTAGCGATGGCGGTAGGGTCGTAGCTGTGTACGATGCGTGAGTTGCGCACTTTGCCATCTTGATAGCCCCAGTAGGGGTTGTAGTTGTTGTGTCCCCAGCTGGTCTTGTTGTATTGGTTGGTCAGGTCGTATGTCTCTTGGGTGAGTGCGGATGATTGACCGCGACGGGTAGGAGCACCAAAGGTTATGAGCGACAGGCGCATATCCTTGCTCCATTGTTTCTCGGCGGTCAGGAAGTATCCTACCGAACTGTAGCTGATACCTTCACCGATCTGACCTTTCACGTCGATGTATGGGGTATAGCGCCATGCTAGTTGCGCAGCGAATGCCCAGCCGTTCTCCATTAGTCCGCTTGAGTAGGTAGCGCGGGCTGCACCTTTGTAATTGCGGTTGGTACCAGCCAAGCCCACTTTCCATCCTTGTGCGTAGTTGGTAGCTGACTGCAGGTAGTTGGTTGCTTGTCCAATCGAACCAAAGGTGAAGTTGTTTGCCTCGATGCCCTCTACCACCTCTTTGTAGCGGGTAGCGTCGTTCAGACCGCCCATAGCAGAGAAGTTGAATTGTCCACGCTCAGCCGAGTTGAAGTTCAATCCCTCGATATAGCCAGCCTCGTAGGTCTGCTCGTATCCGCGTCCGCGGTAGCGTGCGTTGGACCATGCGTAGGAGATGGTGCTATTGAATACATCTTGGCTAGCACTCGTAGCTGACGACATCGATTGGCTTTTGCCCTCGTCGTCGTTGAGGTCCATTTCTGCGATATTCAGCAGGATTTCCTCTTGCGCTTCGCGCACGAAGTCAGTTTGCATGACTACGTCGCCAAGGTCATTGAGTTGGTTTTCTTGTAGTTGTACCAGCAGAATGTCGGATATATATCCCGTTGCTTCGATGATTACTTCCTCATCGATGGCATCGAGATAAGTGAGGGAGAATTTTCCTTCGGCATTCGTTGTGGTTGTAAACCCTTGGTTGGCCAAAGTAACAACTACGCCCTCTATCGCTTGCTCGTCAGGACTGATGATTCGTCCTGTCAAGCGTGTCTGTGCATTTGCACCGACGATGGCCGCGATACATAGGATAATTGTGATAAATAATTTTTTCATAATATTGTTTTTTTGTGTAGTGTGGTGTAGTGTTGTGTAGTGTTGTGTAGTGTTGTGTTCCTCGCCTCTTCGCCCCATCGCCCATAGCGCCATCAGCGCGTCCCATAGCCCGAAGGGCGTCCAGCCGCTCGTGGCTTAGAACTCCGCTGTCTTTGGCGTACGTGGGAATGGAATCACGTCGCGGATATTTTGCATACCCGTTACGAACAATAGCAGTCGCTCGAAGCCGAGGCCGAAGCCTGCGTGAGGTGCTGCGCCAAAGCGGCGTGTGTCGAGGTACCACCACATATCTTTCATTGGTATCTCGCGGCGCTCGATCTCGCTGTTGAGTTTGTCGAGGCTCTCCTCGCGTACGCTACCGCCGATGATCTCGCCGATTTGTGGGAAGAGGACGTCGGTACCTTGTACGGTTTTGTCGTCTTCGTTGATCTTCATGTAGAAGGCCTTGATATCTTTTGGATAGTCCGACATGATCACTGGCTTATTGAAGTGCTCCTCTACCAAGTAGCGCTCGTGCTCGGATGCCAAGTCATCGCCCCAGGTGCATGGGAACTCAAATTTCTTGCCGTTCTTCACTGCCTCTTGCAGGATGTTGATACCCTCGGTGTAGGTCAGGCGCACAAAATCGGTGTTCACTACCGACTCCAGACGTGCGATAAGGCCTTTATCTACAAATTGGTTCAGGAATTGCAAGTCGTCTTGACATTTCTCCAATGCCCAGCGTACGCAGTATTTGATAAAGTCCTCCTCGAGGTCCATGAGTTCGTCTTTTTGGATGAATGCCACCTCTGGCTCGATCATCCAGAACTCAGCCAAGTGGCGAGGGGTATTGCTGTTCTCGGCGCGGAAGGTAGGGCCAAAGGTGTAGATTTTGCCCAATGCCATTGCTGCCAACTCGCCCTCCAACTGACCCGATACGGTCAAACTGGTTTGTTTGCCAAAGAAGTCGTCTGAGTAGTCGATCTTGCCCTCTTCATCTTTCTTTAGGTTGTAGAGGTTCTTGGTGGTCACTTGGAACATCTGTCCTGCACCCTCGCAGTCGCTGGCTGTGATGATAGGGGTGTGGAAGTAGAAGAACCCGTGCTCGTGGAAGTATTGGTGGATGGCCATGGCCATGTTGTGGCGGATGCGGAACACGGCGCCAAAGGTGTTGGTGCGTGGGCGGAGGTGTGCGATGGTACGCAGGTACTCCATGCTTAGGCCTTTCTTTTGCAATGGGTATTGCTCAGGGTCGGCTGTGCCGTAAACTTCTAGTTCGGTCAATTGGATCTCCACGGCTTGTCCGCTACCTTGACTGGCTACTAGGTGACCAGTAGCTGAGATACATGAGCCGGTGGTTACTGGCTTGAGGTTCTCTTCAGGGAATTGAGCCAGGTCTACTACTATTTGGATGTTCTTGATGGTAGAACCGTCGTTGAGGGCGATAAAACTAACATTCTTGTTGCCACGACGGCTGCGAACCCATCCTCTTACGTTGATAAGTTGTCCTTCGCCTGCTAGCTGCAGGGCATTGATAATTTCTGTTCTTTTCATTATGATATGGATGTATTTTAGTTCAGTATTGTGTAGTGTTGGGTAGTCTGGGGTAGTGTTGCCTCATTGCAGATTTCCCATCGCCTGGTATTGTGTAGTTTGTTACAATAGTTTAAGCCCACAAAGGTACAACAAAAAATGCACATATGCAAGCAAAGCGAGCATTTTTTTTTTGCTACATGGCTTGGGATGCCGATTGGTGTCGTGTCGGGAGTCTGGATTCGGGAGTCCAATTATTGGTTGGTGTCGGGAGTTGCGACGCTGATTATGTTAATCTCGGGTGCCGTCGCAGCGGGGGTAGTCGCTGCATCCCCAGAATGTTTGCCCTTGTTTGGTGCCTTTCTTGATCATGCGTTGGAGCATGGGTTTTCCGCATTTAGGGCAGAGTGGGGCATTGGCTGATAGTGCCTCTTGTTGGCGATGCTCTAAACGGGCTTGCGTGAGGCTCTCTGTGAAGCCACCTTTCTGCGTGAATTCCTCAAACTGCTTGTCTATAAGGCGGGATAACATCTGCACCAATTTTCGGCATAGCACGAATAGGGCATTCGCGGAGTCCAGCATATCATCGCTTATCACCAATGGTTCGTATAATGCCACTTGGGTTTTAATGCGTTCTGCTGCGTCGTGTGACCAGTTGTTTTCCTCATAGTCGGTGTGGATAAAGGGCACTTGCTGCAGAGCTTGCAGGGTTGGATTGTTAGCTCGCCATATTTCTCCGTTTTGTTCGATGATGAGTTGCATAAGGTCTTCCGAAAGTTCGATGGCGCTACCTCGTGCTACATCGATGAGACGCATTTCTGTTTCGGTGGAGGTGTTGTGGCGTGCACTACCTTCGGCTATATTGGCATACACCGAGCGTGCTGCCATGTACATTTGGTCATAGTGACGCCCCTTGGGGTCGTTTTGCAAGGTTAGGAAATGCTCGCAGAAACGCCTAGTAAAGATGGCTATGCAATGGGCTAATACCCAGGCGTCGAGGTTGTAATATCCGCTGCAGAAGAATTTGGATGACATATTTCTTGTTAATTTATTTTCCGGATTCCGGATTCGGGAGTCCGGTGGGTGTTTTATCGGGATTCGGGAGTCGGGACACTGGTTTTCCTACTCAGGTAGATGGCATAGCCAATCGCCAATAGCAGCAAACATGGCACCGCATCGGTGAGGGGGTCATCGAACGGGTCCTTAGGAGGCTGAGTCGGGGATACTCGACGTGGGCCTCGTGGCGAAGACGCTGGTGCGTTGCCGTCGGCAGTAGTCACGCCCGTGGCTGCAGCATTGGGTAGGGTAGTACCTGAGAAGGGCATCGACGATGTAGATTCGAACTCCATCGATGGTGCAGACACTTTGTTCACCGCTGACCCAAACACCCCATTAGAGGTGCTTGGACTAGCGTATGGATTGGACTGATGCGTGGTAGCCATCAATACAGTTGAACAACTTACAAAGAATAGAAGCAATACGATATGTTTTACTGTTTTCATTGTTTCGATCATTTATTGGTTTTACAACTGTTTGATTATTCTACCACCACCTTAATGGTTCGTACTTGTGCTACATCTTTGACAGTGATAAAGTAAACTCCATCTTGTGGTACGGTGTAGCGATGTTGGTAATTGGTGGTTGGCTCCGCATAGAGCAATTTGCCTACAGCATCGTATAACCAGAGTTGCAAACCGCTATTCAAACCGTTGACAATCACCTCATTGTCTTGGCTAGTTGCCCACACTTGACCAGAGCGTATGTCATCAATATCGGTAGCAATTTTCGGTTTCATCTTTACCGATAGCGAGAACCGTCCTGCACCGTCTGTTTTGCTGGTAGAGAAGGTGTAGTTGTCGAGCATAAGGTTAGTATGGGTATCGCTAGTAGCATCGTGTAACCAAACTTCTTCCACACGGCTCAGTTCGCTGCGTTGGTAAAGCGAGAAGGTGTATTCGCCTGCCTGTGCGGCATACATGCCTAATGCCACTGGTTGCGCTGCTAACTCTTCGTTGAGGGCGTTGAAGGCGCGTGACTCGTTATCTGCACCAATGGTGTAGAGTACAGGTTTGGTGTAGTAGGTATAGTAGTCACCAAACCACTTGAAGAAGTCTGCATTCATCTCGTACTCATTGGTGAAGCGATCAGCGATAAGGAGAGTAGTCTTGTCAATCTCGCCCTTAGCGTTGGTGAGCGATATAGCCACAATAGCAGGTTCCTCTAGCTCATCCACCTCACTTGGAGCACGGCGAATAAGTGAAGAACGACCGCGCTGGTTAGCTTCGAAGTTAGCATTTAGAGCCTCTCCGTCTTCGTGATTTTCAGGATCGCCAACTTGCACAAAGTACGCGGTGAATGGCATCATATCTACATCGGCAGCCAACTCTTGCTTGTATTCTGACATACCTCCATCTTGAGGAATCACTAGGTATGGTGCACTTCCGCTATCGTCGTATAACCATTCACCCGTGACAGGATCGGTTGTAGTGTATTTAATCAATGGCAAACCACCTAAACTATAACTACTAGCGGTGTTATAGTAATCTAGGTATGGGTTACCTACGAGATTCCATCCCTTGTTGTTAGGGGTATTATCTGATTGTACGCCCCATGCGTTTAGAGCGACTGTCTTATCCTTTTGCTCATCGGTTAACACCTCTTGCGCCATTGGGAAGCGAAGTTCGAATTTTACAGCAGGTTTAGAAACATCTCCTGTGATACCTACAATATATCCTTTGCCAGCTTCAATAGTTGTTCCGCTATACACTTTCCAATGATTATCATGTGGGTTGGTAGAAGCCGCACGACTTTCGCCATCGTAGTACATGAGGAACCAGTCTGTATTGTATGCAGCTTTGCTGCCATCTGCCCATGTGACATCTGCGATATTGCAATCATAAGGAAGAGCGAACCAATGCCAGTTGTTAGCATCAATACGTACATCGACAAAGATAGGTGCTTTAGAGGAAGATGTAATATTTAGTGTTGTTTTTATGTCTGCTGCAGCCACTTCATCTTGTACGCGACGCAAAGATACATTATTCACACTATAATCAGTAGCATTAGCAGGCACTACGAGCTTACCACCTGGATATATATAGATGTCTCGCACTTGGTTCACATCATTTTCAGTATCCGGTGCAGCTTTAGTAAGGGTGGCATTTTCTAGAATGACCACATCGCAGGTAGAGCAACGAATCTTACTCGTCTCGTAATCTGGCTCAGAAGTCTCACTATCTTTCACAATAGCACTAAAGATAGGGTCAGTGGTAGATTTCTCTCCTGTTACCAAGATAGGCACTTGTGATGTTTGTTGTGTAAGTATATTATCTTCGTCATCAGCAAGTTGCAATTGGATATTCAAGCAAGAATATTGTGCAAGATTTTCAATTTCGATGAAATAAGTATTCTCATCAGCGTTACGCGTATAATCCTCCAACGTTTTGCTATTATCAAGAGTTTCTAATGTGCGGTAGTAGTTGTTGTAATCGAATCCACCGACATATCCTAATCCATCACAAGTAGCATTCTTGATTTCATCGGTAGAACTTTTACCACTTCCTATGCGGAAACCACTCCATTCGGAGCAAAGGGTAGTGAATGTGGAAGACAAGTCGCCACAAGTGGCTCCAGCAGCAGCTTTGTTGCTTGCCACGGCATTTGCACCGCTGGTAACGGTATTTTTACGAATAAGCAAGCATCTGTTGGTAGATAGAGCATAATTGGTTTCTACTTCGTCTGTTTTAATATTATCACCATTGAAGCAGAAGAATGATGATTGGTCATTGACAGATACGCCATCAATATGCAAACGAACAGTCTCGTCTGTACCACAATTATCAGGAGATTCTGATTTGCCGATCTTTGTTAGTTCGCCACTAGGGAAGGTAGAACCGATGACATCAATCAACACATCATTTTTATACAAGCCAAGACTTCCGCGTCCTGAGAATGCAAGCACACTCTTTTCGGTAAGGATATTCCAATTTTCATATCCTTGTTGTTCCTCTGCGCATTTTTCGGCAGAGTAGTTAGCATCGTAATAAACCAAAATAATCTCCTCATTAGATGCCACTTTGCCTTTTGTCTGTCCAAATTGTGACAAATCTAATGTTCCATTCTCTGATTTAATTGTATATCCAGTAAGATCAATCGTTGCCGTTGTTCCGTTGAAGATTGCTAAGAGTTTGTTTTCGGCATGAGCTTCAAAGTATTTTGAGAAGAATAGTTCATCAGCAACGTTTCCACCTGCATCGCCATGCTCTACTTCGCCACTAATGACAACTTTTGGATTAAGGTTATCATCCTTGTCCACTTGAATTAGAATACCATTGGTTTCCCATTCTACGATATCAATATCAGGACCAGTAGTAGTGAATGCGCCATCAACTTTGCAGCTAGCAGCATCAGTAGGAGTGAGTGTAAGGGTATAAGCTGTTAGTTCTTCTAAGCCAGTGACTACCACTGGTGAAACGGCACCCGAGATAGTTTGTACGGGTGTACCTTCTTTCAAAACTTGCAAATCACATGTTGCTGCATTCTCCCATGAGATGGTTGCGCTCACACGCGCAGGCGAAACTTGTATATTAGTAGGAGTAGAGGTACACTCCACTGGCAGTAGGTAGAACACTTCTGCCCCCGATTTGTACATACCGAAGTTGGCTCCATATATGCGTAAGATACGTCCTTCTTCGGTGACGATAGAACATGAGATGCGATATGTATCTCCATCTTCGGTATAGAGATTCCACTCGTAGTCTGCAGTTTTGGCATTATCAAGTTGTGCATAGTTGCGTATATCGGTGCCACTAACTGCATTTGTCGCCCATAAGCAGGCATTGTTGTTACCCACCAATCGAAGGGCTGTACCATTTTCGTCAAAACGTTTACTATGCACCGCTTGCGCAGTATATAGATGCGTTTTAGGAGCAGAGGTCACGGACCCAGCATTGAGTATCACACTATAGCCGGGATATGTACCAGCTGATGGCATATTGGCTGGTAGGGCGAAATATTCGGATGCCTTATCTACTACAATAGCAAACTCATCTGGTAGTGAACGACCATTGATTGTAAAGGTGGTAGTAGAAATGGTTTCTTCGCCATCCTTAGCGGTGAGAGTGATGGTAGCATCCTCTTTGATGTTAGAGGCATTTGGTGTGTATGTCACTACTAGATTGTGTTCACCATTGCCTGTGTTTTCTAATGTGGTTACTGCGAAATTGGTGTTAGCAGTTGTACCTGTGATAGTTGCATTGGTTGTGAACGATTTGATTGCGATAGGCACATTTACTTTCACGCTCTGACTATTCGCTGATGTTACCCACATACCGTCTTTAGCAACGATAGTAGGACCGCAACTTGGCGAAGTAGTGTAGTTGTAGCTACCGCTGGTAGTGACTTTCACCTCGTCCAAGAAGAAACGGCTAGTAGAAGTATTTTTACCCTCGAAAGTGATACGTGTGGATGACGTACCGCCAGTGATAGTGACTTCATAACTTTGCCAAGCACCTTTGGTTAATGTAACATTGGTTTTGCTAAGACTTCCACCACTTTCGATAGATAGAACTAAGGTTGTGCTTTCGCTAGAACCATTCCAAGCTGCCGCTTTGAATGAGAGTGTGGCGTTGCCGCCAAGTTGAGACAGTGCAGGAGTGGTAACGGAACCCTTGCTACTTCCGGTACCCAATTTGATACATTGATTAGCTCCATATCCATTCTCTGCAGTCCAATCAGTTGGTAATTTAATTGTTGATTTTGCTATATCACCACTCCAAAACGAATCATTTCCACCTGTTCCGTTGTTATCATCAAAATTAGCAGAAAGAATCGTTTCTCCAGCTCCGTCTGTGCTAGCTTTTTTCCATAGTGCGTAGAATGTTGTGTCTTGGTCAATGGTCGTAGCTATAGTTACGAGAGAGCGTGGAGTGGCATCTTCGTTAGGTTTTACAACATTAGTCCATCCCTCGAAGATGTATCCATCGCACGCGTAGTTGGCAGCAGAAGGATTCTCTACGGGTAGTTCTAAGTTATCGCCGCTCAAGTATTTGTGTTCTTGTATAACGTAGTTTTGTCCGCTTGCCATGAACGTAACGGTGAATAATTGAGCCCAACGTGCGTAGTAGGTTACATTTGCTGTTGGTTTATTAGTTCCACCGACATTATCAATTCGTACTTCCCCAGAAGTAGGAGCGGTGTACCAACCGGTAAACTTGTATCCTACGCGTGTTGGATCATCTGGCATTTCAATTTCTTCACCATCATAGATATATTTACTAGTTTCAGATTCAGGGCAATCATTATAGTTTTGATACCATGTGATTGTGATAGTATTTGGTGTCCATGTAGCGTAGAAAGTAGTGCTTTCACTGACGGTCGCCGATGAACCTGCGGTGTAGGTTTTAGTTCCGTCAGACCATCCTGCGAAAGTATAACCATCTTTAGTTGGTGTTTGATCGCAGAGGGTAAATTCGACATCCTTGGTTACAGTTGTTTTAGCGCAAGTTTCTCCAGTACCACCATTGAGATCGTAGGTGATAGTTGCCTTAGTGTTATCACAAGTGGTGGTGTAGTCGGAGTAAGTGGTACCGCCGCCAATTTCAATATCGTAATATTCGGTACCTTTAATGTTAGTTGTGGAATAAGCACGGAAAGTATTAAATGTACTCGTTCTATAAGCCAACGCTCTCGTTGGAGCATTTTTTGAGGTCACACGCCAAGAGCCACATGTACCTTTTTCAATACTCCAATATTGTTTCTCAGCTTCGGCAGTTTCTTTTAAGTTTGTAGAGTTACTATATCCAATATACTTTGATCCGTTATAAATGGAATAATACTCTTTTCCGTCTATAGTCTCTTTCGTAAAAGTATAAATCGTTGCTTCATTTGAATCCGTCGTACTAGGAATTTTGTCCACATCAGCATCTTCTTTTGCATAGTAATAAGTACTATTTACATTAGCATAAATTTTGAAATCACCACTTTGTCCAAGAGAAAAATTACCACCTTCTTCATCCGCGAAGACAGCGTGGAAAGTTTTATCTCCATCAATCGCTGGTGCGCTAGCATCGTCGGTAAATAAAATTGTAGGTTTGATATCTGTTTCTTCAGAGATTTCACTATCGGTCCATCCTACAAACACTTTTTCTGAGCAACCAGATGGTGCAGAAGGAGCAGTAGGAAGGTGTGTTATTGCATTGCCATCTTCAACACTTATTGTTGGAGTGCCTTCGATGTATTCTTCGCCATTAACTTTCCATGTGATAGTGTGCAGTTTTGTCCATTGGGCAGTGATGTTTTTATCGCCCGTAGAACCTTCTTCTATGCTAGCAGGATCCCATGCCTTAAATTGGTAACCTTCAGGAATATTTTCGGTTATAGGTTGGAATGTAATGGTTTCTGTTTCAATTGTATAAGACGTAATTGAAGCATTTGGATTGGTTGCTCCTTGAAGATTGTCGTATGTAATTTCATAAATGATAGGTGTCCACTGAGCGGTATAAGTAAGGTTCTCGGTTCCCATTTTATCAGCTGGTTCAGGATCCCAGCGATTAAAAGTGTAACCATTTCGAATTGGAGCCTCAGGCTCAATAATACTCTCATTTTCTTCGTAAAAATCTACTTGACTATCAGTATTGCCGTTCCAGTTACCACCATTAGGATCCCAGGTCACAGAATAGCTCGGTTCTGTGCTACCGCAATCAGGAGTAGAATGGTAATAGGTGGTGGAACCGCCGCCTGTGGTGGTGACGACAAGAGATTTTATACGTCTATTTCCAGATGAACCTCCAATTGTAAATTTTACAGAAGTTGCACTACCAGTCCATGTGCCATTGCTGTATGTACCTGGACTAGCTGTAATAGCATTTGAATCTTCACCAGAGCCAAATGTTATTTCTATCTTTGTAATTGTTGATTCGGAACTTATAGTAAAATAACCTCCAGCATAAATTCGAATTGCGGTACCAGAATTGTAGTATTTAGGAGTATTATCATTGCTACCTTTGTCAAATGCGACCGAAAAGTTGGTTCCGTCATAGGATGATACTTCTTGTTGATTCGTATATCCTTGACTAGAGAAATCTACATTTTCTTCCGAACTTCCTCCACCTTGAGTAGTTTCTGTTCGTTGATAAACAGCGTAGAGGGTGATGTCGGATGTTGGTGAGTATGCACCAGCAGGGATAAGGGTTGGCTCTGTCGTTGTTTCTGTAGTAACTGCAGAAGTTGTTTTCCAACCTGCGAAATCCCAATCATCACAACCATCAAGTGTAGGTGTAGGCAAATCGACACTTGCACCTTCAAGTTCAGTATTGGTCACACTACCAGAACCTGGCACGAGGGTGACGGTGTATGAAGAGGCAGCGGTGACTTTTTTGTACAATTTAGGTAATGTACCTGTAGCAGAGGTATAACAACGGTAGCCACTTGTTCCATTAAGTCTTAAATAGCGTGTTGTAGCACTAGCACATGCAATCTGCGCATTGCCTTGATTTAGACTTATCTTCCATTCAGTATCTGTACTACCCGCATCGGCAGTAGCAAATGTATTATCTGTTACTTCTTTCAGATACTTACTATTTGAATTCATATATATATAGTATGTGCCAGAAGTACCACCTTTGCTAATTGTCACAGAAATGTTATCTGTCGTGCTAATTTTATTATTAGTAACTGTAACTGTTGCATAGGTTCCCCATGAACTAGTACTTCCAGAAAGTGCACTAGTTCCTGCAACGATTAGGTATTCACCACTCCAGTCCGATGGAGCAGAAGTGACCAATTCATAATCCGCACCCCATGCATTTGCACTGATGGTAAGGGTTAGGAAGATGACAAGCAAGAATCGTATACCTTTGGTATACCCTTGCAATACATTTAGAAGATTGGTTGCCACTTGGGCGAAAGAAGTAGATTGTTTCATAATCTTTTTATTTTGGCAATTGGCTATAGGCAATTGGCTATAGTCATGGTTAATATTCTATTCTGTCAGACCGTTTCGCTGCCGGATTAGTTGTTATTTCGTATGTTGTTTGTCGCTAAGCGACGTTGGTTGCTTTTTTCTTAATAGTTCTAACCGTTCTAAGGGTTCTAAGCGCCCTGTCGGGCTGTTCTAAAGGTTATATATCCCTTATATATCCTTCGGAGTTGCTTCGGTATTCCTTCGGTGAGGTTCCGATGAGGTTCCAATCAGGTTCCAATGAGGTTCCAATGGAGATAGGTGGCAGACTCTTGGAGATAAGCTAGCGCAAAGGTAGCGCAAGGGTAGCGAAATGCCCCTTCAGAGAACAGCACCCAAATTTGTATGCACGCGTACGCGCTCGCACGCGGGTGTATACACACAAACGACCGACGCGAGTCGGTTGATTATCATAATAACCAAATGAAATAGAAAGAGATACGCCAAAAAAAGATAAAATCAAAGTGGAGTGTCTTAACCGTTTTCATTTGATTTCGTTTGCAAAGGTACAAAAAAAAATGCATATGTGCAAGAAAAAAAAATAAATAATTTTATTTTAAGAGATTATTTTACGACAATAGAGACAACTTGCGGGGCAATCAACTTCCTGCCCCGCTCAAGGGAGAAAAGCTCCCACGGATTGCACGGATATACACTAATTAGTAGCTCCTTGCCCTTTGGGCAGAAATCTTATTAATCTTATTGCGCTATCATCCGCCCCTTACAAAGTGCTCCGCAATAAATTGCCACCGCTCCTCATATCGCCTGAGCGATACTCGTGCGCTGAATCTTAACTAAAGCGCGGGAATAGAATTATTACAACAACGAACTATAAT
>JAZNJI010000013.1:0-46989 GCA_045577965.1 Paludibacteraceae bacterium
CCTAAACCTTTTTGTCGTAATAAAAGTTTTTTCTCAATATAAAGGCAGAAAGATGTCAAAAAAGACTAACAATCAGCGAGTTTCATTCGCATCATCAAAAATTCTCCTTGAGTACCCGGACCTTCTCGAGGTGCAGCTGAAGTCGTTCCAGGACTTCTTCCAGCTCGACACCACTCCAGAAAACAGAAGCAATGAGGGTCTGTACCAGGTATTTCAGGAGATATTCCCAATCGAAGACACAAGGAACAACTACAAGCTCGAGTTCATCGACTATTTCATTGATCCTCCGCAGTATTCGATTGATGAGTGTCTTGAGAGAGGACTGACATACAATGTTCCTCTGAAGGCAAAACTCCGCCTTTCATGCAGTGATCCTGAGCATGAGGACTTCGACACAATAGTCCAGGACGTATATCTGGGTAACATCCCATACATGACCCCAGGTGGTACATTCGTAATCAACGGATCGGAAAGAATCATCGTGTCACAGCTCCACAGATCACCAGGTGTGTTCTTCGGTCAGAGCGTGCACGCAAACGGTACTAAACTTTACTCGGCACGTATCATCCCGTTCAAGGGTTCATGG
The DNA here is from genome assembly GCA_045577965.1 of Paludibacteraceae bacterium. Lineage (GTDB taxonomy): Bacteria > Bacteroidota > Bacteroidia > Bacteroidales > Paludibacteraceae > Colicola. The sequence goes on from JAZNJI010000013.1 coordinate 587, forward strand.
ATCGAGTTCGCTACAGACATCAACAACGTGATGTACGCGTACATCGACCGTAAGAAGAAATTGCCTGTCACTACCCTCCTCAGAGCCATTGGATTCAACGGCGACAAGGACATCATCGACATCTTCGGTCTCGCAGACGAGATCGAGGTAAATGACGAGAACCTCAAGGCAAACGAAGGAAGGAAGCTCGCAGCAAAGGTACTCAAGACCTGGATCGAGGATTTCGTGGACGAGGACACCGGAGAGGTCATCCCATTGGAAAGAACCATCCCTATCATCGAGAGAGGTGAGATTCTCAATGAGGAGACAATCGAGAAACTGTCTGAGACAGACGTCAAGACAATCCTTCTTCAGAAAGATGAGGCTAACGTGAACGAATATGCCATCATCTACAACACTCTGCAGAAAGACCCGACAAACACAGAGACTGAGGCTATCAACTACATCTACAAACAGCTCCGTAATTCAGAACCACCTGATGAAGCGACTGCAAGGGATGTCATCGACAAGCTCTTCTTCTCTGAAAAGAGATACGACCTCGGAGATGTGGGACGTTACAGGCTCAACAAGAAGCTTAACCTCACCATCGACGAGAACACAAGGGTGCTCACCAACACCGACATGATCGAGATCATCAAGTATCTGATCCAGCTCATCAACTCGAAGGCTGTCGTAGACGACATCGACCACTTGAGCAACAGACGTATCAGAACCGTGGGTGAGCAGCTTGCAAACCAGTTCAGCGTAGGTCTTTCGCGTATGGCCCGCACTATCCGCGAAAGAATGAACGTACGCGACAGCGAGCAGTTCAATCCGACAGACCTGATCAACGCGAAGACCCTGTCTTCAGTGATCAACTCATTCTTCGGAACAAGCCAGCTGTCACAGTTCATGGACCAGACCAACCCGCTGTCTGAAATGACACACAAGCGTCGTCTTTCAGCCCTCGGTCCAGGAGGTCTCTCAAGAGACCGTGCCGGCTTCGAGGTCCGAGACGTACACTATACACATTACGGCCGTCTCTGCCCTATCGAGACTCCGGAGGGACCGAACATCGGTCTTATCTCGTCACTCTGCGTATATGCAAGGATCAACGACCTCGGATTCATCGAGACTCCTTACCGCAAGGTAGAGAACGGAAAGGTTGACCTCAGCTCTGAAGGCTGGACATATATGAGCGCCGAGGAGGAGGAGAACCAGATGGTATCACTCGCCAAGGTGAAGCTCGACAAGGACGGACAGATCCTGGAAGACAGAATCCAGTGCCGTTATGGTGCAGACTTCCCTGTAGTGACCAGAGAGGAAGTGAACTACATGGATGTTGCCCCTAACCAGATCGCTTCAGTCGCTGCATCACTCATTCCGTTCCTCGAGCACGATGATGCCCACCGTGCACTCATGGGAGCCAACATGATGAGACAGGCGGTTCCGCTTCTCAACCCTGAATCACCTATCGTAGGTACAGGTCTCGAAGAGAGGGTCTGCCTCGATTCAAGAACCCAGATCAAGGCCGAGAGAAAGGGAGAGGTCGTATATGTGGACGCAAAGGAGATTCACGTGAAGTATGACCGCACTGAAGACGAGAGATTCGTAAGCTTCACTCCTGACATCACGGTATATAACCTTCCTATCTTCAGAAGAACCAACCAGAGCACAACTATCCTCCTCAAGCCGATCGTACGCAAGGGAGATATTGTCGAGGCAGGTCAGATAATGACAGAGGGTTACGCAACTCAGAACGGAGAACTTGCACTCGGAAGGAACCTCAAGGTTGCGTTCATGCCTTGGAAGGGCTATAACTACGAGGACGCCATCGTGATCTCGGAGCGCATGATCCGCTGGGACATCCTCACTTCAGTACATGTCGACGAGTACATCACCGAAGTACGCGACACCAAGCGCGGTATGGAGGAACTCACATCCGACATCCCTAACGTAAGCGAGGAAGCTACAAAGGATCTCAACGAGAACGGTATCATCCGCATCGGTGCACACATCGAGCCGGGCGACATCATGATCGGTAAGATCACTCCTAAGGGAGAAAGCGATCCGTCACCTGAAGAGAAGCTCCTCAGAGCGATCTTCGGAGACAAGGCAGGTGATGTGAAGGACGCCTCACTCAAGGCTACCCCATCACTCAGCGGTACTGTGATCAACACGGCACTCTATTCTAAGGTTGCAAAGGAAAGCGGCCGCAGAGGCGCAAAGAGCGAGCAGAAGGTGAAGATCGAAAAGGCTGAGGAAGAGTTCGCAGCAAAGGCTGAGGCTCTCAGAGCAAGATTCATCGAGAAGCTTGCAGTGCTCACGGAAGGCAAGAAGAGCGCCGGCATCAGCGACCTCTATGGAGTTGAAATCATCGCAAAGGGCAGGGACATCACAGTTGCTGACCTCAAGGCCATTGACTATGAGAACATCAACTCAAGCAAGTGGACTACTGACAAGAATGCAAATATCCTCATCAGAGAGCTCATCAACAACTACTGCATCGCCCACAAGGAAGAGGCAGCAAGAAACAAGAGGGTGCTCGACAAGATCAAGGTCGGTGACGAACTTCCAAACGGCGTAATGCAGCTTGCAAAGGTGTATGTTGCCAAGAAGAGGAAGATCAGAGTCGGTGACAAGATGGCAGGCCGCCACGGTAACAAGGGTATCGTAGCGAAGGTCGTAAGAGACGAGGACATGCCGTTCCTCGCTGACGGTACTCCGGTCGACATCGTGCTCAACCCTCTCGGTGTGCCTTCACGTATGAACCTCGGTCAGATCTACGAGACAGTTCTCGGATGGGCCGGAGAGGAGCTCGGAGTCAAGTTCAGCACTCCTATCTTCGACGGTGCAAGCCTCGACGACATCTGCGAATACACAGACAAGGCAGGCCTTCCAAGATATGGTAAGACATATCTCCGCGACGGTGGTACAGGTGACTGGTTCGACCAGCCTGCGACTGTCGGAGTCATCTATATGATCAAGCTCGGTCATATGGTGGACGACAAGATGCACGCGCGTTCTATCGGTCCTTACTCTCTCATCACCCAGCAGCCTCTCGGAGGTAAGGCGCAGTTCGGAGGACAGCGTTTCGGAGAGATGGAGGTGTGGGCACTCGAGGCATTCGGTGCATCGAACATTCTCCAGGAGATCCTGACTGTCAAGTCAGACGACGTCACAGGAAGATCCAAAGCATACGAGGCGATCGTCAAGGGAGACCTTATGCCGAATCCTGGCATTCCGGAATCTCTCAACGTATTGCTCCACGAGCTTAGAGGTCTCGGACTTAAAGTGACTTTGGATTAATTACTGACAATTGAAATTATAGAAATATGCCGACTTTTAATAAAGAAAACAAGGTTAAAAGCAATTTCGAAAGGATCAGCATCGCTCTTGCTTCTCCAGAAGACATAAAGGAAAGGTCTTCTGGAGAGGTCTTGAAGCCTGAAACCGTCAATTACAGGACATACAAGCCTGAAAGAGACGGTCTCTTCTGCGAGAAGATCTTCGGTCCGACAAAGGACTACGAGTGCCACTGCGGTAAATATAAGAGAATCCGCTACCGTGGTATCGTCTGCGACCGTTGTGGTGTAGAGGTGACAGAGAAGAAGGTCCGCAGGGAAAGGATGGGTCACATCGAACTCACCGTACCTGTAGCTCACATCTGGTATTTCAAGTCTGCCCCTAACAAGATTGCAGCTCTTCTCGGCATCGCTGCCAAGAAGCTCGAATCGGTAATATACTACGAAAAGGATATCGTCATCAAGCCTGGTACATCATCATTCCAGAAGATGGACCTCATTTCAGAGGACGAGTATCTCGATTTCTACGCACAGCAGCCTGAGCAGTACAACATGCCTGCAGACGATCCGGACAAGTTCGTTGCCGGAATGGGTGCAGAGGCCATCTACGAGCTCCTCAAGGAGATCGATGTGGATGAGCTTGCAAAGGAGCTCCGTCAGAAGATGCTCAAGGAGACTTCACAGCAGAGAAAGGCCGAGGCTCTCAAGAGACTCAGCATCGTGAAGTGGTTCCAGGATTCCAAGGGCATCAACCGTCCTGAGTGGATGATCCTCAAGGTCATTCCTGTGATTCCGCCAGATCTCCGTCCTCTCGTTCCACTCGATGGAGGCCGTTTCGCGACATCTGACCTCAATGACCTCTACAGAAGGGTCATCATCCGTAACAACCGTCTCAAGAGACTCATCGAGATCAAGGCGCCTGAGGTGATCCTCAGAAATGAGAAGCGTATGCTCCAGGAGGCAGTTGACTCACTCTTCGACAACTCAAAGAAGTCTAATGCAGTAAAGAGCGAGGCAAACAGGACACTCAAGTCACTTTCAGACTCACTCAAGGGTAAGCAGGGACGTTTCCGTCAGAACCTCCTCGGTAAGCGTGTCGACTATTCTGCACGTTCGGTGATCGTCGTAGGTCCTGAGCTCAAAATGCACGAGTGCGGACTTCCTAAGCTTATGGCTGCAGAGCTTTACAAGCCGTTCATCATCAGGAAACTGATCGAGAGAGGTATCGTAAAGACAGTCAAGTCTGCAAAGAAGATCGTCGACAGAAAGGACGCAGTGGTATATGATATCCTTGAGAATGTGATGAAGGGTCATCCGGTCCTTCTGAACCGTGCCCCTACCCTCCACCGTCTCGGTATCCAGGCTTTCCAGCCTAAGATGATCGAGGGTAAGGCAATCCAGCTCCATCCGCTTGCATGTACGGCGTTCAACGCCGACTTCGACGGTGACCAGATGGCGGTTCACCTTCCGCTCGGAAACGCTGCAATCCTTGAGGCCCAGCTCCTTATGCTCGGTTCACATAACATCCTGAACCCTGCAAACGGTACACCTATCACCGTCCCTTCACAGGACATGGTGCTCGGTCTGTACTACATCACCAAGGCAAGACCTGGTGCAAAGGGAGAAGGAATGAACTTCTACGGACCTGAGGAAGTCATCATCGCCCTCAACGAGAAGGTGATCGACATCCATGCAAGCATCAACGTAAGGCTTCCTAAGGACAAGATAAATCCGGAGGCAGGTACTCAGATGGTCAACACTACCCCAGGTAGAATCATCGTCAACCAGCTCGTACCTGAAAACGTACCATATATCAATGAAGTCCTCGGTAAGAAATCACTCAGAAAGATCATTTCAAATGTGATCAAGTACACCGGAGTCGCACGTACAGCCCTCTTCCTTGACGACATCAAGGATCTCGGTTACACAATGGCGTTCAAGGGAGGACTTTCATTCAACCTCGGCGACGTGATCATCCCTCAGGAGAAGAAGGAACTCATCGAAAACGGTTACAACACCGTTGAATCGATCAAGGCCAACTTCGCAATGGGTTTCATCACAAACAACGAGCGTTACAACAAGGTCATCGACCTCTGGTCATCTATCGACAACAAGATCACAAGCATCGTCGAGAAGCAGATCTCAAGCGATCAGCAGGGATTCAACCCTGTGTATATGATGCTCGACTCAGGAGCCCGTGGTTCTACTGCACAGATCAAGCAGCTCTGCGGTATGCGTGGATTGATGGCGAAGCCTCAGAAATCCGGCGGACAGGGAGCTGAGATCATCGAGAACCCGATCATCTCGAACCTCAAGGAGGGTATGTCGGTGCTCGAGTACTTCATCTCTACCCACGGTGCGCGTAAGGGTCTTGCCGATACAGCGTTGAAGACTGCTGACGCAGGTTACCTTACTCGTCGTCTTGTTGACGTATCACATGACGTGATTATCAACGAGGAAGACTGCGGTACATTGCGTGGCTTGACTGCTCGTGCGGTGAAACAAAACGACGTGGTTGTTGCTACACTTACCCAACGTATCTTGGGTCGTGTTAGCGTTCACGATATCTATGACCTCGAGGGTAACCTTATCGTGGCTTCTGGCGAAGAGATTCGCGAGGCAGCATGCGAGGCTATCGAAGCAGCTGGTATTGAGGCTGTTGAGATTCGTTCTGTGCTCACTTGTGAGGCAAAACATGGTGTCTGCGCGAAGTGCTACGGTCGCAACCTTGCTACCCGTAAGATGGTTCAAAAGGGTGAGGCTGTCGGCGTGATTGCAGCGCAAGCTATTGGCGAGCCTGGTACACAGCTTACACTTCGTACCTTCCACTCTGGTGGTGTCGCTGGTAACGCAGCTACTCAAAACACCTATGCTATCCCTGCCAACGGTCGCATTGAGATTGATGACCTTCGCACTATTACCACTGAATCTGGTGAGGTTGTAGTAGTGAGCCGTCTTAATGATATGCGTCTTGTGGACGAGAATACTGGCGTGGTATTGACAACCTTCAATATCCCTTACGCTTCTAAGCTCTTCGTAACTCCAGGTGAGTCTTACGAGAAGGGTACCAAGGTATGCGAATGGGATCCATATAAGGCAGCATTGATTATCGAGCAAGCTGGTCGTCTCCAATACGAGGACGTAATTGAGAACGTTACCGCTAAGACTGAGATCGATGACCAAACTGGTAAGAAAGAGGTGACTATCACCGAGACCAAAGATAAGACCAAGATGCCATCTGCGCATATCATTGATGCTGAGGGCAATATCTTGCGTACCTACAACCTCCCTGTAAAGGCGTTGCTTGTTCACGAGGATGGGGCTGAGGTGAAGGTCGGTGATTCTCTCTTCACACAAACTCGTTCGTTTGGTACTGCAGGCGATATCACGGGTGGTCTCCCACGTGTTACCGAGCTCTTCGAGGCACGCAACCCATCCAACCCTGCTATTGTGGCTGAGATTGATGGTGAGGTGACCTTCGGACGAATCAAACGTGGTAACCGTGAGCTCACTATTACTAGCAAACTTGGAGAGGTGAAATCTTACCTCATTCCTCTCGGAAAGCAAATCCTTGTGCAAGAGGGAGATTATGTTCGCGCAGGTGTGGCTCTTTCTGATGGTGCTATCACTCCAGACGATATCCTCGCTATCCAAGGTCCTACTGCGGTGCAAGACTATATCGTCAACGAGGCACAATCCGTTTACCGTATGCAAGGTGTGGAGATCAACGATAAGCACTTCGAGATTATTGTTCGCCAAATGATGCGTAAGGTAGAGATTCAAGACGCAGGTGATACACGTTATCTTGAGAAGCAAATCGTTGATAAGATTGACTTCCTTGAGGAGAACGACCGTATCTGGGGCAAGAAAGTGGTGACAGACGCTGGAGATAGCGAGACCTTGAAAGCTGGTCAAATCGTTACTGCACGCCGCCTCCATGATGAGAACTCTTCACTCCGTCGTAAGGATAAGAAACTCGTGGTTGCCCGTGATGCGATGTGTGCTACCGCTAGCCAAGTACTCCAAGGTATCACCCGTGCTGCTCTTGCTACCAAATCCTTCATGTCGGCAGCTTCCTTCCAAGAGACCACTAAGGTTCTCAACGAGGCTGCTATCCAAGGCAAGGTGGACTACCTTGATGGTATGAAGGAGAACGTTATCTGCGGTAACTTGATCCCTGCTGGTACTGGTCTTCGTGACTTCCAACACATCAGTGTACATAATGCAGAGGAGTATGCTCAAATCCAAGCAGCACGCGCTGCGGCAGCGGCTGAAGCACAACTCCGTCAAGAGAAACTCAACGAATTCTAATCATTTAGAAGACAATATTTCCACCTCTTTGCTTAATAATGCAAGGAGGTGGTTTTTTATTGTTCTAGATTTATTTTTAGTAATTGTATAGTGTTTGGTATAGTTTTTGTATAAAATAGGTAAAAAATAGACGGTATGCTTTTCAAAAGATATCTCATAGTAGCTTTTATGGTGCTATTTTCTCTGTGTGCAATAGCGCAACAACCTCGTGTTGCTATTGACTCTATGCATACAGCTATTCGTGAGTTTCGTGATTCGGTGCGACAAGATATTCGCGCTTATCGCGATTCAATTCGTGAAGTCCGCCGCCATGCATATGATGATATCCCCCACGAACTTCGTATAGGATGGGGTGATCAGACGTTTGAAACACTCATGTGGCGCAACGAACTGCATCCTACGGTTCTGCCATCTGATTATCAGGCCACGTACAATGAACACTTTCGCTATACACAACACTGGTTTATGGAGTACCTCTATAATGTCAATTATTGGTATAGCTTTGGATTTCAGGTCGATTATAGTGGTGTCTTGTGGGATGAGGTGATTCGAAATGGACAAGGTACTGAGCTTTCACGCGAAAAAGATCAGCAGTTTCATAACATTGCTGTCATTCCTACGATTAGGTTTTCATATCTCCATACTGAATATACATCATTGTATTCTTCTTTAGGAGTTGGCCTTAATATTAATACTGGTACAGAACTTGATTTCAAACAACGATATACTGCCTTTGCGCCGGCAGTGAATGTTACTCTGCTAGGCTTGAGAATTGGCAAAGGAAGATGCTATAGTATGTTGGAACTAGGAGGTTTGTTTGCACTATCAAGTACGGACGAAATATACATGCTCGGCTCAAGAATATTCACAGCTTCTATAGGGGTAAGATTATGACAACACAAAATAAGACATATTATCTTTTGCTCATTTTTTGCGCGTTTCTCTTAACCTCTTGTCAACTAGGAGAACAGCACTATGTAGATTTCACAGATATATCATCTGCTAATGGAATGTTTCGAGTTGTATCCCAGCGTAATACGGATATGCAACAACTAGTTGAAGATCCTAACCAACTGGCAATGTGGGGGCTAGATGTAGCCCATGATATACCCGGTGATTTGTCTCCAGCACAACGTGCATCTTCTGTCACGATGAATCATGTTGTGCAAAACCTATTGGATTTTAGCAAGATGACTACTGCTATCGAACTCAGTGGTGTATACTCCTCAGTTGATATAGATGGTAATCCAATTACGCTTTCGGGCAAAGTTATTCTTCCTGCCAAAGGACCCATCAAACGATACATTCTTGTTTCACATTATACCATAGCAAGCAATGCAGAAGCGCCAAGCAATATTTTCTCACTCGAAGGCCTGTTGGTAAAATTGGGCTATGCCCTTATTATACCCGATTATATCGGCTATGGAGTTACTGCCGATCTTGTTCATCCTTATCTAGTGATGGATGTTACTGCGCGCAATGTATTGGATATGTATAAGGCCGTTGTACCATTCATGAAAGCGGCTGGTAGGGAACCTGAGCACGATGACATCTATCTGATGGGATATTCTCAAGGTGGTGCTACTACGATGGCTGTTCAACATCTCATAGAGCATCACGAGACTGATGAGATTAAGATACGCCGTGTTTTTGCGGGTGGCGGACCTTATGATGTCAAAGCTACATATGACCGCTTTGTCGAAACCAATCTAGCAAGCTACCCCTGTGCTGTACCAATTATGATGCAAGGTATGGTTGTTGGCAATAAATTGGATCTGGATATGAGCACAATGATGGCGCCATATATCTACGAGAATCTAGATGAATGGGTAAATAGTAAGCGTTATACCACTTCGCAAATCAATCATTTCATTGGCTCTACCACCACCAGCGATCTACTCACACCTACGGGCATGGATCGAACCAGTAAGGAGGTTTCTGAGTTCTATAAGGCTATGACCAACAATTCTATCCTATCTTATGCTTGGACACCTCAAGCTCCCGTCTTTATGATGCACTCTATTGATGACGATGTGGTGCCTTATGAGAATGCAACGCGTGCCAAGAGCAAGTGGCAGGGAGCTAATATACAGTACAGTCTAGGATATTACGGTAGCCATGTGGCAGCATGTATACGCTTTATCTATACGGTGCAAACATTATTGATTAACGAAGAACAAGAGGAAAACGGTATTTATGATTTTTAAGTCTATACATAGTAGAGCAATAGGCCATATTCAATCCGCGCATATAGGGAGCAAGGCTATCCTTCTCGGCTCTGTATGCATCATTCTTTGTTCTTTAATGGCTTGTAATCCAGAAGCTCCTGCACATACCAAGAATGTGGAGATCAATATGGATGTTCAACAGGTGTCCGCGGGCTATGCTCATATCACATTTTCTACCAACAAAAATGCCTTCTATTTGATTGGTATTCAGCCTGCTCAAGAGGATGTGGATCCTCAGAAGGTCGCAAAACATTTCATGATCATGGCTTTAGACCGTGCCTATGTGGACTATCTATATTGGCGCAACCAACAATTGCAAGAGCTGACTCCATTTATTGCTGATTTTGCATCGCATTCTCTCCAATATGGCACAGTTGAGCATTTCTTTACATTCCTTGAATCGGATAAAGATTATTGGGTGTACGCCTTTGTGGTCGATCCTGCTGCCAACAAACCAGCAGGTAAATTGTTTGTCCAAACTATTCATACGAATGATTCTACCACTATTCCTATTCATTTCCACTACCGTGTTGAGGGAGTTTGGGACTATGTATATCCAATGGATAGTGTAGGCGAAATTTATTCCTACATTCCATGGGTGGGAGAAACCATAGATAGTCTAACCCTTCGTCAACAAGGTTGGAATTCTCCTGGCGAATATTTTTTCCATCGCTTTACAAAGCAATATGAAGATTCCGATTCTCCTGTCAATTATGGTATAGCTGCTAAGGAAAATAATGGAGCGGATGACCATGCTCCAAGTGTCAAATTTGAAATAGGCAAAACCTACTATGTAGGAATGGCAACATTAGATGCTCCGTTGGTGTATCCTTTGCCAGAGAATGTCTATGATATTTATCGTTTCACTTGGCAGGGAGATTCCACCAATCTTTATTTCACATCCGATCAAAGCACAGACGGTGCGTGGTAAACCTACATCGGATCCACATCGGGCAGGATGATAGTCCCTTTGCATCCCGATTGTTGTTGCACGAAGCCGATATGTTCGCGCACCAACTCTTTGGCACGCACGATATTCGCATTCGCCTCAATCGTCAAACGAATCTGCCGCACATACATATTCTGCGTGCGAGCCACACTTGGCAATATAACTCCCGAAACGCGACTTCCGAACGCCTGCTGCAATCGCTGTTGCAACATGCTGCTTGCTGCGGTCAGTCGTTGCATATCGCGGTGCTTCAGTGTCAGCATAATCATGCGATGATAGGGTGGGAAGCCAAACGCCTTTCTTTCGGCTATCTGCTCCGAGTAAAGTCCTTGATAATCATGTGCTATCAAGTGTTGGTACAAACTATTCTTCGGGTCGAATGTCTGAATCATCACCTCACCCTGAGTACCTGTTCTACCTGCACGACCACTCACCTGTTCCAACATCTGAAACGCATGCTCGTAGCTCCTAAAGTCAGGTTGATTCAACATCGAATCTGCTTGCAATACTGCTACTAGACTCACATCATTAAAGTGCAACCCCTTTGTAACCATCTGAGTACCAATCAGTATATCCACTTCGTGCTTGGCAAACCGATCAATAATCGTTTGGTAGGCATCTTTCTTTCGGGTTGAATCCAAGTCCATTCGCAGCACGCGTGCCTCGGGGAATAGCCCTTGTATCTCCTCCTCCAGTCGTTCCGTACCAAAACCCTGTGTGCGGTACTCTGTCTTGCATTTTGGGCAATGACTTGGAGCACTGATGCTGTGTCCACAGCAGTGACAAACCAAGGTGCGATTGGCTTTGTGATAGGTCATACTCACATCGCAGTTCGGACACTTAGGCACTTCGCCACAACTTGGGCACTGCAAGAATGGCGCATACCCTCTGCGGTTCTGAAACAATATAACTTGCTTACCCTTAGCCAGTTCCTCGCGTATCCTATCTACCAATGGATCAGCAAAATGCCCATACATCTCTTTGCGATGATACTGACGTTGCAGGTCTATCATCGTGATTGTTGGTAGTTGCAATCCCTGAAAACGCTCCGTCATCTCCACCAAACCATATTTCCCACTCAATGCGTTGTGATAACTCTCAATGGATGGAGTAGCCGTACCCAGCAGCACTTTCGCACCATACCACTGCGCCATCATAATGGCTGCGCTTCGCGCATGATAGCGTGGCGCAGGGTCTTGTTGCTTATAACTTGGCTCATGCTCCTCATCCACAATAATCAATCCCAACTCGCTGAATGGCAAGAAGATAGCCGACCGAGCGCCCAATATGAGCCTACCCCTTGTTTTTGGAGTTTCTACCTGTTCAGCATGGTTCAATGCTTCGCGTTCAATGTAGTTCAGTATTGTTTTTTCTTCGGAAGACAATTTTGAACTATGTTGAACCACTGTTGAACTATATTGAACTTGATTATATATCTCCACCCTTTCCGCATTGCTAAACTTCGAATGATACACCACCAGTCTATCCCCAAACACGGCCTGAAGTCGGTCAGTCAATTGGGTCGTCAATGCTATCTCTGGCACCAGATACAGTACCTGTTTGCCTTGTTGCAATACTTCCTCAATCAGGTGGATATATACCTCTGTTTTGCCGCTGGAGGTTACGCCATGTAGCAATGTCACATTCTTCTCTTGCCAACTCTTTCGTATCTCCTCTATTGCTCTACTTTGCTGACTATCAAGGGTATGTGGCTTTTGTGTCTCGCCTTTGTATTGGCGTAAACGCGAGATAGGTCGCTCTTCTTCGAGGAATATCCCCTTGTCAATCAATGTCCGCAGAATAGCACCGCTCACTCCAGCTTGCTCTAGCAGCAAACGCCTCTCCACTTGATAATTCTGCGCCAAACGAAGGAAATCTCGCACCAATTGTTCCTGTTTCTTGGCGCGTTTCAGTTCCCCGAACAACTGCTCTTGTGCTTCTTGTGCCAGATAGGCAGGTGCCAATTGTATGTGTTGTGTGGTTGCTGCGCTGTAGTTGTCATCAATGATTTCAGAGGGTAGGGCAGCAGCCATCACCTCGCCCAGAGTGCACATGTAATAGCTTGACAACCATTCCCATAACTTCAGTTGCTCTGCCGTAACGATAGGCGCCTCGTCCACTATTTGCAGCACATCGCGCACTTTCACATTGGCTGGCAACTCCCCTTCGTGCTTGCGATAGATGATACCAATGATACTCTTCTTGCCAAGAGGCACCAATACCCGACAGCCAGTTGTTGGCGATTGGCGATTGGCAATTGGCAATAAGTCATTAGGGATATTGTAGGTATACACATCCGCAATTGCTAGTGGCAGAATAATATCGTAGAGAGATTGGTTAGTCATTTCAAATGCAAAAGTACAAAAAAGAAATGAAATATGCAAGTTTTCGTCTTTCAAAAGAAGATTTTAAGTGTGTTTTTCATCTTTAGAGAGAAAATTCTTATTATTTATAATTCCTCCCTCATTCTTGCACAGAATTTGAAAAGAACTCTATCTGTCCTCTATCTGTCCGCTGTCAACTACGGTAGATACACGGTAGATATACGGTAGATATACGATAGATACACGATAGATACCTATAGGAGTACCGAGGAAAAATAGCCCCTAAACCCTAAACAGTAGGCGCTTTGCGCTGTTCTCTAAACTGCGACATAGTCGCCGCCTTTACACCTTACACAAGCGGGGTCCCCGACAAAGTTTGTGACTTTGTGGGGTGCTCTTACACCTTACACTAGAAAAATCACATTTTAAGGTGATTTTTCTTGCACATCCGCAAATTTTGTAGTACCTTTGTACCGTGAACCTGCGCCGAGGGATGTCTGACATCAGCGGTGGAGGGTAGCAGACATAATAAAAAGCGTTTATTAGCGCTTGTTTTGGTCAATAGAAAACTGGAAACTTTCTAACCTATCCAAAACAAGAAGGCAGTAAACGCCCTTTGGGATATGACTATCCCGCCGCAGAGCGTCCACACGTGGACCGCTCTGTTTGGTGGCATTTCATATTCGGCGTGGGCGTTGCTTGCTTATTCTTATAGGAAAGGTTTTCCAGTACCTCTATTGAGAGAATAAGCAAAGGTAAGGTTCCACGCTTTTTCTATATTTATAACTGGGTCGTTTGGAGCCAACTTCCCAACAAAAATGCTTATGAAAAAGTTATCCTTATTTCTACTAAGTCTGTTCTTATGTAGTATGAGTGTACCAATTCTTGCTCAGGATGCCGAACTTGTCCCCGCGATGGTGGTGCAAATGGCTGACGGCAGCAAGCAGGTGGTGCAATTGGACTACACATCAGTGACAGACTTTAGTGTGTTATCCAGCAAGGGGAGTCTTGCTGTGAGTGTGCCTGAGGCAGATTTGACAGGTGTGCGTAGTATTACTTTTGCCATGGTGGAGGAAGGTGATATTACTACCGATTTGGAAGAAGTATCTTCTTTGGACAAAGCCACGACGGACAAAGTTTTGTTTAATGGCAAATTATTTATCCGTGCCACGATGCCTGATGGCAAACAAGTTTGGTATGATGTGATGGGTATTAGGTTGTAGAAAGTCTTTGCTCCTTGTTCCTTATTCCTTAATCAAAAACAATTAAAATTCAACAATATGAAAAAGATGTTTATGGCAGTCATCGCCTTAATGATGACAATTAGTGCTTCCGCACAGTTTTATATTTATTGTAGTGATGGCAAGGTCATCAAAGTGGATAGTATCAGTATGGTAGCGCCTTCTTATGATGATACTCCAGGCATAGGTACATTCTCTGTCTCCGCAGATAAGCAAGTGACCTTCTCGAAGGGTAATTTGCAATACACGCAATCCACCAACACATGGTCTTTTGCGAGTGCTCAGTGGGAAGTGATTGGTACAGATAATGTAATTGGTGGTAGCGTATCTTCCGATCCAAAATATGGCGATTCAAAATATGGTGATGCATTGGCAGATAAAGTTGATTTGTTTGGTTGGAGTACAAGTGCTACTAATTTTGGTGTAAGTACTTCTAAAGATAACTATGATTATTATGGAAGTTTCGTAGATTGGGGTACGAATAAAATAGGTAATGATGTTCCTAATACATGGCGTACATTGAGTTATGATGAGTGGTACTATCTTCGTTGGGAGCGTCCTAATTATTCCGAGTTGTGTGGCGTTGCTCAGGTGAATGGTGTGAATGGTTTGATTTTCTTGCCAGATAATTGGACCTGTCCAGCAGGTGTTACCTTCAAGTCAGGTTTCCATAGTAACTATGGTGTTGATTATTATGCAGCTTACCAAACCTTCACTGCCGAGCAGTGGTCAAAACTCGAAGCCGCAGGTGCAGTCTTCCTGCCTGCTTCGGGCCGCCGCTACGACTCCGATGTGAGCTACGTGCAGTACTACGGCTACTATTGGTCTGCCACAGAGTACGATAGCTACAACGCGTACTACCTCTACTTCAGCTCGGACGAGGCGAACCTGTACTACGGCAATCGCAGCTACGGACACGGTGTCCGTCTCGTTAAGGATCTATAAAATTTTGCCAAACGCTTTTAGCGTTCAGCAAAATTTGATGGCATAATAAGAAGGTTCGTGCCAACTGGTTTGAATCAGTTGTAAAATAGATCACTGTTACTTCTTTAAACAACAATCCGCATAACCGAACGATCAAGTCGGTTATGCGGATTGTTTGCTTATGTTGAATATCTTGGAAAAACTATGGCACCCTAATTTGCTGCACGCCTATTCCCCAAAAGATATGCTAATACACAAAACCAAACATCCACAAAGGAATAGAGTTTTGGTAAACATATTCAGTGTCATCTTTAACGACATACCCCTGATTGATAGGCAGTGTGGCAAGCTGCTTTTTGGTTTTATTCTTTCCTCCTATCTCAAAAGTCAATCCGTCCACTTCAAAATCGGAAATAGGCGAGGAGGAAATAAAATGTCCCACGCGAAGCCATGCAAAGAATATTGTTTCACGAATAGTGCCAATATCTGGGGTGGTATCTGACAAGACGTATGCCTCATTGGGATTATGCAAATATACCTTTTCTATCTTTTCGAGCAATTTAATGCCTGATGCCTTTTCTCGTAACACACCTATCAATCCCGCCTTCTCAAGAAAGAGCATGTATCTAGGTAGTGTATTTCGAGAGATTTCCAAATCACGCTCTAATTTAGCATAATTAGGTTTAAAAGGCACGCTTTGTGCCAAGACATAGAGTAACTTTTTCAGTTTCTGTACCGATGCCACTTCCATTTCGGCAAACTTAGGAATATCATCTTCCACCACCTGCTTGATTATACCATTCAAACGCATTGCGTAGTTATCCTCTTGGAAGAATGGAAAATATCCTTCACGCAAGTATTGGGTGAATAATTGCAATGGACGCGCCTTGTCGTATGGAAAGTCCACCGAACCAGCCAGAATATCCTCTAATGAATAACGTGGCAAATTCCAACCTTGAGATATATTCAGGTATTCACGGAAACTAAGTCCAGGCAATGTATATTCTACCTTTCTTCGGCTCAAATCAGCCCCTCCTTTTTCTAAATCCAAAATAGAAGAACCACTATACACCACTTTCAAGTCTGGCATCATATCATAGATATTCTTTATCTCCGTTGACCAGCCGTGGTATTTGTGTATCTCATCAATATAGAGGTGTTTACCGCCCTGCAACATAAATTGCCGAGCTAAATCCACTAAGCGATGCGTAGTGAAATAAAAATCGTCAGCCATCACATATAGCGTCTGCGGTGTATTGTCATACAGGCGAATGTGCTGCAAAATCATTGTGGTTTTACCAGTACCTCGTGAACCTAATATGGCAACTAAACGACTATTCCAATCTATCTCATCATGTTTGTCACGAACAAAGGCAGTACTCACTCGGTTGATTAGTTCTCTAGATGTTGCAAATAAATTTTCCATATCTGTAGTAGTAAAAATCGCTGCAAAGGTACATAAAAAAATCAAATTGCACAATAGGCGATGCACTTTTTTGATAAAAATGCATCATTAATCGTGCGTTTTTTCTTCTATTAAGTGACTCATTTCGCGGGGGGGGCTACAGCCGTAGCGAATTTTTGTAACAAACTTACCAATAAAAATAAGCGAGGGATAATCCTCGCTTATTCTATGCTTATTGGTTGCTTATCCTATGCTGATTAGTTATCTGCTTTCTCTGCTGCCAACGCCTTCTCGTAGCAAGCACGGCAGAGTGGCTCATAGCTCTCGGTCTCGCCGAGGAGGACACGCTTGTCGCTGCTGACGGTACGGTGGCTGACATATGCCAAGTCACCACAATGTACGCAGATGGCGTGGGTCTTATATACATCATCGGCAATAGCCATCAACGCTGGCATAGGACCAAATGGCACACCCTTGAAGTCCATATCCAAGCCCGCACATATCACACGAATACCGCGGCGAGCTAGTTCGTTGGCCACTTCCACAATACCCATATCAAAGAATTGTGCCTCATCGATGCCGACTACATCTACGTCGTTAGCCATCAATAGGATATTTTGGCTG
Organism: Paludibacteraceae bacterium; assembly: GCA_045577965.1. Lineage (GTDB taxonomy): Bacteria > Bacteroidota > Bacteroidia > Bacteroidales > Paludibacteraceae > Colicola. Next base: position 17,877 of record JAZNJI010000013.1, read on the forward strand.
CTGTCCACAGGTGTGGATTGGATGGCATTGCGGTCGTGACTTACTACTTCGGCTTCGCTATAGCGCACGTCTATTGCGGGCTTAAAGATTTCTACTTTCAGTTTGGCAAACTGTGCGCGTTTCATACGGCGGATAAGTTCTTCGGTCTTTCCCGAGAACATACTTCCGCAAACAACTTCTATACTGCCCTTGCGGAACTTCGGACCCTTTGTATCTAATTCGTTGAACATATCTTAATTGTAATATTAATATCTCCTGTTCGCCTCGCGGCTCACGAAATCTTATAAATCTTATATTTGCTCGTTGTACTCCGTAATAAATTGCCACCGCTCTTCGTTTTGGGAACATCCAAAACTCATCACTGAATCTTAAATCAAAAGTGCAATCTTTTACCTATAACCTATAGCCGCTTGCGGCGTCCTATAGGCTTGCGCCGTCCCATAGCCTCAAAGAGGCGTCCTGCCATCTACGATGGCACAATATCTTGCACCATCATTTGGATGGTGGTATAATGGTTGAATGTATTTTCGTTTAATTCGTAGCAGATGTCTACTGCATTGCCGTTTTGGATATACTCTGCCATATCGGCGCGCCCGAAGGCGATGCCTGTGATTGCATTCATGCGGTCGGTTACATCCAATCGCAAATGCTCACGCTCCTTGCCCACAGCACGCGTATCGCGGTGGTTAATCAGTCGGCGCGATACGAACAACGGACGCGGATTACCTGGGCCAAAGGGCTCTAAGTGACGCAATACATTGTAGAACGATTTGGTAATATCGCCCAGTTGCAACTCTGCCTCAATATCCAATGTCGGTTGCAACTGATTAGGTTGTATATGCGCAGCCACATACGCCTCAAAACGCTCGCGGAACGCAGGCAAGTCATCAATATGCATACTCAATCCTGCTGCGTATTTATGTCCGCCAAAGTTAGTGAGCAAGTCATGGCACGAGTCAATAGCAGCATAGATATCAAACCCACCTACCGAACGCGCTGAGCCCGAAATGATACCATCCTCGCCTGCCGTCAGTACGATAGTCGGACGGTAATACGTCTCCGTCAAACGCGAAGCCACAATGCCCACCACACCTTTATGCCAATGAGGTGCATACACTACTGTCGAACGGCGGTTGGCATAGGTAGGATCATCTTGCAACTGCTGCAATGCCTCTTTCGTTGTCTCCGTATCGCAGTCGCGACGGTCCTCGTTGTGATGATTCACCTCTTCGGCTTGCTCATGAGCAAAATCAGGGTCGTTGGTCAGCAGCAATTCCACGGCAGCGCGCCCCGATTTCATACGCCCACACGCATTGATGCGTGGACCAATCTTATATACTAACTCATTGATTGTTATCTTCTTTGCCTCAATACCTGCCACTTGCATGATTGCCGACAAACCTGTGAACGGTTGGGTATTGAGTTGCTTGATACCATAGTGCGCTAAGATTCGGTTCTCGCCCGTTATTGGCACAATATCCGAAGCGATGGACATTGCAAGCAACTGCAATAGTGGCAGAAGCCTCTCGCCGGATAGCCTGATAGCCTCATTGCCTTTAGCCTCTATTAAATACCTCTGGGTGTATGCTTGTGCTAATTTGAAACCGACACCACAACCTGAGAGATCTTTGTAAGGGTATGGGCAATCGCTGCGCTTCATGTTCAGTACTGCCACTGCATCGGGCAACTCATCGCCAGGAGTATGGTGATCGCAGACAATCACGTCAATGCCTTTGCTCTTAGCGTATGCCACTTTCTCCACCGCCTTGATACCGCAGTCTAGCGTGATAATCAATCCGCACCCTTGCTCCGCAGCATAGTCTATTCCCTGCTGCGAAACACCGTAACCCTCTGTATATCTGTCAGGAATGTAGTAATCGATTTCAGCGCCTTTCGCCTCATAGCCTTCTCGCCTTATCGCCTCCAAAAATCGGTACATGAGCGCCACAGCGGTAGTGCCATCCACGTCATAGTCGCCGTAGATAAGGATCTTCTCGCCTTGGGTGATAGCTTGATGCAGACGCTCCACGGCTTTGTCCATGTCCTTCATGAGGAACGGGTCATGCAATTTGTCCAATGACGGACGCACGAACGCACGTGCTTCATCAGCCGTTTGTATGCCACGCACCACCAACATACGTGCTGCCGCTGAACTGATATTCAGTTCGCGCTCCAACTGCTGTTGTGTCTCTTGCTCGACGGCAGTTAAACATCGTATGTTCCAATTGTAGGTCATTATTCCAAAATCGTGACAAAGGTACAACAAAAAATGCAGAAATGCAAATAAAAAAGCAGAAAGTTTTCTTTCTGCTAGTTTTTCAATAGAATTCTTTATTATTACAGAGTAAAATGATCTATATCTTTCCAAAGAGGTAACACCTCGCGGAAGTGGTGGAGCTTATCGATATCAAACTCTGCAATCTTGGTACCTTCTTCGTTATCAGCGAATGATACAATCGGCTGTAAACGAGTGTCATACGCTACAGAGTGACCATTATAATGTAATCCCATACCATCATCTCCTACGCAGTTGACGGCTGCGATATAGCATTGGTTTTCTGTAGCGCGAGCTGCGATAAGTGCATCCCAATACTGAATGCGGATGTCAGGCCAGTTAGCAACAACGAGGATAATATCATAGTCGTTTCCCGACTGGTTGCGCGCCCAAACAGGGAAACGCAAATCGTAGCAGACGAGCAGGAGAATCTTCACCCCCTTATACTCGAAGATATGGCGCTCATGGGCTGGTTGGAAGAAGAGGTCCTCACCGCCATGGGCATATAAGTGGCGTTTGTCTTGTACAAACAGCCTACCCCCGTCCCCTCCCTGAAGGGAAGGGAGATTAGGGCCACCCTCTAATTCCTTCCTATTTGGTGGATAGACAGAATTAGGGGTAATCATGAAGCCACGATTAACCAAACGCTGTCCGATGGCAGGCTTGCAGATAAACGAACTAACGATGGCAACACCACTCTGATCTGCTACTGCTTGCAAGCGGCGGATGATATCGCCGTCCATGGGTTCTGCCAGTTCGGGGTGATCCGTGCAGAAGCCTGTCGCGAACATTTCAGGCAGTACCGCCACATCGGCTTTGCCAGCCAATGCAGCGATACGCTGTTCTGCAAGACGGAGATTCGTTTCCTTGTCCGCCCATGCAATAGGGTATTGTAGTAATGCAATTTTTATTTTCATAACTGGTTTATAATCAGTTGTTTATATCACTTCGTCTGGGGGGGGGTAGTGTTTCTGGCGATGAACTCGGTAGGTGTGCGTCCTACGATGTTTGTGAAATGTCGCCATGCTGTGGCGCGAGATCTATAGCCAGCATCCCAGAAGAGATCTTGTATGTTAGCATTAGGGTCTTTGCGCAGGCACTCGCAGATATAATCGATGCGACGTCTGTGTATCATATCGGATAGGTTGGCAAATCCCAGTTGTCTAGCTGCGTGTTGGATATACGTACGATTGGTACCTACTAGTTTGACTATTTTGTCTGCTGTTAGTTCTGGATCCTGCCATATCGTTGGATCTTTCATTAGTTCGCGCAGGTTATGTGCCACCACATTGACCGTGATCATGGTGTTGTCGAGAACATCTGGCTGTTGGTAATAGGTTCGGACGCTCTCAAGTGGTATGTGCAGACGTTCGTAGTGCTCCGTGTAGATGATGGTGATGGTGAGAAGTAGGTAGAGTAGCTCGTGAATGATATATCCCTCGAATGTTTGTAATCCGCGGCTAAAGATATAGGATGCCCCCATAAGAACGACGTATAGAACTAGCACGTCGATGTATTTTTGTATTCGAGGGTTTTTCCATTTAAACCGCATGACAATCATCATGATTGCATATGGAATGTACATGGATATGAATAGGATGCGTGCTAGCACATTGGGCGTGGTGATCTCAGTAGTTAGACGTGAGATACTATATATATTGGTGATTTCTCCGATATAGACATAATACATTACGTATAATGCTAGAACGGCACTAGGTAGGAATAGTCTTGCTGCTCGTTTGAAGTTCAACCATCGCGGATTGATGACTTCTGTGATATAGCATAGTAGCAGCATAAAAATATAAAATCCTGGGATAATGATGGTTGGGTGCAATATCTTGTAGTAATCCAATGACACGGTGTTGTGCGTGATCATTATGATTTCTCCAACCGAGGCTAATGTGCTGATGATAAAGAATGCGAAAATGTAGCGCCATGAGCGGTCTTGTGGCTCATGTTGCTTGATATAGATTAGCACGGCAGCCGTCAATTGGACAAAGACGTGTATGCCGAGAATAATGAGGTTGTATATGGAGTCTATATATGAGAAATGCATGGTGCGGATTAGCGATTAGGTTTGCCAGATGTCTTAGGCTTGATGTTTCGCTCGACAAATTCGGTAGGTGTGCATCCTACGATATCGCTAAAGTGTCGCCATGCTGTGGTGCGTGATCGGTAGCCAGCATCGTAGAAGAGGTCTTGGATGGAAGCGTTAGGGTCGATGCGCAGTTGCTCGCACACATAGTCAATTCGGCGGCGGTGGATCATCTCAGTAAGTCCGGTAAATCCTAATTCTTTAGCCGCCTGTTGTAGGTAATTGCGATTGGTGCCTGCTAATCGAGCCAGTTTGTTGCCATTGATTTCAGAATCTTTCCATATGTCGGGATCAGCCATGAGTGATTGTAGTCTTTCGGCGGCTTGAGATACGGTGACTTCGGTGGTGTTAGGTATTTGGTTCTCCACATAATATTTTCGTACTTTCTCGAGCGGTATATGTAATCGCTCGTAGTGCTCAACATAGATGAGCATCACTCCCAGCGTGATGAAGATGACTTCGTGTGCCATATATGCGGCGAATAGGTTGAGTCCGCGACTGAGGAAGAAGGTGATGCAAAGGGCTGCGGATATGAGCATTGTGCCCCGCATCATGATTCTGGGACATTTGTAGCCTGCATGACCACGCATGCATAGCGACATCAACCAGAATACGTGTATCAGTGGTAGTATGGACAATGCGAGTCGCGCAATAAAATCAATACTATCCCATGCACTATGCATGTCAGATAAGGAGTGTAAGTGCAAGATGTTTCCTCGGAAGAGGCCCAAGATGACGATAAAAAGAGCTAGTATATCTGGTAGAAGTATTATGAAGTAGCGTTTGAGATTGAGCCAGTGTGGGCGAAGCAATTCGAGGTAGTAGATGATTAGAAATGATAGTGTGCAAGCCCCGGTGAGAATTAGTCGTGGGTCGAATAGGTGATTGTTGTCTAGCGTACGTTGGGTTTTTAGAATGACAAATACCTCGATGAGTGCTGCAAGAGCGGAAATGGCGAAGAAGGTTACGATATACCATTGTGAGCGCTCTTTTGGCGTATGGTGCTTGATAAACAGTAGTATGGCTGCGGCCAAAGATAGGAACACGTGCGCCCATGAGGTGGCGATGTGCATTATTGATGTTAGGTCGGTTATATTCATTTGTCTGTAATTAAGGGGTGTATAGGATTCTTAAGAATTATGTATGGTTGTTTAAGGTTGCAAATCATTATGCGCGAATTACGTGGCAAAGTTACAAAAAATACTTTGTTTGTACAAAATATTCTTAATAAAAAGTATCTTTTTTGTAATTTTTTGTTCCATTTGCGAAAATGAAACACTATTTTGATGTTATGCAACATGTTTTTATGTAATAAAAAGTATCTTTACGCGATATTTTCGGTTTTTCAAAAACGGAGTTGTAAACGAATGTTTAATTCACACGGAAGGACATATTATAATCCAGGTAGTTACACCAATAATTATGGTGTAAGATCTGCTGCATATTCTACAGGTGGTGATGGGTCGTTTGGCGATCAACTATCGGTAGAGTTTGTAGGTGGTGTTCTTTTTGATAGTCGTGATTATACAAGTGCTCCAATGGGTACTTATTCGTCGATAGGTTCTTCGGTAGGAACTGTATCTTATTCGGGTGGTGTGGTGACAAGTCGCACGTCGAATAATATTTTGGGTTCTTATGGTACAGATACTATCCCTGGATTTTTTTCAGTGTCAAGAACAGTCGGACGTTTAAGTTATCATTCGAGTGATGATGTATTGCAATCGTCGTTACCGTCGATCTCTTCGGCCTCTTATGCCACTGATGATAGTATGGGTGGCCGTCCAGGTAGTGGTGCCACAGGTGAGTTGAATCCAGATTATGCGAGTCCTGTGGGCGATGTGTTGCTGCCAATGCTGTTGATGGTAGGAGTGTATGCTGTAGTGCGTTTGTGGCGCAACCGTAAGTTGCTATTTAAGATTAAGTAAACATATTGTAATCACTAACTAATCACTAACTAATCACTAACTAAATCCTAGTAGTGGGTTACAGAATAAATGTGAGAACTGGTGGTTATTGACCTATAATAATTTTGTACATATGATGAAAGTCACAAATTGTTTTATGAGTAAGGGTAATGTTTCGCGCGTGCGCGTTATGTTCAATGGTGTGATGTCTATGAATAGTAGCAGAGTGGTATTAATCGCGCTGTTGATGCTTGTGTGCGGAAATTTGTCAATGTTTGCGCAATTGGCTAATGGAGATACTATTACGATTCGCTATAATGGTAGCAATAACTATTTAGCAGTAAATAGTAGCAATACGTTAACGAATGTAAATGGCAATCCTACTATAGAATGTTTGTGGATAGTGACTGTTAGTGATGATGGTAAATATTCTTTTGAAAGTGTCACGCTTAACAATAAGAATGTTACGAATAGAAAATTACAAGGGCAAAATGGTACAAGTTTGCAATTAGGAGGAACAGGCTCAACTTTTGGATTGGGAACCGATGGAGATGTGACTAATGTCTCAAACCAAGTGACAGGAAGATTTTATTATTCTTATACGCAGGGTAGGAACACTAGATACCGATTTATCCAATATAATAATGGTAGTTGGTCCTTGACAGATCAACAGAATAATGTCAACTATGGACGGGGAAACACCCTTCTTCTTCTCGAAAAATGGACACGTAAAGTAGTTCCTGGAGGATTGAGTGGTGAATTTACATCGATTGGAGGTCCATTTGGTTTAGCGACTACGGATAGTCGTGCGACCAAAACGGTGCAATTTACAATAACGCGAAAAGCAGCAGAAGATTATTCATATTGTGTAAATAGACCTACTGTAGAGATAGTTCAATCGACTTCTGTAGATAATTCGCCTATTGAATTAGAATACATTAACTTTGTGTGGTTATCTAGCAATAATGCGATTTCAAAAACCACTTGTGCTAACTACGAGGATGAGACCGTCATGTCACGTGATTTATTGCAACTAAGTTACGCCAAGAACACCACAGAAGATAACACTTGGGATGTCACTGTGACTGCGCTTGGGTCTAGCCCGATGGATTTGAAAAATGGCGATGGCGATTGGATTAACTATACTGATAATATTGTAGCGAGTTTCCGCGAGAAGAATGATGCACAAGAAACAACTTATCGTGTAAACACTGCTGTAGAGCGCAAAGCTTATCATAAGGAGGTGCTTCCTTCGTTTGTAGTGAATGCTTCGCCAGATGATGTGACATTACCAAAGACAGAACAAACATTCGATATTCAATTTACCGTAACGTATCAACGAGGTGTGGAGCTCTATTTGCCAGATGGTTCGTTGGAAAATACCATTTATGAGATATACCCAACGCCTGTTACTACATCTACCACCAAAACATTTGCTCTTAAAAATTTGCACGAAGAGACAGCTGCTACTTGGGTGCGCATCACCAGTTCGTCTAATGATGGAAAGGTTTCTTTGGTAGCAGAAGCAAACACCACGGGTGTTATGCGTACGGCTCGTTTGGTAGGTACATTTATTTATACCAATCCCGATGACGCTACTGACACGCATACGGATATTGTAGAGGTATATATCGTGCAAAATGCAAAAGACGGAGCTATAAAATTCTTCCATCAAAAGGGTGTGGCTAATACTGAATTTGGTACGAATCCATACACTTCTGAAGATGAGCAACTAGTCCATGTCGCAGAAAAAACATTGTATTACCTGCCTGGTGACAAAATTCAATTAGATTTACCTGAGCGAGATTTCCGTGGATACAAACGCTGGTATGATTACCAAACAGGTGGCAACCCACAGTACAACGCTATAGAATCAGATCGTACTACATGGTCAACTAGCCCCTTGGGTGATAACATCAATAGCACGTATGGCGATTCGTATGGAATTTATGATGTAGAAGACCGAGGTGCGAACAACCCTATAATAAATGGTTGGGCAGATGGCAAAGCGCATATTATTGCATGTGATGTAAGTAACTATACAGACCATAAGGTAAGTGCAGATACCATTATTGAGCCAACATTGTCGTATCGCCAACTTTTCTATCTCAGACCAGCTAGGGAAATGGCTGATAAGTTCAGTAGTCTGGCAGCAGATAAGTATCTAGAGGAGTATTACTACACAGCGCCTGTTAATAAGGATGTTTATTTGACTACTACGCATCGCTACAACAGTAGTAATGAGTGGGAAAATTGCTATTTCTATCATAACGGCACATCAATAGCGCGCGTCACTAGTGCTAGTGCTACTTGGAGTGGCGAAGTAACTCAGGAGGGAATGTTTGGAGTGGTTAATTCTAATAGTACAGGGACAAAAACCTATACACTTACTGCTAATGATGGAAAGGTGCGCATTGCCAAGTTTACTGTGAAGTTTGTAAATGATTGTGGTCCTACCCAAAATGGTGTTCCTGGTTTCGCCACAAGAGCGGATATAGACGCAAAGTACGATATCTTGGAGGAGATTGATTTTAATTTCGGTGAGACTTCTCCAAGTAATGCCGATAATGCTACGATTAGATATCTCAATCGTCCTCTACCTTGGGATAATGCGTCGTATGGTTATGCTTATCAAAGCGAGGAAGTGCCAGGTGACAATCGCGGACATGATGGTACCGTCCCCTATTGGGGAGAGTATTGTATTACCAACCGCGTTAATCAGTCTTATGCAAAGGGTACTAGTCGTACAGGATATGCCCTTTATGTGGATGGTACTGAGCAACCTGGTTTGGTAGCGATGATTTCCACCAAGGCAACTATTTGTTCGGGACAAACATTATATTGCTCAGCGTGGTTTAGCAATCCTTCGGGAAGTAATACACTGCCTGTTTTTCGTTGCAATGTCCAAGGACGCCAAGCGGGGGATACAGAGTGGAAAGATGTGGGTATATTCTTCGTTGGATCTATGGCACATAATTCAGGCTGGCATCAAGTAGTTTTCCCTGTGTTGAGCCAAAATGAATCGTATGAAGAGACTCGTGTGTCTATTTACAACTTTGCAACTTCCAACTCTGGAAACGATTTTATGGTGGATGATATATGTCTTTTCGTTTCTCCTCTGCCTTTGGCTGCCTATCAAGCTACTATGGGTTGCCGATCTTATACGGATAACACAACCACTAGCACGGCTGTGGTAGTTCGTCTGGATTATGCAGAACTGAATCAGGAATTACAAGGTAAGTTTGCATATTATCAACTATTTAATGTAACAGATAATAGTGTTGTTAAATTAAAAACCATTAACGCGTCCGATGAAATAGTATCAGCTTACTATGCAGAAGATGCTGCAAACGAAGCATATGGTTCGGTTAGAATACCTGCGAAAGATTATATCCCAGGCACTGGTGATGTGATAGCAAAAGGTGGTTTGCAAACATATATTGAGGGATTGATTGAAAATAATACAAGACATGGAAAATGCTATGTCGAGGATGCTGTAAATGATAAGTGGTTCTTATATGTCATCCACATTGTCCCTAATACACAGCAGAACGTAAGCGCTACGGATGGAGATATCTATTTGGCAAAAGATAAAGAATATTTACTGCGAATTGCTCATGCACCTGGTGAATTGGCTGATGTAGCATGTGCTTCTACTACCGAACTACATGCGACTACAGATACCTATGTAGAATTGCGTGACGACCAAGATGGAGTAGAGCGTGTGGATTGCAAAGAGTTGTTATGTGCCAACAATCACTATTTCTTGGATGTGAAGGTACAAAATACGTTGGCGACTAGTGTGGGTGGAACGTTGCAGACCGTAGAAGCTCTTGTTCATGCCGATTGGCTTGTAGGTGCCGCTTTTGATGATTTGTATTGCGACGCACGCAGCATGACCGATGAGCAGAAGGCAGCGGCCAATACTGCATTCGAAAGTGAATATAAGTGTGAGCGCGGTGATTTGCGTCAAGCCATTAGCGATATGCGTCAAGTTCCTTCGGCTTCTAAGCCTAATCCCAACTATCAACAAGCTGATCCAAAGAAGTTAACAACTACTGCTGATTTTGATGCAACCGAGTTGGCATTGATTCAGCGATTGTGTGCTGAGGGAAAATTGAAATTGTATCAAACCACTTCGAGGTTCTATATGGGTTCAGAGGAGGTGGTTCGCTATTGGATTTATCCTGTGGCTGAAGATGCTAAAGTTAGTTTCAATGGACAAGAATATAAACTCTACGATTGCGATGAACCGCTGTGGGTAAAACTAACATCCCTACATTCGGAATATGCTGTCAATCTATCGCCTATTGATATCGCTAACCAAAAACCTAATGAGCGATTGATGCTGCCATCGATACGTATCCTAGAGGGTATAGAACAAGTGGTAATCCCCGTGAAGCAGCTGCTCGGAGAGGCCCGCCTGCATTCTACCTTGTCTCCAACCAAAGAAGAGATTGTCTTCAACTATAAGGAAACGATTGAAAATGTGCTAGAATATGTAGACTTGTCTAACAATCGCATTGATATTGTAGAAGTGCCCACTACTTTGGAACCTGGTAAGGATTATTTGATGCGTATGGCATTCTATGACCAAGAGGGTCATGCTTATATTGGAGGTGACGAGAGGAATTGCCGTGTAGGATTTGTATATTTCTATCTATCTATTGTGCCTAATGTGGTGCAATGGACGGGTGATGCATCTGCTGTATGGGGTGATGATGCAAACTGGAAAGCGAGAAAAGCAGATGGTACATTGATGGATGTAGGTTTTGCTCCGTTGCCAGAAACCAATGTGATTATTCCTACATTGCCAGCCGATAAGCCATATCCGATCGTGACGACCGATGATTATTATCCTATGGATGTCAACCACTTGCCAAACGCATGTAATGATATCTATTTCGCACCAGATGCAATGATTCATAACCAGCATTTGTTGCAATACAACCGTGCTTTTGTAGATATGACCATCACTCCAGCCACATGGAACTCAATGGCTCCACCTCTCAAAGGTATGTACACGGGTGACATGTATGTACCTCATAGCGGCAACTGGAGTAGTGGCACGAACTTAGAATTCGAAGACACAGAGGACAATAGTCAATATCCGTTTGTAGTTAATTCATTCCAAGGGGTGCGCACTAGTTCTGCTGCGTATGCGTTCTGGCAATCTATCTACAACAAACGCGTGCCTACTTACCATGAGAATGGTAACCAATCTTATCCTGCTGTTACAGAGGATGTGAAGTTTGTAGAAACCAATTCTTTGGGTCATCCTCTTCCTCCAGGTACGGGATATCAGGTACTAGGATATGGCCCTGATAATATTAGTGGCGATATCATTGTGCGTTTGCCAAAACCAGACACCTATTATAGTTATTACTATTCCAATGGTACACCATCGGATCAAGGTGTGTCGGTTACTCACTCACCTAAACTGGCCTTCGAGCCAGATGCCAATGGCGATATGTATATCACACTGATTAATGCGCTCGCAAGCAATCAGTTTATGTTCGGCAATCCTGCGATGGCTAATATTGATATGGCGAAATTCCTCGAAGACAATAAAAGCGTTCTTGCCAAGAAGTACTCAGTGATGAATAATAGTACATGGGAGGCATATGCAGAGGCATCACCACTCGGCGAATTAGCGCCAATGCGTTCGGCGCTATTAGAACTTGTTGACGAAAAAGGTACTGCAACATCGGTAACAGTCAAACTATCCAAGTCGCATTTTGTCGGATATACCGAACCTGCACCTGCCAGTTTACCAGCCCGTAGGAATAGCGTAACCGAAGAGTCGGATGAATCCATGCTGATGACTATTTATGCTACCAATGCTGGAGGACAGGCACGCTGTATGGTGGCCGCCAAAGGTAGTGCAAGCGATATATATGAGAGCCAAGAAGATGTGTTATTCTTCTCATCGGGTGTAGAGCAAGGTGGCGATGGTTCTACTGCTACTTCGCCAGTGAACATGTACACGGTCTCTAAGCAAGTGCCAATGATGGTGGATGTGCGAGAGAATATTGACACAGTGCCTGTATCTATGTTGGTACACGATAGTTTCCGCACAGAGAAGGTGACATTCGCCTTCTACCTATCGCTCAATTGGAACAAAGAGTGCTACTTCTGCGATGCAGTGACGGGTGAACGCTATCGTATCATGGACGGATTATGGTTGGAATTGGATATGCCTGATAATCACGAAACGCGCTACTATATTACTGGTCCTGATCGCACCACAAACGACGATGTGACGACTTCAACCACACAACCTGCTGTGCCACAAGTGGATAACAATGCTCTTTGGGCATACTCATCAACTAAGGGTGAATTGGTGGTCAGCTCAACAGATATCATTAAAGAGATAAGAGTATATGACCTAGCAGGCCATCTCATTGCTCACGAGGCGTTGTCACTGTGGAATAGCACCGTTGCCTTGTCCGTACCATCGGGTATTTGTATTTGTATTGTAGAAGCGACGATGCGTGATAATTCGAAGCATTACACACAAACACTAGTGAGATAGGGCTAGTCGTTATTTCATAGAAAAAACAACAGCAAACTCAAGATGGGTTTGCTGTTGTTTTTAGTGTATAAGTTGGTCGATTAAACGGACTATGTGTTTTGCTTTCTAGCAAATGTACAGTTGGAGTAATTGCTAGGTGCAAGAGATCTGAGGCCTTATTTTTTCTTTGCAGGCTCGCCAGCAGGCTTACCAATCGCTTCGCGCATGGTGGTGTCCGCTTGGATGTTTTGCATGCGATAGTAGTCCATGATACCGAGGTTGCCATTGCGGAATGCCTCTGCCATAGCTTGTGGCACAAGTGCCTCTGCCTCAATTACTTTCGCTTTTGCTTCTTGAGCTTTTGCTTTCATCTCTTGCTCAGTAGCAATGGCCATTGCGCGACGCTCTTCAGCCTTGGCTTGCGCGATGTTTTTATCCGCCTCAGCTTGGTCCATTTGCAATTGCGCACCGATATTTTTACCTACATCGATATCGGCAATATCAATACTGAGAATCTCGAATGCAGTACCTGCATCCAAACCTTTGCTGAGTACGAGTTTAGAGATGCTATCTGGATTCTCAAGCACCATCTTGTGGCTGTCAGAAGAACCGATAGAAGAAACGATACCTTCGCCTACACGAGCAAGGATAGTGTCCTCGCCAGCACCGCCGACCAATTGCTTGATATTTGCACGCACGGTCACACGAGCCTTAGCAATCAGCTGAATACCATCCTTTGCCACAGCGGTCACAGGAGGAGTATCAATTACGCGAGGGTTAACCGACATTTGTACTGCCTCAAACACATCGCGACCAGCCAGGTCGATGGCAGTTGCCATTTGGAAGGTCAATGCCATATTCGCTTTGCTTGCGCTCACCAGCGCATGCACCACGCGCTCGATATGTCCACCTGCCAGGAAATGCGCTTCCAATCCGTCACGTTTGACATCTGTAAGACCAGCTTTGTGTGCCTCAATCAGACAGTTTACAATACGTGTTGGTGGTACCTTACGAATACGCATCAAGAAGAGTTGAATCAACGACACATGTACACCACTAACTACGGCATTTACCCATAGCATAAATGGTACATAGTAGAAGAAAATAATCACGAGAATGGCAATAATCGCCATAATTACAATTTCAAAGATTCCAAGTTCAGCCATAGTATTTCAATTTAAAGGTTATTGATTTTCGTTTTTCAGTTCTTCCATATGTTTTCCTGCGGATGGCATATCTACACCACCTTCGATCTTAGTGTCGAGTGCCATTTTGTCTAAGGCTTTGCTTTTCAGGAATATCCATACTGCAATACCGCAAAGCACCAGACATGTCGCTAGGGTGACATGTCCTGCCCATGCCCATGCAGTGGTAAGTTTTACATAGGCTATTACTACTGCAGCCACTAGGCTTGCCAGACCGCATATACCTGCAATACCAAAACCAGGCAAAAGAAACATTTCTGCCAACAGCAGTCCTATACCAAAGAGGGTCAAAACAATGGTTAAAATAATAAAGGTTGTCATATTGTTTTAAATTTTCCCGCAAAGGTACAAATAAAAAAGCAAATATGCAAGAAAAATTATAAAAAACAAAAAAACTTTACTTTATATAAGTAATGAAAAAAAACGCAAAAATAAATTTGCACATATAAAATAAAAGCACTACCTTTGCCGCCGTTTTTGAAAAAGACACCTTATTTATATATGGGATTTATTGCGACCTCAAAGTCCTAAATTAAACTAGTGAACAAGTAATGAGTAAGAATTTAATGATAGTTGAGTCCCCTAGCAAAGGAAAAACCATTGCCAAGTATTTGGGCAAGGATTTTCATTTGATGTCTTCGCAGGGGCACGTTCGTGATATCGAGGGTATTGGTAAAAACAGCATGGGTATTGACTTTAGCAATGGCTATGCTCCTAACTATGTAATCGAAAAAGATAAGATACAACTGGTTGATTCTCTGCGCAAAGAGGCTCTCAAGGCCGATAAGGTTTGGCTCGCGAGCGACCCTGACCGCGAGGGAGAAGCTATCGCTTGGCATATTCAGGAGATATTGCAATTGCCAAAGGAGAAAGTGTGCCGTATTACATTCAATGATACCACCAAAGAGTCGATCCTAGAGGCGATTAATCATCCTCGCGATATTGATTACAACTTGGTGAATGCCCAGCAAGCTCGTCGCGTGATGGATCGTATTGTGGGATTTGAGCTGTCGCCTGTCCTTTGGAAGAAGGTTATCACAGGTCTCAGTGCGGGTCGTGTGCAGTCAGTGGCTGTACGACTTATTGTGGAGCGCGAACGCGAGATAGAGGAGTTTGTGCCTACTGCTAGTTATCGCCTGACTGCTGAGTTTCTCGGTGCAGCCTTGAATGGAGAAACCACTTCTTTCAAAACTGAACTGAATCATCGTTTTGCGACCAAGCAAGAGGCGCTTGCTTTTCTTGAGAGTTGTAAAGATGCCACATTCAATCTCTCTTCTGTGACGCACAAACCTGGTCATCGTTCACCAGCTCCTCCGTTTACTACTTCCACCCTTCAGCAAGAGGCTGTACGTAAGTTGCATTTTTCTGTTTCGAAAACCATGCGACTTGCACAGTCGCTCTATGAGGCGGGTCATATTACGTATATGCGTACCGACTCGGTGAATCTCAGCGGGTTAGCCATCAATACTGCCAAAGCAACCATTCTGGCAGAGTACGGCGAAAACTATCACAAAGCGCGTCAATATCAAACTAAATCCAAAAATGCGCAAGAGGCACACGAGGCTATCCGTCCTACCTATATGAATGTACCTGTAGCGGGCAATAACAACGACGAACGTCGACTCTATGATCTCATTCGTAAGCGTGCTTTGGCTACCCAAATGGCCGATGTAGAGATTGACACTACGCGCGTAGAGGTCTCAATGAGCAATTCGCCTTATATCTGGACTGCTACCCATGAGGTAATTACTTTCGATGGATTTATGCGTGTTTATAGCCAAGCTTCCGACGAGGAGATTGCTGCTAATAACCAAGCTGCTATCGCCTTCCTGAAGGAGAATGTGCAATGCCAAATGAATTCGGCAACTGCTCAAGAGACATTTACCAAGGCGCCTGCTCGCTACCATGAGGGTTCATTGGTGGATAAGATGGATGAGCTGGGTATTGGTCGACCTTCTACCTACGCTACTGTAATCGAGACAATCCAGTCGCGTAAATATGTGGAGCGTGGTTCTGTAGAAGGTATGAAACGTGCCTTCAACCTTCTTGTTCTCAGCCATGGCAAGATATCTGATAAGACCAAGTCGGAGTTTGTCGGCACGGATTCTGGTAAACTCCTTCCTACCGACCTAGGTCGAATTGCGAATGATTTTCTGGTAGAGCATTTCCCAACTATCCTTAGTTACGATTTCACAGCGCAATCCGAAGAGAGTTTTGATACCATTGCAGCGGGAGAGGCCAATTGGGTACAAACGGTGGATCAATTCTATCAAACCTTCCATCCGCTTATCAAAAAGGTGCCTGCGGGTAAGATGGCAGCGCGTTTTGTCGGCAATCATCCACAGACCGGTGAGCCGATCTTGGCGCGTATTACAAAGAACGGTCCTTGCGTCCAATTAGGTGACAGCGATACAGAAAAGCCAAGGTTCGTCTCAATGCAAAAGGGGCAGAGTATTTTTACTATTACGGTGGATGATGCCTTGTCTCTTTTTGCAAATGCATTGCCACGTACTTTGGGAGTTTGGCAAGGGGCCGAAATGGTAATTGGCGAAGGTAAGTATGGCGCGTATATCCGTTATGCAGGGGCGTTTACTAGTTTGCCCAAGAATGCGGACCCATATACCATTACTTTGGAAGAAGCGGTTGCTGTACTTGAAGCGCAGAAGCAAATTGAGCAGCCTATTCATGTTTTCGGTGATATTCAGGTACTTAATGGTCGATATGGAGCGTATGTCAAAACTCCAACAGGTAATTACCGTCTGCCTAAATCAACGGACGTGCAAAACCTAACAGAGGAGATGTGCCGTGCCATAATCGCCTCATCAGCACCTGCTGGAAAATCTAGGCAAAAGTATTCCAAGAAATAGACAAACACAATCACGATTGCATTGTATGAGAAGGTGCTTGATCTTGCTAATATGTATGTTCGCGGCAGGATGTCTTTCCGCACAAAGTACAATTGTGATATCCAAACAATCACTCAAACTCTATGTGATTGATCTCGATTCAGATACCTTGTGCACATTCAGTTGTGCTTGTGGGAAAAATCGGGGTGATAAGCGATATTTAGGTGATTATCGTACGCCAGAGGGAGTGTTTACCATCGCTTCTATCGAAAATTCTAAGTATTGGAGATATAAGGGGGGAGTACGCAATGTCTATGGTCCTTATTTTATCCGACTTAATACGGGTAAATGGAAGGGTATTGGTATTCATGGCACCAATGCACCCAGGACCATTGGTACCAGATGTACTAAGGGGTGTATTCGTTTGAGAAACAAAGACCTTCTGCAGTTGATAGAGCAAATCGATTTGGCTACAGAGGTACATATTTTGAGCGATTATAATCAGTAAAATTCGAGAAGTAGCGCAGTTGGTAGCGCACCACGTTCGGGACGTGGGGGTCGGGCGTTCGAGTCGCCTCTTCTCGACCAAACAGGCATCCTTATGGGTGCCTGTTCGTTTATTTTCGAAACATTTTTTTACAAATAGTGTGTTCGTTTATTTTATAAAATGCATTTTTTTTAGAAAAAATTTGCACGTTTGTTTAATTTTCAGTAACTTTGCAGCCCCATTGGAGAGTATAATGAATTAACTTATATCTATTTACTAATATTAAATTGTAAAAATTATGAAAAAAATCGCACTAATTGTTCTGTCTGCAGTAATCTTGTTTGCAGCACCTTCGTGTAAAAAGCAACAGTGTAAAGTGCTCAAGCATGTAGTTTCTGAGGAGTATGTGTATGCTGATCCTTGTGAAGATAATGCTAATGCAAATGCTGAGGCAACTGTAGAAGATACAGAGAAGGAAGTAAAAATTCCTAGATTAACCAAGTGTCATGCTAAAAAATTGGTAAAAGAGGTTCTGAAGGAGAATGGAGTGATCAACACTCCTCGAGTAACACCTGTAGCTGTAGGATACTACGAGCTCAACGATCCAGGTTGCCGTACATTGCTTTATAAGGCTCAAGTTAATGGCTTGGTAGATGTTGAGTACACTGATATCGTTAATCATAATGATGTACGTACATATTGGGTGAACGTAGCACTCACCGCAAAGGGTAAAGCTTTGATCGTTGAAAACGACGAGCCTATCTTCCCAGAGGATACAATTACAGACTATTCTCCAATTCAACCAAACTCTGGCAAAAACAAATATGGCGAATATACATTTGATTACAATGTGGCTAGCGATGTAGTTACTTTGATTACTGATTTCTACAATGCTTACCTTGCAAACAAAAATGCCGCTATCTATAGCTATGGTACCAACGATCTCATTATGGCTCAAGAGCGTATCCTCAAGGCTATTGAACTTGGCGTTCGTAAGAATGTGCGCGACCCATTCACTCGTAAGACTCCTATGACTGCTGAGGCGATTGCTGCACTCTCTATCTGCAAATGGACATCCTATGTAGATCTCTATATTGTGAAGATTGCAGAGGCTGAGTTCTGTATTGTAGTGAAAGAGGAGGGTGGTGTTAAGAAGATTGATGATATCGCTCTTAACGCTCCTGCAGCCCTCAGTGAGCACAAGACATGGCGTTGCTTCGCTATGGGTATCACTGCAAAAGAATTGCACGATGCTCAAAAGGCACTTGACGCTAGACCAGCTCGTCCACAACGTTTGGACCCTGTTGCGCCATCTGTTCCTAATGCACAACCTGTCGAACTCTTGTTTGGTGAGTATACTCCAGCTTTGATCCCTGGTATCGAGAAAGCAGTTCACGAAGGTCCTCTTCCATACGACTTGGCTAAACTTGCTGAATATTATGAGTCTTTCGACTTGCTCGCATTTGATAAGAAGTTGGCAAAGATGGGCAAGGTGAAAGATGTTAAGTCTGCTACTACTCCTACTAAGAAGGCGGAGATTACTATCAAAACTATTAAGGTTTCTCCTCTAGGCCGTATCTGCTATGGCGAGAAGGATGGTGAGACCGAGAAGTTTGTGGCATACTTCCAATATTTCGATGAGGAATGGATCTGTGTAGGTGTACACGAGAAAACTCCTTTCCCTGCTGTTGATTGCTCTGCAGTTAATCCTAGACTAGGTTTCGTAAAAGATGCGGAGGTTATTCCTAATCTTACTGAGCAATTAAACGATCAACCTAGCTGCTCACACTAATAATAGTTTATAGCAAACTAAAGCACCCTCCCTCGAGGGTGCTTTTTTTTTATCCTTGCCTTTACACTCTACACTTTACACTCTACACTTTACACTTTACACCCTACTTAGTGATTAGTTAGTTATTAGTTAGTGATTGCGCAACCTTTACGCAATCTTTACGCTAGATATTGATTATATCTGTTTGTTGTTATTTCTTGATCTTATATGTGCTTTTTTGTATTCTAGATATGTCAAAAACGAGATTTTCTCAGGGGTATAGTATTTTTTCTAGAGAAAAAATTGTAGAAATCACCAAAATTTTGTAACTTTGTGCCCAAATTCGCCAATCGAAAAATGGTGATACGAGAAAATGAATAGTGAATTAGATATATTATCCTCATCAAGTATCTATGCAATAAATCCAAGTGTTGCTCCGTACACAGTGATTTCTGTCCGCACCTCTGATAGACAACTTCAATCAATTGGAGCTAGTTCTGTAGGTGCTAACGGATTGTCGTCTGTTGTTACTGGTGGTTCGTATTCTGTTAAGAGAACCACTTCTTTTTCTGCCATCCATAGGGAGGTCTCGCAATCCGTATCGTATGGTTTTAATCCTGTATCTTCCACTTCACCAACCAGTGAAGGCACTGGAGGGTCTCGTCGTGGCGATAACCCAGGTGGTCCTGTTGTGGGTGATCAAACCGTGCCCGTGGGCGATATGCTATTGCCGCTCTTGGCAATGGCTGCCGCATATATCATTGTTAAACTATTCCGTAACCGCAAAACATCTCAAGCACTATGAAACGACTCGTACTAATTATATCTGCAATCCTGTCGCTTGCTACCATGCAAGCGCAAACGCCAGTAACCGATGGTTATCTGACAGATGGTGACATTGTGACTATCGCATACGATTATTGGGGAAATGGATATCGCTATTTGGAAGCAAGTACGGACGGTATTCGTACCGCAAAAGTAGCGTCTGACAAGTGCTTCTGGGAGATAGGTATCACAGAAAACAACTCGGAATATTTCTATACCTTTAAGAGTCTTGCTACTGATCGCTATTTGGGTATCAAAGACAATGGTAACCAAAATTATTCCATGATACTATCGGATGCTCCTACATCTTATCGTCAGAGCGAACCTAATAATAGCGCGGAGCGTGCTTATCTGCATGGCAAATTCTACTATACAGCAGCCAATAATGTGACCGTTTTCCTTAACTGGGAGGGAGATAACTATCATTTCCAGACATGGTGGAGTCATACTAACTATATCGAGAAATGGAACAAAGAAGGTGCTGATGCTCCTGGTGGTGGTTTCTATCCAGAGACATTGATTTTCCCATATGCGAGTAATGATAGCGAAGCCCAAGCGCAAGAGCAGGAGGTGACCTTTACTATACCAGAGACAGCAGTGGTGTCTTATCAATGTATCAATCGCCCAGACGAGATTATTGGTGGTGGGCATAATGTTGTGGATGAAGGAGACATTACTGAATTCCACCTCTATTGGGAGTCTAGTAATACCACGACTTCTGAGATTAAACTATCCAACTACTACACCCCTAATCCAAGCGATGGATATGTACTCCCTGATGAAGGAACAGATGTGCTAACACTGAAAGAGGGTGCATCAGCGGGTACCAACAAAACACATACTTTTACTATCACTCCCGTAGGCAAAAGTCCGATGAACTTGCGCACCAACACCAATAACCGTATTCAATGGGTGAACTATGCTGACCGTGTAGTGGCGGAGTATAAGTACAAGGGCAACACCGTGAAGCAGACTATGCGCGTAGTGCGCAACTCCTATCATGAAGAACTATTGCCACCGCTGACCTTCCACATCAATCCTACGATGTTTACTTTTGGTGCGGACGCAGAGACGGTAAATATCACAGTGGTGCCTATTCACCAACACGGTAGCGTCATCTATGATGTGAATCAGAATGTTTTCAAGACCGAGTATGAAGAACACACTCCTGCATACCCTGAACTTTTATCACTCACTTCACCGACAGATGGTTGGGTGATTACTACAGACGATGGCGCAGATTGGCTAAGCCATACGGTCAACACCAACTCGATTGCTATTACTGCTCAGGCATTAGGAAACGGTCAATCCGATCGTACTGCTACCTTCACAGGAACCTTCAAGCGCGAGAATGCTGGTAGTGGACATAATCATCAGGAGAGTTTTACCATTCAACTTGCACAGCGCTCCGATGCGGGTATTCAATTCAACAAGAAAAACCAAGAAGTACACACCGCAACGCGCACCATCTACTATCTGCCGGAAGACCGAATAGAGCTTCGATTGGCAGAATCGAATTTCTTTGGTTATATGCGTTGGTATGACTACCATACAGGCAAAGCACCTAACTACAATTTTGGAAATAGCGACCCTACATATGGCAATTACAATTATGCTACCTCATGGTACACCACTCCTCGCGGAGCGAATAACCAACCTTTCACGCCTATCAATACGCCAGCTAGTGCTGCTACCGAAGGCTCCGAAGGTCGTTCTTGGGGACTATATGCCATTAACCACAACCACGGAGGCATACTCAATGAGGGCACCGAGAATAGCAATAATATCCCTGTCTTGAATGGTTGGAATTATACTTATATCAAAGGACAAACCTATTCAACCGAGCAAGCAAAACGTGCTGCTGGCTACCACACCATTGCTTGCGACGTGAGTGCTTATACGGATTATGAAATAACAACTGAAGGCGAAGTGGTAAAATCCATCACGGAACCAACGCTTTCCTATCGCCAACTCTTTGACCTCCGCCCTGCGGGCGAGATGGCAGATAAGTTTGCAGCATTAGCTGACGGCAAATACCTTGAGGAGTACCATTACCAAGCTCCTGCGGGCAAAAATATCTTGCTCACACCTCAATTCAAATACCGCAAAGGAACGAATGATGAGTATCTATCCAAGCTCTGCTATTTCTATTGGAATGGTGAGAATCTTGTGCGTGTAGAAAATGCGACATGGTCTGGTGATAATATCATTAGCGACAACGGCGAGTATCTTACCGTATTAGGCAATGCAGGCGAAACCAAGACCTACACACTAACTGCTAATAGTGGTAATGTACGTATTGCAAAGTTTACCGTTACCTTTACAAATCCTCAAGAGACTGGACCGTCGCGCACCGTGCTTAAGTCGGATTATGAAATAGCGAATATCTACAGCCGCAAAGCGCATATTGATTTCAATTATACCGACGAGAGCAAAAAGACAACACTAAGCGACGGTTTTACCTACTACAGCCAACCACTGAATGCAGCAGAGAGTACCTATGGTTTTGTATATACGCAAGGCGATTTGGCACAGATCGCATCCAATAACCATCATGGTTTTGTGCGTGCCGCAAACCAAGGTGTATTCCCCTTCTATGGCGAATATGTATTGGTAAACGGAGTAAATAAGAGTTGGAATGAGGCTGGCATTTGGGCAGAGAACCACGGAGGCAAAGACAAAGGATTTGCCCTCTACGTGGACGGAACCACCGAACCAGGACTAGTAGTCAGTATCTCTGCTCCTGCCAATATCTGTTCGGGTCAAACCATGTACTGCTCAGCATGGCTTTGCAACCCCTCCAATGCTGCTCACCAAGGTAGTAACCCAATCTTCCGATTCAATGTACAAGGAAGGGAAACAGGTCAGACCGAATGGGAAGATGCAGGCGTATTCTTTGTTGGCGAATTGCCTAAGGGTTCGGGATGGCAACAGGTGGTATTCCCTATCGAATCGGCACATAGCTACGACGAGACACGCGTGTCGCTCTACAACTTCGCCACTTCGGGTGCGGCAAACGACTTCTTGGTGGATGATATCTCACTCTTTGTTTCGCAATTACCTATCGCTGCTTATCAGGGAAAGATGGCTTGCCGTTCTACTGATGCCGAGAACTCATTTGCAGCAGCGGTATTGCGACTCGATTATAGCAATATTCAAGCTGGTAGCGACGGATATATCTATTACCAGATTTTCAATACCGATCTTAAGGAAGCAGTCAACCTTACTGGTGATGAAGCATATTATCACGAAGCCCATCAAGGAGAACATACTGATGACGATAGTTATGGTTCGGTGCATATACCAGCAACTAATTATAATCCAGAGGAAAAGGGAGAAACATTCTATTATTCCGTTTCCGCATTCCTAGATGATTTAGTTAGCAAGGGATATAAGCATGGCAAAGCGTATGTCAAGACAACCAACGACGGTGTGACCAAGTGGTTGCTGTATGTGGCACATATCATTGATAATGTGACTGAGGAGGATATGAATGATTTGGAGACTGATAATGAGAAAAACGCTCTTGCACTCTCTAAACTCTACGATGCGCACAAGTACACCATGCGTATGGCATATTCGCCACTAGAGTTGCCTCAAGCCGAATGTAATATGCAGACACCGCTTCATGCTACGCAGCAGACTGTGTTCGAGCTTCGCAATTCAGATGGTGAAAAAATCAAGCACGAGCTCAATACGGAAACATCCCAACTCGTTGCCAACCAAGGTGATGTGACCAATATATACACCAACTCCGTGGAGAACTGTGCTAATGATTTGTATTTCTTAACAGCAAAGGTAGTCAATCACTTGGCTGTAAATACAGGTCTAACGGCAGAAAATGTAGAAGCACCTATCTATGCCGATTGGTTGGTATGTACAGCAGAGTTGGATGCTATTTTTGAGGATGACAAAAAAACACAGCAAGACAAGGAAACAGCATTCCATAACTATTATGGTTTTAGACCTGGCGAGGTGGCTTCTGCTGTGATGTACGACATGCGTCGTGTTCCTACGGACAAAGACGATAATACCAACTACAATGCTACTAGTTTCAAAGAACTAGACCCTTCGAAGTTCCTCAACCGCGAGAACTATAATATTGTCAAGCATTTGCACGATAACGGTTGGTTGCAGTTCCGAGATACAACTATTCATTTCTATTTGCCTTCTGCAGCGGTTGCTAGTTATTGGTGCTTCCCAATCGCAGGTACAGCCAAGAAAACTATCAATGATAAAGAGGGAAACCCTACAGAGATTACCCTCAAAGACTGCAACGAGCCACGACGCATAAGAGTGACCTCTGCCTCTTCCGAACATATGCTCAATATCGCGCCAATGACGAATGAGAACAAGACATCTGTGCAGAAGACTCAAATTCCATTGGTCAAGGTATTGGCTGATCAATTGGATGAGGTGAAGATACCTATTAAGCAGAGTACACAAACTCAAACACTTGGTTTGAGTTCAGGTGAGATTAGCATTAACTTGAATAGCATGGGTACAGATGTGACCTTCTTTGATCTCGAAACAGGTCTCAAAGTAGATAAGCCGACTTTATCACCAGGTACGAAGCACACTATTCGTTTAACAATGAAGGATCAACTCAGTAATAGTTATATAGGCGGAAATGAAAATGCCTGCCGTGTAGGATATGTGTTTGCGACTGTCCAAATCCTCCCTAATACTCTCGTCTGGGTACCTACAGAAAGTTCGTTCAACGGCTGGGGCAAGGACGAAAACTGGCGAGGATGGGATGATAAAAATGCCGATGGGGTAATTGACAATAGCGAACTCACGGAAGGCTATGTGCCAATTAGCGGAGCAGATGTGATTATTCCAAAGTTGAATAATACTATTCTATATCCATACATTGTGTCTGAGCATGAGCATAGCCATTATCCAATGACTGTGGGCTTCCAACCTCACCATTGCAAGAACATCTATTTCGCTGCTGGTGCACATATCTACAACCAACACTTGTTGGAGTACGAAAAAGCATTCGTGGATATGCAGTTCCCTGCAGCGAAATGGCACCTCGTATCTGCACCACTCCAAGGCATGGTATCAGGTGATATGTTCGTACCACATAATGGTTGGTATAGCGAGAGTCAAGACAACCGCATTGCCGAACCTAACCCATTTGAGGTTAGCGAGTTCCAAGGTATCCGCCATGCAGATGCTGCGTATGCTTTCTGGGAGGCATTCTACAATACGGATGTGGATGGCAGCAATACGCAATTAAGAAATTTTGATAATATTCAATTCACGCAGTCAAACTCCCTTGCTCAACCCCTAGAAGAAGGTCATGGCTATGCTGTTTATGGTTTGGGATGGGAAGAATCAGAATTGCTTACCGTTCGTTTGCCAAAGCCGGATCAAAGCTATGCATACTTTGCCGATGGTGTTGAGAATGGCAACTCCATAGACATACCACAAGAAAACAGAAGCCGGCTAGCATATACAGCTACGCATGACAATCAGAACATGGCTATCACGCTGACTAACAACACGGCTAGCGAGTATTTCCTCTTCGGTAACCCTACGATGGCATTTGTGGACATGCATGCGCTGTATTTGGACAACAAATCGCAATGGAGCGGTGAATTTAAGACAATGCAAAGTGACCTCATCAATGCCACTACTCCATCTACAATGACTCATGAGAATCGTTACTTGCCACCTATGACTTCGGCATTGCTGAAGGTAAAGAGTGATGCAACAGAAGAGCAGAAGAAGAGCATGATCATCAACCTTCTTCCTGCACATCTTACGCTCAACAACATGATCAACCCAGCAGAAGCATCGGATGATGATCAAGCAGGTTCTCAACCACAAGCCGCGCCTGCGCGCCGTATAGCTGACATGGATGAGCGTCCTGTCAATTACGAGGCGCTCCAGTCTGAGTTGATGACCATCTACGCTTTCACTCCTAAGGGAACCGCGCGCACTGTGTTGGCGACCAACCCTGCGGCTAACGACTATTATACCTCTGGCGAAGATGCGCTCTTTACCTCCACAGGTGTAGAGAATGTGAGTTATGTCACTACGCCACTCAATATGTACACTGTAGCGGAGCAAGTGCCTATGATGGCAGATGTACGTCAGGGTATAAGTCAGGTGCCTTTAGCGATTTTATCTGCTGACAAAGCACGTGCCGATTATATGCAAATTGCATTCTACCTCTCATCCAACTGGTCACGCGAGTGCTACTTCTGCGACTCCATCACAGGCGCACGCTATCGCATCATGGACGGATTAGTCATCATAGTGGAGATGCCTCAAAACCACGAGCAACGCTACTATATCGAAGGACCTGATGCCTATGTAGGCAGTAATAATGATGATAATAATGGTGGAGTCACCTCTTCTACCACACAACCATCTATTATGGATGAGTGTCAATTATCGGCTTACTCACCAGAAGTTGGAGTGCTAGTTGTCAACTGCAACGAGATCATTCGAGAGCTGAAGGTGTATGATATGGCAGGTCAGTTGATTGCCTACAAGCCATTGGATCTCTTCCATTCTTCTGTGAATATGTCTACACCATCTGGAATGTGTGTTGTGGCAGCTACTCTTCGCGATGGAACAACCCGCTATGTACCAACCTTGGTAAGGTAATAAGGATAAAGATACGATACATATACCTTGTAACAAAAACGGTCATTCAATCGAATGACCGTTTTTGTTATTTGTGTTCTACTAAACTCTGCATTTATTTCTCAATGCTTACAGGCAGTACGCCTTCTGCAATAATCTCGCCAGTTAGTACTTTGGCTGCTGCACGTTGGTTGCTTTCGCTATCTTGATAGCACACCAATATACCACCCAATTCATTCAGCCATGGTAATTCGGCTAGGCCATAAGGACTACCAAAATGTACCAATATAGGTTGATGTTTTTTCACTAGCTTTTCCAATGCGGCCAAATGGTCAGGGTGAATCATGTCTTTGCGGCTTCTTCCTCTTGGATCGTGACATGCCAGGAGTACAATATCATACTCCTTCAAATGCTTCTCCACGGCTGCAATTTCCTTTTTACTGCTCTTCTTGTCCAAGGCAAAGTAGTGTACTTCGCTGGTTGCTCCATTACCTAATTTACTCAAGAGGTGTTGATACATTAGGGTGGTTGAATCTACCATACCTGTTGCTGGATTATATCCAGATAATCCTTCAATGTCACCATATTCGCGACGCAATGGAATATGCTTAGCGTTATATGCTACATAGGCAATACGCTTGGATGCGTCTAATGGTATCAAACCAGACTTGTTGTCTAGCAGTGTCATGGTTTTGTCAGATAATTCTTGGGTCAGTGCAATATGCTCTGCTTTCTTTACGCGATTGCTGATATTAGTGGTATCTACTTGCGCACTATATTTCTTCTCCAGCATACCAAACTCTGCCTTTATTTTCAGTACTTTACGTACGCGATTATCCAAGTCCTCTATAGCTTCCTCGCCTCCTGCTGTGATTGCTTTTTCCAAACAATCAATGGATGCCAGGATATCACCCGGCTTCAGCAATATATCCACACCTGCG
Organism: Paludibacteraceae bacterium; assembly: GCA_045577965.1. Classification (GTDB taxonomy): domain Bacteria; phylum Bacteroidota; class Bacteroidia; order Bacteroidales; family Paludibacteraceae; genus Colicola. The sequence continues at coordinate 45,343 of JAZNJI010000013.1, forward strand.
TTATATGCTGCTAAAGCAATTTCGGCAGGTTCTAAATTCTCACTCACGCCCTTCATGGTTAATGCATCTATCACCACGATGCCATCAAAGCCTAATTCTTCTTTGAGTAAGCCTGTCACAATAGGGTAGGAGATGGAGGATACGGCACTGTCCAAGGCTGGAATATGCAGGTGGCCCATCATCACCATCTTTACTCCATGATCAATTTGGTCGCGGAAGGGGTATAATTCCATTGAATCTAAACGCTCACGGCTAAAAGGCAATACAGGTAATCCCTTGTGTGAATCCACCTCAGTGTCGCCATGACCAGGAAAGTGTTTACTACATGCGATGATACCACCATCTTGCATACCCTTCATGTAGGCACGAGCAAACGTAGTTACCTTGTCCCTGTCCTCACCAAAGGAGCGAGCATGAATAACTGGATTCTTTGGATTGATATTGATATCTACTACAGGTGCGTAGTTGATGTGGATATTCACCATTTTGCATTGTTCAGCAACAGCTAATCCCATCTCATATAGCAGTGAATCACTTGTCAGCGCACCTAACTGCATCTGCTGAGGGAAAAATGGAAACTCTCCAAAGCGCATGGATGGACCCCATTCACCATCAATCGATATCAACAATGGAACCTTACTCATATTTTGCAACTCGTTCATGCGATTTAAATAACGAGGCAAACTATCTTGAATAATGAGCAAGCCACCGATACCTTCAATCCCTACCAATGTGTCTGTAAGTAATGCATGTTTGTCCGAGAATACATAACTGTCTGTCTGGGACACCATCAGTTGAGCTACCTTCTCTCGAGTGCTCATCTGCTTAAGAGTACGTTCCACTTGGCGCTTGATACGATAGGCTTCACGTTCTTCACGCTTGCCACACCAAACAACGGAAAAAATAAATGCGAGCATGACCAATATGCCCAAAGTTTCTTTGATTGCTTTGTTTTTCATAATGAATAGCGGTTGTATTATTTGTTCTAAATTTATCTTATAAAGCTAAATGCGTTGCAAAGTTACTACTTTTTAGGCATATATACAAATATTTTTATGTATTCTTATTATTATTAATTCTCATTTCTCACGCGCGCGCATACGTACATTAATATTACGCGTATACGTACGCGTATGCATACTAAAATTATATTATGCCACTATAATAATGCTATTGTTGATTATCAATTACTTATAAAGAAAGTGATGTTTTATGGCAATTTTTTTGCCTAAAAATTTGGTCAGTTCGCAAAAAAGCAGTACCTTTGCAGCCGTTTTCGCGCCTACTGCAGGTGAGCAGAGAAATAGAGCGAAAATTATTAAAAAATGTAATACTGAAAATCAGCCACTTACAAAGAAAGTGCAAAGAAAGTTGAAAAAAATTGCTTAAAAATTTGGTCAGTCCAAAAAAAAGCAGTACCTTTGCAGCCGATTTCGCGCTCAGTGAAAAAACAAGCGCAAAATCAAAGTGATCTTTGAGAGATTGAAGCAATAATGTAGTACAAGAGAGCAGAAATAATCGTTCGAGTGAGCGAGATAAGAAATGCTCAATTGGGAAACTGAAAACGTGTAATACGATTTTTATTATACGGTTCCCGTTAATAAGTACACAATAGATTAGGTTATTCTGAGCTAAACAAACAAATTA
>JAZNJI010000014.1:0-23111 GCA_045577965.1 Paludibacteraceae bacterium
TTGCATATGTCAAAAGAATGTAGTATCTTTGCATCCTCTTTCAAAGAGTCAACCTTTTCAGGAAACGAGTCAAAAAAGTACGTTTTTTAAGATTATATATCAGTAATCGAGTCAACCTTTTTCAGGTTTAGTCACTTTTTGTTGGCGGGGAGTTGAGTCGGAGTTCGCTCGGTCATCTCTCGCTCGTCGGTCGGTAAAATAGGGGAAGGTAAAGAGAAAATAAAGAGAAGAGAAATCTTAATTTTAGGTATTGTTTAGTGAACGGCGCAAGCGCCTACAGATTAGGGTTTAGTGTAGGGTGTAGAGTGTAAGGTGTAAAGTGTAGAGTGTAAGGTGTAGGGTGTAAGGTGTAGGGTGTAGAGCGATCAAGAAAAAAAAACAAGTGTCAATAAGTATATTTCTTAAAAAAAAATGAAATTTTAGATAATTTGTTTGCGTAATCCATTTTTTTTTACTACCTTTGCACGGTCTTTGTAATACATCAACAAAGATTTCTATTATTTTTTCACAAAAAGAATTATTTACATACATTTTTTATGCAATACGATATGCAAAAACTCGGGCGTATGACGCTCGAACAGTTGACTGAAATTGCAGGACAATTCGACATTAAAGTTCGTCGAAATGCTTCGCTGCAATCTATTATTTACGATATTTTGGATGCTCAGGCAGACCGACGCGGCGCAGAAGTGCAAGCGAAAGAAGATGCCAAACAAGCCAAAGTGGAAGAGAAAAAACGCAACAAACGTGCACGCATCCAATCCACTCCAACTAAAGTAAATACTGAGAACTTGAAGAGTAACCGCGTGCTTGCCACCGTAGGCAATGAGCAAGAGACACTGGGGCAGATGAAGGAAGAACAGGCCAAGCAACCACAGCCAAAGGACACAGTGAAGAGTGTAGAGGACGCGGCGAAGCCGCTACAGGACGGCAGCAAGGCTGCCTATAGGTTAGAGGCGAGAGGCGATGAAGGAGCACCCCAAAAATCAATAGATTTTTCGGGGACCCCGCAGGCGAAAGGCGGTGAAACGGTGAAAGGCGGTGAAACGGTGAAAGGCGGTGAAGCGGTGAAAGGCGGTGAAGGAGCACCCCAAAAATCAATAGATTTTTCGGGGACCCCGCAGGTGAAAGGCGGTGAAACGGTGAAAGGCGGTGAAGGAGCACCCCAAAAATCAGTAGATTTTTCGGGGACCCCGCAGGCGAAAGGCGGTGAAACGGTGAAAGACGGTGAAACGGTGAAGAACGGTGAAGCGGAGAAAAAGAAAAAACGCGGAAGACCTAAGAAAGGGGAGAAGAGTTTAGAGGACGCGGCAAAGCCGCTACAGGACGGCAGCGAAGCTGCATATAGTTTAGAGGTGAAAGGCGATAAGGAGAAAGGCGGTGAAACGGTGAAAGGCGGTGAAACGGTGAAAGGCGATGAGGCGAGAGGCGGTGAAACGGTGAAAGGCGATGAAGGAGCACCCCAAAAATCAATAGATTTTTCGGGGACCCTGCAGGCGAAAGGCGATAAGGCGAGAGGAGAAGAGGTGAAAGGTAAGGAAACTGCAGAGGAGAAACAAGCTCGCATCAACGCGCGCATTGCACAAATCACTCAACAAATAGCTAAACGCGAAGAGCAACTAGCCAACGGCGAAGATGTGACACCCATACCTGCTACTAACCAACAAAAAGAGGAGGATATCGCATTGGATAAGGGTGTAGAAGCCTTTGGCAACACCATCGTGGCAGTAGGTACATTGGAGTGCGCGCCTGACGGATACGGATTTCTCCGCAGCGCTGACTACAACTATATCTCTTCGCCAGATGATATCTATGTATCGCAACAACAGATTCGTCAATACAGTCTGAAGACAGGCGACACGGTAGAATGCACCATCCGTCCGCCCAAAGATGCAGATAAGTATTTCCCAATGAAAGAGGTACTGCGCATCAATGGCATTTCACCTGCAGCAGCTAAGGAGCGCATCGCATTTGAAAACCTGACACCATTGTTCCCTGATGAGAAGTTCAAGCTATGCAAAGGCGATAAGAGTGATCCACTGTCGGTGAGAATTATCGACCTCTTTGCCCCTATCGGCAAAGGTCAACGCGGATTGATTGTAGCGCAACCTAAGACTGGTAAAACCGTACTGCTCAAGCAAATAGCCAATGCCATCGCGCAAAATCACCCAGAGGTATATATGATTGTTCTGCTCATTGACGAGCGCCCAGAGGAGGTGACTGACATGGCACGCTCGGTGAACGCTGAGGTGATTGCTTCGACCTTTGATGAGCCAGCAGAGAACCATGTAAAAGTGGCGAATATCGTACACGAAAAAGCGAAACGATTGGTGGAGTGTGGACACGATGTTGTCATCTTATTAGATAGTATAACGCGCCTCGCCCGCGCGTATAATACGGTGGCTCCAGCCAGCGGAAAAGTACTGTCAGGTGGTGTGGAAGCACAAGCATTGCATAAACCCAAACGCTTCTTTGGCGCAGCACGAAATATCGAGAACGGCGGTAGCTTGACCATCATCGCCACTGCTCTGACCGAGACAGGTAGTAAGATGGATGATGTGATCTTTGAGGAGTTTAAGGGCACCGGTAATATGGAGTTACAGTTGGATCGCAAACTGAGCAACAAGCGCATCTTCCCAGCGGTGGATATACCTGCATCTTCTACTCGTCGCGACGACCTCTTGTTGCCAGCCGATGTATTGAGCCGCATGTGGCAAATACGCAATCAGTTGACTGACATGAGCAGCACAGAGGCAATGGAGAAACTGAAGACGTACATGGAGCGCACGGAGGACAACGACGAATTTCTCTTGTCTGTTAACGGAGCGAGGTAGACGCCCGGAGGGCTGTAGTTTAGGGGACGCGGCGAAGCCGCTACAGGACGGCAGCAAGGCTGCCTATAGTTTAGAGGCGAGAGGCGAGGGGCGATGAGGCGATAAGGCGATAAGGCGATGAGGCGATAAGGCGATAAGGCGATGAGGCAATGAGGCGATGAGGCGATAAGGCGATGAGGCAATGAGGCGATGAGGCGATAAGGCGATAAGGCGATAAGGCGAAAGGTTAGAGGCAATGAAGATAGTGATAATCAACGGACCGAACTTGAATCTGCTGGGCAGACGAGAGGTGAGTATCTACGGCACGAAATCCATGGAGCAAGTGCTAGTGCATATTCAGCGCGCGTATCCCGAAGTGTACTTTGAGTATCGCCAATCGAATCACGAGGGTGATTTGATTGATTGGGTGCAAGAGTTGGGCGTTGCCCACTGTTTAGAGGACGCTCGCGATGCGAGCTACAGATTAAAGGTTAAAGGCATCGTATTAAATGCGGGGGGATACACACATACGAGTGTGGCACTGAGGGATGCTGTGGCATGCGCAGAAGTGCCTGTAGTGGAAGTACATATATCCGATATCACGAAGCGTGAGGAGTTTAGACGCATCAGTCTGCTGACAGATGTGTGTGCACATACCATCATGGGACATGGCATTGATGGATATCAAGAAGCAGTAGAATGGATAATCAAACATAACAATGAATAAGAAACTATTGACATTCAGTATCTTGGCTATATTGCTTTGCGGAAACATTCGCACAAGCATGGCTCAAAACAATCCGTATGTTGATGATAAATTGCTGCACTTTGGTTTTTTTGTAGGTGTAGATTTACTATCGTATCATATACAGGAAAATGACGATCCAACTCAAATGGGGCTCCCTGGTTTTGACGGACATGTATATCACCCAAGAACTATGGCGATCGGGCCAGGTTTTCAAGTGGGATTTATCACCGATTTGCGTCTGAACAGATGCTTGAATCTACGTCTCAGCCCTGCTTTGCACTTTGGTGAGCGGACTATCACGTATACCAGTTACACACTGGCAGATTCTCTGATTAGAGGCGTTAACTGCCCGAATAATCGTCCGAATTTATTGACCATACCGATAAGCATTCCGATATACCTGAAATGGTCGGCAGAACGCGTGAATAACTATCGTCCATATGTATTAGTAGGCGGTGGTGTGGAATTTGAATGTTTCCGCGACAAAGAGAAAGTGATTTTGCACCAACCATTTGATGCGTTTGTATCGGCTGGTTTTGGTTGTGACTTCTATTTCAGATGGTTTAAGTTGTGTCCTGAGATTAAATATCAAATTGGTTTTGTGGATGCCCATGTACCTATCTCAGCGGCAGAAGATAATGATTGGGGAGTGGCTGGTGGCGATTACTTCTACACCAATGCCATCAAGCGTATGACGCATCAAAAACTATCCATCGTATTCAACTTTGAATAATGAACAAATGGTTCGCCATAATGTGCTTGGCAGTTGGTTTGGTAGCATGCCAACAAGGGATTGTCTCGGATGATCCCACCTTGCGGCTGGCGTTCTCCCATGATACGGTATTATTTGATACCGTATTCACCACAATGGGATCATCCACCAAACAAGTAATGGTGTACAATCCCAACAAGAATGCGATTCATATTGATGAGGTGAGCATGCGCGAAGGTAAATACTTCAAGATCAACCTTGATGGTGAAAATAATTTGGAGCAACTACGAGATATTACCCTACGCGGTGGAGATAGTTTATTCCTATTCATACGCACTTATATCGATCCGCTCAATGAAAATTCACCTGTATTTATTGAAGATGATATTGCCTTTGGCATGAATGGGAACATTCAGAATATCAACCTGCAAGCTTATGGGCAAGATGTGATAAAGATACAAGGTAAGGATGGCCTGAAGGTTTATCCACAAGATCTGACCTTGAGCAATAAGAAGCCCTACCTGATGTACGATACAGTGGCCGTGGGAGGTGATCTGACCATCGAGGCGGGAGCGACCATTTATATGCATACGGGAGCAATGATCTACGCGTATGGCAACGTGACTGCCAAGGGCACAAAAGATGCACCTATCATATTCCGTGGCGATAGGACCGACCGATTGTTTGACTCCGTGCCATACCGCATGGCATCGGGGCAGTGGAATGGAATATACTTGTTGCATTCCAAGGACGTGACGCCAACTAGGTATGATATGGACCATGTACATGTATTGTCGGGTGGCATTGGATTATATGTATATTCAGAAGCAACAGGTGCACCATTGCCAAAAATGAATCTCACCAATAGCCGCATTCATAATCATAGTATATACGGACTGGTATTGCAAAACGTGGATGCGACAGTAGTGAATTGTGAGATTAGCAATTGCGCCTCGTACTGCGTGTACCTGGCGGGTGGAAAGCACGACTTTGTACACAACACGATAGCATCGTATTATGGCTATCCATACACCAATCTCAACATTCATCAGAATATCTTTGCGGAGGATGTTGCTGCGGTGTATATTAACAACCTGAGCAAGAACACGGCGAAGACAATGAGTTCGTTTAGCAACTGCATTATCACAGGTGGTAGGAAGAATAGTCTGATTGTGGCCACCCCACTGCCAGACTACTATGAGGGACGATTCGAGGGGAATTACCTGCGTTGCGATTCACTAGACGAAGCATATGCAAAGAACAATGTATATGCCTCGGATTCAGACACAATGGTATTCCACAATATATACTACCTATACGAGGAGTATCATTATTACGATTTTCGTCTAGATTCACTCTCTCCCGCAAGAGGTATAGGAGATAGTATTGTGGCACTAGAATATCCTACAGATATGGTAGGTTATCCGCGCAAAGCAAAACCCGATGCGGGGTGTTATGAGTATAGTTTATAGTTTAAAGTTTAGAGTTTAGAGTTTAAAGGCTGGAATATATGGATACAAAAGAATTACAAAAACTCATTGCCATCTGGTTTGAGGAAGATATCCGCGATGGCGATCATACATCGCTGAGTTGCATCCCAGAGACAGAGATGGGTTGCCAACAACTGATTGTGAAAGAAGAAGGTATCATCGCTGGTATTGAAGTAGCGAAAGAGATCATCCAATACTTCGACCCAGAGTGCCGCATGGAGCAACTGATCGAAGACGGCACCCACGTGAAGCCAGGCGATATTGCTTTCCGCGTATATGGCAAGGAGCTCAGTCTGCTTCAGATCGAGCGCACTATGCTGAATGTGATGCAACGAATGTCGGGTGTAGCCACCACGGCACATAAATACCAAAGTCTGATTGAAGGCACTGGTTGCCACGTATTGGACACCCGCAAGACCACCCCTGGTTTGCGTTACTTGGAGAAGGAGGCAGTGCTAATCGGTGGCGGTATGAACCACCGTATTGGTCTGTTCGACATGATCTTGTTGAAGGACAACCACGTGGATTTCTCTGGCGGTATAACCGCAGCGCTCACTCGCGCAAAGGACTACTGCAAGGAGAAGGGCAAGGAGCTCCGTATCGAGATTGAGACCCGCAACGAGGACGAGATCCGCGAGGCATTGGCAACGAATATTCCAGATCGTATCATGCTGGATAACTTTAGCCCAGAGCGCACCAAAGGTGCTGTGGAGATCATCCGCACATGGGAGAAAGAACATGGCAAGCATATTGAGATTGAGTCGAGCGGCGGTATCACCATCGACACTATCCGCAGCTATGCAGAGACAGGTGTGGACTTCGTGAGTGTAGGTGCATTGACCCACTCGATTAAGAGTCTGGATATGTCGTTTAAGGCAGTGAAATAAGACCGCCTGCGGCTATTGGATATAGGTTATAGGACGCTACGCTATAGGACGCCGCAAGCGGCTATAGGTGAAAAGTTAAAGATTAAAGGCAAGAAATGATGATTAAAGAGCGACTTACAGCGCTACGGGCGCTGATGCAAGAAAAGGGGATATGGGCATGTATTGTGCCAGGCACCGACCCACATGCTAGCGAATATATGGCATCGCACTGGACAGAGATGTCCTGGATCACAGGTTTCCTAGGCGAGACGGGTACTGCCGTTGTTACCATGGAGCAAGCATTGCTTTGGACTGACAGCCGCTACTATCTGCAAGCGGAAGCTGAGTTGCAAGGCACCACGGTAGAACTGATGCGCGAGAGCGATATCGACTGCCCAAGTATTCCTGAATGGCTATGTTCGGCTATTGGCAATGGGCAATTGGAAATGGGGAAAGTGGCGGTGAATCCAGAGATGTATAGCGTGAATGGCTATCGCGAACTCAAGGCCACCTTGGAAGCAGGTGGTTTGGAGTTGGTATCTATCGACCTGATTTCTCCATTGTGGACTGAAGATCGTCCAGCAATCCCTACTTCATTACTCTACGAATACGAAGAGAAATACGCTGGTGAAAGCGTGGAGAGCAAACTGCAACGAGTACGCAACGCCCTCACGGAGAAACATTGTGAGGCCATCGTAGTGTCTGCTTTGGACGAAATTGGATGGCTATTGAATATCCGCGGCAAGGATGTGGATTATACCCCATGCCTTATCAGCTATGTGGTGGTGGAGATGGATAAATGCACCATCTTCGTGGCGCCTAACAAACTGGATGATGCGGCACGCGCATATCTCCAACGCATCAATGTAGGCGTACAAGATTATGATCAAGTGTTTGATTATCTGAAAGATATCCACGCATCAGCTATCATGTATGACGGTGGTAAGGTCAACGAGGCTTTGTACGAAGCCATCAACCCTGCTGCCAACAAGGTGAATGTTAGTCCAAGTCCTGTGCTGAAGATGCAAAGCGTGAAGAACGAGACCGAATTGGCAGGCGAGCGCATTGCTATGCGCAAGGATGCTGTTGCGCTGACAAAATTCTTCTATTGGCTAGAGAAGGAGGCCCTCAAGACTCCTCAAACAGAAATCACCCTCGCAGCCAAACTTGGCGAGTTCCGTGCTATGGGCGACAACTATACCGATGACAGTTTCTGCACCATTGCAGGATGGAAGGGTAATGGCGCTATCGTGCACTACCATGCCACTGAAGAAGAATGTGCACAAATTGAGGGGGAAGGCGTATTGCTGCTAGACTCTGGCGGACAATATTTGGATGGAACCACCGACATTACTCGTACCATTTGGGTGGGTAATCCAGCCAATATCCCTGCGGCTGTAAAACGCGATTATACGGCTGTACTGAAAGGGCATATTGCACTGGCTTGTGCTCGTTTTCCGAAGGGTACACGCGGTAATCAGTTAGATGTGTTAGCACGTCAGTTCCTGTGGGCAGAGGGTATGACTTATGGACATGGTACAGGTCATGGAGTGGGTCACTTTATGGGATGTCACGAGGGGCCACAAAACATCCGTACGGATAATAATCCTAATCCATTGCAAATCGGTAACATATGCTCTGATGAGCCAGGATTGTATCGCGCTAATGAGTATGGTATTCGTACAGAAAACCTGATTGCCGTGCGTGAATGTCGAGATCTTGGTGCTCATGCGACGGGAGAGACTTTTTTGGAGTTTGAGACATTGACACTCTGCTATTACGACACCAACATGATTGATCTAAGCCGTATGTCTGAGCAAGAGATTGCTTGGATCAACGCTTATCACGAGTGGGTATATGCAGAAATCTCGCCACTATTGCCTGAGCAAGAAGCACAATTCTTGAAAGAAAAGTGCCGCGCTATTTGACACGAAAGAGCATTAGCTTTAGTCATAGACTAAAAAAAATCGCCAACTTGGCGATTTTTTTTGTATATATGCAAAATTTTCAGTACCTTTGTAGCCTATTTTATATATTTGGATTAATACACAAAAAAATATGACACTAGAGAGCATACTTATTCCACAGGTACAAGAGGCAGTAAAAAGTCTCTATGGTATTGAAATAACTGCAGAACAAGTGCAGTTTCAAAAGACTCGCGCAGAGTTTGAGGGAGACATCACATTGGTGGTATTTCCATTCGTAAAAGCAGCTCGCAAGGCGCCTGCAATGGTAGCACAAGAGGTGGGCGAAGCGCTCATCGCCTCATCGCCCAATAGCCTCATAGCCTCATTTAACGCAGTGCAAGGTTTCTTAAACTTGAGCATTGCGCAATCCTATTGGTTGGAACAATTGCAAGAGATTGCCCAAGATGAGAATTTTGGACAATTATCTCGTCTTTCGCCTGATAGCCCTATCGCCTCATCGCCTAAAAAACCCCTCATGATGGTAGAGTACTCCTCTCCTAATACCAACAAGCCATTGCACCTTGGACATGTGCGTAATAACCTGTTAGGTTACTCTATCGCTAAGATTCAGGAGGCCAATGGTTGGAACGTAGTGAAGACCAATATCGTAAACGACCGCGGTATTCATATCTGTAAGTCGATGTTGGCATGGCAGAAGTTCGGCAATAGCGAAACGCCAGAGAACAGCGGCAAGAAAGGTGACCACCTGATTGGCGACTACTATGTGCGCTTTGACAAGGAGTACAAAACTCAGATCAAAGAGTTAATGGCGCAAGGTATGGATGAGGAGACCGCCAAGAAAGAAGCACCACTCATCAAAGAGGCGCAAGCAATGCTCGTCAAATGGGAGCAAAACGATACGGAGGTACGCGCCTTGTGGCAAAAGATGAACGAATGGGTGTATGCAGGTTTTGACGAGACATACAAGCAAATGGGTGTAGGCTTTGATAAGATCTACTACGAAAGTGACACCTACCTAGTAGGCAAAGGCGAAGTAGAGCGCGGTTTGGCCAAGGGCGATTTCTACCGCCGCGAAGATGGCAGCGTTTGGGCTGATCTTGCACAAAACGGACTCGATGAGAAGCTCCTCTTGCGTGCTGATGGTACATCGGTATATATGACCCAAGATATTGGTACAGCGAAGTTGCGCTTTGAAGACTACCCTATCGACAAGATGGTGTACGTGGTGGGTAATGAGCAGGAATATCATTTCAAGGTATTGAGCATTTTGCTCGATCGTCTAGGCTTCCCATTCGGTAAGGAGTTGGTACACTTCAGCTATGGTATGGTGGAGTTGCCAAATGGTAAGATGAAGAGCCGCGAGGGAACAGTGGTAGATGCCGACGATTTGATGGCACAGATGATTGCAGACGCCAAAGAGATATCCAAGGACAAAGTCAATACCCTACCCGACATCACCGAGGCGGAGGCCAACGAGATTGCTCGTATGGTGGGTTTGGGTGCGCTGAAGTACTTTATCTTGAAGGTGGACCCACGCAAGAACATGCTGTTTAACCCAGAGGAGAGTATTGACTTCAACGGCAACACAGGTCCGTTTATCCAATACACCTACGCGCGTATCCAAAGTGTACTCCGCAAGGCAGGAAATGAGGCGATAAGGCTAGAAGGCGATGAGGCGATAAGGTTAGAAGAGAAAGAGCTTGCTCTCATCCAACGCCTCGTGGATTATCCAGCGGCTGTGCGTCAAGCAGGCGATGAATTCTCACCAGCAGTGATTGCAAACTATGCATATGCGTTGGCATGCGACTTCAATAGCTTCTACCACGATCATAGTATCTTGAATGAGGCAGATGCAGACAAGCGTGCGTTGCGCCTCGTATTGGCACAAACAGTGGCTAAAGTTATCAAGAGTGCAATGTCCCTTCTCGGCATCGAAGTCCCTAACCGCATGTAACTACACTACACAATACTACACAACACTAAACAACACTACACCATGTACGGAGATTTTCAAAAACACCTGCAAGGAATCTTAAGCGAGATCAAGGAAGCAGGATTGTATAAAAACGAACGCGTGATTATCACGCCTCAATCCTCTGCCATTCAGGTCGAAGGTGGCAAGGACGTCATCAACTTCTGCGCCAACAACTACCTTGGCCTCGCAGACAACCCCGAGCTTATCCAAGCTGCTAAAGACCGCATGGATGCACGTGGCTATGGTATGGCATCGGTGCGTTTTATCTGCGGTACGCAGGACACCCATAAGCAACTCGAACAAGCCATCTCCGACTTCTTCGGCACTGAGGACACTATCCTCTATGCGGCTTGTTTCGATGCCAACGGCGGTTTGTTTGAACCCCTTTTGACCGACCAAGACGCCATCATCTCCGATGCGCTCAACCACGCCTCCATCATCGACGGCGTGCGCCTTTGTAAGGCAGTGCGCTATCGCTACGCTAATGGCGACATGGCAGATTTGGAGGAGCAACTGAAGAAAGCACAAGATCAACGTTTCCGCATCATCGCTACCGATGGTGTGTTCTCCATGGACGGTAATGTCTGCCCACTCGATAAGATCTATGAGTTGGCACAGAAATACGATGCCCTCGTGATGGTGGACGAGAGCCACTCCGCAGGTGTAGTAGGTAAGACAGGTCATGGTGTTACCGAACGCTACGACCTACGCGGCAAGATTGAGATCATCACAGGTACGTTGGGCAAGGCCTTCGGCGGTTCGGTAGGTGGCTTCACCACAGGTAAGAAAGAGATTATCGACCTCCTTCGCCAACGCAGCCGTCCATACTTATTCTCTAACTCTATTCCACCATTGATTGCTGCGGCAGGATTGAAGACCTTCGAGATTTTGACTCGCAGCAACGAGTTGCAAGACCGCTTGCATGCCAACACCGAGTACTTCATCAGTAAAATGAAAGCGGCGGGCTTTGATATCAAACCAACCGAGTCGGCTATTTGTGCCGTGATGTTGTACGATGCACGACTCAGCCAAGAGTTCGCAGCTGCATTGCAAGAAGAGGGTATCTACGTGACAGGCTTCTACTACCCAGTAGTGCCACAAGGTCAAGCACGTATCCGCGTGCAACTTTCTGCGGCTCATACCACTGAGCAACTCGACCGCGGTATTGAGGCCTTTATCAAAGTGGGCAAAGCCCTAGAAGTAATTAAATAATTTGTTCAACATAGTTCAGTAGCGCTTTCGCGCTGTTCAATATAGTTCAATATTGTGTGCGATGAATAACAACGAGCCACTTTGAACGACATTGAACCATACTGAACAATTTTGAATAATTTTGAACAACATAACAACATGAAAGCGTTAGTAAAGCGTTATGCAGAGCCAGGGCTCTGGATGGAAGAGGTGCCAATGCCTCAAGTAGGCGTGAATGATGTGCTCATTAAGGTCACCAAAGCCGCTATTTGCGGTACGGACCTGCACATGTATAAATGGGACGAGTGGTCACAGAGCCACTGCACCCCACCCTATATCATGGGCCACGAGTTCGTGGGCGTGGCTGTAGAGGTCGGACCAGGTGTCCGTGGTGTGAAAGTAGGCGACCGCGTGACTGCCGAGGGACATATCGTCTGCGGCACTTGCCGTAACTGCCGTCGTGGCATGGGTCATGTATGCGAGAATACTATCTCAGTCGGCATCATGGGCAAGGACGGAGCCTTTGCAGAGTATGTGGCTATTCCAGAGAGCAATATTGTGCATGTACGTCCTGAGATTCCAGATGATTTCGCGGCTATCATGGACCCCTTCGGCAATGCTACACATACCGCATTGGCGTTCCCATTGTTGGGCGAAGATGTGCTGATTACAGGTGCGGGCTTGATTGGTACCATGGCTGCAGGTATCTGCCGCTATGCAGGTGCAAAGAATATCGTGGTGACCGATCTGAACGAGCAACGCCTTGAGATTGCCAAGAAGATGGGTGCTACTATCACCGTGAATGGCTCGAAGGGCGAGACAGTAGAGGGCGCAATGAAGCAATTGGGTATCCGTGGCTTTGATATTGGACTAGAGATGTCGGGTGCACCAGCAGCGTTTAATGATATGATCGCGCACATGTATAAGGGTGCTAATATCGCGCAGTTGGGTATCTTGCCAAGCAACACGCAAGTCAATTGGTCGGATATTATCTTCAACGCTCTGACAATCAAAGGTATCACAGGTCGCCGCATGTGGGAGACTTGGTATCAAATGGAGCAGATGTTGCTAGGTGGATTGGATCTAAGTCCAGTGATTACTCACCGCTTCCACTTCGACGACTTCCAAAAGGGCTTCGACGTCATGGTCAGCGGCCAATGTGGCAAAGTGCTACTTGAGTGGTAAACCACGCTCCACAATCCTACACTACGCTACACAACTGCTAAACAATACTACACATGCTCACCCAGTCACATCCGACTGGGTGAGTTGTTGTCCACACCACTGCTACGACGCAAATATCTTCGTTTTGACAAGTCGAAGTGACAAAATAAAGAAAAATGGGGGGGGGTAAAATAATTTGCATAATTCAAAGAAAAATAGTAATTTTGCAAAAATTTTCACATAGGTGTAGTATTTAGCTGTTTTGATTTGTCTAATATTATGTATAAGGTAATACAATCACGACTATGATACATTTAGAAAACATACACAAGACCTACAATTTGGGCACACCCAATGCCTTGCATGTGCTGAAAGGCATCGACCTGCATATCAACAAGGGCGAACTGGTGTCTATCATGGGTTCTTCGGGTTCGGGCAAGTCCACGCTGCTCAACATCTTGGGCATCTTAGACAATTACGATGAGGGCACCTATCACCTCAACGGACATCTCATCAAAGACCTCAACGAGACACAAGGCGCACGCCTGCGCAATGAGTTGATAGGGTTTGTATTCCAGAGCTTCAACCTGCTGAACTTCAAGAACGCAGTCGAGAATGTGGCATTGCCCCTGTATTATAAAGGTGTACCACGCAAAGAACGCTACATGCGTGCTATGGAGCAACTGGATCGTATGGGGATCAAAGACTGGGCTACGCACCTGCCTCACGAGATGTCGGGTGGTCAGCGCCAGCGCGTGGCCATCGCTCGCGCGATAGTAGGCAATCCAAGCGTGCTACTGGCGGATGAGCCAACAGGTGCATTGGATTCCAAGACTTCGGTGGAGATGATGGACGTCTTCAAGCAACTCAATTCCGAAGGTATCACCACCGTGATTGTCACCCACGAACAGAGCATTGCGGACGCTACGCAACGTATCATTCGTATCAAAGACGGAATTATCTGATGAGAGACCTCCTACACGAAATATGGGAATCGCTGCGGCAGAATAAGTTCCGCACCGCCATGACTGGCTTTGCTGTGGTGTGGGGAATCTTCATTCTGGTAGTACTCTTAGGCGTGAGCAAGGGATTGGAAAATGGCATGCAAGCCAACTACGGTTCGCGCCTCAGCAACTCCGTAGATATATGGACATCATGGACCACCCTACCATACAAAGGGCTGCCTTCCTCGCGCTACCTATTCTTCACAGACAACGATGCACAACTGATTCGCAACCTGCCCGAGGTGGAACTATTTTCGCGCGTCGCATCCAAATATGACATGGAAACAGTCTACGGCAAAGAGAGCATCACCTTAGAAGTGACAGGCATCGAAGGCGATTATCAGCATATCTTCAATAAGAACCTACTATGCGGACGCTTCGTGAACGCACGCGATATTGCCCAGCGAGAGAAAATATGTGTCCTTGATGAACGCGCCATAGAGATGTTGGGCGTCAGCGCAGAGCAGATATTAGGGGAGTTTATCAAGGTAAATAACGTGCGCTTCCGCGTGGTGGGAGTATGTGAGAAAGGCGAACGGTGGCAAGGTGCCAGTATGTTTATTCCTTTCTCCACACACCAAAACATTTTCAGCACCAGCCGCAAGTTCCAAAAGATGTCCATGACCATGACCAGTGGCACACGCAATATCGAAAAGCGCGTCAAGACCCTCTTGGCAGGACCAATGCAATTCGACAAAGACGACCCGGGTGCTGTGGGCGTATGGACACAAGAGGAGTCGGTGGAGGAGCAAGCACGTGTGATGGGGGCTATCCGACTATTTATCTTGATATTAGGTCTTTGTACATTGGTGTCAGGTGCTGTAGGCGTGAGCAATATCATGTTGGTATCGGTGCGCGAACGCACCAAAGAGTTGGGTATCCGCAAAGCATTAGGCGCACCGCCTATCACGGTGATGCTGTCCGTAGTGGGCGAGTCGTTGGCGATTACCAGTATCTTTGGCTTGATAGGTGTGCTGTTGGGTAGCGGCGTAGTGTCGCTGATTGGCATGCTGACCGCCAACGCACAAGAGCAAGTGCTGGTCAATCCATCTGTGGATGGCTGGGCAGTAATGGTGGCTACCCTAATCTTGATTATCATTGGCGTGATTGCAGGCGCTATCCCTGCCTACCGCGCTATGCGTATCAAACCGATAGAGGCAATGAATGCGGATAAGTAGTTTAGTGTTTAGAGTTTAGTGTTTAGAGGAATGGACTTTTTTGAAGAAATATGGGCTACGATTACCAAGAACCGTTCACGCAGTATCTTGACGGGCTTTGGTGTCTTCTGGGGCATGATGATGCTATTGGTATTGGTGGGCTTGGGGCAATCGCTCACCCAAGGTATCATGGCTAACGTCGAGGGCTTTGCTATCAATTCGTGCTTCGTCATTCCCGACCGCACCAGCAAACCCTACAAAGGCTTGCAAAAGGGACGAACTTGGTCTATTCACAACCAAGACATGCCCACTATTCGCCATGCAGCCACCCATGCTGATGTCATAGCACCCATGTGCTTTGGCGGAGAAAGCACCGTGCGCTTTGGTACATGGCACGATGAGTATAATATGGTGGGTATCACCCCCGACCATCCCAAGATACTATATGTCCCATTGCTCTACGGACGCGAAATCAACGAGATTGATGTACAGGAGAAACGAAAAGTATGTGTCATAGGCAACGAGGTGTACAACAAACTGTTCCCCGAAGGAGGCAATCCCGTAGGCAAACTCCTGCATATTGGCAACATGCAGTTCCGCATTGTGGGCGTGAAGCAAAAGACCAAAGCGCAAGTCTATTTGGGCGGTCATCCCGACCAACAAGTCTTCTGGCCAATCTCCACGCTGCAGCAAGCTCGCCAACTGGGCGAAAATATCCATCTCATCATGGCTACTGCCCAATCGAACACACCCGTCAGTATCGTGGAAGAAGAACTAAAGACTGTGCTAAAAGACCTCTATACCATCGCTCCCGATGACAACCGCGCCATGTACACCCTGAACATGGAGGAAACGCTCAAAGCATTCCAATATCTGGTTGTCGGATTAAGCGCACTGATATGGCTCATCGGTTTAGGCACACTGATTTCGGGTGCAGTAGGTGTCAGCAATATCATGCTTGTCACCGTGCGCGAACGCACCAAGGAGATAGGTATCCGTCGTGCCATTGGTGCCAGTCCGTGGGTGATTACCAAGCAGATATTAGCGGAAAGTACCTTGCTCACGCTGTTAGCAGGACTGTTAGGCATCGTGGCAGGCGTTGGCGTACTGCAATTGGCACAACAGCTCTTGCAGGGCAATGAGATGTTTAGCCAAGATATGCAAATCAGCTTTGGCGTAGCCGTTGGCGGATTAGCCATCTTATTGCTGATCGGACTATTAGCAGGACTTTTGCCCGCTCGCCGAGCATTAGCCATCAAGCCTATCGAGGCACTAAACGAAGAATAATAAAATAATAAGCATATGAAAAAAGCAAAGAAATGGATTCTGTTGGCAGTTATCGCCGCAGTGGTAGTCGGAGTATTCGTGTATCTATGGCAACAATCACGTCCCAAACCAGTGAAGTACGAGACACAAGTAGTGGCATTGAGCACGATTCAAAAGAGCACCATCGTTACGGGTAAGATTGAACCACGCGATGAGGTGGAGATCAAACCTCAAATATCAGGTATCATCACCGAACTCTACAAACAAGCAGGCGACAAAGTGCGTGTAGGCGATGCCATTGCCAAAATCAAAGTCATCCCCGATATGGCACAACTCAATAGTGCCGAATCGCGTGTGCGCCTTGCTAAATACAATCTGGAGAACTCACGCAAAGTCTTTGAGCGCGATTCCGTTCTGTTGGCACAAAACGTGATTGCCAACGAGGCATACGAAAAATCACGATTGCAATACATCTCCGACCAAGAGGAGTACTTGGCTGCCGAAGACCACCTCAGCATCACGCGCGACGGCGTGGCACAAAAAGCCGATGCGGGTTTCACCAACACCATCGTGAAAGCCACTATTGCAGGCACTGTCTTGGATGTGCCAGTCAAAGTGGGTAACTCGGTCATTCTCACCAACACCTTCAACGATGGTACCACTATCGCTACCGTGGCAGATATGCAAGACCTACTCTTTGTCGGTAGTATCGATGAGACAGAGGTCGGCAAACTGCGCGAAGGTATGCGTATGGACTTGATGATTGGTGCACTCAACGACCAACGCTTCAGCGCAACACTCGAATACATTGCCCCAAAAGGCACCGAGCAAAATGGCGCGATGATGTTCGAAATCAAAGGTGCTGCCACCATTCCCGATAGCGTAGTGATCCGCGCAGGGTATAGTGCCAATGCCGAGATTGTATTGGCAGAGCGTGTGAACGTGCTCACTATCCCTGAATACACCGTAGAGATGGAAGGCGACAAATCATATATTCAACTTATCACCGATACTGCCACCCAAGCCACCGAGCGCCGAGAGATACGCACTGGTCTATCCGATGGATTGCAAATAGAGGTGCTTGAAGGCGTGCAGGAAGGAGATATTATTCGTGGCAACCAAATTACACAATAAACTATGAAACAACTACTTATCATTTCTCTTTGCCTTCTCTCATTGGGCATGCATGCCGAAGTATTTACATTGCAACAGTGTATTGACTCGGCTTTGCTCAATAGTCTGACTATGCAGAAGCAAGGCAATCAATATGCCTCACAACGCCTGCAATATACGCAGTCCAAGGCAGATATATCGCCATCTATCAGTGGTTCGGCAGGGCAAAGTTGGATATTCGGACGCTCAATAGGAGCGGACAATATCTATCACGCACAAAACTCATCGCAAACCACCTTTAATCTGGCTGCCAATATTGTGCTGTTCGATGGACTGCAAATGAAGTACAATATCGACCAAGCACGCGCCAATATGCAGGCATCCGAAGCTAACATGCAGGCACTGCAAATGCAAATCAAGATGAATATATCCACCATGTATTTGCAAGTCTTGCTCTGCAAAGAACTGCTCGCAGTAGCTGAAAACCAACTGGCTGATACACGCCTGAAGTTGCAACGCGATTCAGCATTGGTGGCTATCAATCGTTTGCCTGCAGGCGAACTCTACACGCTGCAAGCGCAAGCAGCTCGCGAGGAGTTGGAAGTCACGCAACGCCAAAACAACCTGCAACTATCGCTCTTGGACTTAGCACAAGCCATTGAGCTGCAAGACATTACCCATTTCGACATTGCTACTCCAAGCCACGAAGAACTGGCAGGTGGTTTGCTACCCAACAACGAGGAAGTGTATCAAATCGCCTTGCAATCTCGCCCAGAGATCAAGGCATTGGAATATACGATTCAAGCCAACGAGAGCGCACTCAAAGGCACCAAGTCCGCCTATTCGCCTACGCTCTCTGCGGGGGCTAATGTCGGAACGGGCTACTACGATATGCAAGGGGCGGATAATAATACTTTCGGCACTCAAATGAGGGACAACTTCAGTGCATCGGTGGGCTTAAACCTGCATGTGCCTATCTACGACAAGATGCAAACCTCCACTCGCGTGAAGCAACAGAAACTGGCATTGGAGAATGCGCGTTTGGATTTAGAGCAACAGAAGAAAGACCTGCGCAAGGAGATTGACCAAGCGTACTACAACGCTCGCAATGCAAGCATCGAGCAATCGGCATCCGAGAAAGCCGAGCAATCCACCGCAGAAGCCCTACGCTACACCACGCAGAAATACGAGGCAGGACGTTGCTCGCTATATGAGTACCAAGAGGCGCGCAACAACCACTTGCAGGCACAATCCACTCGCCTCCAAGCGCAATACAACTACCTCTTCCGTCTGCGTATCCTGCAATACTACCAAGGGGTATTGTAGTACTAATTACATAAAATATTTGCATATTTCAAAAAAAAACACTACCTTTGCACGATGTTTTGCATTGAGAATTAAAATATAATTTTAAACAATATGAAAAAAATGTTTTTATTGGGCATGGCAATGGTGATGTCGCTGACCATGCTGATGGCGCAAACGCGCGAAGGATTGACCGAGTATAAATTGGATAACGGCTTGACCGTTATGCTCTGGGAAGATCACGACCAACCCGACGTAACAGGCTATGTAGCCGTACGCGCAGGTGCAATGGACGAACCAGCAGAATATACTGGTTTGGCTCACTACTTAGAGCATATGCTCTTCAAGGGCACGCAAAAAATCGGTGCACTTGACTGGGAGAAAGAGAAACCTATCTACGAGGAGATCATTCGCCTCTACGATGAATATGCAGAGACTACCGATGAAGCAAAGCGTGCTGAACTCACCACCAAAATCAACGAAGCATCCATTGAAGCGGCTAAATATGCTACCGTAGAGGACTTCTTCGTATTGCTCGACGGAATCGGTGCTACAGGCGTGAACGCCTTCACCAGCTATGACATGACCTGCTACCACAACTCATTCCCTGCAGCGAACATGTATAAGTGGTTGACCATTTTCTCGGACCGCTTGATTGATCCTGTATTCCGTACCTTCCAAGCCGAATTGGAGAACGTGTTTGAGGAGTACAATATGTACGAGGATAATCCAAGTACGCATGTACGTAAAACATTGATGAGTACTATTTTTGCTGGTCACCCATATGAGCGTGATGTGATTGGTTTACCAGAGCACCTGAAGAATCCACGATTGAGCAAACTCATCGACTTCTACAACACTTGGTATGTACCAAACAACATGGCACTGATCATCGTAGGTGATTTTGATACAGAGGCTACAAAGCCTATGATTGAGGAGACTTTTGGTCGTTTGGAATACAAAGAGTTGCCAGCACGTCCTACTTATACCAAGACCTCGTTCACAGGTAATCCAAAGCATAAGTTCAAAATGGGTTATTACCCAATGGTAATCTGGGCTTATGATGGTGTAAACATGACCCACGAAGATTTGTTGCCATTGCAATTCGTGGCTTCACTGCTTAACAACAGCACCAATACAGGTTTGTTGGATAAACTGAACATTGACGGTATTGTGTCATCGGCAGGAGCAAGTGTGAACGCGCTACGTGACCAAGGTAGAATTATCATAGAAGCTGTTCCATACTATGATGCTAACCAACAAGCATACGAGTCAAATGCCGCAACAGAGAAGATTGTGATGGCAGAAATTAATCGCCTTAAGAATGGTGATATACCAGATTGGCTGATTCAGAGTGTGAAAGCTGAGTATGCACAAAACTATAAGTTGGCCTTTGAGAGCTCAGATACCAAGATGAATGCATTGGTATCTAGCTTTATCTACGGCACTCCTATAGACGATATCTTCACAGAAAATGATAAGATTCAAGCACTCACAAAAGAGGATATCCAACGCATTGCTAAGAAGTATTTCGATGCAGAATACATGACGTTGGCATTCGACGAAGGTACACCTAAGAAGAATAAATTGGCAAAACCAAAAATCAAACCATTGGATCTCATCAATAGCCAAGAGACAGAATATGCAAAAGCATTCAAACAATTGCCACAAGGCGAGCTCAAGCAAACATTCATGGACATGAATGATGTAGTAGTGACAGAGATTGACAAGAATGTGAAACTGCACTATGCAAAGAATCCAAAGAACAATATCTTCTCTCTTGACCTCATCTTCGGTATCGGTACGGCTAAGAAACCTATGCTGGAGTATGTGGCATCGCTGATGAACCGTGCGGGCATCATGCCTAATATTGAGCCACAAGATTTCCGTCGTCAACTCTCGGAGTTGGGCGGTCGTTGTGGATACGGTGTGAATGACAGCTACTTCTATGTAAGTATCATCGGTGAGGAAGAGCACTTGGCTGAGATTTGCCAATTGGTACAACGCCAAATGTTGATGCCTAAGTTCGACACCAAGCAGTTTGATGCTGTGAAGGGTAACGAACTCTCTAGCCGCTTTATGATTTCGAAAATGGATGGTGTGCAAGCTGATGCATTGCGCGAGTATATATTATTCGATAAAGAATCAGAATATATTGATGTAGTACCATTCATGGATGTATATTACATGGATGAGTTGAAGCTGAAGGTAGAGTTCCTTGATGCTATCAAATATGCGCTGGATATCCACTATTGCGGACAAAAACCGGTAGAGGAAGTGAAGGATATCTTGACCAAGAACCTTCCATTGCAAGAGGGCGTACAACCATCTACTTCACCAGAGATTCGCCAAAAGAAGACTTACGACAAGACTCAAGTATATTTCTTGGCTAACTCTAACGTACAACAATCCACCATCTACTTCTACTTCAACGGTAAGCCATACGACAAAGAGCAAGCCGTACTGTTCCAAGCGTTTAACCAATACTTCTCTGGTGGTTTCACAGGTATCGTATTGGATGAGATTCGCGAGAAACGTTCTATGGCATATACAGCATCGGGTCAAGCAGTGCGTGGTCCGTTACCAGGCAAGGAGTCATACTTTATGGGCTATATCGGTACACAATCCGACAAGGCAGTAGATGCTATCAATGTATTTATGTCATTGCTGGATTCTATGCCACAATATCCTGAGCGTATCGAGAGCGTGAAAGCTGCATTGCGTCAGAATGCACAAACAGCCAAACCATCCTTCCGTAGCAAAACTGAGGTATATGATTCATGGCGTGAGATGGGTTATGAGATTGATCCTGCTAAATACAACCAAGAGGCAA
This sequence comes from Paludibacteraceae bacterium, assembly GCA_045577965.1. Taxonomy (GTDB): domain Bacteria; phylum Bacteroidota; class Bacteroidia; order Bacteroidales; family Paludibacteraceae; genus Colicola. The sequence continues at coordinate 21,566 of JAZNJI010000014.1, forward strand.
TCAACAACTTGACCTTCGAGCAAATCAAGCAATTCTACGAGGAGAACATCAAAGGACAACCAGTATCAATTATTGTGATGGGTGATCCTAAACTGATTGACCAAAAGGCATTGCAGGCTAAGTATGGCAAGATCGTGAAGGTAAGTAAGAGCAAACTCTTTGCTCCACTTGATTTGGATTTCTAATATGCACAAATCAGGATTTGTAAATATAGTAGGTAATCCCAATGTGGGTAAGTCCACATTGATGAACGTGTTGGTGGGTGAGCGCCTTTCGATTATCACATCGAAGGCGCAAACCACTCGCCATCGTATCATGGGTATCGTCAATGGCGATGACTTTCAGATGGTGTACAGCGACACTCCAGGTGTGCTGCAGCCCAACTACAAACTGCAAGAGCAGATGCTCGAGTTTTCGCGTTCGGCATTGGTAGATGCAGATGTGCTATTGTATGTAACCGATGTACAAGATAACCCTGATAAGAATGCCGATTTCCTCGAAAAAGTAAAACGTATCAAAGCCAAAGTCTTTCTCATTATCAATAAAATAGATCTCACTACGCAAGAGACATTAGAACAACTGGTAGAGTATTGGCATCGCGTATTGCCTGAGGCAACGGTATTCCCTATCTCTGCACAGCAAAAATTTGGTACAGATCAATTGTTTACGGCTATCCGCGAAGCATTGCCAGAGTGTCCGCCCTTCTTCCCGAAAGACCAATTGACCGACAAGTCGTCGCGATTCTTTGTAGATGAAATGATTCGCGAAAAGATTCTGCTGAATTACGACAAGGAGATTCCATACAGTGTAGAGGTGGAGGTAGAATCATTTTTGGATGAGGAACCCGATGAGCAACATCCTGAAGGAATGATTCGCATTGGTGCGATAATCTATGTGGAGCGTGATAGTCAAAAGGGAATTATTATCGGCAAAGGCGGTAAAGCTCTGAAACGTGTCGGTACCCAAGCTCGCCGCGAGATAGAGGCTTTCTTTGGCAAACCTGTATTCCTACAGTTATTCGTAAAAGTGGATAAAGATTGGCGCTCATCACAAACACGATTGCGCCATTATGGATACGATCTTAATTAACACTCATTCTGAGTGATAACGGAGTGGTAACGGAATTACCTAAGTAGTTTCAAATCACAGAATAGTATCGGAATATTCATAAACAGATAAAATAATGATGGCGTGTCTAAAAGGCACGCCATCATTATTTTTTATCTTCGAATAATCTTACTCTACCATAAAATGAACTGTTTGCTGCATACCGTTTGTATCAACAACAGTCAAGAAATACGAGCCATCTATTTCTGGTAATTCGAACGACTGTACTTGCCCTTGTGGGCAAACACCAGTAACCAAGCATCTACCCATGATATCATACAAGTAATACTCCACTCCAAGAGACAGGGCCTCTAAGGTTACTTGACGATCCTTGCACGACACTCTGGCTGGATCTACTGGGATAGGGTTCTCCTGAGTATAAGTATCTTGCTTCTCAATATAGATTGGGCAAGTTGGTACATAATAATTTTCGCCTGAG
>JAZNJI010000015.1:0-35732 GCA_045577965.1 Paludibacteraceae bacterium
AGGTGCAATGTCACAATACTATCACAGCCGTCGATGCTAGTATATTTACGAGGATAATCTCCAGTTGTATTATATGTCAAGCCATCCCAACTATACACCTCACCTGAACAAATTGTATCAGAGATCTCATGATTGTATGGAGCACTAACTGTGAGATTCAATATCATAGTACTATCACAGCCATATTTATTGATGTAGGTTTTGGTGTATACACCTGATTTATAGTAATTTTCTCCTTCCCAAATATATGCTCTACCATCACATACGGTATCGTAAAGTAATATAGTATCTACAGGCATGACGAATAAATCCACTGTTACGATGCTATCACAACCATCCACTGAAGGGATTGTAATATTGTATTGTCCAGATTTTGTATATGTGTATGACTCTCCTCCAACAATAAAACTCTCTCCCTTACAAAGTTGCACATCAATGGTGTCATGCAAAACATCTACTAACGTAATATGTGTATAAGCGGTATCACGCCCGTCCTCATTGGCAATCATCATTGATATTTCATATGTACCAGGGGCAGCATATATATGCGTTGGAGTTTCTTGATTACTAGTATTCCCATCTCCAAAATTCCATAAAATTTCGTCATATTCATCATTGGTTTGAGGAGCAAAAGTAATTGGCTTTTTATAGCAACGTTCAATAGTTGTATCCATTTCAGTATTGATCACACCATTGATTGTGATTTGTCCAGAAAGATCCAATGTAGAAGAACCAATACTGTATGCATAACTTTCACAATGTCCCAATCCGTACACGTGTCCAATAAAACCTTCAGAGTTTGTTTTTAGCGTATGAGTTCCGTGAGCAATCGGAATTTGAGCATAATACAAATTATTATTACCTGATAATGGTGAAAACAAATTGGTTATGGAAGCATCGTCCATTTTGATATATTTTGCACCCGTAGATGTTGTAACGACATTTACATAATGTGTACGCGAGAGATCTGTTTGAAAAGTTGCAAAAGTGATTTCTTGAAGACGTTGTTCAATCGGACTAATTAGAACACTACTAGGGTCACTCATTTCATTATTACCAGGATTATCTCCACCTTCTATATATAAATAACAAGCGACAGGATCTGACGCTTCTAAATATGAACTGTTCTGTGTCAATCGAAATGTATATGTTTCTAATGCATCTATGGTGGCTACCTTTGAACCATTGATATGAATATTTGTACCATTCTTTAAAGCAGTTACCCTCACATGATCTCCCCCCAAACCGTATGTTTTAGTTAATGCGAAATTCTTACCCCACATATTGGTGGGCAACTGTTGCTCAACGATATGATCACACCATGCTACTCCATTAGGAACATTTGCACAAATATGTCCTGCAAACACCGCAATAGGTTTATTGGCCTTTACTTGACTGCCTGAAAGCTCATAATACTCATCTTGCGACATAACCATGTATGCTTGCCCCATATTTAATGTGCCACTATAAGCCACACCCCGTTGATGACCTTCATAGGTTTCGGCATTGGGGGTGATAGTCAACAAGGTATTATCTTCTGTAGCAACAACGCAAAACTCTCTTAAACTTGTAGATTCAAATGTTTGGATAATATAATCATTACCGATACCCGTAATGGGTAAAACTATCGTTGCATCATACGACGCGTTAGAGTAATTTGATGCGTACAACGAAATAGGTGCACTACTTGTTACTCGTATGCCTGCATCATATATCGTAGCAGGATTAAATATATATCCTTCCGAGCATGGAACTGCTATCTTTTTAATCGTATTTGCAGATATAGACGATGTTACCTCCCAACCAGTTCGAGGATTCTCTACGACAATCTCAGCATTGTTGCGAGATGATATTATTAATTCAAGTGCTAAGCCATCTGATTCATCAAGAGCACCACCATTATTCATATAGGTCACCCAAAATTCTGTACCCTCTGTTGTTTGAGAAGGAAAAGCAGCAACGGATAGGAGCAAGGATGCTAACAAGAAATATAGTTTCTTCATAATAATTCTTTATTTAATATTATATACCAATCTTACCGCACAACCCACTTGCTTCGATATGGATTGTCTAATCTTAATGTTCATATTGGATATCAGCAACCCATAACTTCTAACTAGAGTTCTAGGGTCGTTATTTGAACTCCAATAATATCCATGATTACCAATTTCTTCTATCGTTTTTACATCACGTTTTCCTGTGAGAGGTAAAAATACAACACCATTAGCCTCCAATATTTCCCATTCTTTCTCAGTGTACTTGTTTAGGTAAAGTCCATCATCCAATAAATAATTTGATCCAGCGATTGCTACATCTTGTTCAGCGAACGAAACGAATTCAATGTCTTGAGCAATAGTTCCATTATCAGGTAGGATAAATACACCTAAAGTTCCAGCTATGGACCCCATTCCCACTAATTTACTTGCATTCTCTCTCTCGAGTAACAGATATTGCCACTCTTTTTGTGTTAAAGTACGCCATTGGATCTCATCTGTAGTAAAATGAATTCCCCAATCAGCAAACTCCGAATAATCTTTGTAATTATCAGTAGCCAGACAAGGATTGTTACCCGTCCCCCAACCAAATAAATCAATCCAACCATTGTAGGAAGGAGCAATCTTTGTATTCGTTTTACCAATCACATCATATTGATTAGGTGCAAATCTCCAAATATTCTTCTTAGGATGATATTGCACATTACCCATAGAAAAAATCACTTTCGTGTCTTTCGAAACGGAAAATAACGCTGGCTCTATATGTGATACACTAAATCCTTTGATACCACAGATAAGACAACATAAAGTCAGTAAAATAAATTTCCTCATAATTCCCTTTTTTATTTACGATGTTTAATGATAGTTTTTACAACGAAATAGACGATTGCCAAGCCAAATATAGCCATGATAGCTATACTCAATTCATGGCTGTATTGATCGATAAGGTCTTTCTGACCATGGGTGATATAGCCTAATAAGGCCAAGACGATATTCCATATGCCTGCACCTAAGAATGTATATAGCAAAAACCATCCGAAATGCATTTTGCACAAGCCCGCAGGTATGCTGATCAACTGCCGAATACCTGGGATTAGACGGCCAACGAATGTAGATACTTTGCCATGCTTATTAAAGTAGTCTTCAGCCTTCTTAATCTTGTCAGATGATAGCATTAAGAGGTGCCCGATTTTGCTATCAGCAAACGCGTAAATGATAGGTCTTCCTAGCCACATGGCTAAAAAATAATTGATAATAGCTCCGATCATTGCGCCTATAGTGCCAAATAGTACTACAAGCAACACATTCAGTGGATAACTGTTTGTGATGTTTAAACTACTCCCTTCAATATCAGCCACATACGCTGCAGGAGGGACGACAATTTCACTAGGGAATGGTATAAATGAAGACTCCACTGCCATCAAGGCTGTGATGGTAGCATAATTCATATGCTCGGCGTACCAGTTTTCCACGTGCGAGATGATGCTAGTGTGTGTGGTATCTGTCATCTCTTGCGCCCATGCGCTTGTAGTTACGGTCGCCAATAGCGCGACCAATAGAATCATTTTCTTCATTATATTTTCCATCCCTTTAAATATCAAATTTCCCAGTGCTCCAATGTGGCAGTTAGTTGGTCAAAACTTTTTGCTTTGCTTTTCTCGCGTATTTCGTTTATTTGTTTATTTACCGCCATGTCATAACTCTCTTCTGCCACATTGCGTATCACTCCCAATGCGATAGGAAGGGTTGTGTCGCCTTCGGCACCCATCATCGCGAGCATACGATGCAGCGTTGGGTCTTGAGTTGTCGCATCATGTACCAATACCCGCTCGTCATTGGCTGATACGACCATCAGTTGAGGTATTAATCCTTGGCTATAGTCCAGTGCCAAACCTTTGTCTTTTTCTTTACCAAAGATCATCTTCTCGCCGTGCTTCAATACGATAGAGTGCTCAGCTCGCATCTCGCGCTCAGCAATCCAGTTGTGTGTGCCATTGTTGAAGATCACACAGTTGACCAAACACTCGATCACGCTGGCACCTTTGTGCTGATGACCTTGTACCATACAGTTCACTGTGGTTGGCATGTCCACATCCAGTGTGCGGGCGAAGAACGTGCCGCGTGCACCGAACACCAGTTCCGCAGGGATAAACGGACGCTCTACCGTACCAAATGGACTAGACTTGCTCACAAATCCTTTGGGTGAGGTTGGGGAGTACTGACCCTTAGTTAGACCATATATCCTATTATTAAATAAGCAGATATTCAAATCTACATTGCGGCGCAACTCGTGGATAAAGTGGTTACCACCAATGGCGAGGCAGTCGCCGTCTCCAGTCATTTGCCATACACTAAGTTCTGGGTGACTAGTCTTTACACCTGTTGCTATAGCACCACCACGACCGTGGATGGTGTTAAATCCATAGGTGTTCAAGTAGTGGGGCATACGGCTTGAACAACCGATTCCGGAGATAACTACTGTTTGATGGGTTGGTACACCCACTTCTGCCATGGCCTTTTGCAATGCCATGCAAATAGCATGGTCACCACAACCTGGACAGAACTTTACATATTGATTGCTCTTAAATTGACTTGCTTCCATACTATATTATTATAAGGTGTTTTTGACAAAGTTAACTATGCGGTCCACCGCAAATGGTTGTGCGGTGAGTTCGTTGTATTGTTCCAACGAAATACCTTTAATCTTGCTATGCAGATATGCGGCAAACTGTCCATTGTTGAGTTCGCAAACTACAATACGCTTGTATTGGCGTAATACTTCTGCGGTATTTTTTGGCAATGGATTGATATAATTGAAATGTGCTAATGCACATCCTAACTCGTTGGCTGCGGCGTGAAGATGTCCTTCGGTACTTCCCCAACCTACGAGTAGCGTGTCGCTCTCTTGATTGCCTTGCACCTCTAACAATGGTATTTGGTTGGCCACTTGATCTATCTTAGCTTGACGAGTGAGCACCATCTTTTGGTGATTCTCTGGATTGGTAGAGATGATTCCCTTGTTAGCGTCGCGTTCTAGTCCAATATTGCGATGCTCATAGCCCTCCATGCCAGGATATGCCCAATAGCGTACACCACGCTCATCGCGCAGAACTGGGTTGTAGTTACCCTTTAGCTCCTCAGGCACGCTTTGTGGTTGGATCTCTGGCAGTTCGCTGAGTTGAGGTATGCGCCATAAGCCTGTGCCGTTGGCTAGATAGGTATCGGTCAACAAGACTACAGGAGTCATGTTCTCCAAGGCAATCTTTGCCGATTGATAGGCATAGTCGAAGCAGTTGGCCGAACTTGATGCAGCTATCACTACCGCTGGGCATTCACCATTGCGACCATAGATGGCTTGCATTAAGTCGGTTTGTTCGGTCTTGGTTGGGAGACCTGTACTAGGTCCGCCACGTTGCACGTCAATCACTACTAATGGTAACTCCGCCATCACCGCTAATCCAATCGCTTCACCCTTCAAACTGAGGCCTGGTCCCGATGTGCTTGTAGCAGCCAAGTCGCCAGCAAAAGCGGCGCCAATGGCAGTACATACACCCGCTATCTCATCTTCCGCTTGCACTACCATTACGCCCATATCCTTGCGGGCTGCTAGTTCGTGCATGATATCTGTAGCGGGGGTGATAGGGTAGGAACCTAAGAAGAGTCGCTTACCACATTTCTCCGCTGCAGCAATCAGTCCCCATGCTGTGGCTTTGTTACCAGCGATGGAGGTATAGGTGCCTTTGGATAGTTCACTAGATTTCTCCACGTTCATTGTCTGTACGTTGAGTGCAAGATTTTGTCCGTAGTTGAAACCATCGGTCAGCACTTTTACGTTAGGAGCTATCAGTTGAGGTTTTTTCTGGAACTTACCCTCAAGAAACGCAATCGCTTTGTCCACTGGACGATTAAATAGCCAGCAAACCAATCCCAATGCAAACATATTGCGTGACTTGAGTACCGACTTGTTGTCCAATCCCATATCTTTGAGTGCATCTTTGGTCAGTTGAGTCAGAGCTACAGGTATAATCTGTACGGACTCAGGTATTCCGAGCTCAGTAAATGGATTATCTGTCGTATAGAGTGCTTTCTCTAGATCTTTTGCTGTCAGCGAATCGGTGTCGACGATGATGACCGCATCGCGGTGGAACATCGATGACTCAGCTTTCCACTGTGCTCCCGCTTTGTTGAAGTCAGAACCCAGTGTACACACTTTAAGTGCAGCAGCATTCATTGCTACTATCACATCTGCTTGATCACCAGGGGTATATACACCCGTACCTAACTGTACTTGAAAACCGCTCACACCACCTAAAGTACCTTGGGGTGCACGAATTTCTGCAGGAAAATCAGGCAACGTACTAATCTCGTTGCCCAAGATAGCGCTTAGAGAGGCAAACATAGTGCCGGTCAGTTGCATACCGTCACCTGAATCGCCACAGAAGCGCACTACTACATGTTGCTTTTGCATGGTTGTTAATAATTTTTTTAAAACGGCGACAAAATTACAATTTTTTTTGCATATATGCAAATATTTTTATACCTTTGCACCCGTTTATAAATTAGGAGTATAATGGCTCGTAGATTGAGATAAGTTAGTTTTATGAAAAATATACGTAATTTTTGTATTATTGCTCACATCGATCATGGTAAATCAACGCTTGCTGATCGATTGATAGAGTACACAGCGACCGTCGATAAACGTTTGATGGAAAATCAGGTGTTGGATGACATGGACCTCGAAAAAGAGCGTGGTATCACTATCAAATCACATGCTATTCAAATGCAATACAAGGGGTACACTCTCAACCTTATTGACACTCCGGGACACGTGGATTTTTCCTACGAGGTGAGCCGTTCCATCGCTGCATGCGAAGGTGCACTTTTGATCGTGGATGCATCGCAAGGTGTGCAGGCGCAGACTATCTCCAATCTATATATGGCGCTAGAGCACGATTTAGAGATTATCCCTGTGATGAACAAGTGCGATATGGACTCCGCCATGCCTGAGAAAGTGGAAGATGAGATTATCGATCTCTTGGGGTGCAAGCGCGAAGAGATACTCCGATGTTCTGCGAAAACGGGTGATGGGGTGCCAGAGATATTAGAGGCAATCATCGACCGTATTGCTCCACCTGTGGGTGATCCAGAGGCACCGCTGCAATGCTTAGTGTTTGACTCTGTGTTCAATCCATTCCGTGGCATCATCGCTTATTTCAAAGTAGTGAATGGTACCATGAGGACCAACGATCGCGTGCGCTTTTTCAATACGGGTAAAGAATATGATGCCGACGAGATAGGTGTTTTGAAACTAGGTATGCAACCTACAAAAGAGATTTCTGCAGGTAATGTGGGATATATCATTTCGGGCATTAAGACATCTACTGAGGTGAAAGTGGGTGATACTATTACCCACGTGGCGCGTCCTTGCGAGCAAGCTATTGAAGGATTCGAAGAGGCCAAACCGATGGTCTTCGCGGGTGTCTATCCGATTGAAGCTGAGGATTATGAAGATTTGCGTGCTTCGTTAGAGAAACTCCAACTCAATGATGCAGCTTTGACCTTCCAACCAGAGTCTTCTGTAGCGCTGGGCTTTGGCTTCCGTTGTGGATTCTTGGGGTTGCTTCACATGGAAATCGTACAGGAGCGTCTGGATCGTGAGTTTGACATGGATGTCATCACCACAGTGCCCAACGTAAGTTATAATGTCTATACCAAGGATGGAGAAAAAGTGGAAGTACACAATCCTGCTGGTATGCCTGATATCACGATGATTGACCGAATTGAGGAACCGTATATTCGTGCTAGTGTGATTACTACCAGCAATTTCATCGGTCCAATCATGACGCTATGTTTAGGAAAACGTGGAGAACTCGTAAAACAAGAATATATCTCAGGTGATCGTATGGAGATCCTGTATGACATGCCTCTCGGAGAGATCGTGATTGACTTCTATGACAAACTCAAGTCCATCTCCAAGGGCTACGCGTCCTTTGATTGGCATCACAATGGCTTCCGTCCATCCAATCTTGTGAAACTCGATATCTTGCTCAATGGCGAGCAAGTAGATGCGCTTTCTACCTTGACTCACCGTGATAATGCTGAGAGTTTTGGCCGCCGTATGTGTGAGAAACTCAAGGAGTTACTCCCTCGTCAGCAGTTTGATATTGCTATCCAGGCAGCTATTGGTGCAAAGATTATCGCACGCGAAACAGTAAAGCAGGTGCGCAAAGATGTGCTAGCGAAATGTTATGGCGGTGATGTGAGCCGTAAGCGTAAACTGCTGGAGAAACAGAAGAAGGGTAAAAAACGTATGAAGCAAATCGGTAATGTGGAAGTTCCACAAAAGGCTTTCCTTGCCGTGCTAAAACTTGATTAAAACAACCCTACACAACCCTACACAATACTACACAATACTACACAATACTACACTACACAATACTAAACAATACATTTATTATGGAACAACTTGTACATAGTGCATGGAGCATGATTCCGTTCGGATTAATGCTTTTGACGATTGCCGTGGCACCATTGATAGCCGAGCATTGGTGGGAGAGTAATACGCACAAATTAACTATTGCCCTCTTTTTGGGTGTGCCTACGGCGGTTTGCTTGATGGTTGGAGGTATGTTGCACGATCTCGAACATCAGTTATTTGGTGACTATATTCCTTTTATTGTCCTTCTGCTTGCTCTGTATGTCGTTACTGGAGGAATTCATCTTTCGGGTGATATCAAAGCGAAACCTTGGGTGAATACCTTATTTCTTGCATTAGGTTGGTTGTTTGCTAGCATAATGGGTACAACCGGGGCGGCTATGTTATTGATACGTCCATTGTTGAATACGAACCAACAACGTGAGCATAAAGTTCATACTGTATTGTTTTTCATCGCTTTGTGTGCTAACTGTGGTGGATTACTCACTCCGCTCGGTGATCCTCCTTTGTTCATGCTCTTCTTGCGCGGTGCCGAGTTTACTTGGTTTGCTTCGATGTGGGGACCTTGGCTTTTGACAGGTGTATTGTTAATGATTATCTACTATCTCTTAGATACTTATTATTACAAACGCGAACACTGGACGGCCCTCTCGGCAGATCATCGTGAACACACTCCTTTGAAGATAGAGGGAAGTATCAATTTCATCTACTTGCTGGGTATAGTGTTGGCGGTGGCGTTTGTTAATGAAGGAATGATTCCTGCAATGGGCGAAGAACATGCGCCTATGTGGATTAAGTACATGCGTGAAATTGTTTTGCTATCGCTGGCAGGATTGTCGTACTATACTACTAGTAAGAAGTTGCGTTTCGTTAAGAATAAGTTCTCATGGGCTCCAATCATTGAGGTGGCGGTGTTGTTCTTGGGTATTTTCACTACGATGACTCCTGCTTTGGCATATCTCAACGACAATGCAGCTTCTCTAGGATTGAGTGAGACTTGGCAGTTTTATTATATGAGTGGAGCCTTGTCTTCTTTCTTAGATAATACACCTACTGCAGTTGCATTCCATAGCGTAGCTTCAGGATTAACTCCTGAGCAGATGTTGGCATTTGGTGAGAATTTCATGGCGGGGATTCCTGAACTTTTGCTCAAGGCTATCTGTATGGGATCTGTATTCTTTGGCGCTATGACTTATATTGGTAATGGTCCTAACTTCATGGTTAAGGCGATTGCAGAAGAAAATGGGGTGAAGATGCCATCGTTCTTTGGTTATATGTTCAAGTTCTCCTTGATTGTTTTGTTGCCAATCTATATTTTAGTACAATTAATATTCTTATAATATGAACCTATTTGATCAAATTAGTGAAGATATCAAGCAAGCCATGCTTGCTAAGGATAAAGTAGCCTTGGATGCGCTACGTGGTATAAAGAAAGAGTTCCTTGAGGCTAAGACGGCTAAAGGTGCGGATGGCGAATTGAGCGATGAGCGTGCTTTGCAGATTCTCCAAAAGATGGTGAAGCAACGCAAAGAGGCGGCAGAGATGTTCCGTGCAGCTAACCGTCCTGAATTGGCTGACGACGAGATGGCACAGTGTGCTATTATCGAGCGTTATCTGCCTGCTATGATGTCGGAGGAAGAACTCAAGGTTGTTCTTGCTGAGATTATCGCTCAAGTAGGTGCAGCTGGCCCACAAGATATGGGTAAGGTCATGGGTGTGGCTACTAAGCAGTTGGCTGGTAAAGCCGAAGGCAAGACTATCAATCTTATTGTCCGCCAATTGCTTGCCCAATAGGTAGCGTCCTATATCCAATAGGCGAAGCCGTCCAATAGCCCTATGGGCGTCCAAAACAAAAAGAACCGCAAAATTGCGGTTCTTTTTAGTTTAATTATTCTCCATCATGCGCATGCAATTGTTGTACATAGATTGCGTGCATCATTTTCTCACGCTTAATCTCTGATGGCTTGTTGAATTGTTGACGACGACGAAGCTCTTTCACAACACCGGTCTTATCGAATTTGCGTTTGAATTTCTTGATCGCGCGCTCGATGTTCTCACCTTCTTTTACTGGAACTATGATCATTGCATACACCTCCTTTTCGTTTTCTCTCCAGGCAGTTAGCCCGTTCTGAGTGATAGCGGATGTTTAAGTCTCCCGCTTGACCTTTTTTATGGGTTAATAATCTCTAAACTCTAAATAATAGGCCTTCTGTACTCCCTTCCCTTTAGGGGTGAGGCTTATTAAAAATCCCACCTAACGTTTGTTAGGCGGGATTTTGTACCCAGAGCCGGGGTCGAACCGGCACAGGGGTGAACCTACTGGTGTTTGAGACCAGCGCGTCTACCGATTCCGCCATCTGGGCTTGCCTCTTTTCAAAAGCGGGTGCAAAGGTACAACAAAAAATGCACATACGCAAATTTTTTTACAAAAAACTGTTTTTTTATTTATTTTTACTATAAAATAATTAGCTATTAGTTAGTGATTAGTTAGTGATTAGTTAGTGATTAATTAGTTATTATACTATATTTACTAGTCATTTAACATATGGGAGTGAGTTGTAGGGGAAAACATGTCATTTATTATGAAAAATACCTCACCTATTTATATTTGCGCGTATACGCGCGTAAGAATTTGCATATTCGATAGAAATATATTAATTTTGCACCGATTTTCGGCTTTTTTGAAAGCGCATTAATGAGTATAATCTTAATATATGACACTTTTTGATTAATAATAATGAAACAATTTTTACGACATATTCTCCTCCTCCTCGCCCTCTTCATGGTAACCACTAACGCTTGGGCTGAATGTTATGCATTTGAGGAAAACACAGAATATAGCAAGAAGCTTAATCAATCACAGACTTATAACTTAGGAGGAAAGCCTGGAGCGATATTGAGTTTCGAAGCTAAGAAGGCATCATGGGGCACAGGAAATCTCCGTGTTGATCAAAAGATTAATGGCAGTTGGCAAGAAAATATTTGGAGTGATGGCTTAACCACCAGTTGGAAAAACTATACGAATATCCCTATTAGTAGATATGCGACAGAAATTAGATTGTACAACACAGGAACTTTAGCAAAGGATTTCAAAAATGTAAAAATAACTTGGGCTACCTACGTTGATGCTCCTATGGCAGGAGGAGCACAAGCGACGGAATGGTATGCAGGCACTGATGTAGTAGGAAATCAAACATCGGCTTCAGCTACTATAGCATGGAGCAATGCTACTTTTAGCTGTGATTTGCAGAATAATACAGATTCCCAATTCTCTGTTTCTGTGTCTAGTACAGGTTCTACGTGTACTTATGGAACTTCCAATATTACAGTTACTTATCTGCGTACAAAGCCAGGTAATCACTCTGCTACACTCAAAATAACCGCCAGTACAGGTGCTACATACACTATCGCATTGAGTGGCGTAACGGGTAAATACATCCCTCAAGCAGCAAAGAAAATGGATATGGTGATGAACGACTCCTATAATCCATCGGATATTTTTGACGTATATTATCTCGCAAATAATGTAAAAAACACCATCAGCGACTATACTGTTAAGGCATTAGATCCTACCATCGCAGACTATGTAGGCGGAAAGATTGTCACTAATTACCAAACTGGTACAGCACGTTTCCAACTCACTCGCGATGCAGATTCCAATTTCGATGCATTGAACACAACTATATCTGTCAATGTAAATCCTGCTGGAGGCTGCTTGGTGCTAGAACCTTGCAGTGGTAGCTATTCGGCTGCAGGAGAGGGATGGTTTGAACCTACAGCATTATCAGGTCCAGGCGATTATCTTAGTTTTCAAGCACGTTCAACCAATGGTACTCGTATAGGATCTATTAAAGTTCAACAATATGTGAATGGTAATTGGGAGTGGGTTGATGATGCTAATCCAGATACAGACTGGAGAGATTATGGCTATACTCTAAATGAGTTAGCAACTCAGATTCGGTTTTATACAAAAGGAGGTTCTTATTCTCGTGAATTTCGTAACGTCCAAGTCACCCGCAAAACCTACCTTAGACCTTCTATATCTTCGCTTGCACTCCCTCAAGCAACAATTGGCAAACCTGTTTCCGCCTCCTTTAATCTTGATTGGAGTACTTGTTCGGATGAGATAAAGGTCGTATGCAATAATGACAAATTGCAACTGAATATTGATAAGATTACTCCATCTTCTAATGGATATGGAACTACCATTATCACAGTAACTTACGACGCTAATTCTGGCTCGCAGTCTGGCATAATTTTTATCTATGACCAATCACAGAAGATTGAAATTCCTGTTTCTTGTGAAGTCAAAGCAAAATTAGCCACAGAGATTATATATACGGGAGCAGAATCCTATCCGAACACCCCTGACGGCATTCCATATCCTTTCTATGTGAAAGATGAGAACGGCAATACAGTCCAGGGAGCAGCAATCACATTGGCAACATCCAACGAAGATATCCTTTCTTTTGATGCTAATAAAATCTATCCCCATTGTGGTGGTAATGTCACACTTACAGCCACTTACGCAGGCGACAATACCCACGAACCATGCTCCTTGTCTGTTCCTATTAGTGTTCCGTACTGCCAAAGAGAAATAGTTTGGAATACGTCTTATCTAAATTTCGCAACAGATGAAAATGGATACATCAATGATAAACGTGCGTTGAATGCAACTATTAATCCTCAAAGTGAAATAACCTACCAATTGCATACAGTTACTCCTACTCCTTTTGCGGAGATTATTGAGGAAAATGGTACACACTCCCTGCGTGTTTTCGGAGAAGGACGTGGATATATTATTGCTATTGCAAATGAGTGTTTGTATGAAGGACAAATGTATGAAACCACTTACAAGATTAAAGAATTACGTGTGAGTGGTGCTGGCGCCTGCGATCCTAATTCGTTGCTCATTTGGGAGGGCATAGAGAATGAACCATTTGTATATCAGTTCTCTACCAATAGTAGCGAAAGAACGAGGATATATCATCTTACGGGATTACCTGCTGAAACAATGACCTTTGGAGCACATGCAGCGTCTAGTTCTTACGAAAATCGACTTGTAATATCTTTTAGTACAGAGTCGGAGGGAGATAATTGGATTGGAGAATACAAGCAAGAAGTTGTTTCGGGTAGTAGTTACAAGTGGGATTATACATGTCCTGTACCTGCAGGAGCAAAGAGAGTTCGCTTCCAATCTGAAGCAACGTTAACCATCTACTTCAATGGTGTCACTATTCCTCAACAAACTTATATCCGCCCTTCTGAGGAGAGCCTGGAAATAAGTGATGCAATCGTAAATATTCCTTTTGAACGTACATTCTCTTTGGACTATTCAAATGTACGATTGTTGCAATGGACTATAACCAATAATTATAATTTGGGATTAGAAGTTGTTGCTAATCAAGAGGTAAATAACGATTGTGGCATGTATGGAAGCTACTCCTTCACTCTTAAAGGAGAAAGTCCATACCCTCAAACAAATGTCACAGAAACCATCACCTTCTATACTAGTGCAGGAGATGAAGTAATAATCCCAGTTACAATCACCGCCACTCTGTCTGAACCATTCTATTTCAACGTAACAGAAAATGGCGACTGGAAAAATCCTACTAACTGGACACATAAGGGCTCAACGTCTCACGGCATGATACCCGATAAACGATTCCCTGTCGTTATCTCTAAACCCTTGACCATCAATGAGGGTGAACTAGTAGCGTATGGCATAACTATCGAAAATGGTGCAAGCGTGAATATCCAACCTACAGGCGGATTAACATTGCATGCTGGTGGATTTACGAGTGTAACGGAAAATAATTTTGAAGTACATAATAATTTAGATGGTGCAGGCTATGTGCGTGTGTCTCAATACTTCAAGAAACTCGGAGGTACAATGCCTAAAATGAAGGTGCATTTCACTACCAAAGCCAATATGAACAACGGCGACAACAAAGATGCGGCATGGCAGTATATTGGTGCTCCTGGTGCCGAAACCCAAATGCAAGTAGTAAACACATCTACACTCTATCTGCGCTCAGAGGAGAAAGGATGGGTACGCCAATGGGACAGCAATGCCTCACTCACACCTTTTGCTGGTTATGCATTCACCCAAAAAGACCAACCATCTATTGACTTTACGCCAAGATTGCTTACAGAAGATCAGACAATTACCCTAACTTATACAGAAGATGGAATGCAGGGTGATAACCTATGGGCCAATAGTTATATGGCTCCTATTGATATCAAGAAATTAGGAGAAGAGGATTTCTCTGGAGCTGTAGATCAAATCGTCTATCTCTATAACTGTGGCTCATGGAACGAGTGGAATAAGGATCAGAATGAAATCTCCTCAGCAGAAGTACTGCCAGGTCGTTATTACGCCATTCCTGTGGGTAGTGCTCGTGCGCTAGATGCTACCTACGACCAGACGGTTATCCCACCTATGCAAGGCGTATATATGGTAGCTAAGCCTGGTGGCGGAAGCCTAACGCTCAACTATGAGAAGCATGTTTGGAGCTGCACATCAGACCAGATGAACCAAGCCTTGCGTATTGCAGGCAAGCATTCATCAGAAGAGGATTATCTCAGTTCTATCCTCCGTATTCGTTTGCAAGTCAATAGCCAAAACAGTGGTGCTGATCGTATGTACCTCATACAAGATTCTACTTGTACCGCTGACTATGACAATGGTTTTGACGCTCCTAAGCAAATGACTGAGGGATTACTCAATCTCTATACCAATGAGGCTTGTGGTCAGATGGAGATCTCTGCAACCGATAATATAGATGGTATCTATTTAGGTTTTGCAGCAGGAGAGGATGAAGTATATACCATGACCTTTACATCCTTGATTGGAGAAGACCTCTATCTCTATGACGTAGAGCAAGATACATTGGTGGGCATGGCTAATGGCGACACATATGAGTTTGCTGCTGCGGCTAGATCAACCAACGATATGCGCTTCCAGATCTTGGTTAATCCGGATTTAGGTGACGATCAGCCTAATACTGGCAATGACGGTAATGAAACTACTAATCTCAACAGTGCCCCTATGCAACAACTTTGGGTACATGACAAGAATGTATATATTTCCCATGCATCTGCCAATAGCGTACTTGAGGTCTATACCGTTAGTGGTGTGCCTGTGACAAGATATGCGATAGGTTATGCACCATGTGTTTTAGACTTATCGGATATAACAACAGGTGTATATATGCTACACCTAAATGATCAGGTATATAAGTTTGTTTGTAAGTAAGATTATTAGTGATTTTTTAAGGTAAGAATTTGAAAAGATTATTCATCATATTGATACTACTATGTCCATATATATCATTTGGACACTTGAGCGCACAAATCTATAGCACTTCCTCCTCAATGTATCATTCTTTCTCGACAGGGGGTGTGGCTAATGCACCTGCTTCTGTTGAATTCCATTCGACAAGTGCATATAGTTCTTCCACTACTTCTTCCATTTCGTATTCCACTGCACCTATGCATATGGCCAATGGTACTGTAAGGACTGTAGCATCATCTATCCAGGGAGGTGTTCTTAGCGAGGAACCTACTGGATACACAGATCCTAATCGTATTCGAGGAAGACAAAATACGATGGCTCCACCTACCGAGACTGCGCCTCTTGGCGACGGTTGGGATGTGGCGATATTACTCGCATTCATGTGTCTAGCATATGGAATATATTTGCGGCGAAATGTAAAAAGCAACGAGGCAAAATAAAAAAGTTCGGCACGATGCCGAACTTTTTTATTATTGAGTGATAGTGTGATTACTCTACTTGAGTTCCTAATGCATTATATGTCTTACCATTGCGAATAATAATCAATTGTCCATCCTCAATCTTCTTTTGGCTATTGATCTTCTCTTTGGAGATGTTCTCTACAGCGGTTGTAGAAGCTTCGTAGATGATATGAACAGGTACATCGTAGGAGTTCTGTGCGTTGATTTCAAAACATAGTTTGCCATCTTTCTTGCCAATTGTCACGGTTCCACTGGTCAGGAAATAGAATGATGTAAAGTATTCGCCATCATGCGTTGCGTAGAAGGTCTTACCCAAACTGCCATCTGCAGCAATCACAGACCAATAGTCATCAGAGGTATTTATTGAATATTCTCCCTCAGGGATGATGATATCGTCGTCTATCTGCTCTACATAAAACCACATGGCTAGCAAATCGCGGTCAGTCATGATTTCTAGGCGTACTTTATCGTCAGTCAACTGTTCTATCGTCAACTCATCTTCATTAGCGAATATACGTTCTACAGCTCCTTCAGTAGCATCATCAATGATGCGAGGTTTGTCCACTTTGGTTGTAAGAGTCACCTTATATTCTACACCGTCAGCACCTACAAAGCGACCTTCAAGACTGACGTTTTGCTCTTCGTCCATCTCTACTACCGTTTCACCTTTCTCGATGGAAATGATGTCGTAATCCTTTTTTTCTGCGTTCCACTTCGCTATGTATGTAGTATATTGCCCACCGATAAAATGAAGAAAATCATATCCTGCACCGCTAAAACCGCCAAATAATCCGTCATTCACATACGTACCAGGGATATCCTCTTCTGTATTTCCTAGCAGCGAGATTGCAAACTCATATGTTTTATCCGTAGTTGTACCCACGAGTGCGTAATAGCCATCGCTGGCCAATTCGTTGTAGAATGTCGCATTTGGAATATTTAGTTCTACTGTTTTTACCACCTTAGGCACTGCATACCATAGGTGAATGTCGTACATGATGGAATCAAAGCCTGTCACCATTGCGCTCAGATAGGTGGTATCGTTGGACTGCCATACTCGTCCCTCTGCTGCGGCTATCTTGATCGTGTCCTTTGTCTGCTTATTGGCAATGCGACAATAGGCGATATTCAAGTTTTTCTCGGTAAAAGTCTCACCCATAGACACTTGCACTATATCCATGGCAATTTCATATTTATCGTCCTCATTGGATAGCATGAAGTCGTGCCCCAAATCTGGATAATAAGCCACTGCTGCACAATCATCAAAAGCGACTAACACCGTATCCTTGGTTGAAGGTGTCTGCCAGGATAGATTCAAATTATACAACACATTATCCTCGCCTAACATATGACCAGTAATTACTGCAAATCCTTTTGCGTCTCGTTCTAGATTAATGTCAACTGTGGTAGCTGGAATCTTCTTGCTGGTGGCAATATGCGTAAGATCCATTACACAATTGGTATAATTTCCGGGTGGTATAGAATCAGCAAATATAGCGCCCGTCAATTTGTAGTCGCTATTGTTAGCAAAGATATATGACATACCAAACAGCCCGATGAAGTCGGTATTAAGTTGCAAATCATAGCATATTACATCTACCGTATCAATAGGATTGGCATGTGGTTTCGCTTCTGTGCTTATGGCTAACACGATAGCAATGAAAAAACTAAATATCTTTTTCATCTTCTTATATGCTCAGCACTTGTAGTGCATTCCACTTATCGTCATTGATATCTTTCTTTTCCTTGATTGCTTTACTCAGTGGCACATAATCAATTTCTCCATTCTTAACACCCACCATGATATTGCGTTGGTCTTCTAATAGTGCTTGTACAGCAGCTATACCCATGCGCGATGCTAATATACGATCATTGGCTGTAGGCGAACCGCCGCGTTGCAAGTGACCAAGGATGGTAACTCGAGAACTAAACTCGGGATGAACTTCCTCGATCATTTTGGCTACAGCTTGTGCACCACCTTCGATTGCGTGCTCCTGTACCAATACAATACTAGAGTTCTTGCTCTTACGCTTGCCTTGGCCGATGGCTTGCTCTATTTGCTCGATGATTGTAGCGCGCTCGGGGATGATAGCTGCTTCTGCACCTGCTGCAATCGCTGCATTGAGTGTCAAGAAACCTGCATCGCGACCCATTACCTCTACGAGGAAAACACGCTCATGACTTGTAGCGGTATCACGCAAGATATCTACGCAATTCATAATCGTATTGAGTGCGGTATCGTAGCCGATGGTGGCATCTGTTCCCCAAAGGTCATTGTCTATTGTACCAGGGATACCAATCACCGGGATATTGAATTCTTGAGCGAATATGCGAGCACCGGTGAATGTACCATCACCGCCGATAACAATCAGCGCATCTATTCCTTCACGCTTGATCGTCTCATATGCTAATTGGCGTCCCTCTTTGGTGGGAAATTCTGCACATCGGGCAGATTTGATAATTGTGCCACCACGAGAAATGATACCACTTACATCTTGCGTAGTAAATGGTTTGACTTCTCCGTCTATAAGTCCTTTGTAACCACGATAAATAGCTTTGACTTTGATGTCATTTGAAATAGCTGCACGTGTCACTGCACGCAACGCTGCATTCATACCTGGTGCATCACCTCCTGAGGTGAGAACACCAATTGTGTGTGGTTTATATTCCATAGTTTTCAATATGTTTTTTAACGTTTTCCATTAGCCACTTGGGTGTAGATGTTGCTCCGCAAATACCTACATGCTCTACACGATGACATTGTTCTAGGGTCTCTGGTGTGATATCTGATTCACTACTTACAAAAATCGTGCAACTATTAGCCTCCAGGCAATGATGATATAGTACTTTTGCATTTGAAGACTTCTGTCCGCCTACAAAAATCACAATATCATTACTCCTAGCAAATTCTTGTAGTCGTTTTACTCGATTAGCTACATTTCTGCAGATTGTGTTGTGGTACTCAAAGATACTCTCACCTTTTGCCTCATCACCTTTTCGCTTTTTAATTTCCACTACGATTGCTTCAAATTCTTCTACGCTCTTTGTGGTTTGCGAAAAAAGGTATATAGGTTTGCTAACATCCAACTTATCAAGGTCGTTGAGGCTCTCAATCACGATAGCTGTATTATTGGTTTGTCCTTCCAATCCAATCACTTCTGCATGTCCTTTTTTACCAAAGATCACGATTTGTGCGCCTGTGTTTTTACCATGCAACGATTGATAGGTATCCCGAATGCGCTTCTGCAGATGGAGCACTACTGGACATGATGCATCTATTATCTCTATGCCATTTTGTTTGGCGATATGATATGTGCTTGGTGGTTCACCATGCGCTCGAAGGAGCACACGCGCATTGCGCAGCGTGCGCAGATCATCATAATCAATGGTCTCAAGACCGAGTTTATCCAATCGCTCTACTTCTTGACCATTATGCACGATATCCCCTAGGCAGAAGAGTTGCCCCTTCTGTAATTCGCGTTCGGCAGTCTCAATCGCGGTAGTCACACCAAAGCAAAAACCCGAATTTTCATCTATCGTAACTTTCATCTTTCGCCTATAACCTATAGCCGCTAGCGGTGTCTTACAGCTCGCTTAGCGAGCGTCCTCTAAATACCTCTATAATATACGCCATTTGCTCTTCACGAGTCATATTGCTATTATCTACTACTACCGCATCTTCGGCCTGACGCAGAGGACTTTCTGCGCGGTGCGTGTCGCGATAGTCGCGATCGTTGACATCAGCCAATACATCTTCCCATACAGGCTTCTCTCCCTTGGCTTCTAATTCCTTGAATCGACGTTCTGCACGTACTTCGGGCGAAGCTGTTAAAAATAGTTTCAACTCTGCATTGGGAAATACTACAGTACCGATATCGCGTCCATCCATCACAATACCCTTCTTTTTACCCATTGCTTGTTGTTGTGCCACTAAGAATGCTCTTACCTCTTTAATGGTTGATATTTGTGATGCAAGATTACCGATCTCCAATGTACGAATATATGCCTCTACATCCTCGCCATTCAGCGTAACATGCTGCCCTTCCTTCGTTTGAATAAAACCTATATGTATGTTGGTTAAGATAGGAATAACCGCCTCTCGCCTTATCGCCTCATCGCCTAATAACCTAAATGCATACAGCGCCACAGCGCGATACATCGCACCTGTATCAACGTAAGTGTACCCAGCGTATTTAGCGAGTGCTTTGGCAATCGTAGATTTTCCGCATGATGAATAGCCATCAATGGCTACAATGATATTTTTCATATTACTTTAAAAAACTATTAATGTCAGTTGAGATTGATGCTTGGTAAGTGAAACTGCCCTTGGTATATTGACTCATGGCAAATCCAACACGGAATTTATACACTCTTACTCCTGCGCCAAAAGCAAATCCTGCCATACTGCGCACGTCATTAATGTTCATCTCTGCTTGGCGACGATGGTTGTAACTAACTGTCAAATAGAATTTCTCACTCTTAGGCACAATATCTACAGCCCAAATCGTATGTCGGAAGAGCATATCATACCACTTGACATCCAACTCTCTTGGAGCAATATTCCAACGTTGAAGGTTATGCACTGTCATGGAAAATCGCAATGGCGCATGAGGTAATTTTAAACTCATACCCAATTCCAGATTTAATGGCAACATTTCAGTATGTTGGCCATAATCTTCTTCGTAGAACGACTTTAATTGCCAACCGATATTGCGCAATGCTAATCCCATCTGAAACAGACTATCCTTGGTTTGGAAATAACCACCAACATCTGCGCCGAGAGCAACACTAGTGTAGTGTTCGTATACACTAAATATAGGTTTTACTGTCGCTCCAATGCGAAATTGTGGTCCTAACTGGCGTGCATACATCAAATTTACGCAGATATCCTTGGCTGTAAAAGTACCTCCAAGTAAATTACCCATCTCGTCTGCGTATTCCATTTGTCCATAATCTAGATAATGAATACCCGCTGCGAAGTAATTATTTTTATAGTTGTGTCCATACATCACACTTCCGAACATGGTCCCTGCTAGGTAATACGCATAATTCAGTTGCAACACTTTGTCGGTTTCGGCAGTTAGCAACGCAGGATTTATAAACGCCATGCTAATATCATTATCAGCCAACGATACGTTCTCACCGCCTAAAGCATTTAGGCGTGAAGAAGCAGGCAAGTTGAGAAAATTGAACACACTGCTACCTGCTCCCTTTGTTTGGGCTTGCAGAGGTAGAGTAGCGGTAAGTATTGCCGACAAAATAATATATATGATGCGCTGCTTCATTATAGTAATGTCCAAACTATTTCAAGTTACAAAAGTACTACTTTTTTTGCAATCACGCAAATTTTTCGAACAGCATTCAGTTATTTTTAAATTTATTTTATATTGTACAGCAGTTTTTGATGATGAAATTTGGCTATACAAAATTAATTTTGTACCTTTGCATGCCGATTGTGTGGACATACGAGGT
Organism: Paludibacteraceae bacterium; assembly: GCA_045577965.1. Lineage (GTDB taxonomy): Bacteria > Bacteroidota > Bacteroidia > Bacteroidales > Paludibacteraceae > Colicola. The sequence goes on from JAZNJI010000015.1 coordinate 21,661, forward strand.
GTTGTAGAGCAACAAAACTAAAACAATTATAAACAATTTTAAACAAATTCAAAAACTTATGTGGTTAAAAGATTCATCTATTGGTCGTAAGCTCGTGATGAGTATTTCGGGCTTGGGCTTGGTCTTCTTCCTGCTTTTCCATGGCGCGATGAACGTGACATTGGTGTTCTCGGAGGAGGCTTACAATTGGATTTGCGAGTTTTTAGGCGCAAATTGGTATGCATTGGTTGGTACGATTGGTTTGGCCGGTTTGGTATTCATCCACTTTGCATACGCATTGTATCTTACTATTCAAAACCGTTTGGCACGTGGAAAAGATCGCTATGCAGTTTCTGCTAAGCGCGAAGGCGTGGATTGGGAGTCTGAGAATATGCTGGTTCTCGGATTTGTCGTAATCGGTTTCCTTGTACTTCACATGGCGAACTTCTGGTTCAAAATGCAATTTACAGAGATTATGCACATCCTAGGTGCACACAAATTCTCTGTTAGCGAGTTTGCCCCAACTGACGGCGCTGGTTTGGTGAAGGCATTGTTCACTACTCCTGTTTGGGGACAAGTCTACTGCGTACTATACCTTGTATGGCTAGTAGCCCTCTGGTTCCACCTCCGTCACGGCATTTGGTCTGCATTGCACACCATGGGACTTAACAATCTGAAATGGATGAAGCGCGTGAAAGTAATAGGTGCATTGGGTGCTACATTAGTAGTTGGCTTGTTCGCAATCGTGATATTCTACTACCTCGGCTATGGTATTGGTGAACTTATTGCACAAGAACCTGCAGTTGTTGAGGCTGTTGAGACTGTAGCTGTTGAGGCTGTAGAAGTAGTTGAAACTGTAGTTGCTGACACTGTTGAGACCGTAGTTCTATAATTAAGTTGAAGTTTTCATTCGAATAATAAAAACACAAGATATGGCAACAAAAAAACAGACTGCGCAGGTTATTACGCCTGAAATGGCGAAGATCCCTGCTGGTCCACTCGAGAAGAAATGGACCAATTACAAAGACCATCAGAAGTTGGTCAACCCTGCCAACAAGCGTCGTCTTGACGTTATCGTAGTTGGTACTGGTTTGGCTGGTGCATCTGCTGCGGCTTCTCTCGCAGAGATGGGCTTCAATGTTCTCAACTTCTGTATCCAAGACTCTCCACGTCGTGCACACTCTATCGCTGCACAAGGTGGTATCAACGCGGCTAAGAACTACCAAAACGATGGCGACTCTGTTTATCGCCTCTTCTACGACACTATCAAGGGTGGTGACTACCGTGCTCGTGAGGCAAACGTGTACCGTCTTGCTGAGGTGAGCAACAGCATCATCGACCAATGTGTGGCTCAAGGTGTTCCTTTCGCTCGCGAATACGGCGGCTTGCTTGACAACCGTTCTTTCGGTGGCGCACAAGTATCTCGTACTTTCTATGCTAAGGGTCAAACTGGTCAACAGCTCCTCCTCGGTGCTTACTCTGCACTCAGCCGCCAAATCGGTAAAGGCAAAGTGAAGATGTACAACCGCCACGAGATGTTGGATGTAGTTATGATTAAGGACGAGAACGGCGAGAACCGCGCTCGTGGTATCATCGCTCGTAACCTCGTTACTGGCCGCATCGAGCGTTACTTCGGTCACGCTGTGGTGGTAGCTACTGGTGGTTATGGTAATGCATTCTTCCTTTCTACTAACGCGATGGCATCTAACGGTTCTGCTGCAATGCAGATGTACCGCCACGGTGCTTACTTCGCTAACCCTTGCTACGCACAAATCCACCCAACTTGTATTCCAAAGCACGGTGACTTCCAATCTAAACTCACTTTGATGTCTGAGTCACTCCGTAACGATGGTCGTATCTGGGTGCCTAAGAAACTCGAAGACGCTCAACGCCTCCAACGCGGTGAGATCAAGGGTAAGGATATCCCAGAAGAGGATCGCGACTACTACTTGGAGCGCCGTTACCCAGCTTTCGGTAACCTCGTTCCACGTGACGTGGCTTCTCGCGCTGCTAAAGAGCGTTGCGACAAGGGCTACGGTGTAAACAATACCGGTCTTGCTGTGTTCCTCGACTTCTCTGACGCTATCCAACGCCTTGGCAAGGATGTCGTAGAGGCTAAATATGGTAACCTCTTCCAAATGTACGAGAAGATTGTGGACGAGAACCCATACGAGGAGCCAATGATGATCTTCCCTGCTATCCACTATACTATGGGTGGTATCTGGGTGGACTATGAGTTGCAAACCAGCGTGAAGGGTCTCTTCTGTATTGGTGAGGCTAACTTCTCTGACCACGGTGCTAACCGCCTCGGTGCTTCTGCTTTGATGCAAGGTTTGGCTGACGGTTACTTCGTATTGCCTTATACTATCCAAAACTACTTGAGCGACCAAATCGGCGTTCCTCGTATGTCCACCGACCTCCCAGAGTTCGCTGAGGCAGAGAAGGGTATCACCGAGAAGATTGAGAAACTCATGGCTATCCAAGGTAAGCGTTCTGTGGATTCTATCCACAAGGAGCTCGGTCTTGTGATGTGGGATTTCGTTGGTATGGGTCGTACTGCTGAGAGCTTGAAGACTGCTGTTGAGAAGATCGACGCAATCAAAAAAGAGTTCTGGAGCAATGTATATATCCCAGGTGAGGCTAACTCATTGAACAACGAGTTGGAGAAAGCTCTCCGCTTGGCAGACTTTATTGAGATTGGTCGTTTGATGGCAGTTGATGCTTTGAACCGCGAGGAGTCTTGCGGTGGTCACTTCCGTGAGGAGTATCAAACTCCAGAGGGCGAGGCGATGCGTCAAGATGATAAGTTCTCTTATGTAGCTTGCTGGAAATATACTGGCGAGGACAGCGAACCAGAGCTTATCAAGGAGCCACTCGACTATGAATTCACCGAACGTAAAACTCGTAACTATAAGAGCTAAGCAATATGGATAATTATATAGACATAAAGGTGCGTGTCTGGAGACAGGCAGGCCCAAAGGCAGAAGGTCATTTCGAGACCTACGAACTCAAACACATCTTCCAAGGTGCTTCGTTCTTGGAGATGATTGACATCCTCAACGAGCAACTCATCAGCGAGCACAAAGATCCTATCGCATTCGACCACGACTGCCGCGAGGGTATCTGCGGTATGTGCTCTATGTATGTCAACGGTCACCCACACGGACCAGACAGTGCTATCACCACTTGCCAATTGCACATGCGTAAGTTCAAAGATGGCGAGACTATCACTATCGAGCCATGGCGTAGCCGTGCATTCCCTGTAATCAAGGACTTGATGGTGGACCGCGAGGCATACGACAAGATCATGCAAGCTGGTGGTTTCGTGTCAGTTAATACAGGTGGTGTGCCTGATGCAAACGCAATTCCAATTCCTAAGGCTCACGCTGACGAGGCAATGGATGCTGCAAGTTGTATCGGTTGCGGTGCTTGTGCTGCTGCATGTAAGAACGGCTCTGCTATGTTGTTCGTTTCTGCTAAGGTAAGCCAATTGGCTCTCTTGCCACAAGGTAAGGTAGAGGCAGCTGCTCGTGCTAAGGCTATGGTGGCTAAGATGGATGAGTTGGGCTTTGGTAACTGTACCAACACAGGTGCATGTGCAGCTGAGTGCCCAAAACAAGTATCTTTGGCAAACATCGCTCGCCTCAACCGCGAGTTCTTATGCGCAAAACTGAAAGACTAATCAATCGGTCTCATATAATCCAAATGCGCCCAGACTTGGTTCTGGGCGCATTTTTTACGTAACTTTCGAAACGTTTCGAAATAGAAAAAATACTTCGAAAAACGCATAAATAACTGATTTATAGCGAATTGTGCAAGTAGTACGAAAATATGTTTTATAACATGTTTTTTGCTATTAAAATATGGATATTACGTAGTAATTTTGTAGCGGAAAAGCGCGAAAATTAACAGTTTTATTCATATTTTATGGAAACTTTACACACATACAAAGAGATTTTGCAACAACCAGCATGTTGGTTGAAAGAGTATGCCGTTTTGGTAGAACAAAAGGCAGCTATCCAAGCTTTCTTGGCTAAGTATTTAACAGCTGAGACCGATATTGTATTGACTGGTGCGGGTACTTCAGCATTTATTGGTGATGCTATTGCACCTGTACTGCGTGGTGCATGGAAGAATGTACGTGCCGTTGCTACTACTGACATCGTGACCAACGCTGCTGACTATCTGAATGCAGATAAGCCTCTGTTGCTCATTAGTTTTGCTCGTTCTGGCAATAGTCCTGAAAGTGTTGCTGCTGTAAACTTGGCGAATGCTATTTGCAAAAACGTGGCTCACATTTATATCACATGTAATAAGAACGGTCATTTGGCTCAATCTGCCAATGCTGAGAATATCCTTTCTCTCCTTCTTCCAGAGGAAACCGATGATAAGAGTTTGGCTATGACGAGTAGTTTCTCTACAATGCTACTTACATGCTTAATGATTAGCCAAATCGATCATATCGAAGCAGAACGTGATCGTATTGAGGCTGTAGCTGCTAACGCACAGGCGGTCTTGTCTGATTATGCTGCTGCCATCGAGGCTATTGCTGCTCGTCCATTTGAGCGTGGCGTATTCTTGGGCTCAGGTCCTATGAAGGGTATTGCAGAGGAATGTCACTTGAAGTTGCAAGAGCTCACCGATGGTGGTGTGGTATGCAAATTCGATAGTTTCCTCGGATTCCGTCACGGACCAAAAGCAGTGGTAAATGAGCAATCTATCATGGTGTATCTCATGCAAGACGATGAGGCTATTCAGCGTTATGAGCGCGACTTGGTTAAACAAGTGAGTGGCAATAATAAGTTAGTAGCACAAATTATCGTTTCCGCGGGCGCGCGCGTAAATATAGAAGGTGTACAGGAAGATTTGCAAGTGGTAATGCCTAATGGATTGGCTAAAACGGGTATCTATAGCGTGTTGCCATACGTATTAGTAGGTCAGTTATTGGGCTTCTATACATCTGTTGCTCACGGACTTTGCCCTGACACCCCATCTGTATCTGGTAATATCCACCGCGTAGTAGAAGGCGTGATTATTTACGAATAATCAGACTCCCGACTCGCGACTCCCGATTTGGACTCCCAGTTTAGATTCCCGACTCGCGACTCTCGATTCAAAACAAAGAATAACAAAAAACACAAAAGATATGGCTAAAACCGAAAATATCCTCCGCGTGATGGAGGAACTCAAACAAACTACTGGCGTGCCACGCACTCTTTTTGCTGCATGCCCTAACTCATTGTCAGTAATCAAAGCATCATTCCGCGCAGCTAAGCGTAATAATGCGCCTATCTACTTCGCTACTACTCTGAACCAAGTGGATACCGATGGTGGCTATACGGGTATGACCCCAGCAGAGTTCACCAAGGTGCTCGCTCGCGAGGCTGCTGCCGTGCACTATACAGGTCCTTACATAGTGGCTATTGACCACGGAGGCCCATGGTTAAAGGATATCCAAACTCAACAACGTTGGGACACCGAGCGTGCTATGCAAGGCGTGAAGGAGAGTTATGAGGCAGCTATCTTGGCTGGCTACGACTTGATTCACGTGGATCCAACCGTAGACATCTTCTTGCCAAAGGGTGAGATTATTGACATCCACGTAGTGGCACAACGCACCGTAGAACTCATTCTTCACGCTGAGAACTTCCGCAAGGCGAATGGTATCGCTCCTATCTCTTATGAGGTAGGTACCGAGGAAGTGCATGGTGGTTTGGCTGACCCTACTACTTTCGATACTTTCCTTTCTGACCTCAAAGAGGGCTTGAAGAACGTAGGTCTCGAGGATGTATGGCCATGCTTTATTGTCGGTAAAGTGGGTACAGACCTTCATACCACTTTGTTCGATCCTGAAGTAGCACGCGACCTCACTGCTAAGGTTCGTCCTTATGGTAGTTATATCAAGGGTCACTATAGCGACGATGTGGACAACCCACAAGACTATCCAACATCGGGTATGGGTGCTGCTAACGTAGGTCCAGAGTTCACAATGAATGAGTTTGATGCTCTTGCTGAACTTGAGGCTGAGGAGAAAAAGCAATTCGAAGCGGGTCGTATCCCACAACTCAGTAATATGGGTAAAGTGCTTTGGCAAAAGGTATATGAGTCTGGTCGTTGGAAAAAGTGGTTGCAACCAGATGAGCAAGGCAAGGACCTCGCTGAGGTATCTGAGGAACGTCAGCAATGGCTCGTTAAGACAGGCTGCCGCTACATCTGGCAAGCACCAGAGGTACTCGTTGCACGTCAAAAACTCTACGATAACCTCGCTTACGTGGGTATCGATGCTGAGGACGTAGTACTCATGCGCATCGAGCATAATATGGATAAATACTATTATGCGTTCAATATTGTTAATCTGAACGATCATCTTAAAAATATCTAAGATATGAAACCTTTTGATATCGTTGCTTTAGGCGAATTAAATGTGGATTTGATTCTCAATCAAATCGATGGCTTCCCAGAGATGGGAAAAGAGAAGTTCGCCAAGCAAATGACACTAACATTAGGTAGCTCTACAGCAATCTTCGCGGCCAATGCAGCAGCATTGGGCGTGAAGGTGGCTTTCTGCGGAATGGTGGGTAACGACCAGTTTGGTGATTTGGTAGAGACAAGCCTCCAAGCTAAAAAGGTGGATACCACTTATCTCATCCGTACCAACGAGCACGCCACAGGTGCTACTATCTGCATGAGCTATGATGAAGACCGTGCTAACCTCACCTACCAAGGTGCAATGGACGTAATGTCTCTTGAAGATATTAATCCTGCTATCTTCCAATCTACCAAGCACATCCACATCTCATCTATCTTTATGCAGAGTGGTTTGAAGCGCGACTTAATCAAGATTCTGCAACTCGCTAAGGAGAATGGTGTAACTACTTCGTTGGACACCCAGTGGGATCCAGTTGAGGAGTGGGATTTGGATTATGCGAATGTATTGCCACTCATCACCGTCTTTATGCCTAACGAGACAGAGCTCAAGGCGCTGACTCACAAGGACAATATCGATGATGCTATCGCATGCATTGCACCTTATATTAATAATGCTATTATCAAGCAAGGTAGCCGTGGTTCATTGCTCATCAAGAAAGATGGTACACGCCACCAAATGGCTGCTATGCTCAACGAGAACGTAGTGGATTGCATTGGTGCAGGCGACTCATTCAACTCGGGCTTTATTGCTCAGTTTGTGCAAGGTGCGTCTCTCGAAGATTGCCAACGTTATGGTAATATGACGGGTGCTGTCAATACTACTGCTGCTGGTGGCACTACTGCTTTCACATGCCTCGAGGACGTTGAGCGTGTGGCAAAAGAGCGTTTTGGATTTGTTAAATAATCAAACACTACTAATAAGATGAAAAAGATTATTGTATTCGTTGCTGCAGCACTTACCTTGGTTGGATGCTGCTCAAAGGAGCAACCAAAGGGGATCACCGAGACCTTGCTCTTGAACGATTTCCGTCCAGTAAGCGTGAACAACATTCCGCAAACCTTCGTGGAGAAGGCTAAGTACCCAGTTATTGACATGCACTCGCATGATTATATTGCTGTTCCAGAAGATGTGGATGTATGGGTAGAGGCAATGGACGCATGTGGTATCCAAGAGACCCACATCATGCACTGCTCTTGGATTGGCAAACCTTTCGAAGAGGTGATGGCTCCATATGCTAAGTATGGCGACCGTTTCCGTTTCTGGTGCTCGCTTGACTATACCCAATTGCTCAAAGACGGTTCTGCTGATGAGTGTATTGCTTATCTGGAGAAGTGCCACGAGATGGGTGCTGTAGGTGTTGGTGAGATGGGCGATAAGGGTCAGGGCGATCTCTATGCACGTCCTACCGAGGGCTATGGTCTTCACATAGATGACCCACGCCTCAAACCCGTTTGGGCTAAGTGTGCTGAGCTCAAGATGCCTATCAATATCCACGTGGGCGAGCCATATTGGATGTATCTTCCACAAGATGCTACCAACGACGGTCTGCCTAATGGTGCTGTTTGGCATGTGGACACTACCGCTGCTGACTGCCTTGGTTATGAGGGACTTATGACTACCTTTGAGAATGCGCTTCGCGAGAATCCTGCTACTATCTTTATCGCTTGTCACTATCTCAATATGAATCAAGACCTCCCACGCTTGGGTGCCATGTTGGATAAGTACCCTAATATGTATATCGACATCTCTGCACGTGTAGCAGAGTCTGCACATACCCCACGCGCAACGCGCGAGTTCCTTATTAAGTATCAAGACCGTGTGCTCTTTGGTACCGACAATGGTATGGCAGCAGATATGTATCGCAATATCTTCCGCATCTTGGAGACTGAGGATGAGCATATCTATATCCATGATTACAATTATCATTGGCCATTGTCAGCTTTTTACTTGCCTGACACTGTTCTTGAGAAAATCTACAACAAGAATGCTCAACGCATTTTGACCGAATATAAATAAATCTTAATTCAAAATTCATAATTATGAAAACAAACTCCATTAATTGGTTGTTCATTATAATTTGTGTTGTGATGCTCTTTGCAGGCTGCTCTTCGGTGAATACGGAGACAGACCTGCTGGAGTGCGATGCTGCTACAATGACCCAGTTCCCATATAATGAGAATGGCGTCATTGTAGCTAAGCATCAGAAAATCACCCCTGTTGCAGATCACCCTGGAATGGTGAAAATTGAGACGTATTATGTTAACAAGGGCAAACCCATCACCGTTCGCGCATATGAGATGTGCCGCACCGAGATAGAGGCTACTGATTCTGTCGTATGGTCGTTGCAACCTTCTTCCACTAATGGTCGTCTTGACTGGGTATTGCCAGTCACTGAGGGCTTCAAGAAGGAGAACTACTTGGGCATGAACAACTCCGACTACGGAGGCGGTATTCCAATGGTGGACTTGTGGCAACGCGATGGCGGTGTAGCCATCGGTCTCATCGAACCAGTATTGCGTATGATCTCTATGCCTGTAGAGTGGAAACGCTACGAGAATAAAGTCAGCATGTCGCTCCGCTATGAGTTTGAATGGCCTGTCGAGCTCAATACGGGTGATACGCTCCATACCTTCACCGCTTTCCGCTATGAGCACAAAGGTGATTACTTCAATGCACTCCGCACTTTCTCTGAGGTGATGCAATCCGAGGCGGGTATCGAGTTGCCTGCATCCGAGCCAGAGGCTTTTGAGCCTGTATGGTGTGCATGGGGCTATGAGCGCACGTTCACCATTGATGAGGTGATTGGTACACTTGATAAGGTAGCAGAACTTGGCTTCAAGTGGGTGGATGTGGATGATGGCTTCCAAATCGCTGAAGGCGACTGGGAGACCAACGACCGTTTCCCTGGTGGCGACCGCGATATGCGCCGTATGACCGATGAGATTCACCGCCGTGGTATGTTGGCTAAGCTCTGGTGGGCTCCTCTCGCTGCTGACCCTGGCACTAACCTGTTGAAGAAGCACCCTGAAATGATGTTGCTCACCGATGAGTGGACACCTGAGTATATATCTTGGTGGGATAGCTACTATCTCTCTCCAGTCAACCCTCATACTACCGAGCATACCAATATGCTCCTCGATCGCTTCCTTAATAAGTGGAATTTCGACGGACTCAAGATTGATGGTCAGCATCTCAATTGCTGCGAACCAGACTACAACGAGCATTCTTGCCTCGAGTATGCAGCACAATCAGTAGAGTTGTTGCCTTCTTATTTCCAAAATGTATTTGAGAAAGCACGCGCTATTCACCCACACGCGGTGGTGCAAATCTGCCCTTGCGGTTGCGCAATGAACTACTACCTCTTGCCATACTTCAACCAAGCGGTAGCTTCCGACCCTACATCATCCAAGCAAGTGCGTATGAAGCGCAAAGCGTATGCTGCTATGGCACCACAGATGGCATACTATGGTGATCACGTAGAGCTGACTGATGGCGGTACTGATTTCGCTTCGCAAATTGGTACGGGTTCGGTGATTGGTTCTAAGTTCACTTATCCAAAAGATAATCCTAACGTAAAAACCAGTTTCTTGCTAACTCCTGAGAAAGAGGCACTTATCCGTCATTGGATGCGCATCTTCAAAGAGAAGAACCTCGCGCGTGGCGAGTACCTCAATCTCTATTCTTGGGGCTTCGACTACCCAGAGGCACACGTCATCCGTCAAAACGATGCGCTCTATTATGCTTTCTACACCGATGCTGATGCGTTCAAGGGCCAAATCGAATTGCGCGGATTGGAGAAGGGCAAAACTTATACTGCTACTACCTATGCAGCACTCGAGCCTGTTTCCTTCCAGGTGGATGGCAACAACCCTGTGATTGAGGCTGATTTTGTAGGTAACTACTTACTTGAAGTAAAAGCAAACAACTAATTTATAAACAATTAAAAACATGAGAACATTTTCTGTAATTTGCATGAGTCTCCTTTTGGCAATAGCTCCAGCGTTTGCTCAGACTGTTGTGAAAGGAACGGTTACCTCTGCGGATGACGGCATGCCTTTGATTGGTGTGAGCGTTGTGGAGCAAGGTACAACGAATGGTACGGTTACTGATTTTGACGGTAACTACGAACTCAAAACAGCTAAGAATGCGACGATTCAATTCTCGTACATTGGCTACAAGACCCAAACTGCAAAAGCTGCTGCTACGCTCAACATCATCATGGAATCTGATGCCATCATGATGGAGGAGGTGGTTTCTTTGGGTTACTCTTCTCTCAAGAAAGCAGAGTTATCTTCTGCTGTCGTTACAGTTTCCAACGAAGCATTGACCGACGTTACCTCTTCGGATATTGGTAATATGCTTCAAGGTAAGGTGGCTGGTGTGCAAATCACCAACGCTGGTGGTCAACCTGGTGATGCGGCTGAAATCCGTATCCGTGGTACGGGATCTATTACAGCTTCAAGTGCCCCAGTTTATGTGGTTGACGGTGTGATGGGTGGCTCTTTCAGTCCTCAAGATGTAGAGACTATCTCTGTCCTCAAGGATGCTGGTGCTACTGGTATCTACGGTGCTGCTGCTGCGGGTGGTGTCATCGTTGTTACTACCAAGTCTGGTAAGAAAAACGAGAAAATCACCGTGGACGTAAAAGCTACTGCTGGTGCTAAGCAAGCCCTCTATCAAAACTACAAGATGATGGATGCTAAAGAACTTTATGGCTTCCACCAACAACTCTATTCTAAAGGTGTGTTCAGTGCAATGTATCCAAAGGATCTTGTAAATGAGAACCACAACTGGCAAGATGAGTTCTTCCGTACAGGTATCATCCAAGACTACTACGTATCTGTTAAGGGTGGTTCTGAGAAGGTTGGTTACTACGCTGGTCTCAACTACTACGATGAACAAGGTACTCTTATCACCACTGGTATGAAGAAGTTCAGTGCTAACCTCAATATGAATGCACAGATTACCAAATGGTTGGATATGAAAGCTAAGGTGAACTTCACCAAGTCAACTGTAGATTATCCTTCTTCTTGGACAATGCTTGACGATGCTTTCAACAAAATGCCTTGGGATAACCCATACGAGCTCGATGCTGAGGGTAAATCTACTGGCAGATACTTGTATGTGGATAATAGCAAACGTTCGGATAATGGTAAAGCATGGTGGTCACAAAATACTTGGAACTCACTCAACTCTACCTATTATAACTATAGCACATCTAATAACTTCGACTTCAGTGGAATGCTCCAACTCAATGTTCATTTCACCGATTGGTTGAACTTCTCTACCACCAATACCTTTGGCGCTGGTTACTGGAAATCTACCTCTTATATTGACCCACGCGCGTACGACTCCAGCTACGCAAATGGTTATTTGGAGAACTCTATTGGTATCAGCAAGAGTTTTGGTACTACCAATATCCTCAAGGCTTCTTACCAATGGAATGACCATAGCGTAAATGGTATGCTCGGTTGGGAGTGGGGTACATGGAAGTCTGAATATACTACCGCTTCTGGTACTGGTATGCCTAACGGCGTTGACGCACTCAATGCTACTTCTCCTTTCGGTGTGAGTGGTTATGAGATGCCAGGTGCCAGCTGGGCTGCTTTCGTGCAAGCACAATACGATTATGCTAAACGCTACTTCGTTACCGCTACTTTCCGTGCTGAAGCAAGTTCTATCTTCGCTCCTGAAAACCGCGTAGGTTACTTCCCATCGGTAGCTGCTTCTTGGCTCATCTCTAACGAGGACTTCATGAAGGACCAAGATATCGTTTCATTCTTGAAACTCCGCGCAAGCTATGGTATCACTGGTAACAACAATATCCCTGCTTACAAGTATTTGGCTACTTATGCACTTAGCGCATTGTACCAAAACCAAGTGGCTGCCACCCCAAGCCGTCTGGCTAACCCTCTCCTCCACTGGGAGACTGCTAACATGGCTGCGGTAGGTATCGACCTCACATTCATCAACCGCATTGATATGTCTATTGACCTCTACAATACCGACAACACAGGTTTGCTCCTCAACGTGCCTGTAGCTCCATCTACTGGTTTCTACGAGGTTACCAAGAACGCTGGTTCTGTTCGCAACCAAGGTATTGAGTATCGCATCGATGCTAACATTATCAACAAGGGTAAATGGTCTTGGGATCTCGGCTTCAACATCGGCTTCAATAAGAACCGCGTGACCGAACTTCCTAACCACGAGGCATTCCTCCAAACTGCAAGCTCTGTGAGCCAACAAGTGAAAGAGGGTCAAGACATCTACTCTTGGTACATGAAAGAGTGGGCTGGTGTAGATCCAGAAAACGGTGATCCATTGTGGTATGTTGTAGATGCTGAGGGCGAATATGTATTGGATGAGAATGGTCTAAAGACCACAACCAATGACTACAACGCTACCCAAGCTACAGTAGTTGGCAAAGCTACTCCTCTCTTCTCGGGTGGTTTGAATACACAAGTTTCTTGGAACGGTATCTTCGTAAATGTGAATACCAACTTCATGTATGGCAACAAGATCTACAACTACACTCGTCAATCTACCGATGCTGACGGTGCTTACGTAGGTTACAACCAACTCTCTATTGAGAATTCTATCCAAGGTTGGAGCCGTTGGGAGAAGAAGGGCGACATCGCTACTCACCCAAAACCAATGCTCAATGGTAACAAGAACTCAAATGCTATCAGCTCACGTTACTTGGAGGATGGTTCATACTTCCGTATCAAGAACCTCACCGTTGGTTATGAGTTCCCTAAAAAGTTGATCCAAAAGGCATACATGACACGTTGCCGCGTATATCTCTCTGCTGACAACCTTTGGACGGCTACTAAGTTCTCTGGTATGGACCCTGAGATCACCCTGCAAACTTCTACATATAACCTCGCTGGTATGTATTCAAGCAACTATCCTGTTGGTCGCACCTACCAAGCTGGTGTAGAAATTAGCTTCTAAAAAACAATCTAGAACTTCTAGAAACATTTAAAACTTTTAAAAAACTTTCAGAATATGAAAAAGATAGCTTTAATAATGGCTCTTGTGGCAGGGGTAATGTTCACTTCTTGTGATCTCAACTTCTTCCCATCTGATGAGCTTAACTCCGATGTATTGCTCCAAGATGAAGCTGGAGCAGCATACATCATGGATGGTTGCTATGCATTCCTCAAAGACGAGATCGATTTCTTGGGATATGCCAGTGGTAATACTTTCACACGCCACTATTTCCAAATGTCTGAGTTCCCTGCAGACAACACTTGTCTTTCTTCACATACCACCGACCCTCTCTACGAGGCTACTGCGTATGCGATGACTGATAACCTCAAAAACGTAGGTACACTCTGGATGGTTGCTTACAAAGCAATCTATATGGCTAACACCGTTATCACTTCTTTCGATGAAGGTACATCCACTGATGGAGACCAACTCCTCGGTGAGGCTTACTTCATGCGTGCGCTCATGCACCTCAATCTTGTGACCCTTTATGCGAAACCTTATTCACATGGTCGCGACAATCTTGGTGTACCTTTGCATATTTCTACCAGCAACGAGAATATCACTCGCGCTAAAGTAGGTGAGGTGTACGACCAAATCGTTAAGGACTTCACCAAGGCTTCCGAGCTTATGGGTCCTTCTCGTGGCAACAAAGGAAGTCGGATCGTAGCCA
>JAZNJI010000016.1:0-2824 GCA_045577965.1 Paludibacteraceae bacterium
TGAGGTAGCACTCTCTAAGGAAGAGGGTTATGTTGTAACTGGAAATGTAAAGCATTTCCCTAAGTCTCCTATTGTTGTTACTCCAGCCGAGATGATGCAAATAATTCAAGAAAACTACAAATAACTCATAATACTAACCCCCTAAAATTACTTTATAAATCATCACTTATAATTTATAGTTAATCCGCAACGATACCGTTGCCCGACATATTTAATATAGCGTTATAAGCCCCCTGCCATTCATGCAAAATTTTCGCATAAATGGCATTTTTATTTGCACGACTCTTGCTCAATTCAAAATAATTCACTACCTTTGCAGCGTGTTTCCATGAAACACAACGACATATTGCTCAATCATCTCCTAATCACCACTTAAGAAACGAGCTAATCATCAAAATTGGGACTGCTCCATATGGGCGCAGGCTTCCCGTATTTGATGATGGCTTGTGGTGAGCCAAGAGATGTGCGGTGATAGCTGCGCCTTTTTGTTTAACTCATTAAATATTAGAATTATGAAACATTTAGTATTGATTATTCTCGCTGCATTGTCTGTAGCAGCCTACGCTCAAAGTGAGCATCTTACATTCAAAGGAGTACCTATAGACGGCACTTTGGCAGAATATACGGAGAAGATGCAAGAGAAAGGGTTTGAATACCTTTATTCGGATAATGGAGTAACTATTCTACAAGGTGATTTTGCAGGATATAAAAACTGTCAGATTGGAGTTAGCACACTAGATAATATGGATTTAGTAAGTACTATAGCTGTCATTTTTCAAAGTTATGAATCATGGAGCCTTTTGCACAATAATTACACGAATCTAAAAGAAATGTTATCTCAAAAATATGGCAAACCAACTATTGTTGTTGAAGAGTTCCAGTCTTCATATCCCATAAGGAATGATAGAGAAAGAATGCTTCAAGTAATATTGGATAAGTGTAAATATTATTCCATTTTCGAAATAGATTTGGGATTTATTGAATTGTCTATCAATAAATCTAATAACTATGGTGAAGGTCTTGTTATTTTAAAGTACCAAGATAAAGTAAATTCAATAGAGACACGAGCAGCAGCTATGGATGATTTATAAACTAAGATTTTATTTAACTCATAATATTATACAATCATGAAAAAAACAGGAGTCTTTTTAGGAGGTTTTGCAACAGGTGTTGTTGTAACCTTTGTTATTCTTTTAATTATTGGGCTAGCACAAAATTCAAGTGCAATAACTGGAGTTACAAATTTTGAAGAACCAGGAGAAATTATTTCAGGAAAATCATTTGAAGTATTCCAAGTCATTGCAGAAAATGCAGCATTAGTCAATGGACCAGAAACGGGATTGTTTGGTGATAACATATACTATACAGGTCCTGTATATATGATAAGGAACTACGATGGGAAATATTATTATGATGATGAAATAATAAAAGTACCCAAAGGAAAAGTCGTTCGCCAAACAGGTATATATAAATACCAAACTAAATCCGAAGATTACAAAACTGTTCCTATCATTGAAATCGTAGATAAATAATGATACTATCAATTTTAGGTGGTATTGTTGGAATAGTCGTATTTCTACTTCTTCTCTTCTATGCTGCATTCTATAATAAGGGTGCAGCAGGAGAGAGGAGTGTTGCTCGGCGTTTGGCAACGTTGCCTAAAGAACAATATGTAATTCTCAACGATTTATTATTACCTACTTCTTATGGGACAACGCAAATAGACCATGTGGTTGTTTCAATCTATGGCATATTTGTAATAGAAACGAAAAACTACAAAGGAATAATCTATGGTGGTCAAGATGCAGAAACATGGACACAAAATGTCTGGGGGAATAAGTATTCCATGCCCAATCCTATCCGACAAAATAAAGTACATGTCAAAGCTATAGGTAGATACTTAAACACATTGCGAATACAAAGCAATATTTACTCAATTGTTGCATTTTCACCACGAGCAAATGTGTTGCCAAACTCTACAGAGTGCCATATTATTTATTATAACCAAATTAAAAAAGCTATCAAATTGTATAATACGCCACAATTAACAATTGAGCAAGTCAATCAAATTGTTAGTGTACTGCAATCCGAACATTTAGACACAAAAGAATCACGAAGAAACCATAATCGACAGATTCGTGACAATCAAAGAGAACGCCAACTGAAAATAGACAACGGCATTTGTCCTCGTTGTGGTGGTACTCTTATTTTGAGAAATGGAAAGTATGGTCGCTTCTATGGTTGCTCTAACTATCCCAACTGCAAATTCATTCTCAAATAAGAATTTGCACTCGAAAACTTTTTTCTAAAAAATACACTCACGCGGGAAGCTTAGTAAACACTACACTTCCCGCGTGTTATATCTATGATCTTTCTCCCTTATCCCGAATCACATTCGGATACATTGTTCCCCGCTACCAGTATAGCCTTGCGGTTCCGTCCGCAAGTAAATCCTTCGATTATGTTGTTTGTGTTGTTGATATCTCTCTCCCGCCACCTGTTTTGCCTTTGCCAGTGGTCTGGCAAATAATCTTGCCTCTAACCTCAGCGGGGTCCCCGATAACGCTCGTGGCGTTATGGGGTGCTCTTAAACTGTAGTTCGCCACGCGAGCATCCTCTAAACTAAAAATGGCGACTTTTTCGCCATTTTCTTGCATATATTCCGAAAAAGCACTACCTTTGCAGCCGTAAACAAAAAAACATATACAGTATGAAAAAGTTTGGATTATTTCTTTTGAAAAACAATGTTCAATGGATGACATTCTGTTTTCTTGGCTGGCTGATATGGGCAGCATGTAATTGGAACAACTTAGAGTTGGCGCAG
>JAZNJI010000017.1:0-75533 GCA_045577965.1 Paludibacteraceae bacterium
AATAGATTCAAAAATTCCTGAAGGCCCATTGGCAGAAAAATGGACCAATTACAAGGCACATCAGAAGTTGGTGAACCCCGCCAACAAGCGTAAGCTCGATGTTATCGTTGTGGGTACAGGTTTGGCTGGAGCCTCTGCTGCCGCTTCGCTCGGCGCTATGGGCTTCAAGGTGAAGAACTTCTGCATCCAGGACTCTCCGCGCCGTGCACACTCTATCGCTGCACAGGGCGGTATCAATGCTGCTAAGAACTATCAGAACGACGGTGACTCTGTATACCGTCTCTTCTACGATACCATCAAGGGTGGTGACTACCGTGCACGTGAGGCTAACGTATACCGCCTCGCCGAGGTGTCAAACGCCATCATCGACCAGTGCGTAGCACAGGGTGTTCCCTTCGCTCGCGAATACGGTGGCTTGCTCGACAACCGTTCATTCGGTGGTGCTCAGGTATCCCGTACGTTCTATGCCCGCGGCCAAACCGGTCAGCAGCTCCTCCTCGGTGCTTACTCTGCACTGAGTCGTCAGGTAGAGCTGGGCAACGTAGAGCTCTACACCCGCTACGAGATGCTCGACCTCGTTATCATTGATGGCCGTGCACGTGGTATCATCGCACGCAACCTCGTGACAGGTAAGATCGAGCGCTTCTCAGCCCACGCCGTAGTTATCGGTACCGGCGGTTATGGCAACACCTTCTTCCTCTCTACCAACGCTATGGGTAGCAACGGTTCGGCTGCCATGCAGTGCTACCGCAAGGGTGCTTACTTCGCTAACCCCGCCTTCGCACAGATCCACCCCACCTGTATTCCCGTACATGGTGACAAGCAGTCAAAGCTGACCTTGATGTCTGAGTCGCTCCGTAACGACGGCCGCATCTGGGTGCCCAAGAAGCTTGAGGATGCCAAGGCCCTGCAGGCAGGTACCAAGAAGCCCAACGACATCCCTGATGAGGATCGCGACTTCTACCTCGAGCGCCGCTATCCCGCCTTCGGTAACCTCGTTCCCCGCGATGTGGCTTCACGTGCTGCCAAGGAGCGTTGCGATGCCGGCTTCGGTGTGAACAATACGGGTCTGGCCGTATTCCTCGACTTCAAGTACGCCATCGAGCGTCTGGGCGAGGATGTAGTACGTGCCCGCTACGGTAACCTCTTCGACATGTATGAGGAGATCACCGACGAGAACCCCTACAAGACTCCTATGATGATCTTCCCCGCCATCCACTACACCATGGGTGGTATCTGGGTTGACTACGAGTTGCAGACCTCTATCCCCGGCTTGTTTGCCATCGGTGAGGCCAACTTCTCTGACCACGGTGCCAACCGCCTCGGCGCCTCTGCCCTCATGCAGGGCTTGGCCGACGGTTACTTCGTGCTCCCCTATACTATTCAGAACTACCTCAGCGACCAGATCCAGGTGCCCCGCTTCTCTACCGACCTGCCCGAGTTCGAGCAAGCCGAGAAGGAGGTACAGGCCAAGATCGACAAGCTCATGGCTATCAAGGGTACACGCTCTGTAGACTCTATCCACAAGGAGCTCGGCCACATCATGTGGGACTTCGTGGGTATGGCTCGTACCGACGCATCGCTCAAGACCGCTATCGAGAAGATTACAGCCCTCGAGAAGGTATTCTGGAGCGACCTCCGCATTCCTGGCGAGGCCAACTCACTCAACATCGAGCTGGAGAAGGCACTCCGTCTGTGGGACTTCATCGAGACCGGCAAACTCATGGCTTACGACGCGCTCAACCGCGAGGAGTCATGCGGTGGCCACTTCCGTGAAGAGTACCAGACACCCGAAGGCGAGGCACTGCGCCGCGACGATGAGTTCTCATACGTTGCTTGCTGGAAGTACGAGGGTGAGGGCAAGAAGCCTGAACTCCTCAAGGAGCCGCTCAACTATGAGTACATCAAGGTACAGACACGTAACTATAAATCTTAAGTTTTAAGTTTGTAAGTTAATAAGTTTTTGAGTTTGCAATGGGCAGTTATAGAGACTTGGCAGTTTGGGAAAAGGGCATAGCTTTGGCAAAAGCCATCTATGAGCTTACCGCCACCTTTCCTGCTGATGAACGGTTCGGTTTGACCAATCAGATGCGCAGATGCTCGGTCTCTATACCATCCAATATCGCTGAAGGTTATGGACGGTCTTCTGATAAGGAACTGATTCAATTTCTCTATGTGGCGTTAGGCTCCTCGAATGAGCTGGACACACAGTTGGTCATTTCACGCGAACTGTCTTACATCAACGACAAGTCTTTTGATGAAGCCAGAGAGCAGAATGACGAAGTCAGCAAAATGATAAGGTCTTTAATATATAGAAGGAAAAACGGCCTGGACAGAAATAGATAAGTTTGTGAGTTTGTAAGTTTTTGAGTTTGTAAGGTGCCATCCGGGACTCAATCAACAAACTTAAAAACCCAAAAACTCAAAACTAAAAAACTCAAGAACTTTAAAACTCAATTTGGCAAACTAAAAAACTAAAAAACTAAAAAACTCAAATCAATATGGACAAGAATATAAGTTTCACACTTAAGGTTTGGCGCCAGAGAGGTCCTAAGGAGAAGGGCGCATTTGAAACCTACCAGATGAAAGATATCCCCGGCGATACCTCTTTCCTCGAGATGCTCGACATCCTCAACGAGCAGTTGGTAAACGAGAACAAGGAACCCATTGCCTTCGACCACGACTGTCGTGAAGGTATCTGCGGTATGTGCTCACTCTACATCAATGGTCACCCCCACGGCCCCGCTACAGGTGCTACCACCTGCCAGATCTACATGCGCCGCTTCAAGGATGGCGACACCATCACCGTAGAGCCCTGGCGCTCGGCTGGCTTCCCCGTGATTCGCGACTTGATGGTAGACCGCTCTGCTTATGACAAGATCATGCAGGCTGGCGGTTACGTGTCGGTAAACACCGGCGGTATCCCCGATGCCAACGCTATACCCATCGCCAAGCCCATCGCCGACGAGGCTATGGACGCTGCTGCATGTATCGGTTGCGGTGCCTGCGTAGCTGCTTGTAAGAACGGTTCGGCCATGCTCTTCGTATCAGCCAAGGTGAGCCAGCTCGCCCTCCTTCCCCAGGGTAAGGTAGAGGCAGCCCGCCGCGCCAAGGCTATGCTTGCCCGCATGGATGAGCTCGGCTTCGGTAACTGCACCAACACCCGTGCCTGCGAGGCCGAGTGCCCCAAGTGCGTAAGCATCAGCAACATCGCTCGCCTCAACCGCGAGTTCCTCTGCGCAAAATTCAAAGACTAATCCCTTTCGGGAAACGATAATCGAACATCGGTTATCGCTGTATATAATAAGGAGGTGTGCCTCTGCACACCTCTTGTTATTTTCTCGCCTCTACACTTTACACCCTACACTCTACGCTCTACGCCTTCTACTCATCACTTATCACTCATAGTTTATCCCTTTTGTTAAGATTTCTTTCCCTTGTACCTTATATATATACTCCGTGTCAAAGACCAAGGATGAACCAAAGAACGCCAAATTACAAAATGTGCGTTTTATTAAGATTGACGTTTCTTTTAGTTCTCTTATATCTTGCCTAATTTTACCGACCGACGAGCGAGAGAAGACCGAGAGAACTCCGACTCAACTCCCCACCTACAAAAAGTGCTATTTGTTAAGATTGGCTCCCTAAAAAGGTTTCCTCTGTTCCTGAAAAAGTTGACTCCTATCCTAAAAAGGTTGACTAATTTCCTAAAAATGTTTCCTTTCTTTGTTTATCCCGATGACGCTCGCTTGCGGCATTATGGGGTGCTTGACGAACCATATTAGGATATCACTACCATTGCACCCGAAATTGCTTTCCAAATCATAAAAAAATCACGATTTGGAAAGTGAATAATCTATAAAAACAGGCATATACACAACTCGCGTACCTCAATATAATTACCAAAGAATCCAAATTATTGATTTTGCAGAATGGCTAACTAATACCATCGAGTAAACTAGACTATGAAGACATTGGAATATCTTTTTACAAATGCTAGCAAGGCATATTTAATATAGCAT
Source organism: Paludibacteraceae bacterium (assembly GCA_045577965.1). Classification (GTDB taxonomy): domain Bacteria; phylum Bacteroidota; class Bacteroidia; order Bacteroidales; family Paludibacteraceae; genus Colicola. The sequence goes on from JAZNJI010000017.1 coordinate 4,023, forward strand.
TATAAGCAACAAAACATATTGCCATTTATGCAAATTTAAATTTGCATAAATGGCAATTTTATTTCTTATCTCGCCTAAATGGCTCTAACGATTATTTTTACAATTAAATTGCAAAAATCTTGCTCAATCCAAAATAATTCTGTACCTTTGCAGTCGCAAAGTCGTATTGACTAGGCGGACATAATTAAAAAGCGTTTATTAGCGCTTGTTTTGGTCTCTTGAAATCCGGAAAATTTCACTAACCCAAAACAAGAAGGCAGTAAACGCCCGTTGGGATATGTATATCCCGCCGCAGAGCGTCCCCTGTGGACTGTTCTGTTTGGTGGCATTTCATATTCGGCGTGGGCGTTACTTGCTTATTCTTGTTAGTAGGGTCATTCCGGAACCTCAAGAGAGAGAATAAGCAAAGAGTAAGGTACCACGCTTTTTTTGTGGTTAAAATTGCAGGTTTGGTGCCAACCGCAAAAAAGATGACATGCTATTCAACTCATTTGAGTTCGCAATCTTTCTCCCAATAGTCTTTCTCCTCTATTGGTTTGTCTTTGACTATGCCCTCAGCAAGTGCAAGCACCAACTATTGCTGCAAAACCTATTTATTGTTATTGCAAGCTATATCTTCTATGGCTGGTGGGATTGGAGATTCCTAATACTTATCGCTATCACAACTGTCCTCTCGTTCCTAAGTGGTATTGGTATTGAAAAAGCACCTACGCAACGAGGTAAAAAAGCCGTCATTATTACCAATATCATAGTCAATCTCGGCATCTTGGGCGTATATAAATACTATGACTTCTTTGCCCGAGAGTTTGCACAACTATTTGGTATTGAGTCGGATTTTCTGTTGCTTCACTTAATTCTGCCTGTAGGTATTAGCTTCTATACCTTCCAAGCTCTATCGTACTCCATAGATGTCTATCGCAAGCAGATAGCCCCCTGCCACGATATTGTTGCTTTTACAGCTTTCTTGAGTTTCTTCCCTCAGTTGGTTGCGGGTCCTATTGAGCGCGCAACAAACCTCTTGCCACAATTCCAAAAGAAGCGTACCTTTGATTATGCCCAAGCTGTGGACGGTATGCGACAAATCTTGTGGGGCTTATTCAAGAAGATTGTTGTGGCAGACAATTGCGCAACCTATGTAGATCAAGTATTTGCAGACCTTGGAAGTCATTCGGGTAGTACATTGCTACTAGCTGCAATCTTATTCACTTTCCAAATCTATGGTGACTTCTCGGGATATTCTGATATAGCTATCGGTACGGCTAAATTGTTTGGTATTAAACTGATGCGCAACTTCAATGTGCCATACTTCTCTCGCGATATAGCCGAGTTCTGGCGTCGTTGGCATATCTCGCTAACTACCTGGTTCCGTGATTATGTCTATATCCCGCTCGGAGGCTCACGTCCAGACATTTCAAAACCTCATCGCCTTTTTGCTTCATCGCCTGCTGCATACACAAAGTGTATCGCAGTCCGAAATACATTTATAATCTTCTTGCTATCGGGTTTCTGGCACGGAGCCAATTGGACATTCTTATTGTGGGGAGCATACCACGCTTTATTATTTGTGCCATTGCTCTTAATGAACAAGAATCGACGCTATCGCGATACAGTCGCAACTACCACCTTGCCCGATGGCACTACGAAAACGAAACTCTTTCCAACTCTCAAAGAATCTCTCCAAATGCTCGTAACCTTTACGTTAGTAGTCTTTGGTTGGATTATTTTTAGAGCAGAAAACATAACACAATTAGGAGAGATAATAATAAAGATATTCAACAATTCATTATTCACTATTCCATTCATTGTTAGTCCTACTTATTTTTTACCCATACCGTTATTGATTGGTATTATGTTGATTTTTGAATGGAAGAATCGATCCATGAGTCACGGATTATACAATATAACATGGACGACTTGGCAAAAATGGATTTGCTACATACTTCTAATAGGGATGATATTGTTATTTACAACGCAAACAGAATCATTTATTTACTTCCAATTCTAATGCCTATGAAAAAGTTTTTGTTGCGATTAATGTTATTTGTTGTGGTTGCATACTTGCTAGCTACAATAATGGATATAATAACTAGTAGAGGGTTGCAATGTGTTCCTAAAAACCACTTAGAAACACTTAATACAATTATGCATGATACATTGAATAATGACATACTAATATTAGGAAATTCAAGAGGAGCATGTGCATATAATCCACTATATTTAGATTCTGTTTTATGTTGCAATAGTAGAAATATAAGCGTTTCGGGACAAACATATATAATTAGTGATTTGCGTTATCGTATTTATCGAAGAAATAATCCCGCTCCCAAATTGTTAATACTAAATATAGACCACATTGAATTAGGTTCTGGAACATTAGGATTTGAACGATATCAATATTTTCCTTATATTCATGATACATTAGTTCAAGAAATTTTAGATTTACATTATTTTACTTGGATGGATAAATATATCCCTATGTGGCGATACCGAGGAAATTATAAATATGTAGGACTGGGGGTGCTTGATTATTTTGGGATATACCATATTGATGGTACACAACATAAAGGATGGACTAAAAATATTGGCACATTTAATGGTACAAACATGAGACATTTGTTGTTAACTGATGGAGAGATAAAATGTTCCATATATGATAGTACATTAATCGCTTTCGAAAAACTTATGCAACATGCAGAATTAGATGGAACAAATGCTGTTATGGTGTATTCCCCTGTTTATTATGTAGCTCAAGAGAATATGTCAAAAAACTTTGACACTATAATGTCAACTTATCGGGGATTAAGTCAAAAGTATAATGTGCCAATATTAGATTATCGCTCTTTACCAATGAATTATGATTCTACATTCTTTATTGATGCAACACATTTGAATTACATTGGAGCTCGCGAATTCTCTATTCAACTTGCACACGACATAGATTCAATAGGTTTTCTTAAGTAGTTAAATCCGCTACCCTTGCACTACCTTTGCGCTAGAGGAAGCAATTCCAATCCTATACCAAAGGTATACTAAGGGTATACAAAAGGCAGGTAATTTCTTCGGCACAACTTTCGGCACGCGAAAACTTTTTTCAAAAAAAATACACTCACGCGGAAAGCCTAGTAAACACTACATTTCCCGCGTGTTACATATACCCTTTTCCTCTCCTGAATCTCCAATCTTCGGCACAAAACCCCTTCCGTGCCGAAGATTTTTGCAGCATTATTATAGAAACACGTTTATAGAAAACCACCGAAAGCCAATAGAAGTCCCACAGATCTCCTATGGTGGTCGCCTAACTTGCAGCACGCCTATTCCCCAAAAATGAAGAAGTGACTTCTTATACAAATCTCACCAATAAATCACCATTTCGCAAGTTATAACTTGCATATCTGCAAATTTTTCTGTACCTTTGCAGGGTAATTAACAAAATTATACAATGATGAGCGAGATCGATAAATCTAATCAAACACTTTCAAACTCGAGTCACCTATTCGCAGAAATTCGCGAAGTACTTGTTACTGCACGCCGAACAGCTTACAAAGCAGTTAATTTTGCTATGGTAACTGCATATTGGAATGTTGGTCGTCTGATCGTTGAAGATGAACAAAAGGGCAATACACGAGCTGAATATGGTAAAGCTATATTAGCAGATCTGGCAAAACGCCTAACAGACGAGTTCGGGAAAGGTTTTGATGAGAGAGAATTACGCCGTATACGCCAATTCTATTTAGTATTCCCAAAATGGGACGCATTGCGCCCCGAATTGACTTGGACACATTATCGCTTATTGATTCGTGTACAAAACGAGCAAGCACGCTTGTGGTATATGAACGAAGCTGCGGAGCAAACATGGTCATCTCGACAGTTGGATCGCCAAATTTCTGTCTTGTATTATGAACGTCTATTAAATAGTACAGACACATTATCAGTACGCAAAGAGGCAGAAAATAACCTCGCACAATTAGCCCCACAAGAATTCATTCATGACCCTTATGTGCTAGAGTTTCTAAACTTAAAGAATTACCCCGCTTTGCATGAAACAGATATTGAGAAATCACTTATCAATAATTTGCAATCTTTCTTATTAGAATTGGGCAAGGGCTTTTGTTTTGTGGCACGACAAAAATTGATGCGTTATGAAGAGGAAGATTTTTATGTGGATTTAGTATTCTACCATTCCATATTGAAGTGTCATGTTTTGATTGACCTTAAGTTGGGTAAATTAACGCATCAAGATGTAGGGCAAATGGATAGTTATATTCGTATGTTTGATGATTTGTATAAACATACAGACGATAATCCTACTTTGGGCTTGATTCTATGTTCCGACAAGAATGAGGCGGTTGTAAAATATTCAGTTTTAGCAGAGCATCGTCAAATCTTTGCCTCTAAATATCTATTAGAGTTGCCAACGCCAGAGGTTCTGCAACAGGAGATCATGCGTGAACGCAAACAATTGGAAATAGAATAAGTACCTGCTAGAAATATAAAGGAACAACTTTTACTACAAACATTTCACCACAATCTACGGCACACGAAAGCTTTTTCTACCTATTACAACTATAACATTTCCACTATGCGTTTGAAATTATTCCTTTGCGTTTTATGCATCAGTAGTTTGGCCATGGCTGAACAGATTATTCGTGTGTCGCAGATAGGCTATCTGCCTGAAGCAAAGAAGTTTGCTATCATCATGACGGGTGATAGTGGGCGATGGGAATATACCCGCTATGATTTCTCGGACCTCAAAGAGGAGGGATGGCATCAATTGAAGATAGGCGAGGCTGTGTCGGATAGTTTTCTCATTAGCAAGCATGTATATGATGGTTTGGCAGATTTTCCTCTAAACTATATGCGTCAGCAACGCTGCGGATGGAATCCATTTACGGGCGATAGTTGCCACCAGAAAGATGGGTATATCATTTACCACCCAACCAAAACAGGGCAACATATTGATGTGCGTGGTGGCTGGCACGACGCGAGTGACTGCTTGCAATATGCTACGACTACTGCCAATGCGATTTATCAGATGATGTTGGCATATGAACAATATCCCGAGTTGTTTGGCGATAGGTACCAGACCAATGGCACACCTGGGGCGAATGGTATTCCTGATATTGTGGATGAGATTCACTGGGGATTGGATTGGTTGGACCGTATGAATCCTGAACCCGGGGAGTTCTATAATCAATTGGCAGACGACCGTGACCATATAGGCATGCGTTTCCCAAAAGATGACCAAGCGGATTATGGCTGGGGCGTGAACAATGGTCGTCCTGTCTATTTTGTTACGGGCGAGCCGCAGGTACAAGGTAAGGGCATGAATATTTCGACAGGTACTTCGTCTATCGTGGGCAAGTATGCGTCCTGTTTTGCGTTGGGTAGCAAGGTCCTGGCACCATACTATCCGGAACTGGCAGCGCGTATTGGAGAGAAAGCCGAAGATGCCTACGAATTGGGCGTTCGTAAACCGGGGTTTAGTCAGACGGCTTCTGTTCGTTCGCCCTATATCTATGAAGAGACTAACTGGGTGGATGATATGGAGTTAGGCGCATACGAGTTGTATCGCAAGACGAAGAATAAGTCCTATCTCAAAGAGGCTGTTTCCTATGGTAGAAAAGAGCCTACTACCCCTTGGATGGGCAGCGATACGGCTCGCCATTACCAATGGTATCCTTTTATGAATATCGGTCACTATCGTTTGGCTAAAGAGGGTAAGAATCGTTCTCGGGAGGAGTTTGTGGCTTATTTGAAAAGGGGTATTGATACGGTCTATCAGCGTGCCATTCATGGGGAACCTGTGCAGCAAGCTTTCTTGTATGGCGTACCATCTATCTGGTGCTCCAATAACCTCACTACGGCTATGTTGACCCAATGTATCTTGTATCGTCAATTGACCAATGACTCAACTTATATTGATATGGAATCATCGTTGCGCGATTGGCTACTAGGCTGCAATCCATGGGGTGTATGTATGATCGTGGAATTGCCTGGAGCCAAGTGCTATCCTACTCAGCCTCACTCGTTTATGATTAGCGAGAAGATTGGTAATACAACAGGTGGATTGGTGGATGGTCCCGTGTATCAAGGCATCTTCAATAGTCTGCGTGGTGTGAATATGGAAGGTGGTATCAATTATATGCGCTACCAACCTGATGTGATGGTCTATCACGACTCCACGAATGACTATTCTACCAACGAACCTACTATGGACGGAACAGCTTGCTTGATATTCCCTTTTGCAGTTTACGAAGCAGAAGCTAAGTCTCGCCCTTGACCTCTAACCTACAATTTCTAGCGAAGTATCTTGAAAAATACGCCCTTTACGCATTTTTCTTGCATATGTCCTATTTTTTTTGTACCTTTGCAGCGCAAAGGTATTTGCACTATGACAAACCAAGGTAATGACATACTCATCACTGGCGCGCGCGTTCATAATTTAAAGAATGTGGATGTGCGTATCCCACGAGATAAACTCGTGGTCATCACGGGTTTGTCGGGTAGTGGTAAATCGTCCCTTGCCTTTGATACTATCTTTGCCGAAGGTCAACGCCGCTATATGGAGACCTTCTCCTCATATGCGCGTGGATATATTGGTACAATGCAACGCCCTGATGTGGACAAGATAACAGGACTCTCACCTGTTATAAGCATCGACCAGAAGACAACATCTCGTAATCCTCGCTCTACTGTAGGCACAGTCACAGAAGTGTATGATTTTCTGCGCCTTCTCTTCGCGCGTGCCGCTGATGCCTACTCTTATGCCACAGGCGAGAAAATGGTGCAATATACTGATGACCAAATACTGGATCTTATTCTCCGTACGTATGCTGGACAAAAAGTGCTGATCCTAGCTCCTATGGTCAACAACCGCAAAGGTCACTACAAAGAACTCTTTGAGACCATTCGTCGTAAAGGATTCTTGCATGTGCGTGTGGATGGCGAAGTGCAGGAAATATACTCTGGCATGAAGTTGGACCGCTATAAAAACCACACTATTGAAGCGGTGGTCGACCGCCTCAAACTCAAGACAGAAAGCGATGAAGAAGACCTAAAACGCCTTCGTGCATCGGTGGATCAAGCCATGCGTATGGGTGACGGAGTGATGGCGATTTGTGCGCATGGCGCACAGGCGATGAGGCGAGAAGGTGATGAGGTGAGAGGCGATGTAATACGTTACTTCTCTCGTCACCTGATGTGTCCAACTACGGGCATGAGTTATGCCGAACCTGCGCCACATACATTCTCGTTCAACTCACCACAGGGTTGGTGCCCTACATGTAGAGGACTTGGCCGAGTGAAATCGGTTAATATCGGCGAAACGGTTAATGACGGAGAATTAGACAATATTATCCGTGATGATGAGAATTGGTACACACGCATGTTGGAGTATGTACAACAGCCTGACGATGAGAAGGAGGAGAAAGAAGAGGTATGGTGCGAGTGCCCTACTTGTAAAGGTCAGCGTCTTAGTCGTGAAGCCTTGAGTTTCCGCATGGCGGATAAGAATATCGCCGAACTCTCGGCGATGGATATTACTGACCTCAGAGCGTGGTTAATGAATGTGCCTGCTAAGTTAAGCAACAAGCAACGCGCGATAGCTGAACCAATTATCAAAGAAATCATATCCCGTTTAGGCTTTATGCTTAGCGTAGGACTATCATACCTTTCCCTTTCTCGCTCATCAGACAGTCTATCGGGTGGTGAGAACCAGCGTATTCGCTTGGCAACACAAGTGGGAAGTAAACTGGTCAATGTTCTCTATATCCTCGACGAGCCAAGTATTGGCTTGCACCAACGAGATAATCAACGTTTGATCGACTCGCTGAAACAACTGCGAGATATGGGCAACTCCGTGATCGTGGTAGAGCACGATGAGGATATGATGCGTCAAGCGGATTATATTATTGACATAGGTCCTAAGGCAGGTCGTTTGGGTGGACATATTGTGTTTAGTGGTACGCCAGCAGAACTGCTGAAAGCTGATACGCTGACAGCGAAGTATCTTCGCGGAGAACTCTCCGCTACCTTGCCTCTCGCCTCATCGCCTCTCGCCTCATCGCCTAATAGTATTACGTTGCGCGGCTGCCGCGGAAACAACCTAAAGAGTGTAGATGTCTCTTTCCCACTAGGAAAGATGATTGCAGTAACGGGTGTGTCGGGTAGTGGTAAATCTACCCTCATTAACCAAACGCTTTATCCTATTTTGAGTCAGCACTTCTACCGCAGCCTACAAGCGCCATTGGCTTATGACAGCATAGAGGGTGTTGAGCATATCGACAAGGTGATTGGTGTGGACCAATCCCCTATTGGTCGTACTCCACGCAGTAATCCTGCCACCTATACAGGCGTGTTTACGGATATTCGCAATCTCTTTGCGCAACTGCCAGAGAGTAAGATTCGCTCGTGGAAAGCGGGCCGCTTCTCGTTTAACAACTCGGGTGGCCGCTGTGAGGAGTGTAGCGGCAATGGTTATAAGACCATCCAAATGCACTTCCTACCGAATGTGTATGTGCCATGCCAGGTGTGTGGCGGACAACGCTATAATCGCGAAACGTTGGAGGCTCGCTTTAAGGGCAAATCGATTGCCGATGTATTGGATATGACAATCAACCAAGCAGTAGAGTTTTTTGAGAGTCAACCGAATATCTTAAAGAAAATCAAAACCTTGCAGGATGTTGGTTTGGGGTATATCAAGTTAGGTCAATCATCCACTACATTGTCAGGAGGTGAGAGTCAGCGTGTGAAACTTGCCACAGAACTGGCTCGCCCTAGTACGGGTAAGACTTTGTATATATTAGATGAACCCACCACAGGTTTGCACTTTGAGGATGTTCGTGTGTTAATGGGGGTACTTAGACAGTTGGTGGATAAGGGTAATACCGTGATTATCATAGAGCATAATCCCGATGTGATTCGCTCGTGTGACCATCTCATCGATATGGGGCCTGACGGGGGACGCGAGGGGGGTACAGTAGTTGCAATAGGGACTGTGGAAGAAATTCGCAAAAATCCTACTAGCTTGACAGGTAGGTATGTTTAGGCTTTAGGTTTTAGTATTTAGAGACAATGAATGCATTATTGATATTAACGCTGGTTATTGGCATCATTTGGTTCGTACCACTCGTGTGTCGTAAGATACACGTGCCTAGTATTGTGGGTTTTATTTTAGCCGGTATCGTGATGGGACCATCGGTGTTGAATGTTTTGGGCTCGACCTCTACTATTCGTATCTTGGGGTCATTAGGTATGTTGTATATCATGTTCCAATCAGGTAGCGAGATTGATATCAATGATTTTAAACAATTCAAATATCGTTCTTTATTTTTTGGATTGTGTACCTTCTTTATTCCTTTGATATTGGGTATTGCAACTAGCCGTTATATCTTGCATTATGATTGGATGTCCAGTTTCTTGCTCGGTGCGATGTATGGTAGTCATACGCTGATGACATATCCTATTGTAAGTCGTTATGGTGTGCAGAAGAATATGGCGGTGAATATCACAGTAGGTGCTACTATGTGGGCCATTACATTGTCACTTAGTGTGTTAGCTATTGTGGAAGGAGTTTATACACCTACTTTGGGAGCTACTAATTACATTCTTCAAGCAATACTATTGATCATCTTCTTACTGAGTGTATTGTGGCTATTCCCTCGCTTGGCACGTATGTTTTTCAAGCGTTACCGTGAACCCATATCGGAATTTATGGTAGTGATGTTGATGCTTGTGAGTAGTGCGCTTCTGGCCGATTTGGCAGGTCTAGAAGGTATCCTTGGCGCATTCCTTTGTGGCGTATCGCTCAATAGGTTGTTGCCTAACCGTTCTTCATTGATGAGTCGTGTGAATTTTTTGGGTAATAGTGTATTTGTTCCACTGTTCTTGATTAGTGTTGGCTTGATGATTAATATAGAAGCCTTTTGGAGCAGTTGGACAACAATTATTATTGCGGTTGTGATGATTGTTACTAAACTTCTGGGTAAGAGTATTGCAGCATTTATTGCACAAGCTGTATTTCGATTCTCTAGGCATGAAAGACAAATGATTTTTGGACTTTCGCATGCCACTGCTGCAGGTACATTGGCTATTGTGACTATTGCCTATCAAATGGGAGTATTGCCAGAAGAGGTGCTGAATGCTGCTGTTTTGATGATCTTGGTATTATGTACCACTGCTAGCTTTATCACTGAACATGCAGCCAAGGAAATAGCGTTGCAGGAAAGTGCCAAACTAGAAGCCGATCATGAAGACGATTATTGGTTGCTAACTTCAGTGGGTAAGGATCTGCGTCCGGTCATGCGCGAGATAGGCGAGATGGCGTCACTAGACAATATCGAGATTGCACAATCCGAAGATTGGCACGAGGTATCAGATATGGTAGAGCATACGAGTAAATCAGTGATAGTTTACAACGAGGCGCAGCCCATCAATACAATCAATCGTCTAATAGTGGCAGTACCTCGTTATGCGGAAAAAGAGCGCGACTTTATCACTTGCTTTGGTTTAGTTCGTCGTTTATCGGCCGAATTGGGAGCCAAAGTCGTGTTCTATGCACACCCCGATACGCAAGTAGCTCTACAAGCGATGTGTCGCCGTCAAGGCAAGTACCTACGTGCTTCTTTTCGTACTATGGACGGATGGGAAGATATAGACGTCTTGTCTCAAACGATAGTGGAAAATGATATGCTGGTACTACTATCTTCACGCAAATCAACAGCCAGTTATAATCCACTCTTTGAGCAGATACCTGCAATGTTAAGTGAATATTTCACAGACTTTAGTTCTATGGTGGTGTATCCAGAACAGCAGACTGGTGGACCTGATATAGATACATTATTATCAGAGATACCTCCAGCAAGTACAACATGGTCGATCGTTACACGAGTAAAACGATTGATATTGCGAATATTGCCATTCCTTGATCACGATGAGAAGTAAACTACATTCCATAGCACAAACCTTTGTACGCGAGGTAGGAGATGACTTACATCGTTATACCTTTGTTTTTCCTAACCACCGTGCTGGGCTATTCTTCCACAAATATCTTTCGCAGTATATTACTCGCCCGATATTGGCCCCTCGTGTGATGACGATCAATGAGTGCTTTGCAGAACTCTCTGACTTGCAGGTTACAGACCAACTTACATTGCTGTTGCGCCTCTACAGCCAGTATCAACAAATGCATCCTAATGCCGAATCGCTCGATCATTTTATTTATTGGGGTAAGATGATGATTACCGATTTTTCTGAGATTGATAATCATTTGGTACAGCATGTTGAGGCATTGTTTTCATATATCAAAGATTTGCATGATATTGAGGAGAGATTCTCGTACCTCACAGATAATCAGCGTGAAGCGTTGTCAAAATTCTGGAGAGAATTTCAAGAATCCGATTATCAACATCCTAATAGCGAATTACACCAGCGTTTTCTGCATACTTGGGATTTGTTATATCCATTATATACTGCTCTGCGTTGCAGCTTGATGCAGGACGGTTTGGCATACGAGGGTATGCTTCATCGAGAGGTGTTGGCTAACTGGGATAAGATTCCAATTGGACGTTTTCGTGAGCAATATGTATTTATAGGCTTTAATGCCTTGACTACCTCTGAACGTGAATTGATGCTGCGTTTACAAGATATGGAGAAGGCAGATTTCTATTTCGACTACGATAGTCCATATCTGCGTGATTCTCAAAATAAGGCCTCTATGTTTATGGAGGAGAATCTGCGCCTCTTCCGCTCCCATTACCCCTTACCCAATAGTCCAACGGGCGTCCAATATCCAATAGGCGGAACGCCGTCCAATATCACCCTCGTCTCTGTGCCTTCTACTGTGGGCGAAGTACATGAAGTGCATCGCATATTGTCGGAGATTATTTTAGATGATTGTCAGGATCTTACACGTACTGCTGTCGTATTACCCGATGAGCAGTTATTAATACCACTGTTGAATGCCTTTCCTGAGTCGGTCGGTAAAATCAATGTGACAATGGGCTATCCGCTTCGTGCAACGTCGCTTTATATGCCGATAGCGTATCCAGAGCAATTTTTGCAACCTATGCCAGAAAAACCTATGGACTTTATCGTACAAATGCGCGACTATTTGCATGCACAGGTCAACAATAATACATCCGAGGCTATTTACCAACTTACCAATGTACTTGATCGTCTTGAGACTGCCCTGACTGTATATCCAGATATTGCCTTTACGGTGTCAGATATTCATCAGTTGCTCAATATGCTTACCTTGGAATCAAGTATTCCATATGCTGGAGAACCTTTAGATGGATTACAAGTGATGGGTGTATTGGAAACGCGTGCATTGGACTTTGATAATATCATTATCACCGATTTCAACGATGATCTATATCCTGGTCACTCTAGGGGAAATAGTTTTATCCCATACCTGCTGCGAGTAGGATTTGATATGCCAACACCTGACAGACAAAATGCCATCTTTGCATACAACTTCTATCGCATGCTTTCTTATGCTAAGAATGTATGGTTTATTGCTAACTCTACTGCAGACGAACAACATTCAGGTGAGGTCTCTCGCTATTTCTACCAACTGCTGTGGCAGTACAAATTGGATATCCCGCGAACAACAATCACTTATTCTCTACATTCACGTACGAGTGATACCGATTGTCCTTCCGTGGAGAAAGATCAACGTGTAGAACAGCTTAATCGTCTTTCTGCTTCTGCATTATCGGCATATCTACGATGCCCTAAGTCATTCTATTATAAATATATAGAGCATATTAAGGAACCTGAAATAAATGAAGAAATATCCGTAAGCGATCTTACTTTGGGTAATGTGCTGCACGAAATAATGGAGCAATTATATACGCCTTTTATAGGCAAAAATATTACTGCTACTATCGTTCAGACTCTAGTCGAGCAGGTTAATGATGATGTGTTTTGGTGCACGCTTACACCCTTGCAAGATCTTCATGGTGATGTTTTGGCCGAACGAGTGGTGCGCACATATGTGAATAATATTTTGCATTATGATTACGCCAATACGCCATTTCAGTTTATTAAAGCCGAAGAACCTTTTGAGCGACAATTACCCAATGGCATTACGATCAATGGCAAGATCGATCGTATAGACTTAAAGGCAGGAATAGTGCGTGTTATCGATTATAAAACAGGATATACTGATTTGGAATACAAGTCGATGGAAGATGTTTTTGGAGTCTCAATAGCGAATGATGTTGATGGTTATTCTCCTCGCAAGAAAAGCAAGAGCCAAATTTTACAAACAATGTTATATTGCTGGGCTATCTCTGAACAATATCCTACGCTTGTGCCTTATGTTTATGCTGTACGTCGTATATCTGATACGTCTACTACTACATGTGTGCATTCTACCAAATCGGAAGAACCAATTGTATTCGATAAACAGATAAGACAAGAGTTTGTTGACCATCTTCTTCAACTTATAGAAGAAATCAAGAATTTAGAAGTACCTTTTTCCCCTTGTGTAGATGACAAGACTTGTAAATCTTGCGCATTCATCTCTCTTTGTGGGAGACAGGTCAAAAAATAGTACGACAATGTAAGCTGTAAAATAAAGGACAATTTTTTGTGTATTCGAAAAAAAAATTGTACCTTTGTCTGCTAAAAAATATAAGGAAAAGCATGATAGGAATTTTTAATGATAATTATCCCCCTGTTTTAGATGGCGTTGCTATCACAGCGCAGAATTATGCCTATTGGCTGAAAGAGAAGGGAAATGATGTTTCTGTGATTACTCCATATGCGCCCAATATGCAAGAAGTGATAGCTTCTGCCTCTTATCCTATTCATCGTTGTCTATCTGTCCCTATTCCATTTAGACCGCCATATCGATTGGGTTTGCCCTTTTTAGATCTTCCATTTATGCTCAATTGTAGCAAGATGAAATTCGATTTGGTACATGCCCATTGTCCTTTTACAACAGGTACTTTGGCTTGTAAGATAACCCAGAGACAAAACATACCGCTTGTAGCAACTTTTCATAGCAAATACCGTCAAGACTTTGAGCATAATGTACACTGTAAGCCTATTGTGGATATGATGGTAAAGCATATTATTCGTTTCTTTGAACAAGCAGATGAAGTGTGGATCCCCCTACCTGCTGTTGAGGAAACTCTGCGAGAATATGGTTTTAAAGGGCATGTGGAGGTAATGGAGAATGGTAATGATTTCTATGCATCTAAGCAGCAAATTGCTGTTATGCGAGAGGCTATGCGTAATGAGCTAGGTGTGGCACCAAACGAAACGATTCTTCTGTATGTAGGACAACACATATGGGAAAAGAATATAGGTTTTATTCTTGATTCACTTGTCCATATAAAAGATAAACCTTTTTACTTTTTTATGGTTGGTACTGGCTATGCAGTGCATGAGATACGTAAGCGTATTAATCAATTGGGCTTGAGCCATCGTGTAACGCTATTGGGAAATATATGTGACCGCGAGCGTCTTAAACGTATATACACAGCAGCTGATTTGTTTTTATTCCCTTCTCTATATGACACTTGTGGACTAGTAGTGCGTGAGTCTGCAGCAATGCATACACCATCACTACTGCTACGTGAGTCCACTGCGGCAACAGCTATTTCAGATGGAGTCAATGGATTTTTAACCAACCATGATGAGGTTGAATTTGCGCAACGTATAGCATATCTGATGGAGAATCCACAAGAGTTAACAAGGGTCGGAGCAAAAGCTGCAAAAACAATTTCTCGCTCCTGGGAAAGTGTTATAGAAGAGGTTTCTCTACGTTATCGAGATATACAAGAATCTTATCGATTCAAACATAGTATAAAATAATTCAAGAATTAAGGATACAAATGAAAACATCCTACTTACTTCTTTTTATGCTTCTACAGCAAGCAATGTCTGTAATAGGACAATTGTTGCTGAAGATGGGTATGGCAGCAGAGAGCCCTTTTATCTGGACTTGGCGAAATGTAGGTCATCTATTTGTAAATTGGTACTTGCAGGTAGGTCTGTGGTTGTTAGTTGGGGCAAATGTGTTTTGGCTATGGTTGCTCAATAAGTATGCATTCTCACTAGTATATCCGCTTACAAGCCTTGGATTTGTTTTTAGCGTGCTGACGGGTATGATTATCCTGCGTGAGCATGTGTCGCCGATACATTGGTTGGGAATAGTATTAATCATGGCAGGTTGTTACTGCATTGCTAGAGTATGAGAGAACGTATAAAACAATGGTTTATTTTAGGCAATAGAGCTAATTGGTGTGTATTTATTCTCTTTGCCTTGTTTGTTTTTTGCAAGACGTTATTATTTGACCATTTTGCATTTCGTGAATTGGAATTGCAACCTTCGTTCGTAGGACTTCTGTCCAAGACCTTCGTTAAGTTGGCAGCTTCTATACTCTTTGCTTCAGTTACATTCCTATTACGCGATAAGCGCTGGCTTATACTTCTTTCTTTTCTCATTGATACATGGTTGATCGCTAACCTTATATATATGCGCAATAACCATATCTTGTTGGATGCAGAGGCATTTAATATGTCTAGCAATCTGCACGGTTACTTTTGGTCGGTATTGATATATATCGAATGGGGGATAGACCTGATTTTCTATGGTTTAACAGCGCTCTTTTGCATTGTCTATCGCTATATCACTAAGACTACACGCTCTTGGCGAGCGTGGATTATTGTTCTACTTGCTTCTGTCGTGCTCCGTCTGGCTGGCGAAGCAATATATGTATTTGAGCATAAGACCTCGTTCAATGTGCTACCTTTCGCTCGTGAGCGTAGAGAGCCTGTTTATGGTATGCATTTTCCTACCACAGTGGCTAATACTAGTGTGCTTTATTCGCCCGTGTATATATTGACGGATTATTTCCTTATGATTAATGGTATTCAGCCAGAGCGTCCTTTGACTGATACTGATCTGCAGACAATGACAGAGCTGGATAATGGTCTATCGACTGATACATTGCAATCGCCGCTTATTATCATTTTGTTGGAAAGCTTAGAGAATTGGGTGTTGACCCCCCAGATAATGCCTAATCTATATCGTCTCACGCAGAGCGATCATGTGTTCTATGCTAATCGTATTCATACGCAGATAGTGGGTGCTCCATCAGCGGATGGACAGTTGATTATCAATACGGGCTTGCTCCCTATCAATGCGGGTGGTACATGCCTTTATTATGGCAAAAATACGTATCCCTCAGTCATGTCGCTAGCACCCGACTCTACGGTTTGTCTCCTTCCTCATGATTTGCGTGTGTGGAATCAAACGGAAATGTCACCGGCATATGGCTATGATACTACCATTTGTTACAGTGACATAGACACTCTCCTTTTTCAGAAGCTGAACTCCCTGATTGATGAGGGAATGCAGTATATACAATGTATCACGCAATCTACGCATGCACCCTTTGTAAGCGAGGAATATTCACGATTGCCGTTACCTGAGGATATGCCGTGGGTAATGTATAACTTTATCCGTGCTTTTAATGCATTAGATGATGGCTTGGGCTATTTCGTGCGTAAGTTAGAGACAGATTCTTTGTTGCAACAATTTACTATTGTTATTACTGCTGATCATCGTATTCTGCATTATGAGAAGCGTCGCCAAATGCAGCAGTATGCTGATGCGCACGATATGAACTTGCACCCTATGGATGATTGTTTGCCGCTCATTATCTATTCTCCTAAGATACAAGGAAATATTCATTACACGGATGATGCTTACCAAATGGATATTTATCCTACTTACATGTCATTATTGGGCGTTGAGAACTATCGTTGGCATGGTTTCGGTATTAATCTTATAGAGAACACCAAACTACGTTTCATCCAAGAGAATGAAGCGTATATATTGTCGGATAAATTAATAAGGAACAACTATTTCTGTCAGTGATTCCGAAGGGTAGGGTAGGATATAATCAAATCTGTCCGTTAGAATGAGAAGCGGACGGTTAACTTTACTCCATTTCTTCCCCAAGCGCCTATTTTCCGGCGTGCATTGATCATTACTGGTTCGCCGTTTTCGTCCAATATGGCATTACCTGCTGCATCTAATTGTGGCACTTTGTAAGGTAATTCATAATCGTTGTATGTGATACGACGAATATAGTCAATGCGAATGAATTTCAATATGTTTTCGAGTCCAGCAGTTATCTCAATGTACGGCAGTTGTCCTATTGGCGAAGAGCTGCGGAAATCATCTTGAATGTATGGTGTTCCATCAATATAATTCACATCGCCTTGTGCGTTAACTCCATTGGCGAAAGGAGTATGTGGGAAATCGTACAATCCAGAATTGCTTTCTATAGCATGATATGGATTGTTCTTGTTCGTTAAACCACCATAAATGCCAGAGAAACTGACTACTCCTCGTAGTCTAAGTTTGTTGATACCAGGAATACGATTCAATATCCATCCTTTGAAGTAATAAGTTGCATATAATCCTACGTAGTAATCCATCAGGAACTCCATAGGCTTCATTAAGTTGAATGAACGTTGTGCTAGGAAAATACTTGTACTACTTTTGGGAATATATAATTTTGTAAAGGGCACTTGTTGCCAGATGTATCCTCCCTGCAGTCGTACATCTAACATTCCAAAAGCGGAGAACCAGAATCGTTTATCCACTAGCGCTTCAGTGCGGTTATAGAAGTAACCGTTACCTCCGTTGTGTCTGTCGTCTAAGTAGCCAATATAATGTGTTAATTTGATTGTAGGTGCATCTTTATCTAAAGCAAAGGGACTTTCTATACCCATACGGTCAATAAAAACACGTGTGCCAGGTGAGAAATTAAATTCCATCGTTGCTTCGTAGTTACGATACTGCCCGATAGGCGATAGACTAGATGAGAGAATATCATCATTTGTGCTTGTCGTAAGTGGAGTGTAGTTAATTCGGTTGTATTGCAGAGCACCGGCTGCTTCATTATTGCTAAAGTCAAAAGCAGCTTTAATAGAAAACATATTCTGCCATTCTTTCATATACTCCAACTTGGTGTGGAATACATATTGACTAAAACCGAGTTTCGGTGTGCCCGTAGGAATGGACATAAGTATATGGTCTCGTCGAATAACATCAGTCATTTGTCCTGGCTCTTCTACATCATACTGTGCGCTCAGTTGTAAATGGTGACGCAAACCGTCATATGGTTGGCGTTTGTGCTTGTCGAAAGTGTACACCAGGGTTGCATTGTACTTGGGACGTAGGTCTGTGGTGCCGAATGCAGTATAGCCTCGGAAGAAGAACTGGTCATGTAATTTGGCTGTGGATGCTCCTCCAATACGCAGACGAACACCTTCCAACTTATTCCAACTGACAAAATTGTATATAGGACCGAAATCAAATTTGGTCAAGTCCAAGTCTCTTGCAGGTGTGGTGGCTATAAATTCAGTAGAAATAGCATTGACCGCTGCAATAGCACTTGCTAACTTTGGCACAGCAGTTACCTCCTGTACTAACTCATATACAGAACTTTCATATTTGGTCAATGGCTCAGGTCGTAAGGTGTCCCATGCGGCAGCACCATAGTGAACAGCCATTGAATCATTCGTCTCGACCTCCTCGGCGGTCATACTTGAGAATATATCTGGTGGAATAGGGGTATCCATATCCCATTTAGTATATATCTTTGTTTGGCGTCCTACCATGCCACGTTTTTTATTGAATATATAAAACTTGGCATAGGTGGTGGTTCGATCCGGTGCCCAAAGACCATTATCTAATTGGACATAGTTATGTTCAATAGCGTAATTACTAGCGAAGTTTAAGTTGATTTCTGGAGGGATATTGATAGCATATTTTTTTATGCGGTACGTGGAGTCGTTTACAATGTATAGGTGTCCTGTAAAACCATAACTTTCTGAGTTAACAGGCACAAAAGCCAAATCTATACATTGGTATCCATCCACCATGATGGTGTCCATGATGTAGTATTGATAGAAACTGACGCCAACCGTAGATGACAATGGTGATACAAAACGATTGTACAACAAGTTCATGCTATTATGGTTGATATCAACATCCTTAAACAGTTCTTTGATATTCTCATGCAGCGAACCGTAGGTGATTAAATCTTCTACACCAAATATGCGTTTTTTCTGCAGAATCTTTTTTTCTTTACGCGGTTTACGTTGGTAATATTCATCAGTAAGGTTCTCGCGGATACTGACGGTTACACTTGGATATACACCAGTGGTGTCTATGTATTTTTGGACAAAAGAAAAACTCTTCCAAAACGGTTTCTCCCAATTTACATTGATGTTGTCCAATGCGAACGACACGCGCGTATAAGATTGTGCGGTGTAATGATCCAGTGTTTGCACATTGTGTTTGTTTTTGTTGGCTATGACATTCTTGATGAGATCAACGGCCGGATTACCGCGACGTCGATAGTCTTTTCGCTTGTTTTTAGGCCGAACAATAATGTCTTGCAACCCATATACATCGGGCTCAAGTTTTATCTTGACATTAGTCCTGTTTGTGCCTTTATTGATGGTGATGGTTTCTGTTTTATAACCTACCATTTGAAAATTCACCATGGTATATCCTGCGGTGTTGCTAATGCTAAAATGACCGTCTAAGTCTGTTGTTGTACCTACTCCGGACGCTACCATGCCCTTGTTAGTGGTTGATTGTAGAAAATAGACCTGTACGAAAGGCAATGTCTCGCCTGTCTCCGCATCTACAATAGTACCACTCACAGATGTGCGTTGCGGCTTTTCTTGCGAGAACGCAATGGCTGCTATAACCAAAAGAAAGAATAGAATATATCGTTTGCTATTTGCCATGAATAATTTGTGCACTTGTAATCTGCACACCAGTGTGTGATTTTATTAGGCTACAAAGGTACTGCTTTTTTTTAACACGTGCAATTTTTTTTCATTCTATTCAAAGAATGTACGACTAAATTGGAAATTTTGTAATCTCTACTTGTCGAAATTTTAGATTTTTTTGTAAAAATATGCTCTTGTCACGTAAATTTATATATAAATTTGGAAATTCGCATTATTTTTCTTACCTTTGCGCCATAATTTGGGATAGTGGGTGCTGCTTGCTGAGTTGTTGAAAATCCCATGTATGGATTCAACTTGTAAGAACTTTGTAAAACTTTTAAAACTTATAATCGTATGACAATGACTAAAAGCCCTTTGCAAATTGCTCGTGCTGCGTATCAACCAAAGATGCCAGTGGCCTTGCAAGGAAATGTAAGCCTCAAAGAAGGCGCAAAAACGCAATCTGTAGCTGATCAAGAGGAGATTCAAAAGCTCTTCCCTAACACCTACGGTATGCCTGTAATCGAGTTTGAACCTGCTGCTGAGGCTGCTGCCGTAGAAGCATTCAATGTAGGTGTGATCCTCTCTGGTGGTCAAGCTCCTGGTGGTCACAATGTGATCTGCGGTTTGTTTGACGCACTCAAGCGTATCAATCCTGCTAACAAACTCTATGGCTTCCTCGGTGGTCCTAGTGGTTTGGTAGATGGCAAGTACGCAGAACTCACTGCTCCTGTGATCGACGAGTATCGCAATACGGGTGGTTTTGATATTATCGGTTCGGGTCGTACCAAACTCGAGGAAACATGGCAATTCGACAATGGTATCAAGGTGTGCCAAGAGTTGGGTATCAAGGCTATTGTCATCATCGGTGGTGATGACTCTAACACCAACGCATGCGTACTCGCTGAGTACTACTTGCAAAAGAACTGCGGCATTCAAGTGATTGGTTGCCCAAAGACTATTGACGGCGACCTCAAGAACGAGATGATTGAGACCTCTTTTGGTTTTGATACCGCATGTAAGACTTTTGCGGAATTGATTGGTAACATCCAACGCGACGCTAACTCTGCTAAGAAATACTGGCACTTCATCCGCCTCATGGGTCGCTCTGCCAGCCATATCGCATTGGAGTGCGCATTGCAAGCGCAACCAAACGTGTGCCTTATCTCTGAGGAAGTAGAGGCAAAGGCGATGACCCTCAACGAGGTAGTAGAGCAAATCGTAGAGGTGATTGTAGAGCGTGCTAATGCAGGACTCAACTTCGGTACTATCCTTATCCCAGAGGGCCTCATCGAGTTTATCCCAGCTATGCGTGTGCTCATCCAAGAGCTCAACGACATGTTGGCTGAGAACGAAGAGTTTGCTGCTCTTGAGGGCGACGACGCTAAGCGCGAGTATGTGAAGTCTATGCTCACTCCTGCTTCATGCGAACTCTATCGCAGTCTGCCAAAGGGTATTGCTAAGCAATTGACCCTTGACCGTGACCCTCACGGCAATGTGATGGTTAGCCAAATCGAAACCGAGAAACTGCTCATCGAGATGGTACAAAAGCGTTTGGCTCAACTCAAGGCTGCGGGTACCTACAAGGGCAAATTCTCTGCGCTCAACCACTTCTTCGGTTACGAAGGTCGCTGCGCAATGCCAAGTAACTTCGATGCGGACTACTGCTATAGCCTCGGTAATACTGCTGCGCACTTGATCGCAGCTGGCAAGACGGGCTATATGGCACTCGTGAAGAATCTCACCAAGCCTGCTACCGAGTGGGTGGCTGGTGGTGTACCTGTGACCATGATGATGAATATGGAGCGTCGCCACGGTAAGATGAAACCAGTAATCCAAAAGGCATTGGTTGACCTCAATGGTGCGCCATTCAAGTACTTGGCTGCTCACCGTGCTGACTGGGCTGACCCACAACTCAGCTATATTTATCCTGGTCCAATCCAATACTACGGACCAAGTGAGGTGTGCGACCAACCTACTCGCACATTGATGCTGGAGCAAGCGTGAAAAAACTAGCATTGCTAATACTATTGATGGTTTCGGGTATGTGCAGAGCGCAGTACTCGAACCATCAGTTGTATCAGGCATATCTGAATCAGGATGTGAGTTTGTGGGGGGAGTATATTGCTTCGGCTCAGTGGGATAGTATGTCGGTGGAGGAGCAGAAGCAGTTGCTCAATTACGAATATGGTTACACGGCTGTGGCATTAGGGCAAGACACGGTAGATGCTACAGCGATGCTGGCGCGCTATGAGCAACATCTGGAGGCACTCAAGTCACAATTGTCGGAGGCACGGTATTATGCCTATTTGACCAGTGTTTATACCTATAAGATGGCACTGGATAAGGTGCATTTCATGAGTCATGCGAAGCAGTTGTTTGCTAGTATCAAGCGGGCTGCGGACTTGGATAGCGAAGATGCCTTTGTCATGGCGATGATGGGGAATGTGGAGTTCTATAACCCCTTTGGCAGCAAGAAGAAAGCATTGAAATATTTGGAAAAAGCAGATAGTTTGTACCGCCTTTCGGCTGTGGAGTATGAGCAGTGGAATCATCATGCGGTTAGAATGACGATAGAGCAGTGCAAAGAGAAATTGAATAAGTAATTATGCGACTGATAAAGAATCCGTGGATAGGAGCAGAGGGTTATCATTGTTTTGGTTGTTGCCCAGATAATCCTTTTGGTTTGCAGATGAAGTTTTACGAGGAGGGGGATGATGTGGTATGCCTATGGCATCCATCGGCTCGCTATCAATCGTGGGATAACACGCTGCATGGTGGCGTGCAGTCGGTGTTGCTGGATGAGGTATGCGGTTGGGTGGTCTTTCATAAGTTGCAGGCGTCGGGTGTGACGGCCAAGATGGAGACGCGTTTTCGCAAACCTGTAGTGATACGCCAGAAATATATAGAATTGCGTGCGCGTTTGCGTGAGATGCGCCGCAATATAGCCATTGTAGATGGCGAGATTAGAAGTGCAGAGGGGGAGATCTTGGTGGAATGTACCTGCACCTATTTTACCTTTGATGCGGCACACGCACCTGAAGGGGTGCCTTACCGCCCAACAGAACTAATTGGGGAAGAAGTGACAAGGGAGGATGTTCTGAATGAATTTAAAAATTAATTAACGCGAAGCACACAACGCAAAGCACACAACGTTGCAAAGCGACAGATAACGCGAAGCAGAATAATTATGAAACATCATTTTTTACATTATATGGATCAGGTAATCCATAATCGTTGGCGAGATGTCGCCTTCGTGGATTACGGAGAGAAAGTACAATACACCCACGGTGAGGTGGCTCAACAAGTACGGCGCTTTCATAAGCTCTTTCGGGCTTTGGGCATACAACAGGGTGATAAGATTGCTATCGCCTCACGCAACTGCTCCAACTGGGTGGTTAGTTACATGGCGATCTTGTCGTATAAGGCAGTGGCAGTGACGCTGCTGCAAGACTTCAAAGCCGAAGACTTGGCACGACTCATCGATCACTCCGATGCGAAGATGCTTATCGTAGGACCTTATGTGTGGCGTGAATTACAGCACCAACAATTGCCCGAACTAGATGCTATCATGTCGATGGACGACTATTCGTTTATCCATCTGGCGGAGGCATACCAGGGTAGGGTGGAAGGCATCCTGGATGAGCCATCTACGCTGACCGAAAGCAGCTTCTTCTCGCTCTTGCAGGACGGAGAGATAGAACTAGATTCGCTGGCTCTTATCAATTACACTTCGGGCTCTACGGGTTCGCCTAAGGGCGTGATGGTCAGTCATCGTTCGCTGAGCAACAATGTGGAGAATGGCTTGTATATCTTGCCTGTAGAACCAGGACAACGCGTGGTGAGTATGTTGCCATTGGCGCATATGTTTGGTCAGTTGGCGGACTTCCTCTATCCATTCAGTGCGGGTGCAACCATCTACTATCTCACTAAGGCGCCCACACCTAGTATCCTCTTGAAGGCGATGGCGGATGTGCATCCATATCTGGTAGCTGCAGTACCATTGGTGATTGAGAAGATTCACAAGAAGAAACTGGATCCACTATTGTCTAAACCTGTGCTGAAGTTCGGCTGGTACACTCCAGGTGTGATGAATATTATTCGCGGACACGTCAAGAAATCGCTGGTCAAGGCTTTTGGCGGCAATGTGCGCTATTTCCTCTGTGGCGGTGCTGCAATGAATCCTGTGGTGGAGAAGTGCCTTTTGGATGTGAATTTCCCATTGACTATCGGTTTTGGTATGACGGAGTGTGGTCCTCTGGTCAGCGGTTTGCCCCCTAAGTACTTCAAGCGTCGCAGTTGTGGTGCGCCTGTGCCTGGTATGGAGGCAAAGATTGATAACCCCAACGAGAAAGGCGAAGGTGAGATATTGGTTCGTGGCGAGAACGTGATGATGGGCTATTACAAGAACGAGGAGGCCACCAAGGCGGCTTTCACCGAAGATGGCTGGCTCAGAACGGGCGACTTGGGCTATATGGATAAGAAGCAGAATATCTTTATCCGTGGTCGTATCAAGTCGATGTTCCTCGGTGCGAGCGGACAGAACATCTATCCTGAGGAGATCGAGGATAAGCTCAACAACCAAACAGGTGTCGCAGAGAGTATTGTGGTAGAGCGTGAGGGCAAGTTGATTGGTCTGGTTTTCCCCGATGAGGAGCAGACCAAGGGCTTTTCTATCGCTGAGATTAATAAGATGATGAAAGAGAACCTCAAGAAGTTGAATGATCTACTGCCATCTTACTCGCGTGTGCACGACATTGAGGTCAAGGACGAGCCATTCGAGAAAACACCTAAGAAGAGTATTAAGCGATTCTTGTATAAGTAATAAAAAACGCATTTCTCAACAGAGAAGTGCGTTTTTTAAGTTTAGTGTTTTACCTTATCCCTTCTCTTACCAATTACGGGTTCTCGACGGGTTCTCAACTGGTTATTTGTGTCCCATCATAGAGCAATCTGTGCCATAGTTCTATGATTCATGCTACTATGAGTTTACTGCATTGCTTGAAGTTTGTCCTCCATCTGCAACCATTCGTCTCGTAGGCGGGCGGCAGTGTCGAAGTCGAGGTTCTTGGCAGCTGCTAACATTGCGCGGCGCTGCTTCTCGCTAGCTTTCTCCAGCTCCTTCTTGGTATATTGCTGCCATGGTGCTGATTGCCATGCATCGTGGATTTTCTTTTCTAGTTCGGCTTTCTCGGCTTGCTCACGGCGCATGAGGGCAATGAGCGGACTGGACTCTATCGCCTTCTTGAGCGCCGTAGGTGTGATGCCATGTTGCTGGTTATAGGCGATCTGCTTCTGACGACGACGGTTGGTCTCAGCCATCGTTTTTTGCATCGACGGAGTGATCTTATCTCCATACAAGATGACCTTACCGCGCGGGTGTCGTGCTGCTCGTCCTGCGGTCTGAGTGAGCGAACGATGGTCGCGTAGGAAGCCCTCTTTGTCGGCATCAAGTATGGCTACCAGACTGACCTCTGGTAGGTCTAGTCCTTCACGCAGGAGGTTGACACCTACAAGGACATCGTACAAGCCCTTGCGCAAGTCCTCCATGATCTGGATACGGTCGAGGGTGTCAATATCGGAGTGTATATATGCAGATCTGATACCATAACGGCGCAAATACTCATCCATCTCCTCTGCCATACGTTTGGTGAGTGTGGTGATGAGTACTCGCTCCTCCTGCTTGACGCGCAGGCGTATCTCCTCCATGAGGTCATCGACCTGATGAAGGGTGGGGCGCACCTCTATCTCTGGGTCAAGCAGCCCCGTAGGGCGGATGAGTTGATCGACAAAAATGCCATTGCTGCGCTGGAGTTCGTAGTCGGCAGGAGTAGCCGAGACGTAGATAGTTTGCCCCGTTTTTGCCTCAAACTCCTCGAAGGTCAACGGACGGTTGTCGCGAGCAGCAGGCAGGCGGAAACCGTATTGTACGAGGTTGTTCTTGCGTGCTCGGTCGCCTCCGTACATTGCGTGTATCTGAGGTACGGTGACATGGCTCTCATCGATAACGAGAAGCATATCGCTGGGGAAATAGTCAAGCAGACAGTAGGGTGGTGTACCCTCGTCGCGCCCGTCGAAATAGCGGCTGTAGTTCTCGATGCCAGAGCAGTAGCCGAGCTCCTGAATCATCTCTAGGTCGTACTTGACGCGTTCCTCGATGCGCTTGGCGTAGAGCGGTTCGCCGATGTCGTGGAAATACTGCACTTGGTTGGCAAGATCGAGGCGAATTTGCGAAATAGCCTGGGCTTGTTTGTCGGGATTGGTACAGAAGATCGTGGCGGGGTAGATGTTGTAGCTGTCAAACTCCTCGATGACCTGATTGGTGGCAGGGTCAAGGGTCATGATAGCATCCACTTCGTTGCCAAAGAACTCGATACGCAGGATATAGTCGGCATAAGCAAGGGCAATATCAACCGTATCACCCTTGACGCGGAATTTACCGCGAGTAAGCTCATTGTCGTTGCGCACGTACTGCGAGTCGATTAACCCATGTAACAAGTCTTCAATCCTAATACTTTCAAACTTCTCTATCTTTATACAAGATTGGCTGAAGTCCTGTGGGTTGCCGATGCCGTAGAGGCAACTGACGGAACTAACCACAATCACATCTTTTCTGCCGCTGAGTAGAGCAGATATGGCAGATAATCGCAGTCGGTCAATCTCCTCGTTGATACTTAGGTCCTTCTCAATATAGGTGTCGGTGGAAGGGATATATGCCTCGGGTTGGTAGTAATCGTAGTAGGAGACGAAGTACTCGACGGCATTATTGGGGAAGAACTGGCGCATCTCGGAGTAGAGTTGTGCAGCGAGCGTCTTGTTATGGCTAAGGATGAGGGTAGGTCGATTGACCTGCGCGATGACATTAGCGATGGTAAAAGTCTTACCTGAGCCCGTTACGCCCAATAATGTTTGCGCCTCAGCCCCACGCCGAAGTCCATCCAGCAGTTGTTGGATGGCTTCGGGTTGGTCGCCCGTGGGACGATATGGTGAGTTGAGGGTGAACATTTTTTATGTTGTGTAGTGTTGAGTAGTGTTGAGTAGCGGTTGTACAATTCTACTCCATTCTACTCAGCGCACAGCGCTACTACTCCATTCTAGCAGGGCGTCAGCCCGATTTAATGTACTATTAGTTTGCCTGATGCAATACGTTTCTCTCCATTCTCCAAGAATACGTAGAAGAACATCTGGTTGGTCTCTGGCAGTGTGAACTGTGTGGATGTGGTATGTACATCCATGAGGCATTCCTGTCCATCCGCATTAGTACCAATGATAGCATCATTTTGGCTTGTTTCTTCCAATTTATTAAGGAAGAGTTGTTGCCCCTCTGTGGTATAAACAGCGATAGAGACATTCTTTCGTAACGTAGCAGCACCGAAAGTCATATCACCGAGGTACTTCACCAGTACATCGTTGGCAGAAGGAGTCGCTGATGTTTGGATAGTAGAAGCGATGAAATAGATAGTGTAAACCTGCTCTGATCCATCTTCAGCCGTGACATAGATATAGAATGGTTCGTTGGCAGAATACATGGAGTAATCCACAGTGGTGGTGGAATCCTCTGGTATCGCTTCGACCATAGGCTGGATATCGTTGACGTAGTAAGTGTACTCAAGGACCTCTGGATCGAAATCACGGATGAGTACTTCATCGATGTATATAGCCATCAGTCTAGTATTGCTACTGAGCAGTATGGTTTGCGTGATGGTATATATGCGCGAGGAGGTTCCATCTTGTGCAGTTACGATGATGGTGAAGTTGTATCCATCGCTCGAAATACTCACACTAGCCAGTGGGTCGTTGGCAATAGCGGTGATAGCCTCTTGTGTAACCAAGATGGTGGAGTCTGATCCCACAGGGTAGGTGATGTGATAAGTAGTACTATCTGTATGGAATCCTTCTATTTCAACACCATTAATTTGCAAAGTTTGTAGACTACAATCATCGTTGAGGGCCACAGTGACATATACATCGTACTGAACAGATGTTTCTTCATCCGGAGCAAGCACTATAAAGCTATAACATGTGACTGTCTGTCCGTCGTTATTAGTAGTGATGATGGTGTCTACCTCTACAACTTGTCCGTCAATACCTGTTTTATAAGAGAATGTTGGCAGATCAATAGTACCATATGGTAATGTGATATGATATTCCGTCGAATCTGCACGATACCCATCTATCAATACATCGTCCTGATAAATACCATCGAGGTATGCATAAGGTGATTGTTGATAGGTGAAGATAAGTGTGTAGGTGTCGGTGAAGGTGGTATCTTCTGCAGTAACCGTGATGGTAGTAGTATCTCCATGTTCGATGGTGATTAACTGTGTAGGTTCTGCTGCGGAGGCCATGACACTTGGTTTTTTATCTCCATACGATACAGTGATTCGATAGGTATGAATTGCCGGATCAAATTCCTCCATTGGTTCTCCATTGAGATAGACATCGAGCAAGTCGGTGTTGGTGGAAAGGACTTTGCTGAATAGGAAGTAAATATTGTATGTTTGGATATGTCCATCTTGTGCCAGCACTTGCAATGTAGTCTTCCAACCTATCTGCTCGCCGTTGATAGTATATGGTATGGTTGTAGGTGTGACGATTTGGTACTTGTCGCCTTCTAACCATGATACACTAGGTGCAACAGAATCTCCAGGGTTGAGGTAGATGTAGTACTCAAATGCGTTAGGATCGAATCCCTCAAGTAGTGTTGCACCCATATAAATCTCTTGCAACGTATCTACTGCAGATAGTAGAATCTCGTAGGAGATGGTGTAGATGTTTTTCTTTCCTGATCCTGCAACGACTTCTAGTTGGGTGATTTGCTTAGTAGGCGTGTCGAGTATTAAGTTTTGGGTGACGGTTTGCCAACTGTCTGCCTCTAGCCATGATAGTGTAGGGAAGTAGTCCGTACCGATCGGCAAAGTGTATGCATAATAGAAGGAATCTGGTCTGAATTGATCGATTAGTACATCGTCTCCATAGATAGCTAGGAGTGTATCCGCTTCGGAATAGGTGCGTTGGAATGCTAATAAATATTGCTGTGTAGTCCCATCCTCGGCTGTGACGAAGATAGTATGTTGTAGCATTCCTGTGATGGAATCAAGAATGATCTGTGTACTCTCTTGTGGGATCGCGGAAATCTTCGGCATAGTGTCTTGACCTATTGGTAAATCGATGAAATAGTTGAAATGAGCAGGGTCAAATCCAGGAAGTGAGTCTGACTCAAGGTAAATCATCTCCAAGAATGCATTGCTGGACTTAGGTACCACGAAACGCAGAATATAGACGTTGGTGGAAATTTTATCCGGAGCAGTAACGTGGATTTCAATAGTCTGGCCATTTGTAACGATATCTACCATCTGTCCTTCTGAGTTTAGCAGTGCGCTGATTTGTGGCAAGGTGGAACCCGCTGGCAAGTAGATGGTATAGCGCTGTTGCATAGGTGAATAGTCCAAATCTGGGTTGATGATAGGGTTAAACGTATCGAATGTAACTCCATCAAGCAAAATGTTAGCTAACGTAACATCGGAGGATACAAGTTCCTGGTAAATTTCAACGATATAGTCAGCGGTGGTAGTACCATCTTGTGCAGTGACGTGGATAGTCTGCGAGTATTGGTCTTGGGTCGTTGTCACGGTTTGGAAGTTATCGTTGGATGACCATGTGAGTGTGACGTTGTCGTCTGCTGTTTTAACCGAATAATACCTACGATGGCTGTCAAAATGCTCTATAGGAGATCCATTGACCGCAATACCACTGAGTGATGCGCAGTGACTAGGTTCTGCATCGAATTGCAATTGGTAAACCGCCTGATGTGCTCCATCTTCGGATATGACTACAATATTCGTACTAGCTCCTAATCCTCCGTGCTCAATAGTGGCTTGTTGGCGAGGTGCACCGAGGACATACTGGATGCTAGGCATAGTAGGCTCTACGGCTTTGTACGCTCCCGTAGGAATGACGATATTGTATGTCAGGCTATCCGCGCGGAAACCTGCTAGTGGCTTGCCGTCGAGCAAGATGGCTTGCAGGTACTTCATGTCGCTGAGGTCAGGAACAATAGCCAAAGTGTATGGATTGCCTACTGTGCCGTCTTCAGCGGTGACAACATAAGTATAGATAGTAGTGTCGCCTTGTACGGTAGATGTGACATCCAACTTGCTAGCCATTTCGTTAGCCACAGCATGAATATGTATAGGTTTATCGGTGCGATATACATAGTCGTAGATCTGCTCGTTGAAGTCGCTGTATAGGGTGCTGTCGATATAGATGGCCTTGAGGAAGGTGTTATCTGACAGACTGGTTGATGGTGCAATACGGTAGGTGTGTTGTTCATCGCCATATACCTGCCATTCCATGTAGTTAGCCGTTTGTACGAATACCACCGAGTCGGAGTCGTAAGCACGTTTAAAGGCAACGCGTTCAGGTAGTTCGAGTTGGTAGTTATAGGTATCGCTGCTGAATCCTTGTAGGGACACGCTATTGACCTCTATGTCGGCAAGTTGAGCAGTGGTGGTAACGACAGGTTTGTCTAGGTGAATGGTGTAAGTGCCAGTAGCACCGTTTTCCGCAGTGACGTGTAGCACGCCATTGTTGAGGTTGACCGTCTGACCGTCCATCTTCTTGACGAAGGTGATTTCAGGGAGCTTATCGGCTACGATGGTATAATCTGTAATCGCTGGATCAAACACGATACCATTTGCTGTTATGTTGGTAAGTTCAACGTCGTTGGATAATTCGGTGACGAATCTTACGGTGTAGGTAGTAGCTGCGCCAGATTCTGGAGTAACGACGATGGTTATTGTAGAATCTGCATAAGATGTAGTAATAGTTTGCAAGCTGCTAGCTGCCACTGGTTGTACATCAGGTAGATTCTTGATATGTGATGCTAAGCGAACTATGTAGTCAGTTTTGGTGTCAATAAACGCAGTAATTGTAGAGCCATTGAGAAGAAGGTCGCTTAGTGTGTTCTTAGTGTCCAGAGGACGTTTGAGTTCGAGCGTGTACTCGGTGCTGGTGCCATCCTCGGCATAGTTGGTGATGGTGGCGTTGCGCACACCAAAGCCGTCAGCTTTGGTCTCCTCGCTCCAAACAACGAGTTGTGCTTGGTCAGCCACTTCGCCCGTGAAGGTGAGAGTAGGGAGCAAGGTGTTCTCGCTATCAGGCAGTGTGTATGAGAATGTATTGCCGTCCATAGTGGCGATGCTGTCGTTAACCTTCAAGCCCGTGAGAGTGCTGTTGTAGGTGAAACGAACATAATCGACATACATCTCTGCTACAGTACCCATGCCTTCTGATCCCAAACCACCTTGTTCTCCGTAGTAAGAGTTGAGAATGATATTCATAGCAGAAGGTGTACCCGCTTTTTGATTGATATCTTGCAGGTCTAATACCAATTCTTTGAACTCATTGAATGCCTCAGTGTCGTTGTACTCCTCTTTGAAGTATCCGTTAGAACCAGTCAACTCATATACGATACGGTTATTGGTTTTGATTTTTGGAGCGTAGTATCTGATGGATAATTGATCTGGCGAGTTGTGGAAAGGTATGTTACCTGAAATAGCGAAACTATTATTGGTGTTGATTGTACCAGAGATTGTTCCCAAGGTCATCACACCTGGAACATTGCGCGCACATATGTTCACATATGCTGTTTTTAGGTATGCAATTCCATCTTCAGATTTAGTACACTCTGGTCCTGATTGGTAACTACCAAAAATAGATGCGCTATACTTATCATCTGCATCCGCAATTACTTGCCAACCTACAGGTTTAAGTGCATCATTGTATGTGGCTGTAGTCCAATCACTAAATTCTCCATTAGGTAATACATCATTTTGATAATAATACCATACATCGTAAATATTTGTCCTACCTTGTGCTGTTACTTGTGCACGCCAATGTTTGCTATCTTGAGACAATACTTGTACCTGCACATTATTATCTGCTTTGTAGGTTATAACAGGAGCACTTGTGATATTGGCGATATAGCTGAATCTATTAGAATCGAATCCTTCGATAGATGCGCCATTTACACGAATATCTGTCAGCACCGCAGGATCTTGTGTGGCCAATTGTGGAGTCAATGTGTATATCACATCAGCCTCTTCTGGACGATTGGATTTGACGGTGATTACTGTAGGTGATTGTACGCCACCAGGTTGCACCCAAACAGTCTGCTCGGCAAATAGTTTCTTGAAGTCCACGTTCATTGTGCGAGTGCCGTAAGGCAATGCTACTGTATGTGTGGTCTGCTTAACATCCAACTGGGCATAAACCACACTGTCATCAATCAAGATGTGTAGCGAATCCAACTGGTTAGCAGCAGAAGCGTAGCTAGGTGTGAAATGCAACTTATATGTTGCTTTATCACCATTCTCTGCTGTGACGATGATCTCGGTTGTTTGTCCCAAAGGACGGGAGATGTATTGGATGGTTTGTTCTGGTTCGAGAGCCTCGTAGATTACCAATGGTACTTCCGTTTCTCCATAAGGTATGGCGATGTAATAGTCGGTTGTATTAGGTTGGTAATCGATAGTCAGTGTCTCGTGATCAAGGATGATAGATGCAAGTTCGGTCTTGCTAGACTTGATAACAGGGAAATGAATGGTGTATTCTTGTTTGGTTACACCATCAGGAGCTATCACCTCAATCTTAGTGATGCCATCCACTGCGCTATGGTAGGTGGTGATGACTTGATCTTTATGTGAACCTATAGGTTGCACACATGGTACTATCTTAGTGCGCCATGCTAATGTATCTGTGTAGCTAAAGACGGTAGCATCAAATCCCTCAATACTAACACCATTGACGAGGATGTCAGTGAGCCAAGCATTGGTTGATTTATTACGGTCGTAGAAGATTGTGTAGGTGTTGGTCTTGCCACTAGGTGCAGTGACAATCACCTGCTGCTCGGTATCGCTCACGCTATGCATAGCTACATCTTGACCAGGCTTTGTCTCTACGAGGATATTTGGCAAATCATATCCTTCCGGCAGTGATACGTTGTACGTATATGTGTTAGGGTCAAAGCTCAGGCTCATACCCTGCAATTGTAGATTAATCAGGTTAGCATCATCGCTGAGTTGTTCATCTAAATGTAAGGTGTAGCGTGCTGTATCACCACTTTGTGCTGCAACTAGCAATGAGTAGGTGTGAGCATTGAGCATTCCTGCATATACCACCTGTTCTGCATATTGCTTTTTGTAACCAATGCTAGGTGTAGTTGTGCCAGCAGGTACTGCTATGGTGTATGTATATGTACTAGGGGTGAAACCTGTTATAGTCACGCCTTCCAGAGTAATGTCGCGCAAAGTACAATCGCTATTTTCTTGAGGATAAAGTATAATCTCATATTGCGCTCGGTCTGTGCCTGATTCTACATAGAGCGTTACAATATTCTTATTGCGGAACTCAGTAACGGTTTGCGTGCTGTCTGCTTGATAAGTGATCACGGAATGAATACTAGAGCATGTGATGCTGTCGTACACAAATACTTCTGGAGTAAATCCAGCTATGGCAACGCCATCCACATAGATATTTTTGAGTAGTGCAGAATTGTTGGCTACGTCAACAAAGTTGATTGTATAGATGTTCGGATCACCTGTCTCTGGAGTGACAGTAATCTTGGCTTGACCAGTAGAATATGGTGCAGTAATAGTTACTTGTTGACCTTCTTCTTTATCTACTGAAATCAGTGGACAAGTAGCTCCTTCTAGTGATACGGTGTAATCAAATATGTTTTTGTCAAATCCAACTAAGCTGTCGCCATCTAGGTAAATCATATTCAAGAAAGCGCTGTTGGAACGTTGAATAACAAAAGTGATGGTGTATGTTTTGCTTTTGCCACTCTCTGCAGTCACCTTGATAGTTTGTGTATTTTTATTGCTGATACTCAATACCTTTTGTGCAACTTCTCCCTTGTCGAATGTTACAGTAGGAATTGTCAATACACCCATAGGCAAAGTATCGATATAGTTGAGTGTATCTGCGTGGAATCCTTCCAGACTATCACCATTTAGGTAAATCATCTTTAAATCTGCATTATCCGAAGTAATAACAGAGAAATGTAATATATATACCTGACTAGGGCCAGACTGAGGACGTACCGTAATTTTGTATTCGCCATTTAGACCCTCGTCGCGAGTAGTAATTTTTTGATACTCATCACCAGGATCGTATGTTACAATAGGTAATTCAGTGGTGCCTTGAGGCAATGGACAATTATAATACAACACGTTAGGATCAAAGCCTGCTAATGGTATACCATCTAGGTAAATCATCTTTAGACTAGCATTGGTTGCTTTTGCAACGTTGA
Organism: Paludibacteraceae bacterium; assembly: GCA_045577965.1. Lineage (GTDB taxonomy): Bacteria > Bacteroidota > Bacteroidia > Bacteroidales > Paludibacteraceae > Colicola. The sequence goes on from JAZNJI010000017.1 coordinate 38,113, forward strand.
ACGAGATTTGATAGATAGTACTGCTACCATCTTCGGCCGTCACTATAATACGAGTGATACTGTTGACATCACCTGCATTCACTTTTACGGATTGATATTCATCTCCTTGATCATAAGTGATAGTAGGCAACACAGTGGTACCGACTGGCAGAGTATGACTGTATGAGGTGATGTTGGATGCAAAACCTGCTAATGGGGTACCATCTAGATAAATCATATCCAATGTAGATATGCTAGATTTAGCAGTGGTTACCACTATTTTATATTCGTTTTGATCAACACCATTACCTGCGACAACGATGACCTTAATCACGCCATTAGTACCGTTCAATCCGCTGGTATCGATGCTCACTGTTTGACTCGCTTCACCCTTCTCATAAGTGATTGCTGGTATCTCGGTTGTACCGATTGGGAAGTTTATATAGTAGGTGAATGTTTGAGGGTCGAAATTGGTAATCAGGCCATCTCCTATCTGTAGATTATTCAGCAGTGAATAATCAGAAGCTTCCAACTTGTAATTTAATTTGTATGTCTTAGGGGTCGGATTACCTGGCGTTGTCACGCTGATCACGTGCTGACTTCCATCCAAATTAGCAGCTGATGCTGGTGCTGTGTGTGTAATGGTTTGTTCACCAGCTGGATATGCAGATACGGCCTCTACCTCAGGAATGGTTGTCGTTGTAGTCGGTAATGATACACGATAAATAGTTTGGCTAGGAGTAAAGCCTGGAATAGATACTCCGTTCACCTTTATATCTTTCAGCGTGTTGTCGGATAGTTTAGCCACACTGAAAGTGATCGTGTAGGTCTTTGTGGCTTTTTTATCGGCAGCAGTTACCTTGATGGTTGCAGTACCTGTCAAACTACTAGCTTGGGTGATCTCCACAGTTTGCTCATCTTCTTGTTTTTCTACACTAACCTCAGGAAGTTCGGTTGTGCCATATGGTAGCTGATAGGTATATGTACCTAAATCTGGTTTGAAGTTGCTAATAGCAATATTATTAACGTATATACTAGCGAGTTTTGCATTCGTACTTGCTTCGCGTACAAATTTAATCTTATAGGTGGTAGTCTTCTTTCCATCTTCTGACTTTACGGTAATCACAGTTGGAGCTCCATCGATTTCACCATTAGTGATACTAATCTCACTACCAGATAGTTCACGTCCAGGAAAACTAACAGTTTCACCTCTAGCATTCGTGATTGAACCCACACCGCGCACTGCTGTGATACTAGGAATAGAAGTCGCTGTACGCCCTAACGAATAGTTCTGCTCTTCTGATGAGTTGGGATCAAAAGCTTTCCATTCCTTTCCACCAATATAAAGTTTGTCAATCTTAGAGGAATAAATGAGTTCCACATCATCTACGTAGAGTGAGTTACCCTTGTACAAACCATCATTAGCACGGTAGTTAGGGTAATTACTTGCAGAGAAAATGATGTTCATCATTGTTGGAACATCATTGTTGAAATAATAAATAGGTACGCGGATATTGGTCCAATTACCATATTCTTTCTTTTCTCGCCACATACCTTCGGCTATCTGATTAGCTTTTTGGTCTGTGCCACACTCATTGGCGTCCAATGCTAAACGGATGTCACTCTCTTCATTCGTTTGAGAGACACTTGTACAACTTCCGTTCTTGCCCATGTATTTGCTACCCTTTGCTGTTCCTGACCACGCATAGTATAGCAAATAGAAATCCTCTTTATCTACATTACCTCCTGTACGCTTAATCCATACAGACATTGTATCAGGACGATACTTAAAGTTTATACCGCCAGAAGTTCCGGCAGTAGCCTTGTTAATCTCTGTGATAGAGGGGAGATGTGTCCAAGGCTTACCTAATGAAAAGTAGCCGGGAGATACTTCTGTAATACCCATGGCTCCTACTTCGGTGTCTTGCACCATCATAGAGTAACTTCCGCTATGTCCTGCCTCTTTATGGGCAAGGTTGAATTTGAATCCCGCTTGGGTTACATTACTAGCATACCAGTCTTTGAGTTGTTCTTTCCCATCGTATTTCTCTCCGCTCCAATCCTCGAAACTTGGGTTAGGAACTTGTTGAGCAAATACAGATGTGCTGCCTAAAAGAATTAAAATACTAACTAAAATCTGTTTTAAGTAAAATTTTACCATAATTATGTTGTTTATTAATATTTCAATGTTAATTGTTTATATTTTAAGATTTTCATAAGAAAATTGCTGTAAAATAATCTAAAATAGGCTGCAAAATTAATATAAACAAATGAATTGTGCAAATTTCACACGCGCGCGTGCACATTTTATTAAATAACTGCACCTTTTTCCCAATTTAAGTACTATTCGTTTTGTCATATAGCATGATATTTTCTTCATGTTGCAACTATTTACTATATAATAATTAGTGGTTAGTTAGTTATTAGTTAGTTATTAGTTAGTGATTAATTAGTGATTAGTATATATCTACTGAATTTTTGTAATAAAAATAAGCACTATTTTTGTTTATGAGTAAAAAAATTGTACCTTTGCAAAGATTTTTTATTAAATTAATGCAGATTACTCCAAGCATATTGACTCCGCAAACGCGTCTTGTCATCTTTGACTTAGATGGTACACTCTATGCCAAACCTCATATGGTATGGCATATGTTGTTTTCAGCTCCTAATGAGTGGCGCTTAATGTGGGCAGAAAGAAAAACACGCAAACAATTGCGTGGAAAATGGTTAGGTGATGAAAATAAGTTTTACCAAACATATTTTCAAACAATGGCAACCTATTGTTCGCTATCTACGGATCAATTGCGAACATGGTATTTTGAAAAATATATGCCATTGATGGTCAATGTAATACGAAAATATTATAAGACTGCAGAGTGGATACTTCCACTCATTCTTGAATGTAAAAAACGGGGCATTCGTCTTGTCATTTTATCCGACTATGGACACACGCATGAGAAACTAGAGGCCCTAGGTATAGAAAATGATCTTTTTGATTGGGTGGTATCCGCGCCCGAATTGGGAGGACTAAAACCAGCACCGCAACTCATTAGTAAAGTGACTGAAAGCATGGGAGTTACAAATAGTCAATGCCTCATCATCGGTGATCGAGTGGATACCGATGGACTATTAGCTAAATCTGCTGGCGTTGCTTTCTGCTTAGTGTAATTTACTGCGATATTCTGCTACGACTGTAGCAAAGGTGTCTTTGTATTGAGATGGAATAGGTTCTGCTGGTGGTGATTGCATCTTTAGAGGATCAATTGGTGTTCCATTTTTCCATACTCGGAAATCCAAATGAGGGCCCGTACTTGCTCCTGTACTTCCTACATAACCAATTACTTCGCCTTGTTTTACATGCTTTCCTACGGTCAAACCTTTAGCATATTTAGATAGGTGCAAATATGCTGTGGTATAAGTAGAGTTATGCTTAATTTTCACCGTGTTACCTCCACCTCCTTTATATTGTTTCATCGTTACAACGCCATCCCCAATACTTACTACTGGTGTACCTGCAGGCGCTGCATAATCCACACCTGTATGTGGCCGATATACCTTATATATAGGGTGTTTGCGAGCGTGTGTGAATTTTGAGGAGATGCGTTTGTAGTTTAGCGGAGCTTTCAAAAATGCTTTACGCAAACTATTGCCATCTGCATCGAAATAGTTGTGTATCTTGCCGTCTTCAAACCAGAAGGCCTCTTGCCATCGACGGGCGTGATAGAAATCTGCTGCATAAATACGACCTATACCAATACGCACACTATCTACATACTGCTCTTCGTAATAAACACGAATGGAATCACCTTTTTGTAATCCAAAGAAATCAATAGTCCATGCATAAATATCACTGAGTTCAATGGCTAATTCTGGTGGTAAGTTCTTATCTACCATGGCATTCCAAAGACTTGTCTCTATTACTACCTCTGCTGCACGATCTTGACTAGTGATAGGTTTTTCAAATCGCTCGACATGCATGCTATCGGTCAAATGTAGAACCACTGTCTCACGTATATTGGATTGGTAAACATAATAGCATAACTGTTCTATACCTGCTGTATCTGTTTGATAAAGAGCGTAGTATGTTTTACCAGGTCGGATTGTTCGTACATCAAACTCTGCGCGCGGCATAAGAGTGATACCTGCCACCTGTTGACGTGTCGCACCTAAGCGGTTTAGCATACCGCCAAGTGTCTCACCATCTTTAACCACGCAAGTATCAATGCGAAAAGAATCAATAGGCAATCCCCATTCATAACGAATAGCGACCTCTTCTTTTGCAGCTTCCTCTTCTTGTTTCGTGCAGGTTTTTACGCATAATGCAATGCAACACATTATCGCTACCAATGCACCTGTTATATATATGTACGTCTTTTTCAACCTTTTCTTGCGTTTAATTTCTTACCTTTAACATCTAAATTAAATGCGCGCAGCACCTTTCTTTGGATATTGACGTGTCCATGAATTGAGTTTCAAGCGAATCACGCCCAACAATGCCTCTGAGAATATACCTCCAGACATTTTGCTAGTTCCCAACACACGGTTGACAAAAATGATAGGTACTTCTTGGATCTTGAATCCACACTTGTATGCCGTAAATTTCATCTCAATTTGGAAGGCATATCCTTTGAAACGGATCTTATCCAACTCAAGGGTTTCCAATACCTCACGGCGGTAGCAGACAAAGCCAGCAGTGGTGTCGTGTACTTTCATCCCCAATACGAAACGCACATATTTACTTGCAAAATAGGACATTAACACACGTCCCATAGGCCAATTCACAACGTTTACACCACTTACATAGCGACTACCAATTGCCACATCTGCTCCTTGGTTGGCACATGCGTCATACAACTTGAGCAAATCTTGTGGATTGTGTGAAAAGTCCGCATCCATCTCAAAGATATAATCATATTTGTGCTCAATCGCCCACTTGAAACCTGCTATGTATGCAGTACCCAATCCTAATTTTCCAGAACGTTCTACTAGATGCAATTTTCCTGAAAACTTATTAGCCATCAAATCTTTAACGATTGCAGCAGTGCCGTCTGGAGATCCATCGTCAATAACCAAGACATGGTATTCTATGGGCAACTCCATCACAGCAGTGATGATGGCTTCAATGTTCTCTTTCTCGTTGTAAGTTGGGATGATTACTAAGTTATTCATATTTGAAATATGTTTATCGTATAATGTTCTCATTGAGTGTATATAGTGCACTTGGCTTGGTGCGCTCCAATGGCGTTATAAACAAATCTTCACCAGGCATAATTCCTTCTTCCAGTAGGATGTCTTTGATGGTGTTGATAGCCACATCTGGATCATTATTTTCGTTACTCAAGTGACACAAGAATACGTTCCGCATTTCTGCGTGCCAATTTTTTGCTAATAACTGTCCGCATGTCACGTTGCTTTGATGTCCTTTGGAAGAGAGAATGCGCTCTTTTAAATAGGTAGGGTATGGACCATTCAATAGCAGTTGTTCATCGTGATTGGCCTCTATCACTACGTGATTGGCTGTTGCCAAATACATCTCCATAGTGCTGTTCGGCTGTCCGCAATCAGTGGCAATCAAGAATCGTTGCCCTTGATAATCAATTACATAACCTACACATTCAGTCGAGTCATGCGAGATGCCAAAGGTGTTGATCTGCATGCCGTTGAGTTCCCATTCTACACCTTTCTCAAAGTATCGTTGTGAGGTGCGAAGCTTTTCGCGCACACCATAGTTGCGATCAATACCGTCATGAATAGCTCGGGTGGAGTAGATAGGTAGATGTACACGCTCACCCAATGTACCTACAGCTCGAATATGGTCTGCATGATCATGAGTTACCAAAACACCCATTATATTGGCATAATCCAATCCCATCTCACGTAGATTCTTTTGAATAGTACGTGCAGAAATACCAGCATCAATCAAGATACCCCATTTATGAGTACCCAAGAAATAGCAATTGCCGCTACTTCCGCTAGCAAAACTTCTGAATATGAGTTGGTTATCTGTCATCAAATAAACTATATTAATTCGCGAAAACAAATTCAGCCTGCAAAGTTACGAAAAAAATCTTGTATTTGCAAACAAATGACCATAATTTCTGTTTTTCCGTCATTATTCACTACTAAATCTGCACGTTGTAGATCTTTTTCAATCTCTTGCGCGCGCATGCGAGCACGTACCTCATCTATTGTGGAATGATCACGAGCGATGACACGCTCAAGACGCACATCTTCTGGAGCTGTTACCGCAACCACTTTATCGCAGAGAGAATCAATGCCAGCTTGGTATAAAATAGCGCATTCTACAAATTGAAGTTCACCTTCGCCTTCGGCAGTCCAACGCATAATGTCCCTTTTTACAGCTGGATGAACAATTGCATTCAGTTGATCAAGTAGCCATCTATCAGCAAACACACGTTGTGCCACTAAAGCTGTTTGATACACGCCATCGGCATAGACTTCCTTGCCAAACACGTCCTCCATTTGCTGACGCACTATGGCATCTTCTACAATCAATCGTTTCGCTTCGCAGTCAGTGTCATATACCGCATAACCCATCTTGCGCAATTGCTTTGCAATCGCACTTTTACCACTACCTATACCTCCGGTTAATCCGATTAACATACTAAAATTGGAAATAAATAAATGCTTGTAAATCAGCAGTTATAAATTGATATACTCCGATTATTGCTACAACTGTAATAAATATAATAGCCCAAATTGGTAAAGTGCAAAAGCGCACCCTATACCAGCGTTTTGTACGGCTTGGGAGCCAATGAATCGCCATACCCAACACGAATAATATCACTACATAGCGATATTCCCATAAGAAATTAAGGATAATGCTATTATCCCATGCACCACCAATCTGATTAACCATATTTTTTGCAGTTTCCCAGGCTTCTTGACTAGCTGTGGCGGGATCAAGATTACTACCCGAACGGAAGAATAGTCGAGTGAATGTAATGAAGATAAATGTTTGAAGTATGGCCCAACCATTTGCCAAATTCTTGTATATGGTAGCATGTAATGTGCCTGTGATTGCAATATACCCCCAACGTTCTACCCACCAATGTATATAGAGTAATACGGAACCTATCCAGAAAATCAATCCCCAAACAAAGAATAGGTTAAAGATAGGTAATTGCAGTCGCCATCTCGCAATCCACAATCCTGCCACTAGCATGGTCGTCAAGAGCATTTTGATATTCCAGTTCGTCTTTTTCCATACTTTACAAATGATCATTCCGATACCATTCAATGCACCCCAAATCACAAAGTTCCAACTTGCACCATGCCACAAACCGCCCAAAAGCATTGTGATGAATGAGTTGAAATTACCAGCGGCCAATTTGTTCTTCACTCTTTTACCACAAATAGAACGATTGCCTCCTAAAGGGATGTACAAATAATTCTTCAACCATCTGCTGAGTGACATATGCCATCTGCGCCAAAACTCCTGTGGAGTTCGTGATTTGTAGGGCGAATCAAAGTTCTGTGGCAAGTAAAAGCCCAGCAACATCGCTATACCAATGGCAATATCTGTGTAACCTGAGAAATCTGCATATACTTGCAACGAATATGCAAATAATGCAAATAAATTCTCAAATCCACTGAATAGTAATGGATTTTCAAATACACGATCAATGAGGTTGATGGCTAAATAATCGCTTAAGACTATCTTTTTAATTAATCCATTTAGAATCCAGAATACTGCTAATCCTGCCAATCGACGACTTAATCGGAAGGGACGATATAGTTGTGGAATAAACTCATTGGCTCGTACGATAGGGCCTGCCACTAAACTAGGAAAGAAACTGACATAAAACCCAAAATCTAAGATACTCTTTACTGGCTTCACTTGTCCACGATATACATCTATCGTATAAGACATTACTTGAAACAGGTAGAACGATATACCCACTGGCAGAATAATACTATCTACCATGAATCGTCCGTCTGCGCTCAGTCCATTGCCGATGTAAGCAAAAATATCAAACACCACAAACTCTGTTCCAAGCAAATCATTCACTACATTCGTGAAGAAATATGCATACTTGAAATAGCAGAGTAGCCCCAAATCTATCACCACACTCAGTGTAAGCCACCACTTAGCTCTTGTCTCTCGCTTTTCAATTCTAGCATTGTGTATCCGTTCTGCGATCAACCAATCACTGAGTGTGATAAAGACCAATATCAGTAAGAATAGTCCACTAGTCTTATAGTAGAAAAACCAACTTACCGCCAGTAGGAATATATTCCGAAGATGCAAACGCGTATTTCTGCCTTTCTCCTGTGCTCCACGCGAACCTACCTCCATGATGATGGCAAATACTGAATATACCAATGCAAAGAATGCCCAAAAATAAAACTGGGTGAATAGCAATGGACTATCGCTATCAAAACCAAATATGTGGCGTAAAAAATCCATGCGTTCTAACTACAACTCCTTTCCTTGATCAATCCACTCACCCAAAGCTTTTCCCATTTTATTAGAACCTGCACGACTGAAATGCACATAATCGCTAGCTGCGAGTCCAATCTCTACCCATTTGGCCATACTGTTTTTTCCGCCCATCGCATCATACAAACTCCAATAGGCAATTTGTTCTTCTGCTGCCAGTTTTCTCAGTTGTCTATCAAGATATGGTACCATTGGATATGTAACCATCTTGCCATCAATACGAGTGGACATATCACTTGGACCAATAAACAATATCGATGCATAGGGAGCACATGCACGCACATGTCGCACCTGTTGACGAAGGTTATTTACATAACTATTGATGGCGGAGGTGGTATTGGTATGTGGAATCATATTACCTCCATATTGCATGATTATCAGCCGAGTATTGGTGCTATGGAAATAATTAATTAATGATTCGCTATTCATGCGAGTGAACACCGTTCCAGCACAACCACGCATGGGGATATTATCCACCATCACACCCGTCGTTGTTTCCAAACTAACGCCATATACCCTTCCTATACCATTCAAATGAATCGTACAATCTGTCGTGCTATCGGGAAGGCTATATTGTAATGTATTGGCAGATACCAGCATGGGGCGTATGGTATCGCCCGCCAACACGTATCCACTAATATTATCAACAAATACGCGTATTTGATCAAAGTATCTGTGAGGTTTATGTTTCTTCCCTAATGCTGCGATATGCATTGTGATTCGATCACTACCTTTCACCAAACCACTATCCATTACTGCCACTTGACCCATCATTCCATAATCATTACCTTCTTGTCGCAGGGATCTTGGACCATAAATTAAATATCGCTTTGGACCACCTTTCGTTGTTTGCTTTACCCCATTGATGGTCAGCCACTGACGAATGCTGCGTGTGGCAACTGTCTGATGCAATGGTAATAATCCTACACCGCCACCACCATATTGCTCTTGCCAACGTTCGCGCAATATATCAGTGATACGATCTTCTTCTATCTGCGAATCGCCATAATGAACCACGCGAATAGGCATCACTAAGGCACTATCCAAGGCTTGGTAAAAGGCTGTCAAATATGCGCGTGTGTCAATACCATCTGTCGATTGAAGTTGTGACTTTGACTCCGTAGCAGCCACTGGCTTGATTTCTGTTACGGGGGCAATTACTGCCATTGTATCGATTGTATCTATTGCCACTTCTTGGATGCTGTCCATCAGTGAATCCACAATATGGTATTTCGGCTGCAACGGACGTACTTCGTACATTGGAACCGACATTGTGTCACCTTCCGCGATAACTAAAATACTAAAGTCCTCTGCTTCTGCTATCCATGTTGTATCGTATTCAGCAGTGTTATCCGCTTTCAATACTTCGGCAATCGTCGGCCAACGTAGAGTCCATTTCCCAATAATAATGCCCTTTTCTGGTACTAACCAACAAATTACACCTAATAGTGCTATTACTATCCAAATAATATATGCGATGTGTCTTGGCTTCATTTATTTCTTCCACAATACTCTCGTGAATAGCAACAATACGGTAAAAATCTCTAAACGGCCGATTAACATTACAAAACTCATTACCCATTTGGCTACAGATGGAAAATCGGCATATGTACCAGAAGGGCCAAACTGGCCAATACTTATACCTACATTACCGATTGCAGATACGGCTGAACCTATAGCTTCATTAAAATTAACACCGCATGCACAAAATATTACCACAGTCATAACAATGATGAATATGTAGAAAATCAAAAATGCCATGATATTGTTAATTGTCTGTTGTGGTACTGCTTTTGTATTTAATTTTACTGGGATAATTGCATTAGGATGAATACGACGCTGAAATTCTGCTATGCCATTTTTTATGATTATCGCTAGTCTTACCCATTTAATACCACCAGCTGTACTACCAGCACAAGCACCTGTTAGCATTAGGAAAAAAATCACTACCCATGCTACCACTGGCCAATACATATAGTCGGATATTGTATATCCCGTAGAAGTCATCGCGCTAATCACGGTGAAGATACTATCCCTAAACGCACGCTCCATGTGCATACCAGTCCAGCCCGGACGAGCAATATACAACCCCAGAGTCAACAAGACCGAAAACACCAATACTGCCACGCTATACCATCGCACTTCCTCATCTTGAATGATATTACGAGCCTTTCCGCGGAGCAAATATATCAGCATCACGAAGTTAATACCCGAAACAAACATAAACAGCGTTACCGTGTAATGAATAGCTGCGGAATCATAGAACTCCAAACTGTTGTTATGCGTAGAGAAACCGCCTGTCGCAATCGTTGAGAACGAGTGGCATACTGCATCAAACAAATCCATATCGCATAGCCACAATGCGAATACTTCCGTGGCGGTCAGCAATACATATATGCTCCACATCATTTTCGCTGTATCCGATATGCGAGGAGACACCTTCTCGTAGGTTAGTCCCGACACCTCGGCCGCATACAACTGCATGCCATTCAAACCAAATATAGGCAAAATTGCAATTGACAGCACGATGATTCCCATACCGCCAATCCATTGCGTTAGCGAACGCCAAAATAACAAGCCATGCGTGATTATCTCCAAATCTGGGATGATTGTCGCCCCAGTGGTAGTAAAGCCCGACATACTCTCAAACCAAGCATCCGTGAAATTCGGAACTTGACCACTCAGGTAATACGGCAGCAAACCAAAAATAGAAAATACTACCCAAACCATCGCAACAATCACATAACCCTCGCGTTCACCCATGCGTGATTCGGCACGCCTACCAATCAACAACCCCACCATACCGGCGAACAAGGTGATGATTGTAGATAGCAAAAATACATCACTATCTGCCTCTCCGTACCACAAACTTACGCATAGGGCCAATGACATAAATACCGCCTCGATCAATAGCAGTGCACCCATAGTGCGGAAGACCATACGAGTATTAAACGTGCGTGTCATAATCGATATTTCTATTCGCTAGCGGAAAAACTTCTCTAATTGTCTAATCACTTGATTCTTGCAGAATACTACCACTTGGTCATTCTGCAAGATTTGTGTGTCTCCATTAACTAAAATCCCCTCGCCCGCACGAACAATCGCACCAATATTCGTATCGGCAGGCAAACGCATGTCGCGGATCTTACCCTTAGTGATACGGCTACCCTCTTCGGCCATAAATTCCACAATCTCCGCATCCGCACTCGTCAAATTACGTACATTCAGCACACTCGCATCCAGCAACATCTGATAGATATACGACGCGGCAATGGTCTTTTTGTTCAATACTGTACCAATCTCTAAACCCTCGGCCATCGAGATATAGTCAATGTTCTCCACTTCTGCAATTGTCTTTTTTACACCAAAACGTTTAGCCGCCATACAGGCAAAGATATTCGCTTCGCTGCTATCAGTAACAGCTACAAACGCATCCGCATCCTCAATACCCTCATCTTTCAATACGGCCATATCACTTCCATCTGCATTGATAATAAGGGCATTATTCACTTTTTCGCTCAAATGGTAACACAATTCACGATCCGATTCCAAAATCTTGATATTTAGGTCTCCAGAGAGATTCTGTACAGTCTTTTGAGCGATCTTTGAGCCTCCAAAAAAGACAATATTTTTGATTTCTTTTTTCTGCTTACCTAACTGCTCGCGTAATGCTTTCATGTTTTCATGCGTACAAACTGCATATACCATATCATCCGCCATTATCTCATCTCGGCCGCTAGGGATAATCGTCTCTTGACCTCGTTTAATCGCTACTATACGATACAATCCATGATTGAAGAAACCCGACATAAATGGTTTGCCGATCACATCAGCTCCCTCACGCACCTTCACTACGCACAACTCTAATGCACCATCGCACAACGTCAAGTGGTAACGCATCCAATTCGTCTTCAAGGACGCGGTAATCTCCTGAGCTGCCAACAATTCGGGATAAATCAAATGGTTCAATCCCATCTGCTCGAAGATACGCTTGTTCTCCGGCAACAAAAACTCGTAGTTGTCAATCCTAGCTAAGGTCTTCTTCGCACCTAACTGATTAGCCAACAAGCAAGCCGTAATGTTGTCCGACTCCGATGGCATAACGGCGATAAACAGATCTACATCCTTTACTCCAATACTCTTCAAATCGTTGATTGACATAGGACTTCCTACCTTAGTCAATAGGTCATAACTCGCGTCCAAATCGCCCAAACGATCTTGACGGTCATCAATCAAACTGATATCCATATCCTCACGTGACAATAACTTCGCCAAGTGACGACCTACTGCTCCAGCGCCTGCAATAATGATTCGCATATACCTCTCTTATCTAGTTTTAACAAATGATATAACTCTTTTGTACTGCCATGCTCCACAAACTGATTATCTACACCCAAACGCACAATATGAGGACTATAACTATTATCAGCCATAAACTCGAGTACAGCGCTACCTAGCCCGCCACTGATTATGCCATCCTCCACCGTCACAATCGTATCGTAATGTTTGCCTACTTCGTGCAACAATGCCTCATCTATCGGCTTCAACCAGCGCATGTCATAATGCGCCACTCTGTAGCCCTCTGGGCGTCCTGCAATGCGCTTCCCGTCCTGTAGCGCGGTGTCCTCTAAACTATCTATCGCCTCTGCTACGGTATTACCTATCGCTCCTATACTCAGCACTGCCATCCTCTCGCCTGCTCTCAAACAAACACCCTTACCAATCACCAATCCATTATCTTCAGGGGTCACCAATCTATTCTCCACTTTCCCTCTTGGATAACGTAACGCGATAGGACCATCATAGTCTTTTGCTAACTCCATCATTGCCTCCAAATCTTCTCCCGTCATTGGAGCACCAATCACCATATTCGGAATAGGACGCAAGTAAGCCAAATCCAATAATCCATGATGCGTCGCACCATCATTACCCACAATACCAGCACGATCAATACATAGTACTACGGGCAACTTCGGCAACGCCACATCGTGGATAATGTTGTCGTAAGCGCGTTGCAAGAAACTAGAGTAGATATTGCAATAAGGCTTCAATCCTGCTTTCGCTAAACCTGCTGAGAAAGTCACGGCATGACCCTCGGCTATGCCCACATCAAACACCTTATCTGGCAATTCCTTCTGCATGATATTCATGCTACAACCACTCGGCATCGCAGGCGTCACACCTACCACATGTGCATCTTCCTTCGCCAAACGCAGCAACTTCTCACCAAAAACCTCCTGCCACAAAAGCTCGCGCCTTTCACCTTTTTCCTTTAACCTTTCACCTGTTTCAATTAGAAACTCACCTGGAGCATGCCATGTCGTTTGGTCATTCTCTGCGGGCTCGTAACCTTTGCCCTTCTTGGTGATAATATGTAGAACTTTAGGACCTTCATAATCTTTAATCTCGTTAAAAATCCTAACCAAATTCAGTACATCATGACCATCCGATGGACCAAAATAACGCAAGTTCAAACCCTGAAAAATATTATTCCCCTGCTTTGTCAATAACCCCTTTAGGTTGTTCGTGAAACGTTGTACACGACCTTTTTTATCTTCGTTGATTAATCCTAATTTACATATCATACGGTAAGCCCACCAGCGCCATTTATTATAATGTTCGCTTGTTGTGAGGTCTACCAAATATTGCGTAAAACCACCCTTGATTGGGTCTATTGCCATGTTATTGTCATTTAGCACTATCAGTAGATTATTCTTGTTCATTGAGGTGTTGTTCAGTCCCTCAAATGCCAATCCACCCGTCATTGCACCATCTCCTATTACCGCTACTACGCGTTGTCGCTCGCCGCTTGTTTCTCGTCTTATTGCCTCTCCGCCAATTTCTATACCCAATGCCGCCGAGATACTATTGCTAGCATGACCTGCTATAAATGCGTCATACTCGCTCTCTAACGGCGAAGGAAAGGGAGCGATACCTTTATACTGACGATTCGTGTGAAAACGCTCGCGCCTGCCTGTCAGAATTTTATGTGCGTATGCTTGATGACCTACATCCCATATCAATTGATCGTGAGGCGTATTAAATACATAATGCAATGCCACAGTCAATTCTACGGTTCCCAACGATGAACCTAAATGACCAGGGTTTTGACTTAGTTGTTGAATAATAAAATCCCTGACCTCTTTACACACAGCTGGCAATGCCTCCAGTGGTAATGCCTTCAAATCACTAGGGTAGTAGATGTTATTCAAATATGTATATTCCATAAAATAGTAATAACTTAATTGTTGCTTATGTATCTCTCCTCTCGCGTAAGCGCGCAGGGACGCATATTAGCTTGCAAAGGTACATCTTTTTTTTTATATACACAAATTTTAGATTCATTTTTGCTCTTTCTTTATACATAAAGTGCATAAAACTACTTTTTGGCATGATTTTTGTCTTTGTTGAGTTGAGTAGTATAAACCAATTTAATTCTAAATGAACATGAAAAAGATTATCATCGTCTTAGTGACATTAACGCTGTCGTTAACAGCATGTGCTGATCGTCATCAGCAAATAGAATACTCGGAGCTTCCCGTGCAGGCTCAGGCTTTTATTCAAAAATTTTTTGATATAGCAGAAATTGCATATATTGAGCGTGAATACGAAGGAATGCTGCGTGAATACAATGTGCATATGAGAAATGCGACCGAGATAGAGTTTAATCATCAAGGGAATCTCAAATCTATTGATTGTCGTATATCTGCCGTGCCGAATGGTATTGTTCCTGAGGTAATTAAACATTATGTGACACTCCATTTTCCAGATAGCATTATTGTGGAATATGTGATTGAATCTCGCCGAATGAAGATCGAACTAGGTTCGGGTATCGAACTACTCTTTGATCTAGAAGGAAATTTCCTTGGTGTTGATGATTAATGATTATATTACAATGACTTATCAGCAAACTCTTGATTATCTTTACGCGTCGCAGCCCGCCTTTCATTTGGTGGGCTCGGCTGCGTATAAACCAGGCCTAGATAATACTTATCGCCTCATGCAGCACCTAGGTAATCCGCATGAGAAATTGCATGTGGTGCATGTGGCTGGTACAAATGGAAAAGGTTCTACATCTCACCTTATTGCTGCTGTGTTACAAGCACAGGGATACAAGGTTGGCCTGTTCACCTCTCCCCACTTGGTGGATTTTCGAGAACGAATTCGCATCTCAGGTGAGATGATTCCCAAAGAAACAGTGGTGCAGTTTGTGGCTGATAATCGTACATTTTTGGATGAAGTTCGACCATCATTCTTTGAAACAACCATGGCGCTTGCATTTTGGTATTTTACTCAGCAGCAGGTAGATATAGCAGTTGTTGAAGTTGGATTAGGTGGACGACTAGATAGCACCAATATACTCACACCACTGCTCTCTGTGATCACTAACATAGGCCTTGATCATACAGAGTTTTTGGGTGATACACTTCCGAAAATTGCAGCCGAAAAAGCAGGAATAATAAAACCCAATGTGCCATGTGTAATAGGTGAGACGCATCCTGAAACGCAAGATGTTTTTATTGTTCGTGCAAGTGAGTGTGGTGTGTTGGGAGATGGACTCGAAACTACAAGTTGTCGTATTTGGTTTGCGGATCAATGTGGCTATATGCGTAAACGCCGAATGAAGGAAGCGTCTGAATGCCAGTTGAAAGGGATATATCAAGATAAAAATCAGCAAACTGCTTTCGTTGCATTACAAGTGCTTCGTAACTATTGTGGTGTTGCTATTTCTAAAAATGCTATTGCTGAAGGTTTTGCTAATGTGTGCACTCTTACTGGGCTTAGAGGAAGGTGGGAAATCTTATCTGGTTCGCCGCTAACTATTTGTGATACAGGTCATAATGGTCATGGAATTCGCTATGTGGCTGAGCAGTTGAACAATCTTTTCGCAATCTCTTCTCATCGCCTTCGAATAGTCCTAGGAATGGTAGGCGACAAAGATATTGATGTGGTGCTCAGGTTGCTGCCTACGGATGCAGTATATTATTTTACACAGCCTGCCACATCTCGTGCAATTCCTGCAAAAGATCTTCGGGAAAAGTGGTTGTCGATTCATTCTCAACATAGTGAAAGTCAATGTTTTAATTCAGCCTTAACTGCATTGCATACAGCTCAAAAAGAAGCCACCAATGAAGATGTGATCTTTATCGGTGGTAGTAATTATGTAGTTGGCGAAATATTACAAGAATATTCGCATAACAACGATGACAGTGCCTGAATAACTAACTAATAACTAACTAATAACTAACTATTTATTTCTTCCGAATGATAGTTAACCCATCGCGAAGGGGAAGAATAACTTTATCCAATCGCTCATCTTGCATGACTTTGTCATTGAATGCACGGAGGGCGATTGTCTGTTTGTCTTTGTCGTAGGTAGGGTCAATGATATGTCCGTCCCAAAGGGTGTTGTCAGCCAGGATCCAACCTCCTGGACGCAGGAGAGGAATTACTAGATCAAGATAGTCGCAATATTGCTTCTTGTCGGCATCAATAAAGACCAGATCCAATTTCTCGTTAAGTCTTCTTAGTACCTCTATGGCATCTCCAATTACTAGTTCTATTTTCTCACCTAGTGGCGAAAGTGCAAGGTTACGACGGATAGCAGGTTCCATCTCGTCATTATGCTCAATGGTAATAAGTTTGCCGTCGTTCGTCAGTCCCTCTGCTAAGCATAGAGCAGAGTATCCTGTAAAAGTACCCAACTCTAATATTCGCTGAGGCTGGATCATATGGCTAAGCATACTTAATACTCGCCCTTGTACATGACCAGAGAGCATGCGGGGATTGATTACTTCTAGGTGTGTGCTACGAGTAATCTGCTTTAATACATTACTTTCCGGTGAACTATGTTGCTCGATATATTCAAAAATGTCCATTTTTCTATTTATTTGACTGCAAAAGTACAAAAAAACTTGCATATGTCCAAAAAAAATACTACTTTTGCAGTCAAAATGACATAAAAATAATACCAAATACGTAAAAACATATGGAATTAGTCGAAAATATTGACGAGATTGACCGTAAAATCTTACAGATTATTACTCAAAACGCTCGCAAACCATTTAAGGATGTAGCGGAGCAAGTTGGTATTAGCCGCGCGGCGGTGCATCAACGTGTACAAAAGATGTTTGATAATGGTGTGATTACGGGATCAGGATATACTGTTAATCCCAAGGCTTTGGGTTATAATTTGTGTGTATATGTTGGTTTGACGCTAGAGAAAGGATGTATGTATCACGAAGTGAGTACCGAACTAGAAAAGATACCTGAAGTAGTGGAGAGTCGATTTACATTGGGTGCGTATTCTATGTTAATTAAGTTGTACGCGCGTGATGATCAACATCTTTTGGACCTTTTGAGCAACAAGTTACAAGGCATACATGGTGTGTCAAATACGGAGACTTTGACTGCGCTAGATCAACGAATAAATCGTTCATTACCAATACAATAATAATATTTAAAAGATACAATGGAAAAAGTAATTAGTGGAATTCGCCCAACAGGCAATTTGCACCTTGGTAACTATTTTGGTGCAGTGAAAAGTTTTGTGAAGATGCAAGAGGAATACAGCTGTATGTTCTTTATTGCTGATTGGCATTCTTTGACCACTCACCCTACACCAGAAAATATACGCATTTCTGTTCGCACTATTTTAGCGGAATACCTAGCATGTGGTATTGATCCCGAGAAGGCTCCAATCTATGTACAAAGTGATGTGAAGCAAATACTTGAGCTTTATCTTTATCTTAATATGAATGCGTATCTTGGCGAGCTCGAGCGTGTGACGTCCTTCAAAGAGAAAGCACGCAAACAACCAGATAACGTTAACGCAGGTTTGCTTACCTATCCATCGCTTATGGCAGCGGATATCTTGGTGCATAAGGCAGACAAAGTGCCAGTAGGAAAGGATCAAGAGCAAAATATGGAAATGGCTCGCCTCTTTGCGCGTCGATTCAACCGTATCTATAATATTGAGTATTTTAAAGAGCCTGAATCATTTCATTTTAATTCAAAAGCGGTGAAGGTCCCTGGCCTTGATGGTAGTGGTAAGATGGGTAAAAGTGAAGGAAATGCTATTTATCTCTGCGATGACGAAGCTACAATCAAGAAAAAAGTGATGCGTGCCGTTACTGATGCAGGCCCTACCATGCTAAATCAAGTTAAACCAGAGCCCATTGAGAACCTCTTTACACTCATGCAACTTGTTTCTACACCAGATACCTATGATTACTTCAATGACCAATACAACAATATGGCTATTCGTTATGGCGATATGAAGAAACAATTGGCAGCGGATATCAATGCCTTCTGTGCACCGATCCGTGAGCGTATATTGGAGTATCAGAGAAACGAGGAACTTCTTGCTCGAGTGGCACGCCAAGGTGCAGAAGCTGCTGCGGCAAGTGCAGAGAAGACTATTCGCGAGGTGCGAGAGATTATTGGTTTCCGCAATTAATAAGTCTGTTTGGCATGGCTTTTGATAGGTAAGAGGTAAAACGAGAAAATGAAACGCATACTTGTCATATTCAGTGTGGGGTTAAGTAGTTTGGTAATGTTGCCTTATTGCCTTATAGCCTCATCGTCAGAGCCTTATACGGATGACGCCTATTATTGGCCAGAAGTGGATACAATATCACCAACAGAGCCCGTATATGATCGTAGTGCGCGTGAGTTTATTTTTTTAGATGATACTATCCAATCCCCTGACACTGTTCGTATGCGCATCCTAGATAGATGAAACGCCTTTTGCTCATATTGTTTCTTGCCTCTTGCCTATCGCCTATAGCTTATGGCCAAGATGCCCAGCGATTTTCCGAACGCCAAATTTCAGGTACAGCTCGCTACGTGGGTATGGGTGGCGCAATGACCGCTATCGGAGGTGATCCTACAGCAGTAATGGATAATCCTGCAGGACTTGGACTCTATCGACGAAATGAGATTGCGATGACCATTGATGAGACAATTGATCGTACTCAACAATTGGGTAATAAGGATTCCTATCAACGTGGACGATTTATGGTGCCCAATGTAGCTGGAATTATGGCAATAGGTAATCCTAATAAGCAGCGAGGAATGATATATAATAATTTCATGTTCTCATACAATCGTTTGGCTAATTTCAATCGTGATATCATGGTGGAAGGCTCTAGTATGGGTATGGTACAAACGATTTGCAATATTACCAATGGGTTGCCAGAAACTAATCTGCTGGATCAACCATGGGATGATATTGAGATTGCGTGGCTAAGTATTTTGGGATATGAGGCCTATCTCATTAATCCAACGACTAACAACCAGTGGGTACCTGCGGTTGATTTCACCGAAGGAGCCCTCTCAATCTCAGAATCAGGTACTTCCGATCAATATACTTTCTCTTGGGCCAGTAATCTCAATAATCAATGGTATGTTGGCATAAGCCTCAATGTCCCTACGTTGTCATATACCAAGAACATATCAATTTTGGAGACCAACCGTATCAATTCCGCCGAACTTCAGTCCATGTACTATATTTCAGGCGTGGGGGTAAGTGGCTCTATCGGCCTGATTTATAGACCAATTAAAAGTCTACGTATTGGAGCTTCTTTCCATACGCCTACAGTGCTCGCTCTATCGGTACAAACCGAAGGTGATATGTACTCCACAATAGATAACCTACAATACGAGGTCTTGACTCCTGCCAGTGGAACCCTCACCTCGGAGTTGAAATCCCCGCTTCGAACTAGTTTCAGCATGGCAGGACAAATTGGTAATGTGGGGCTAATTGTATTGCAGTATGACTACGCACACTCAGCAGATATGGAGGATGTGCATACAATACGAATAGGTGCAGAAGCGCAGGCATACCATGGCTTATTCTTGAATGCAGGCTATGTGTATGAGTCATCGTTCATGAAGGATGATCCTATTTGGTATTTAGGATATAATGAGATCCGTACAGATATGGATTATCGCTATACGAATGTTTCGCAGTATGCGAGTGTAGGTATAGGGTATCGTGGCGAAATGATTGTAGCTCAGGTGGCATACCAATATCGTTGGCAAATGCTTCATCAATATGCATCAGAAGTACAAACTGTTCCTTTTGAGGTAGGGACTAATACCCATCGTATCGCAGCGACATTGGCGTGGAGATTTTGATACCTCAAGAATTTGGCATAGAAATTGTACAAATTTTATAAAGCGATCTTTAGAAATATTGTTGCATTGCTCAGAGACCGGAAAACTCAACAATTTTTATCTTACGAGGTAGGTATTTTTCTAATGGCGTGCTAATACTCTCCGCCGAGATCAACCGCGAGATTGTAGCGATGAGGTAGTTAGATTACAAAGGGTCTATACCCCTCAAATCCTGTTTTTTAGGAGTTTTCTCGCGTAAAAGCAATGCAGCAATTTTTTTTTGCTATATTTGCAGTATATTCCGAAGAATCCACCAAATAAGCATCAAAGCAATGTATGTAAATACAGTGGCTTTGTGATAACAGAACTTGCGTAATCTAATGCACTTGTGCTTCGGGATGAACCACGTGACCAAAATGAGCAGGATTGCGTATGGTATTGAGATTATAAGAAAGGGATTAAACATAAATGCCTCTATCAAATTACCATGAACCAATTGATAGAACGCTCTTTGCCCTCCGCAAGAGGGACACTGAAAGCCAGTGAGTAGAAGGAATGGACACTTTGGAAGCCATATTGTATTTTCTGGGTTGAAAAAATACAATATGACCCCAAAAGCAATGACGGCAATAATAATTAAAGCCTTTTTACAAGTCACGGCTCGTATTATAGAAGTTCAGCAAAAGCAGATAAGCCTACAATGGCAAATATATATATGACGTAGAAAAGCCATATCGCGATTCCAGAACCTATTGCAGCCCAGAGCCATTTCTTTGCTTTTTGAGCTGTAGATTCAGCTATGGCATATTGCCCCATAGCCCAAAAGTTATCTACTTGTGCAGCGTATATAATAGAAATGACACCGAAAGGCATGCAGCAAAAAAGAGTACTAAGTATTGCCCATACTAGATAATTATCGGGCTTGGCAGGTTGAGGAGCTGGGGTGTTGTTAAATTCGTTTTCCATAATAATTAATTTATGATTGCCTACTCTTCATCGGATTTTCGGCTATCTCCGGGTGTTTTATCGTTTGCAAAGTTAGTATATTTTTTTGAATATAGCAAATAATAGTAGAATTTTGCTGAAAAAATTGTTTGTTTCGTATTTTTTTACTACTTTTGCAGCCGTATGAGTCTTTGCTAAGGCTCTTTGAAAAAAGAATAAACAAAATTATGGTTATGTCAATACGTTCGTATATTGTAGAAAATCGTGATCGCTTCATCGAGGAGTGGGCTAGTCTTATTCGTATTCCTAGTGTGAGTTGCCAACCTGCCCACAAAGCAGATATGATTCGTTGCGCCGAGCGTTGGTGTGAACTCCTACTCGAAGCAGGCGTACAAAAAGCTCAAATAATGCCTTCCTTGGGGCATCCTTTTGTCTATGCCGAATACTCACCTAAAGCCAATAGCCAATTGCCGATTGCAGATATACCTACCGTCCTCGTCTATTCTCACTACGATGTGATGCCAGTTGAGCCCCTCGACCTATGGCATTCCAACCCTTGGGAACCTGATATTCGCGACGGCCGTCTGTATGCACGTGGTGCGGATGATGATAAAGGTCAGGCAATGATTCAGGTTAAGGCGTTTGAGTATTTGGTAAAGAATGGCCTAATGAACTGCCATGTCAAATTCATTTTCGAGGGCGAGGAGGAGATAGGAAGCCCTAGCCTAGATGCTTTTCTCAAGGAACACCGCGATTTGCTCGCATGCGACATTATCCTTGTGAGCGATACCTCAATGATAGGTAAGGAGACTCCGTCTATCACTACCGGTCTTCGAGGCTTGGCTTATTGGGAGATTGAAGTTACAGGCCCAAATCGAGACTTGCATAGCGGCCACTTTGGTGGCGCAGTTAAGAACCCTATCAATGCGCTTACTGAGATGCTAGCCAAGGTGGTGGACGATCATGGCCGTATCACTATACCTGATTTCTATGACGATGTACTTCCTATTCCTCAGGCTGAACGCGAGATGATCAAGCAGATACCATTCTCCGAACAAGCATATTGCCAAGCCATTGATGTAGACACCACTTTTGGTGAGGAAGGCTACTCCACCTTGGAGCGCAATTCTTGCCGTCCATCCTTTGATATATGTGGTATTTGGGGTGGCTATACAGGTGAAGGTAGCAAGACCGTCTTGCCAAGCAAGGCATATGCCAAAGTTAGTTGCCGACTGGTAGCCAACCAAAATCATGAGAAAATCAGTCAAGCATTTGTTGATTATATCAATAGTATTGCACCCGCGGGCGTACGCGTGAAGGTGACACCTATGCACGGAGGTCAAGGCTATGTATGCCCTATTGATATTCCTGCATACAAGGCTGCGGAACATGGTTTCACTGTAGCTTTTGGAAAGAAACCGCTAGCTGCACGCCGTGGCGGAAGTATCCCTATTATCAGTAGCTTCGAGCAAATCCTAGGCGTGAAGACTATTCTAATGGGCTTTGGCCTTGAGAAAAATGCAATCCACTCACCCAACGAGTCTATGGACCTTGAAGTATGGGAAAACGGTATAGTAGCTGTCACAGAGTTCTACAAGGCCTTACCGCTTAACTATAAACTTTAAATCTTAAACGATATATGAACATCGTCATCATTGGTCTAGGCAATGTAGCCACTAATCTAAACCATGCGTTTACCAAGAAGGGGCTTGCATGCCAGATGGTTAGTAGTCGTGAGGGTCTGGATCAACTACCTCAGGCAAATGTATATATCTATGCTGTAAAGGACGAAGCCTTAGCTTCGGTAGCCGAGCAAGTCAAAGGCAAAGAGAAAGCCATGCATCTCCATACATCAGGTAGCATGCCAATCTCTGTTTTTGGTGCTGACAAACCTCATGCTGGTATTTTTTATCCTTTCCAAACCTTCAGCAAGGCGCGTGTGATAGAGGATTTCTCTAAGGTGCCTGTATTCTTTGAGGCGCATGGTATTGATGATATCAGTGCGGTCTATTCTCTTGCTCTTTCGATTACCAGCCATGTCTATGAGACTACCCAACATGACCGCGAACGTTTACATGTGGCGGGAGTATATGCATGCAATTTCACCAACCTTATGTACACTATGGCTGCCGAACTGCTCCAGAATACGCATATACCTTTCTCAGCCCTTTTGCCGTTAATTGATGAGACTGCTGCCAAGATACATGCTTTGCCTCCTCGTGATGCACAGACAGGTCCTGCTTGCCGTGGCGATGAGAATGTGATGACGCATCACCAGGATCTGCTGGATGAGGAGAAAAGGCTACTGTATCGCCTCTTGTCTGATGCAATTCAAAAACGCTCATAACAGAATATAAAAATCGCAGAATGAACTTCTGCGATTTTTTTATTTACCTCCTACTAGTTTCTTAATCTCACTCAACTTGTTGAGTGCCTCTAGTGGAGTTAGATTATTGATATCTATATTCTTGACCTCGTCACGTATCTGCTCCAGCACGGGGTCATCCAGTTGGAAGAAACTTAGTTGCATACCGCTGGGTGCACTCACCGATGCCTTACCTCCACCTATTTTCTCATGGCTCTGAGCTCCTAGCTCCTGATTCTTTGCCCCTTGCTCCAGATCTTTCAATATTTGATTCGCGCGTTGAACTATTGACGATGGCATACCCGCCAATTTTGCCACATGAATACCAAAACTATGCTCCGATCCTCCGCGCACTAGTTTACGCATGAAGATCACCTTACCATTGGCTTCTCGTACGGATACATTATAATTGCGTATACGTTGGAAACTCTCTTCCATCTCATTGAGCTCGTGGTAGTGCGTAGCAAACAATGTCTTAGCGTGTCCTTTTTGCTCGTGGATATATTCCACAATCGCCCACGCAATGCTGATTCCATCGTAGGTGCTTGTTCCGCGTCCTAACTCATCAAACAACACCAGACTTCGCTCGCTCAAGTTATTCAAGATGCTAGCTGCTTCATTCATCTCAACCATGAAGGTACTCTCTCCCAATGAGATATTGTCACTCGCGCCCACACGTGTAAAAATCTTGTCCACCACACCTATGCTCGCGCTCTCTGCGGGAACGAAACTACCCATCTGTGCCATCAGCACAATGAGCGCCGTTTGACGGAGTAGGGCTGACTTACCTGCCATATTAGGGCCAGTGATAATGATAATTTGCTGACCATTATTATCCAATAGCACATCGTTTGGTACATATTCCTCATCCAATGGCAATTGTTTCTCAATCACTGGGTGACGCCCCTGGCGAATATCAATTACTAGACTATCGTTGATAGCTGGGCATACATATTTGTTCTCCACTGCTACATGTGCAAAGCCCATTAAGCAGTCCAACTGCGCCACTACATTCGCATCCACCTGCATTTGTGGCAGATACTCTGTCATCGCTAGCATCAACTCGGTGTATAGGCGTGTCTCGATGATCTGAATTTGTCCTTCCGCATTGAGAATTTTGTCTTCGTATTCCTTCAGTTCCTGCGTGATATAGCGTTCGGCATTCACTAGTGTCTGCTTGCGAATCCAGGTCTCCGGCACTTGTTCTTTGTATGTGTTACGCACCTCTAGATAGTAACCAAACACATTGTTATACCCTATTTTCAAACTTTGAATGCCCGTGGCGTCTATCTCCCGTTGTTGGATACGCAGCAGATGTTCCTTGCCATTGGCTTGGATGTCGCGCAGTTCGTCTAGTTCAGCATTCACACCACGCGCAATGGTGTTTGGACGACCTTGCACGGCTGGCGGATCTGGGGTGATCTCTCGCTGGATACGCTGGCATATCTCGCTGCACAAATTTAACTGCTCGCCGAGTAATCTCAGATAGCCATTGTCGTCGGCATTCTCGCAGATATGCTTAATAGGCGCGATACAATTGAGTGCTACACTCAGTTGTACCATCTCACGGGGGGATATTCTACCTGTCGAAATCTTGCCTACAATACGCTCCATATCCAGAATACGCTCAAGGTTCTCTCGAATAATCATTCGCTCTTCGGGATGCTTGAATAGATACTCTACCACTGTCTGGCGATTCCTTATTGCTCGCACATCCTTCAGTGGGAAGGCTAGCCATCGGTGCAACAATCGTCCACCCATTGGTGTCGTCGTGCGGTCAATAATATCGTATAGCGTCGTACTATTCTCGCGTTGACCGCTTAGGAGCTCTAGGTTGCGAATGGTGAATCGATCCATCCATACAAACTTGTCTTCCTCTATACGGCTCAAGTGTTGGATATGCCCATTCTGTAAGTGCTGAGTGGCGTCCAAGTAATGCAATATTGCACCTGCCGCTATTACGCCTTCTGGTAATTGCTCCACACCAAAACCTTTTAAGTTCTGCACCTGGAATTGCTTGGTTAGTCTATCCTTGGCTGCATCGCGCGTCATCATCCAGTCGTCTAGTTCAAAGGTGAAGTACTTATTGCCAAAGGCCGCTTCTACCATCTGCTTTTTGCCACGCAAATACAATACTTCTTTTGGCGCAAAGTTCACCAGCAGTTTGTCGATATAATCCGCCGTACCTTCTGCTACAAGAAACTCACCAGTAGATATGTCCAAGAACGACACTCCCACTTCCTTTCTACCGAAGTTCAAACAAGCTAGCCAGGTGTTCTCTTTCTGTTGCAATGTGGTATCCGAATAACTTACGCCTGGCGTTACCAATTCCGTCACACCACGTTTCACCAGTTTTTTTGTTAGTTTTGGATCTTCCAACTGGTCGCAAATCGCCACTCGTAATCCTGCTCTTACCAATTTTGGCAAATAGGTATCCAATGCGTGGAAAGGGAAACCTGCCATCTCTAGTGCCTTTGCCTCTTTGTTTGCCCCATTGCTGCGGTGGGTTAGCGTGATATTTAGTATCTTGCTCGCTCTTACCGCATCTTCTGCATATGTCTCATAGAAATCACCGCAGCGAAACAGCAATACCGCGTCGGGATATTGGTTTTTTATCTCGCGGAACTGCTTCATCATTGGTGTTTCTAGTGCGTCAATCTTTGCCATATACTCTTGCCATTAATCTTTAAACTCTAAACTTTAAACAGTAGCGCCTTTAGCGCATCCATTAAACAGTAACTCTGTTGCCTACTTTATTTTTACATCCAATTTCAGGTTAAACATACGTCCCGTCAAGTAGTTAGGACAGGGTAATTGCAGCCCTTTTATTGCTGTAACCCAATAATAACTATTTTCGTTTTTCCAACCTACGAGATTGAATACATCAAATTGTATAGTCCAACTGTCTACGTGTTTGGAATTCTTCATCCATTTATCTGTTTTTGCCGAGAAGGTACGACTAGCACCAATATCGATACGTTTGAAATCGCTCAGGTGACCCAGATAGCGCAAATTCTCTTTACGTGGATAACCAAAGGGCAATCCTTCACTCCAAATAAATTTAAGATGCAACTTGTATTGGGGCAACTGAGGTAGATAATCTTGGAAATAGACGGTAAGGTTGTATCGTTGTTCCTGTGGGATTGGTATCCAACCAATGTTGTGCTTGTCATTGATGAATCGCATTCTGCTGCGCATTGTAGAGAAACTAATCCACGAGTCAGCACCGGGTACCAATTCACCCATAAGCTTCATATCCAATCCGATTGTATATCCTTCGCTATCATTCAAACCAGAATAGCGTACACGCACATTGTCCACTGTATAACTCTCCATTCGGTCAATTAATTTGCCATAAGCTTCGGCAGTGAACTTGAATGGTCGTCCCCACGCGCGGAAATAGTAATCAGTACCCAGCACCAATTGATAGGAACGCTGAGCTTTTAATCGGTCGTTGAGGTGAATACGATATACGCCCTTATCATCTTGTATGGTTTGTCGCAACTCTTTGTAGAATGGTGCTTGGTAATAGATACCTGTTGCCACTCGGAACGTCATGTCGCGCTTCCACCCTGGCATCCATACGACACTCACACGCGGTGATGGCAATACCTCGTTGGTGAAAGTCCAATAGTTCAATCGCATACCTGCGGTCAAATAGACCTTACCATGGTCGGTATGCCAATGATGGGTATTTTGTGCATAGGCTTGCAGACGCCCGTTTAACATTCGCGTAGTGCCCTTCATGGCATAGTAGAGTTCCATGTCTTTATCCGAATTAGGCAAACTATATCCAAGCGAGTCTCGCCACTCCCATTCGCTGATGCGGTCTGTAATCATCTCCACTTGCCCGCTTATGCCCCACTTAAGGCTATTGGCCCCGCGTTGCCACTCGCCATGATGTGCCAATGTGATGATACCTGATTGCAGTGTGTTGCGAGCATGCTCATGGTATTCGCCTTTGCCTAGCAGATCCTGATTGCCTTCGGGACTTATCACTTCGCCGTTTGGATCATATCCTCCCGAATTACTATCTTCATTCATGTCTTTTTGGCGTAACACGTATGCACTACGGATATCGTAGGTCTCTTGTTCATGGGTATAGAATCCATTCACATCCACGCCTACCTTTATCTCTGGATGTACTTGGCCGTTTGTACTTAATGCTACAAAAGCGGTACGGAACATATCCTTCTCTCTGCCTTCGTGGTCTATCTGTTGTTCTATTGCATCCATTCCGCCCCATTCTTTTACTACAGAGTCCGGAGTAAACTCATAACTGTTCTGTGAGAAATTGCCAAGCAAGGTAATATCCCAATCTTGGCGTTCTCCTACCTTCCAGGTCATCTGCGTCTGATAATCTAGGAAGTTAGGCTTATAATTGCCTTTCGTGTCTAACGCGCCAAGCATGTATTTCGATGTCTTGTAGCGAATACCGTGCATCTGACTTTGCACGCTATCTCCCCAACCTAAATATGCACTTGCGCCCAAGAGACTAATATTCAATCGTGATTCAAAGGAAGTTGGGCGTTTGTATCGAATATCCAATACCGATGACATTTTATCGCCATATTGCGCATCGAATCCACCTGCAGAAAAATCTACACTCTCCACCATGTCGGTATTCACAAAACTCAGTCCCTCTTGTTGCCCACTGCGGATGAGTAACGGACGATGAATCTCTAATCCATTGACATACACCGAGTTTTCGTCGAAGCTGCCACCACGTACATTATACTGACTACTCATCTCGTTGTTTTGTTTTACACCCGCAAAAGTAATTAGCAAACTCTCAATACCGCCGCCTGTTGCATCGGGCATCAATCGTGCTACACCTACATCGGTGCGCTCCATCGTACCGGTTTGGCGTTGAATACCGCGTACGGTGATTTCGCTGAGCATCTCTTCGTTGGTAGGAAGTATTACATTTACACCTAATACCTGATTCTGGGTGTATAACTGCTGACGGATGGTCTCATAACCAATCATCGAGTATACCATCACGATTGTATCGCCCATCTCCACAGTGATATCGTAATAGCCGTTTTGATTGGTTGTTGTACCCATGGTAGTACCTTCTACATAGACGTTCGCTAACTCAATGCCACGGTTGTCCGAGTCTAGTACATAGCCATACAACCGCACTTCGGGTGTCTTCGCCCATAGTGTCAGCACGCTTGCAACGGCAAGTAGATATGTACAAACCAATCTCTTCATCTACATATTTGCATTATAATACCGTGGGTCGTCGGTCACCTCTCTGCCAACGAACCTAGGTAACTCCACCTCCTGTTCTTCGCTTTCCAGTTCGATCTCTGCTACTACCAGACCCTCGTGCTTGCCGTGAAACTCATCCACTTCCCACTTTAGCCCCTCTTCCTTGGCGGGCACTATCCATCGTGTCTTGTCAATGATGCTACCTTGGCATAACTTCATCAGCTCCTGTGCATCTGTTACATCGATCTCCTTCTCCCATTCATAGCGAGCAAAATGCCCCGCAGAGGGCTTGCCTTTGATGGTGAGATAGGCTCTGTTGTCCGAGATACGCACGCGGACTGTACCCGTCTTCTCGCGGGAGATATAGCCTTGACATATATGGTGGTGAGCTACAGCCATCTGCTTGTAGCTCTCCCCATTCACCAAGTATTTGCGTTCTATCTCTTGATTCATTTGCGTTTGCTAGTGATATTCACGAGATGCGCAATACTGCAATAGTCTATTCCTGAGTGTGTGCTTAGTCCAATCTCGCATGTGCGCGAATTGCTCACACCCATCGTAGCGCCGGCTTTCTCTACTTGTGGTTTGAGTTTGCGCAACGCCCACTCATTAAATTCGGGCTCCATAAAGCCCTTGTCACCCGCAAATGCACAGCAACCAATCTCCTCAGGCACTAGCACATTCTTCGCGCAAGCTTTTGCTACACGGATAATCGAATCCGCTACGCCCATTTGACGCGTCGAACAGGTCACATGCACTGCCACGCATGTATCCAGCGGAGTGATCTCCAGTTCGCTCATCACAAACTTATCAATAAACTCAGCTGGCTCATACAGTTTCATATGCTGCATGGTATGGCGCATGCGATGCAAGCATGGACTCTGGTCGCATAGTATTGGCCATCGGCCATTGTCGCTAGCCTTCAATAGTGCCAATTCTAGTTCAGCAGCCTTGCGTTGTGCCTCGTCTGGCATTCCCTTGCTCTCCCATATCGTACCACAACACAGCATCTCCATCTTCTCTGGGAAAATCACCTCATAACCTGCTTTGTTCAGCAGTTCGGTCATATCGTTGATCAGCGGTTTCTTGCCCGAACCTAGGCGTTGATTCAAGCATGATGGGAAATATACCACGCGCTTGTCCTGCAATCCTTTCAGTCCGTTTACCACGCCATACTCTATGGCCGCCTTCTTTTCTTTCTTGCGTACAGGACGAGGCAATGATGGAGTCCACAGTGGTACCAGTCCGCCAGAACCATAGTGCATCGCTTTGCCCAATAGCCTAGTAGCCTTATCGCCTAATACGCCATGTGCCACATTGGCTACCTCCAGTATGCCTGTTAATGCAGTGCCAATATCGGCCAAATTCTTGCCTGCCCAGTAGCCCAATGTTTTGCCGGCTTGGCTCATATCTCTTTCACGCACAAGGTGGATATACTCGCCCACATTAATTTTGATTGGACATGAGGTCGAGCACAATCCGTCACCCGCACACAGGTCACGACCAATCCTTGGGAAATCTTTCTCCAAACTCTTTAGCAGTTTCTTCGCCTTTTTCGCCTCATTGCCTCCTCGCCTTATCGCCTCTCTCAAACGCGCCATCTCGCGTTGTACCACTATGCGCTGGCGACTCGACAATGAATATCCGCAAGCTACGCAATTCACCTCACAGAAGCCGCACTCGATACAGCGGTCAATCATCTCATGCACCTCTGGCAATGGTTTGATATGTTCGATATAGGAGTGCTCATCTTCGTTGAATATCACGCCTGGGTTCATGATATTCTCTGGGTCAAACAGTTTTTTCACTTCGCACATCAACTCGTATGCATCCTTGCCCCACTCGCGACGAACGAATGGCGCCATGTTGCGACCTGTACCGTGTTCGGCCTTCAGACTGCCGTGGTATTTGTCCACCACCAAGTCCACCACTGCACGCATCATGCCGTCATACTGTTTGATGGCCTCGGGCGAATCAAAGCGTTGGTTCAAAATAAAGTGGTAGTTGCCCTCCAACGCGTGACCATAAATCACGGCATCTGGGTAGTTATGCTTGATAAACAACTCTTGCAAATCCAATGTTGCCTCTGCCAAGTGCTCGATAGGGAAGGCTATATCTTCAATCAGACAAGTCGTGCCTACCTCGCGAGTACCTCCTACTGCTGGGAATATACCGCTGCGCATCGCCCAGTATTTGCCTGTCACAGCCTTATCCGAGGTGAAGGAGGCTGGCTGGCACAAATCGTAGCCGCCTAGCAATGTTTGCAGTTGCTTATTCTTATTGGTAAGTTCCTCTTCAGTCATAGCATCGGTGCGAACAAGCACAGCGCCCGCGTCCTCAGGCAATCCTTGTAACTCAGGGAAATCCTTCTCCACCGTACGCATCGCTTTGCGGTCGAAGAACTCAGCTGCCGATAGCAATCCAGTCTGCTTCATTTCAATGATGGCTTCGCAAGCGCTCTTGGTGGTCGGGAACAGTAGTAGCGCCGATGCACTATATGGCTGTATCTTGCCTGTGGTCATCGTTACCTCCGATAGGAAGGCCAGTGTACCCTCGCTACCTACCATCAGGTGGGCGATGATGTCAAATGGATCGGTCATCTCCACAAACGGAAGAATCGTCAAACCCGTCACATTCTTAATGGAGTATTTCTTGCGAATCAAATCGCATAAGGCTTTGTTTTTCTGCGTTTTAATACGTAGGTCATCAATCTTGCGGATAAATGGTGCGTGCGACATCAAGAATGCCGAACGACTCTCTTTATCACCTGTGTCTAGTATTGTACCATCGGCCAGGATGATACGCGCTGATTGCAGTGCGCGATAACTATTGGCGTGGGTGCCGCAACACATACCCGAAGCGTTGTTCATCACGATGCCACCTACCATCGCCGACTTCAGACTCGCAGGGTCGGGTGTGAAATAACGTCCAAAAGGTTTCAGTATCTCATTCACGCGTTGTCCCACTATACCAGGCTGTAGAGTGATGCTCTTACCTTCTTCGTGCACGGTGTACTTCTCCCATTTCTTTCCACAGACCACCAGCAGACTGTCGCTGATGGCTTGTCCGCTGAGGCTAGTTCCAGCAGCACGGAAAGTGATATGTTTTTTCTCCTTATGCGCACGCGCAATGATAGCTTGCACCTCTTTTTCGGTCGATGGGTGCAATACCTCCTCTGGAATCATGCGGTAGAATCCCGCATCCGTGCCCCATGTCAATCGTTCAATATATTTTTTCATATTCTCTCGCCTTTAAGCTATAACCTTTAACCTATTGCGGCTTTGCCGCGTCCTATAGCCCGTTAGGGCTCCTATCAACTAATACAAATAATACTTGCTAGATGCTTCGCGATACCAGTCTACATCTTTGTACCAATACTCTCGAATATCTTCCCACTTATAGTTCTTGCCAAACGCCTTGCGTATGTGACCTGTACCACATACTTTGTCAAACATATTAAAGCGTTTTTGATTGCATAGCTCAAACCAGTTGCGCTCTGGCCATAGGCGCATCATTTCTTGTACGACTAGGAATTGAACTTCGCTGAGTTTGGCTACTTTGTAATCTAGGATATGTATTTGTACACCCTCGCATAGTTCGCCTTTGAATACACTGTAATAAGGCTTGAAGTAAATAGGGCGAAACTCGATACCTGCTAAATGTAGGTCATTCAGTGCGGTTGCCAGGCTATCAGCATCGATCCAAGGTGCACCCATGATTTGGAATGGCAAGGTATAACCTACGCCAATGTTCACATATCCAAATTCGCCGAAGATACCAGTCACGCTATAGAATACAGCTGCCTCAGCATGTGGCACGTGTGGCGAAGCTACTATCCATTCTAGGCCTGTTTCATCCCATGTCATATCGCGTCTCCATCCATCCATCTTTACCACGTGCAATTGGCATTTGCCTTCGTAGTCTGTCGCATTGAGGTATAGTGCTAATTCGCCAGGTGTTTGACCATAGACGTATGGTATACGGAACTGACTAACAAAACTCTTGTAGCCATCTTCTACTACATTACCTTCGATCTTTTCACCACCCAGTGGGTTTGGACGGTCCAGTACCACAAGTTGCTTGTTATACTCGATGCAAGCTTCCATCAGTTTGCCCAGCGTAGAGATATAGGTGTAACTACGGCAACCATTATCCTGGATGTCATACACCATCACATCTATCTCGTCCATCATCTCTTGTGTTGGTTTGCTGGTCTTGCCATAGAGGCTATACATCTTCAAACCTGTCTTTGGATCTACTTCGTTCTCCACATGGTCGCCAGCGTGTACGTTTCCGCGCACGCCATGCTCAGGGCCATACAAGGCTACTAGATTCACATTCTCTGCTTCCCACAAGATATCAATCGTGGATACTAGATTGCGATCTACACCTGTTGGGTTGGTGCATAATCCTACTCGTTTGCCTTGCAGCACATCAAAGTTGTGCTCACGAAGCACCTCAATACCTGTTTTCACTTGTGCCATGGCTGTCATGGCACCCATCAGCAGCACCGCTGCCAAAATCATTTTGCTTGTTTTCATATTTTTCATGTTTTTATATTCTATCCTTTAACCTCTCGCCTATAGCCTCAACGCCGCGTCCTAATCCAGCATCTGTCCAAAGTTGTTCGACAACTGGATCATCTGATCATACTCCTCTGGTGATAGATCGTAGAAATAGTAATTGCGTGGATCTATCGCCTTACCATTCAAACGTACCTCGTAGTGCAAGTGCGGACCAGTGGACTTACCTGTGTTTCCCACCAGGGCAATGATATCTGAGCGACGCACCTTCTGTCCTTTGCGCACTAGTGTTTTGTAGAGGTGTGCATATAGGGTCTTATAACCATAACCGTGGTCGAGTATCACGGTGTTGCCATAGCCTTGTTTCCAACCTGCAAACTCCACTTTCGCATTACCCGTAGCAAACACTTCTGTGCCGGTTGGTGCTGTAAAGTCCATACCTTGGTGGAATCGGCGCACATGATACACCGGGTCAATACGCATACCATAACCCGATGCTACCCGCTTGAGATCTTTGTTCATCACGGGTTGAATAGCAGGTATATGCTCCATGCGTATCTCATTGGTCTTGGTCTGTTCTACGATCTCGTCATACGATTTGGCTTGCACATACAACTCTTTCTCCAGCATATCTACTTTCAATGTCAGGTCGGCTACCAACTGACTATTGCTCATCTGTGCCAATTGCTCATAATAGTCGATCTTGCGTTGGGTGCCCTGACGAATACTCAGCGGAATAGGTTCTGCACCAAACAGCACGCGATACAGGTTGTCGTCGCGTTGTTGTAGGTCGGTCATGACAATCTGCATTTGGTCCACCTGATTATTCAGTACCTCCATTTGTGATTGGAGTGCCTCTTTCTCCTTTAGTAGTTGCTTCTCACGTGGAGAGGGGAAGAAATAGAGGAATAACCATAGGAATACAACTCCCAGTATGATACCTCCGAAGATGTAGATACCCGTTTGGCGCACCCAATAGCGCAAACCGTGTTCCACTTGCTCCAATGCCAGCGTTTGTGGATTGATCTTGTATTTATTTTTTCCTTTCATATATTCTAACCTTTAGAACTCTTAAAACTCTTAGAACTTTTATGCCCCTCTTCTTTTGCTGTGCGCCAAAAAAAGAAATACCCCTTTTGCTTATCTTTTTCTTCTTTGGTTCGTGCCACATACACTTTCTCCATTGTGTACGGATTCAATCCCGTGTAGAACATGGTTGTGGCCAGTGTCATCGGTGTGGGTGTGAAGTCCTGCACTTGCTCGGGGCGGTAACTGAGGCGCTTGCATTTCTCCGCTAGGTCTTGCATATCTTGGTTGCGGCATCCTGGGTGCGAGCTGATGAAGTAGGGGATCAACTGTTGTCGCAGTCCAGCTTCGCGGTTGATTCTCTCGAAGAAGCGATGGAACTTCTCATACTCCTCCCATGCAGGTTTACGCATCAGCTTTAGCACTTCGCTACTGGTGTGCTCGGGGGCCACTTTCAGTCGTCCCGACACATGCTTCTCGATCAGCTCCTTACCATACTCCTCGCTCATCAGGTCGTAGCGTATGCCGCTGCCCACGAAGGCTTTCTTTACGTATGGCAACCGATCCACCTGCTTGTAGATCTTCATCAGTGGTGCAAAATCCTGGTTGAGGTTTTTGCATATGGTGGGGTGTAGGCAGCTCGCTCGTGCACATTTCTCGCAGAGGGTCATGTCCTTGCCGTGCATGCCGTACATATTGGCCGATGGTCCACCTAGGTCGCTGAGGTATCCTTTCCACTCGGGTAGGTCTTTCAGTTTATCAATCTGCCTGAGGATGCTTGCCTGCGAACGCGAAGCGATCTGCTTGCCTTGGTGTGCGCTGATGGTGCAGAAGCTGCAAGCTCCGAAGCATCCGCGGTGCATACACACGGAGAAGCGTATCATCTCGTAAGCGGGTATATGTTTGCCTTTGTATTTTGGATGTGGATGATATTGGAATGGCAGGTCG
Source organism: Paludibacteraceae bacterium (assembly GCA_045577965.1). Taxonomy (GTDB): domain Bacteria; phylum Bacteroidota; class Bacteroidia; order Bacteroidales; family Paludibacteraceae; genus Colicola. The sequence continues at coordinate 73,700 of JAZNJI010000017.1, forward strand.
TAGATCGCGTCCAGCTCTTCGGTGGTCATGGTGGGGTAGGGCGGATTGACTACCACATATTGATTACCTACGGCCTGTATGATCGTGGCGGCGTGTATCTTGTTGCTCTCTGTCTCGATGAGTCGGAAGTTCTCGGCGTGCATGCGCTTGCTCTTGACTGCCTCTTCGTGGCTGTGGAGTTCTATCACTTCTTCGCCTTTACACCCTACACCATCCACCTTACACTGCGCCTCTGGCGCCAAGTATGCCACCTGCGGAATATCTCCAGCAAAGCGATCTACAGGCGTAGCCGATCTACCATCTCCAGCGCAGCGATCTATTCGCTCAGCGACAGCCACGATCTGCTTCTCTCCCATACCATATATGAGGATGTCGGCTTTGCTATCGACGAGTATGCTAGGTTTGAGTTGATTGGACCAATAGTCATAGTGTGTGAGTCGTCGCATGCTGGCTTCTACGCCGCCAATGACGATGGGCACATCGGGGTATAGTTGTCGTAGGATATTGCTATAGGTGATGGTGCAGTAGTCGGGTCTCATGCCAGCTTTGCCGTCGGGCGTATAGGCATCGTCGGATCGTAGTCGTTTGGCGGCGGTGTAGTGGTTGACCATGCTATCCATGCTGCCGGCGGTGATGGCGAAGAATAGTCGTGGTCGTCCCAGTTTGGTGAAGTCACGATGGTCACCTCTCCAGTCGGGTTGAGGTACGATAGCCACCTTGTAGCCGGCATGCTCTAGCACACGGCCTATGACCGCAGCGCCGAAGGCGGGGTGGTCGATGTATGCGTCTCCTGAGAAGATGATTACATCCACTTCGTCCCATCCGCGCAGTTGTAGTTCCTTCTTAGTGGTGGGCAGATATGCTTTGAGATCGGTGCTTGCTACCATGTGATTTATTTACTTTGTAAATATCGGCGACAAAGGTACAAAAAAATACGCACATACGCAATACACGAGCACATTTTTTGGAAAATAATAGATTTATCTATTGAATATGTTACTTACACCCACGTTAGATGCTTGCATATAAAAATGGGGTGTAAAGAACAGATTCATAAGGCGAAGCCGTATTTTCCAAAAAATGTGCGAGTGAATGGAGTATGTGCTGCGTAGGGTGGAAGTAGTTACGGGGAACTGTCTATAGGTTACGGGTTCATAACGGGTTGATAGTGGCACATTGTAAGCCTATCCATGGCCTATCTGTGGCTTAAACTGAGGATAAAATGAGATAGCCCCATATCTTACCCATTATCGCCTCATCCTACGGACACGTTCTCGGACATTCTCAAAAAGTCCGTAGAAATCCATTTCCTGTTCCTTTCTCCTTGTAAATCAATGCTCAATTCTTAATTGCGCAGTATGACGATATTGTCGTTTTCGTCATTTTTGTCTGTTTTAAACTGTCAAAAACGACAAAAACGACATTTCTGCCACATGTCGTTTTCGTTTAATCCCTCGCGTGGTATTTTTTGAAAAAAGGTTGAGTGTGCTGAAAAATCGCTTGCGATTAATCGTTCGAGCCCATTGGCGAGATAAGACGATTCGCAATGCGATTAATCGTTCGAGCCCATTGGGCGAGATAAGACGATTATGCCGAAAGTTTGCTGTAATCATGTAAGAATATCCTCTAAAATATAGATTAAAATACCTCGAAAACACCGAACAAAATACATCAAAAACACCGAATAGTTTGTATATGTCATTTATTTTTAGTACCTTTGCAGCCTCTAACAAAATAGAACTATTATGGAGTATTTACAACGAACAGCAGATGAACATCTTCGCGAGCGTCTAAATGCTTTCGGAGCAGTCTTAATTGAAGGTCCTAAGTGGTG
>JAZNJI010000018.1:0-78110 GCA_045577965.1 Paludibacteraceae bacterium
CTGTTGGGACATGAGAACATCAACATCACAAAGAGATACTTGCAGTCCCTTGAGGATCATAACATTGTAGAAATGGCTGCCAAGGCTAGTCCCCTGTTCAATCTTCGTATGTAGCTCTAAATCAGCTTCAATCATTCTCAGTTGTTCTAAATCATCAACTACCATCAACTTTTATCAACTTTACAGTCACTATCATCAACTTTATCGTCTTTTCCCTTCTGCTGAAAGTGCGTATGAACGAAGGTCTGATTCTCTTTTGACCTGCCGCCACCCGCCCGGCTTCGCGAGGATGAATGCAGTTCCAAAACGGAGCTGCATTTTTTCTTTTTTGTAATCACTTGATGGTATGTTTATGTACCATGCCTACCAACTTCATCTGATATAATGAAATTACAAAAGAGGGGAACACAAAACCCCGAAACAAAAACGAAAAGAGGAAATTGAAATGAAAAAGACTACTACCGCAAACACCAAAAAGTATTCTGTTGAAGTTTACTTCCAGCTGGGCGAAGTTGCTTGCCCTTACACTCTCAAGCTGACTGATGAACAGGTTCGCAGGTTCTGGAAAGAGGCAGCTGACGAAATCATCCCCGTCGATGTGGATGTCTGCGAAGTGATCCAGACCGAAGAAGACTGGGCTTATGTGGCTGATGCAGCAAGTGAGCATCTGTTCAACTTCATCTGCGATAACAAAAAACTGGATGCCCTGATGAGCAAATCTTATAAGTGAGCGGTACAGTTTTGTACCATACCTTCCGAAATCAAATGCTATAATGAATACATAAATAAGGGGAACACAAAACCCCACAAAATTAACTTAGGGTCGCAACCTGATAGCGAGAATGGAGAATTGTTATGAGAAAGATGAATGTTTGACATGAACAAGATTGGTCAGATGAGTTGTAATCCTGCTGTTGGCGGAATAGCTAAAGGTCAGATAGTCAGAGAGATAGACGCAATGGGCGGACAGATGGGTATTGTGACGGACAGGAGTGCTATTCAGTTTCGTATGCTCAATCGCAGTAAGGGTCCTGCTATGTGGAGTCCACGTAGTCAGAGCGATAGAAAACGCTTTATTGAGGAATGGGTGAATATCTTGACAGATACACCTAATCTGGATATCTGGCAAGACACGGTGGTGGAATTAGTGATAAAAGACGGCGAAGTCAAGGGAGTTAAGACATTGCTCGGTATAGAGATGCAGGCAAAGGCGGTGATATTGACCAATGGTACTTTCTTGAATGGTTTGTTGCATTTTGGGCGAACTCAGATTGAAGGAGGAAGAATATCGGAGCCAAGTAGTTTTGGTATTACAGAGCAGTTGCGCCAGTTGGGATTTGCGAACGATAGAATGAAGACGGGTACGCCTGCGCGTATAGATAAAAGGAGTATTGATTTTTCGCAATTAACGGAGCAGTTGGGAGATGAGGATAATCACCAATTCTCGTATTTGGATACAGTACAACGTCAGCTTAAGCAAATGAGTTGCTGGATTACTTATACCAACGAGCAGACACATGAGGTATTACGTAGTGGATTAGCAGATTCGCCATTATACAATGGACAGATTCAGAGTATAGGTCCAAGATATTGTCCAAGTATTGAGACGAAGATTGTGACATTTGCGGATAAGGATATGCACCAGTTGTTCTTGGAACCAGAGGGAGTGGATTCGAATGAGTATTATATTAACGGGTTCTCCTCTTCCCTACCCTGGCAGATTCAGTGGCAAGCATTGAAAACAGTGAAGGGATTAGAGAACATAGTTCTCTACCGCCCAGGATATGCGATAGAATACGACTTTTTCGACCCTACTCAGCTGCTGCATACATTGGAGACAAAGAAGGTGAAGAATCTCTTCTTTGCGGGCCAAATCAATGGCACTACTGGTTATGAAGAAGCTGCGGGTCAAGGATTGGTGGCTGGTATCAATGCGCATCAGAACATCACAGGCGGAGCGCCATTCACTTTAGCAAGAGATGAGAGTTATATTGGTGTGCTGATTGATGATTTGGTAAATAAGGGTGTGGATGAGCCATACCGTATGTTTACTTCACGAGCTGAGTACCGTATCTTGCTGCGCCAAGATAATGCAGACGCTCGACTGACAGAACGCAGTTATGAGTTAGGATTAGCAGATGATTATCGATTGGGATTGCTCAAGAGTAAACAGGAAGGTGAGCTAGCGTTGACAGAAATGCTGCGCACCACTTCTGTAAAGGCCAAAGATATTAATGCCTATTTGAATCAGATGGGCTATGGTGATCTGCAGCAAACATGTAAGTTGATTGATATTGTAGCTCGTCCTAATGTAACGATTATGGGATTGGCAGAAGCATTGCCTGAGTTGAAAGAGAAGATAGAAGCACTTGGTGCAAGAAAAAAAGAGATTGTAGAAAGTGCAGAGATCAATATCAAATATAGAGGGTATATTGAGCGAGAGAAGTTAGCTGCTGATAAACTAAGAAGATTGGATAATATCCGATTGCCAAAGGATTTTGACTACAACAGCGTGCAGTCACTCAGTACAGAAGCTAGACAAAAACTAATCCGCATTCAACCTAATACGATTGGTGAGGCAAGCCGAATACCAGGTGTTAGTCCAAACGATGTAAGTGTGCTGCTAGTACTTATGGGTAGATAGATCGCTGCGCTGTAGATCGTTCGCTATGCTCACTGTAGTATAAACAATAAGACTATTAGAAAAAGGGTATAAAATTGTTTCACGTGGAACATAAGACATTTTTGCTAAATATAGTAAGAAAATTAATAATAGATAAAAGATATGAAACACGAAGAAGTGCTCGCGGCTATTCGCGATGTTAAGGATTTTCCTATACCAGGAATTATTTTTAAAGACATTACTACCGTATTGAGTAATCCAGAGTATTTGAAATGGATGAAAGATGAGATTGTGAATTTGTATCGTGCTTATGGCATCACAAAAGTAGTTGGTATTGAATCAAGAGGATTTATACTAGGTCCAGCTGTAGCAATGGATTTAGGAGCTGGATTTGTGCCTATTCGTAAGCCAGGTAAGTTGCCAGCAGAGACAATAGAGGTAAGTTATGCAAAGGAGTATGGTGTAGATACAATACAAATTCACGCAGATGCATTGTGCGAGGATGATGTGGTGCTTTTGCATGATGATTTGTTGGCTACAGGTGGCTCAATGGCCGCAGCATTGGAATTGGTGAGAAAATTCAATGTAAAGAAGGTGTATGTCAACTTTATTATTGAGTTGGACTTTTTGAATGGTCGCAAGGCTATTGGTGATGATGTAGAGATTAGTAGCTTGCTGAGCTGCTAAGCTTTGAATAAGGAGTAAAGAATAAGGAGCAAAGACAAGTTTGTGGTGAAAGATTAAGCACTATTAATTTGTAATTTGCTCCGATTTTATCGGAATATATGTCTAAAAATCCACATATACAAGAGATACTTCGGCGGTTGCCTGAAGAGCCTGGGATATACCAATACTTTAATGAAGTAGGGGAAGTGATATATGTGGGTAAGGCAAAGAACCTGAAACGCAGGGTAAGCAGCTACTTTCATAAAGAGCAGGATCGCTACAAGACCAAATTACTGGTTAAAAGCATAGCTGATATTAAATATGTGGTGGTAAATAGTGAGCAGGATGCGTTTTTGCTCGAAAATAACCTTATTAAGCAGTATCAACCTCACTATAATATCCTGTTGAAGGACGGGAAAAGTTATCCAAGTATTTGTATTACGAGAGAAGAATATCCTAGGATATTTAAGACTAGGAAGATTATTAAGGGCATAGGAGATTACTATGGCCCTTATACTTTTGGATATACATTGGACTTGGTTTTGGAGCTAATTCACAAGCTCTACCCTATTCGCACATGCGCTATGCAGATGAACAAAAGTAACGTTGAAATGGGGAAGTATCGCGTGTGTTTGAAGTATCATCTTGGTAACTGCTGCGGTATTTGTGAGGGAAAAGTAAGTAGAGAGAAGTATCTAGAATACATAGAGGCTGCTCGTAAGATTATTAAGGGTGATGCGCAAGAAATTAGCAAACAGATAGAGGCAGAGATGTTGCAAGCTGCTATGGAGATGCACTATGAGGAGGCAGGTCGATTGAAAGAAAAGCTCGAATTGATCGAGAATTTTAAGAGTAAAACGGTCATTACGAACTCGCATGCAGGCGATGTGGATGTGTTTGGATACGATGAAATGGGGCAAAATGTCTATATCAGTATGATGCATGTGCATAGGGGAAGTATTGTGCAGGGGCAAACAATTGAATATAAAAAGCAGTTAGATGAAAGCCGAGAGGAGGTCTTGGCGATGGGTATTTATGAGTTGCGAGAGCAGTTGGGGAGTACAACAAAAGAGGTGATTGTTCCGTTTATTCCGGAGATAATTGATGAAAATTTGCATGTGAATATCGCTTTGGGAGGAGACAAAAAGAAGCTACTGGATTTGGCGATGCAGAATGTGCAGCAGTATAAGAAAGACCGAATTCATCAGGAAGATAAGCTAAATCCAGACCAACGGGCTGCCAGAATTTTGGGAGGGCTGCAAAACCTTTTGGGTCTGCCTACCCTACCGATGTGGATTGATAGTTTTGATAACTCGAATACTCAAGGAAGTAATGCGGTGGCAGGTTGTGTGGTATTTAAGAAAGGTAGAGCATGCAAGAGTGAGTATAAAAAGTTTGAGATAAAGACGGTAGTAGGTCCTGATGACTACGCAAGTATGAGGGAGGTAGTCAGGAGACGATATAGCCGATTGGTGGAGGAAGGAAGTGCCCTACCCGATTTGATTATTGCCGATGGTGGATTGGGACAGATGAGTGCCATTAAGGAGGTAGTGTATGGAGAGTTGGGATTGGATATACCGGTGGCTGGATTGAAGAAGGACAACAAACATAGAACGAATACCCTACTCTATGGCGAGCCTGTTCAGGAGTTTGGTATGAAAGTGACGGATGAGATCTTCCGTCTGATGGTTGAGATACAAGATGAGGTGCATAGATTTGCTATCAGTTACCACAAAAAGAAGCGAAGCAAGGTGCAAACAAAGAGCGAACTCGATGATATTCAGGGAGTTGGCGCAGTTACTAAGCAAAAGATACTGCAACGTTTTGGCTCTGTGGCGCGTGCTAGAAGTGCGAAATTAGAAGAGTGGATTGATTTGCTCGGAACTCGCTCAGGTACAAAGCTTTACGAGTATTTTAATGGCAAAATAACGCCCTGAGAATTGAATATTTTTTAGGAGCGTGGCAAGACACAGGCAAAATGATGTGTTTTTGAGGAAATTTTTGCTCCTGCTCGCTACGCTAACAACAATCACACCTAAACAAGAAATTATTTTAATCCAACAACATCAACAACATTTTTCTTGTCAACAACATTGCAGAGCACCCCAAAAAGCAAGCTTTTTCGGGGACCCCGCTGGCAATCAACTCCCTGAGGCGCTCATGGTGAATTTAACATTTAGTTAAATAATGAAACCATTCTTAAAAAATTAACCGTCGTTTGTAATATTTTCTTTTTCTCATTTGTCTAATGGGTGTAGTCGCAATGAGGTGAACAGAAAACGATTTGTTAAATGATTAAATTTTTAGAAGTATGTTAGATTCATTTATGGATGGGTTAGTCCCTATTATTGGATGTTTATTAATTTTTGGTGGAATACCTGGAATCATTTTGACGGGTGTGATTATGTATCTCAAAAATCGTCGTCACAAAGTGGAAGAGCATAGTAAACTCATCTCTCAAATGATTGAGAAGAGTGAAGGTGCAAACATTGACTTCAAAGCAATGGCTGAGATGTTGAATGAGTCTGATAGCAAGAAGAAGACCACCAAGATGGCTGTGTTGAAACATTTGGAGTATGGTGCACTTTGCTCGTTGGTAGGATTGTTTGTACTCCTTTATGGCTTGTTCATCAACCCAATTGACAAGGCGGTTATCATTGGCGGTTTGCTCCTGACTATTGGTGTGGCATTCTTGATTATGTTCTTTGTGTCAAAGAATTATCTCAAGAAGGAGATTGAGAAAGAAGAAAAAGCACTTGCAGAAAAAGAATAAGCTGCGTTTGTCTGTCTGACTTATTTTCAAAATCACTTGTTTTTCATCAATTTATGGATAAGCAGCAGTTTATTTCCGCCATTGGCGGCATGCAGGAGTCCCTTCGGCGATTCCTGCTTGTGCTGACTCACGGCGACGAAGAACTGGCTAACGATCTTGCGCAAGAGGCCATACTGAAGGCATACTTGCATTGTGCTACTTTTGAAGAGAAATCGGCTTTGCAGACATGGGTGTTTCGCATTGCCTACAACGAATACCTTAACGAGCAGAATAAGTACTGGAATACCCATCGCGTTGCAGTAGAGAATTATGAAAGTGTTGATACGGAAGTAGCCACCGAACAGTCAGATGCAGCGTTTCGCTATGAGCCTCTGTATCAAGCGATTGACCAATTGCCGAAACAAGAGAAGGCTGTGGTGATACTGTATTATCTGGAAGAAAAAAGCATTCGAGAGATTAGCAGGATAACTGAGATAACAGAAACGAATCTTGCGGTGATGCTGTTTAGGGCAAGGAAGAAACTGAAAGCTATTTTGAGTAAAGAATAAGGAACAAGGAACCAAGACTAATATGATAACCAATAATACAATAAAAAAGCGTTTGCGTGCGAGTGCGCCGCAAGTGAAAGATAATGAAGCGTTTATGGCGGATACGATTCGTCAGATTGATCTCATGCCATCGCCCAATAGCGAATTACAAGAGAGTTTGCGTAGATACACGATGCTGGAGCGACTGGCCATGCGAATGGACGCTGCTCGCTGGTTACTTGTTGGTGGAACAGGGAGTGTGGCTGTTGGATATGTGTTTTTTAGCCATTTAGAGGCGATTCTGAGTGCTATTTCGGTGTTGATGGTGATGTAACACTACCCTTGCGCAAAGGTAGCGCAAGGGTAGCGGAATTGTTCTAGGATAATGCTCGGAGATTTGTGTTAGAAATTGGTGATAGATTGTCCCGTAAGGGTGTATAGTTTTCCATCGTGGAGGATGAGAACTTGTCCTTTATGGAAAAATTTTTGGCTATTGAGCCCCCCTCCGGCTCCCCCCTGAAGGGTGGAGAGATGTGGCAAAGCGGTATCGTCTTTTGGGAATCGGACTGCTACATCGTCGTAGGCGAAATAAGCAGGTGCGTTGAGTCCCCATTGACCATATAAGTCGCTAGTACCAACGATATTGAAGGCTACGGCATTCACTTCGCCCAAGACTGATAGGTCCCATTTCTGCCACTCTGTTAGAAGGCTATCCTGACCATTGTAGAGGGCAAAAGTAGTGCGACTGATCTCGTGGCCATTGGCGTCTTGTCCTATAGCAACGATGTGAAATGTGGTGGTGTCGGTGGCTGGTGGATTATAGCCATCGCCATACACTAGCGAATTAAGTACATAGCAGGTGTTGGTGATATACATGTGGTCAATCACGCGTGCTTTGCCGTCGGCAAAGGCAATAGTCTGCATTGTGGTATAGTCTGCATTGTAATCATCTACATGACCATTGTGTACGCAGAAGTTTTTTGAGCCGTTGTTGCCGCCTTGGAGGGTAGCAAATTGGAGTTCGTACCATGCGGTATTGGCGGGTAGGTCGTTGTTGGTGAAGCCAGAGTTGGTGAAGTTGGAGATGGCATGACCGCCATTCCAGTAAGGTGCTGTAAAACTGTGGGTTAGCAGGGTGTTTTGAGCGTCGTACCATGTGTAAACACCGCCAGCGGTGTAGGTGAGTGTGCCGTTGTACTGCGCATCGTCTACGAGATCCGACCAGGTGGAGATGGTCTTGTTGGCATACTCGAGAGTGTAGGGCATGAAGTGCGCATCTGCGTCCTCAAATGTCAGGGTTCGTAACTCGTAGTCCTGTGCAAGGGCTACATTAGCAAGGCATAATGCCGCAAGAAAAATAGATTTCTTCATGTTGGTTTGTTGTTTAAAGGGGTTAATATTATTTGCTCGTTTCTCTCGCTGAGGCTATCAGAGCACCCCAAAAATCAGCAGATTTTTCGGGGCCCCGCTGGCTATTAGGCGAGAGGCAATGTATTAACCACACCTCCCAGACCATCTACTTCGGATTTTCCCAAATGCGAAGTAACATGGCAGGGTGATGGTTAGGGATGTGTGGATAGTCGTTTAGCCCCCCGAGAAACACACTGACCATCGGACACAACAAACGGGTACTTGATACATCTATCAAATACCTATACGCGTATAAGCGTACCATAGATACTATTGAAAACCTTTGCGTCATGTCGTTGGCTCGATTCCCCGAGAGCGTTCAACTTCGCAAAACTTCGTGTTCAATATTGTTCAATGTTGTTCATCGCTTCGCGTTCAATATTGTTAATTCCAGGAAAAACAATGCTGAACCCACTGAACGATTCTGAACTATTTTGAACCACAAAGATTCTGCGGCACGCAGCAGGTCTTCTGACTTATCGCTCCTTCTGTTCAGCCTTCCCAGTTCGCTAAGAACCAGTGACTTATAAGAATTGGAACATCGGATTGCGAATCACAGCAGCGGGACTGTGCAGGAATTTCACCTGCTTCCCTTGACTGAATGCGGTGCAAAGGTAGTGTTTTTTGTTGATATATGCAAATTTATCGTGATTTTTTTGAGGAGCGTGGAATAAGAGACGATAAAAAATAGGGGTGTTGAGCCCCTATTTTTATATGCAAAATATTATGATGTATATACTATCTCACATCTTCACCTCTTGACCGTGGATGGTATATGTTTTTCCATCATGCTTTAGTAGGATATTGCCATTGCTGATGATTTTAATCGGAGATGGGGCAGTATTGATGTTGTCCAAATTTGTAGTACTGGATTGCGTGGTAAAGGTTCCGTTCTCCTCATCAATAACATCTTCTCCATTCAAACTTTGGCGAGTATAATAGTATGTTGTACCCGATTGTAAGCCAGTGATAGTGAACGAGTAATATTCTGCAAAATGTGTCTGTTCATCCTCTTCACCTTCGTAAAGCGCAGGGAGTTTTGCAGGTGCATTATTATTGTTAGCGATGTCAATACTAATGAGATGTCCGTTGGCATCAAATGTCAAAGTCATATAGCGTTGCGTGTGCGCTTCGTCCAAATAAAGCGTCCAAACATAGCCAGTCGCAGAGAAATTTTGTACCCAAGATACCTGGACATTGTCTAACCCCGTTACAATAGGTGGTTCAATAGGAAGAATATTCGGAAATTGATTCCAACCAACTGCTTGTCGATAAGCATCCAAACTTTCTGCTGGCACATGAATATATGTTCTATCATTAGGGAGATCCTCCATGAAAGGTGCGCCATCTTTCCAATTGTAAATAGTAGGTGGATTTGTAGCCCTTGAATAGATGTTTATATCAACTTCCTCTTTGCCAATTCTTCCTGATGCCACAATAAAATTTATTCCTACTGATTTAACTCCATTTCCAATTGTTAGGTGATTCAAACGGTTGCAATCTAATGCCCAATCGTCAATGCGCTCTACACTATCTTTGATGATTAAGTGAGTAAGCGTATCTATAGAAGACAAGGATTCCTCGCCTAACTCTTTCAGTGATAATGGTAATTCAAGGTATTTAATGTTATGAGCATAATTTAGTGAACCATGTCCCAGCATTACCACACCCTCTTTTATCGCAACAGAATCCTGGGGTTTGCCTGCTGGATATGCGAGCAATACGCTTTGGTTTTTTGAATACAAAATGCCGTCTTCCGTCATGAATTTAGGGTTGTCTCCTTCCATTATAATAGACTGAAAGTTAGTGCCATAAAAAGCACTTGCATCTGCATAATGGTCTATGCCTATTTGTTCGTAGAAAACGATAGAATCAATCGTGGCAGGTAATATCAATACGCGAATATTTGTGTTGATATATCTAAAACACATTGAATCCAGCCCTGTTACTGTATATTGTTGATTTTCATAGGTTACATGTTCTGGAATACGCATTGTGTCACAAAGGAAATCTTTATAGTTTATTCGTTGTCTCGGAGTGCCTTTTTCCGTGTAAGTCACAGACACAGAAGTGCCGTCGGCATTGATGTTATATGCTATTTCACAGCCATCGGCATTAGCCACTTTGAAATCATAAGCATACGTACTACCTGCACATACGAGGATAAATAAAAAGAATATTGCTTTTTTCATAACTATATTATAAGGTTGTCAAATCATTTTAATCGGTTGCAAAGGTAGTGAAATATTTTGGATTGAGCAAGAAAAATCGCTTTTAAGGGCGATTTTTTACTCGGCGGACTACCGCAAGTGCACCCCATAACGCTAAGCGTTATCGGGGACCCCGCCGAGCACTAAATATCTATACGCTATACCTACGGTATAAATAGTGTAATCTATCGTATATCTAACGTATATCTATCGTGTATCTATCGTATATGTACCGTAGTTTATAGCGGGAGAGTAGCGGAGAGGGATAGGAAAGAAGTGGGAAAAAGAATGGGAAGAAATAGGTAAGAAAATTGATTGGATTTGCATATGTGAAGAAAAAGTAGTAATTTTGTGCGTAGAATATAACATAAAGAGATACTTTGATATGATTAGGATAAGAAAAGCGACGGTTGAAGATGTAGCGTATATCGCAGAGGGGATATACTATGCGTTTTTGTTGGAAGATGAAGCGCTTTATAATCAATGGATTAAGATACTGAAGGATGTGTGTGCGCAAGAAGATACGCATTATAGTTACAGGAACACCTGGATAGCTGAAGTGGATGGGGAAAGAGCGGGGATGATGATTGCTGTGAATGGGGAACATTACCGCGTGCAGAGAGATAGGATGTATCCGCAGCTGAAGGGGCTGTTTGATGTGGCTTTTGGCCAAGGTTGGGATGAAATGGAAGATGAAGCAAAGGCCGGAGAGTTCTATATTGACAGTTTGTCGGTGTCCCTACCCTACAGGAATCAAGGCGTGGGAACGGCTTTGATAGAAAAAGCAAAGGCAATGGCGAGAGAACAGGGAATAGGTGTAGTAACGTTGGCAGTAGAACCCATGAACACGGCGAAGAAGTTGTATCAGGAGTTGGGATTTGCGTATCAGAGAAGGATTGAGATATTCAATGAGGAATATGAGCTATATGCGGCGGAAATAGTTGTGTAATTGAAAAAAAAATAGTAATTTTGCAGCGGAATAATTTTTACACTACCAAAATTATAGAATATTATACAAAATTAACTAAAATTATTATTGATGGCAAACAATTTGAAATACACGATAAAAAAGGATGAGGAGAAAGGTATCTACTTGCTGAATGAGCAAGGAGAGGTGGTTGATGCTACGGATATTTTGGAGAAATGTGGTGATAGACGGGTGTTTGCTTTTGATGGCAAGATGGGGGCTGGTAAGACCACCTTTATCAAGTACCTATGCGAAGCAATGGGGACGGAAGATGTGGTGAATAGTCCGACGTTTGCGATAGTGAATGTGTATGAAGTTGAGGCGAAAAGGCTATTAGGCGAAAAGGCGAGAGGCGAGAGGCTAGAGGTATATCACTTTGATTGTTACCGGATTAAGGATTTGAGAGAGGCGATGGATATGGGTACAGAAGAGTATTTGTATTCGGGTAATTATTGCTTTATTGAGTGGGCAGAGATGATAGAACCATTACTGCCTGAAGATACAGTATGGGTGAAGATTGAGGTGATGGAGAATGGGGAAAGAAAGTTGAGTTTTTAAGAAAACAAAGGGATATTTTTTAAGACGACAACATAGACAACTTGCGCGGCAATCAACATCCTGCCGCGCTCATAGAAAATATTTTTCATTTGCATAAAAGATTGTACATATTGCTGATTATCATGTGTTTTCAAGCAATAGTTTGGGCAGATGACTGGGGTGTGGAGCATGAGAATGTGCTGAGCGTGCGGTATGGGGGTATGTGGATGCAAGATCAGTATTTGAGTCCCCTACTCTATTCGGGACAACAAGTGGGACTGAGCAACGAATGGTGGCAAGAGTTTCGATGTGATAGCACGAAGAAGTGGGAGCACGTGGGGAAGATGGACGTGGGTTTTGGTTGGATGTACAATAATATGTACACGAATCTGATTTATTCGTTAGGGTTGCACGGCGGTTGGGGAGCATGCTACAATTGGCATTGGGCAGATTATGGATTGCGTGTGAAATTGGGTCCTTACATGGATGTGGATTTGATGGGGAAGATGCATGGCAGTAGTGTGAATAAGCCCTATTCGATGGATTTGGCGGTGAATTTGTGCGCAATGGGCGGACTGGAATGGGTATTTCGGGCGAAGAAAACGAGTTACAGACTGCGCTATTTGTTGCGGGCGAATATGATAGGTATGGACTACCTACCCGACTATTGGCACTCGTATTATGAGATGGGCGAAGGGGTGTTGGGTGATTTTCGCTGTGCGGGTATGTGGAACCACAGGCATTTGCAGCATGAACTGACATTCGACATGCAACTTAAGCGGAGCACTTGGCGCGTTGGAATAGCATATGAATATTTGGAATATGGCGAGAGAGGTATGATGTTCTCGCGAGAGATGGTGAGCGCGGTAGTGGGATGTGTGTGGCAGTATAAAACACGCTCGGTCGTGTTTTAGTTCAACGCGGCATGCCGCTGTTCAAAATTGTTCAAAGTTGTTCAACATTGTGATGAAAGGGAAATTAAGACATATTGCGATAGGTGTGCTGATGTTGATTGGCGGGATTGGTTGTACGCATCCGTTTGATAATCATAAGAATACGCCGTCGGAGAACTTTGAAGCGCTTTGGCAGATTATTGATGAGAAATACTGCTTGTTTGATGATAAAAAGGTAGATTGGGATTCGGTATATGCTGTATATCAACCACAGTTTGATACGATGAAGTTGGTGGCGTTTGGGGATAGTTATCGGATGTTTGACCTGATGGAGGAGATGTTGAATACATTGGAGGATGGGCATGTGAACTTGTATTCGCCGTTCGATGTGTCGGTGTGCCGTTCGTGGTATGAGGGATATCCAGAGAATTTTAACTCGGAGATATTGACCAAATACTATCTAAAGGACTATCGCAGGGCTGGAGGACTGAACTATAATAGGATAGATGGTGACAGTATAGGGTATGTATATTATGGTTCGTTTTCGGATGGATTTTCGTATTTGAATTGGCTGATGGTAATGAACTATTTTGCTGACTGTAAGGGAATTGTATTAGATGTAAGGAATAACGGAGGTGGCAGTATGGAGAATGCGTATAGGTTGGCTGCGCCTTTTTTTTCGAAAGATACGATAGTGGGGTATTGGCAACATAAGTCGGGTAGGGGACATGAGGATTTTTCGGAGGTAGAGGAGATGAAGATTGAGGGGAGTAAAGGCAATTGGAGGCGTCCTGTGGTGGTGTTGTGCAATAGGCATAGTTATTCGGCGGCGAACTTCTTTGTAAGTATTATGCGTTATTCATCAAATTGTCTGATATTAGGTGGACAAAGTGGGGGTGGAGGAGGAATGCCGATGAGTTATGAACTGCCTAATGGGTGGATGTTGCGCTTCTCGAGCGTGAAGATGTATGATAGAGACATGCAGAGTATTGAGGCGGGAATAAAGCCACATCTAATAGTGAATCAATACTCTACGGATAAAGATGATTTGATAGAAGAAGCAGTGGATTTGATTAATTTGGCATATGTGAAAACAAAATAGGATATGATTGAAGTAAAAAATATACACAAGTCGTTTGGCACATTAGCGGTGTTGAAGGGTGTGGATCTAACTGTGGAAAAAGGTGAGATCGTGAGTATTATTGGCAAGAGTGGTGCCGGCAAGACCACCCTACTCCAGATTATAGGAACACTAGACAAAGCTGACAGCGGAAATGTAGTAATCAATGGATTAGATGTTAGCGGACTGAATGATAGGGAGTTAGCGGAGTTTAGAAATAAACATATTGGGTTTATCTTTCAGTTTCATCAGTTGTTGCCAGAATTTAATGCGTTGGAGAATGTGATGATGCCTGCTTTGATTGCTCGTGTACCAGAGGTCGAGGCTGAAAAAAGAGCTCGCCAGTTGCTCGCAGAACTAGGTTTGGCAGAGCGACTTACGCATAAACCTAACCAGTTGTCAGGAGGTGAAAAACAGCGTGTGGCAGCTGCAAGAGCTATGATGATGTCGCCTGATGTAATCTTGGCCGACGAACCAAGTGGAAGCCTGGATGAAAGCAATAAAAAGGAACTGCACAAACTATTGTTGCAAATGCGTGAGCAATATGGACAGACGATCATTATTGTGACGCATGATAAGGAGTTGGCTGAGATTAGTGATCGAGTAATTGAGATGAAGGATGGAGTTTGCGCCCAAGGCGCAGTCTAGAGAACAGCTTCGCCTATAGTTTAAAGTTTAACGGCAAGATTATGATAAAAAGAAATAATATACTTTGTATTGCTATGCTCGCGGGGATACTATGTGGGTGCGGAAATAAGTACCAATATATCCCAAAAGATATTGAGGCTGTAGAGGTAGAAATTGTTCGTTTTGACAATGCACAATTGGCTGTACGCCCCGATAGTGTAAAACAAGATATTGTGCAATTATATGCTGATTATGAGGAGTTTATGCCTATTTTTGTGGAGGGGATATTGCATTTGTCTGTAGAAGATACGGCTTATTTGTGCGAGATGTATAGTAATTTTCTGTCTGATACAATAATGGGTTTTGCCCAAACAAATGCGCTAGCCCAAAGCATGTTTTCTAATATAGATGAATTGCAAGAATCGTTGAATATAGGCTTCTCAAGGTTGCATTATTTGTATCCAGAATGGGAGATGCCTAAAGTATATTTATTCGTTTCGGGCTTCAATTCGTCTGTGATGTATTATGAAAATATCATGGGTGTTGGTGTGGATATGTACTTAGGTAGTGATTATCCGTACTATAATCAAGTGGTATATAATTATCAAAAGCAGACTATGCGCAAGGAATGCGTGGTGGGGGATTTATTGAGCATGTATATTGCGTATAATATTCCGTATAATAGTAAGTATAACAGGTTGCTAGAGCAAATGATCTTCCGTGGAAAGCAGATGTTTTTGCTTGCTCAGTTATTGCCCGATGAGCCCGAATGGGAAGTTATAGGGTATTCTAAAGAGCAATGGGATTGGTGCGAGATGTATGAGCGTGGTATTTGGCATCGCATAATGGAGAAAAGAGATCTATTTAAGACGGAATCAATGGTGCTGAATTCATATATGAATAATGGTCCTTTTACAGCTGAGATTTCACAAGAGTCTCCTGGTCGATTAGGACTTTGGGTTGGCTGGCGTATCGTGGATAGTTATATGCGTAATAATAAGGATATTACGATACATGAGTTAATGAATGAATTCGATGCTCAAAAGATATTAGAACAAAGTTTTTATAAGCCATGAGACGAGAGGATTTTCCGATATTAAACGAGAAGGTACACGGGCGAGAGTTGGTGTATCTGGATAATGCAGCTACATCACAGAAGCCACAATTGGTATTGGATGCTATCGTGGAGGCGTATAGCAAGTGGAATGCCAATGTACATCGTGGAGTGCATCATTTGAGTCAAGTGGCAACGCAGAAGCACGAAGAGGCGCGCAAAATAGTGGCGGATTTTATCCATGCTCAGACAGAGGAGGAGATTATCTTTACCAAGGGTACAACGGATAGTATCAATATGTTGGCATGGAGTTTTGGTGAGGCGATGGTGAAAGAGGGCGACGAGATAGTGGTCAGTCAGCTTGAACACCACTCGAATATCGTACCTTGGCAAATGCTCTGTGAAAGGAAGAAGGCTGTGCTGAAGGTTATACCATTGCGAGAAGATTTATCGCTAGATCTAGAGGCATTTGAAGTATTGTTGAACGGGCGAACGAAGTTGGTATCGGTAGCGCATGTAAGTAATCTATTGGGTATAGTGAACCCAGTAGAGGAGATAATTCGTTTGGCGCATGAGAGAGGTGTGGCAGTATGTGTAGATGGCGCACAGAGTGTACCACATTTGGCGGTGGATGTCCAGGAATTAGATTGTGATTTTTTTGTTTTCAGTGCGCATAAGATGTATGGTCCTACAGGCTTAGGTGTGTTGTATGGCAAGAAAGAGTGGCTAGATAAATTGCCACCAGCAGAGGGTGGGGGAGAGATGATCGAGCATGTGCGCTTTGAGAAAACTACCTATAATGTGCTGCCTTATAAGTTTGAAGCAGGTACGCCTAATTATGTGGGTAGTTATACTTTTGGTAAGGCAATTGAATATATGCAATCTGTTGGTTTGGAGTCTATTGCTTCGCATGAGCACGAAATGACCTTATATCTTGAGGCACAGTTGAAGGCCTTGCCAAATGTACGCGTATATGCTGCGGGATTGCGCAAAGCCGGTGCGGTGTCGTTTAATGTATATCGAGGCGACGGAGTGTTGGTTCATCCGTTTGATGTGGGCGTTTTGCTGGATCGTCAGGGAGTGGCTGTGCGCACAGGTCACCATTGTGCAGAGCCATTGATAGAGTACTTGCAGGTGCCTGGTACGGTGCGTGCGTCGGTAGCTTTGTATAACTCTAAAGAGGATATTGATGCCTTTGTAGCTGCGTTGAAAAAGGCTATCATGATGCTGGAGTAATTAAGCTTCTAGAATTTTAATTATGAGATACCTATGCTTGATATTGATTAGTTTTTTCAGTATTGAGTGTGGGTTTTTATTTGCCCAAGAACCGCTGAGGATTATCTCTTACAATGTAGAGAATCTCTTTGATTGTCAGCATGATTCGTTGAAGAATGACTCTTCATTTTTGCCCGACGGTTTGCATCATTGGACATATTATCGTTATCAAACAAAGCTTGATCGTATTGCCCAGGTGATTGTGAATATCTCGGGCTGGAAGCCTGTGCCATTGGTTGGTTTGTGCGAGGTGGAGAATGCGCATTGTTTGCGTGATTTATGTTATCGTTTGAAGCGTTTTAACTATCGCTATGTGCACTACGAGGGCCCCGATGAGCGTGGGGTAGATGTGGCTTTGTTGTATGATAGCACGCAGGTTAATATTTTGAATAGCAAACCATTGTATGTGGATATACAAGGAGATAACACACGCGATATTTTGTATGTTTGCTGTCTAGTGAATAGGAATGATACAATCCATGCAATGGTTTGCCACTTGCCTTCTAAGTTGGGTGGTAGTGGAGCGACTCAATGGAAACGCGATATGGCAAAGCAAGTACTTCAGCAGGAGATTGACAGTATCCTTTCTCTTCATTCTTCGGCCAATATCGTGGTGATGGGTGATATGAATAGCGAACCGATAGATGATTTGGCTGGGCTGATAAATGTGACGAAATATCTAGAGAAAGAGGGAAAGGGTACACATAAATACAAAGGGATTTGGTCTTGTTTGGATCAGTTTTATGTCTCATCTCATCTTTTGGAAGAGAGTAGTGTCAGCATTTTTTCTCCTGAATGGTTGCTAGAGGAAGATACGAAATACTTGGATTATCAGCCCAAACGCACATATGCGGGCTACCGCTACCATGATGGCTATTCCGACCATTTGCCTATTGTTCTTCATTTGAATTAAATCGTGGGATAATCTCGATATGAACCCGTCATGAACCCGTATTTAACAAAGAAATATGGCGAACTCTTGTGTATCTCAAAAAAAAATAGTACTTTTGCACACTAAAAAATGTACAAAGATATGACAACTGTTCATCTCAAACCACATAAGGAGGAGTCCTTGTTGCGCTTCCACCCATGGGTATTCTCGGGTGCTATTCGTAGTATTCAATTAGATGCAAATTATCCATATGCAGCGCCACAAGAGGGTGAAGTGGTGCAAGTGGTTGATAGCAAAGGGAGTATATTGGGTGTTGGTCACTACCAGATTGGTTCAATAGCTGTGCGTATGTTGGCTTTCGGAGTGAGCGAATTGCCAGAGAACTTTTGGCAAGACCGTATCGCAGAGGCCTACACCATGCGCGTGCGCCTAGGATTGGTATCTGCCAAGAACAACTCTTATCGTCTGATCCACGGAGAGGGCGACTTCTTGCCAGGTTTGATTGTGGATATCTATGCCGACACTGCCGTGATTCAGGCCCATTCCATCGGTATGCATTATCATCGTGCTGAGATTGCAGAAGCGATCGTAAAGACGGTGGAGCAGGTGGACAAGGTATATTACAAATCAGATGATACCTTGCCTCATAAAGCTCCAATCAAAGGGGATAGAGTAGGGTACTTAATCGGAAAAGAAAAAGCGGATTTCAACGGAGATTTTTGGGCAAAAGAGAATGGTTTGGATTTCCGTATCGACTGGCTGAAGGGTCAGAAGACAGGTTTTTTTATTGATCAACGCGACAACCGCTCGCTGCTGGAGCATTATGCCAAAGACAAAGAGGTGTTGAACATGTTCTGCTACACGGGTGGATTCTCGGTGTATGCGTTGCGCGGCGGCGCGAAATTGGTTCACTCGGTGGATGTGAGTCAGAAAGCCATAGATTTGGTACGCAGCAATGTGGCACATAATTTTGGCGGGAATGCACCTCATGAGGCATATGCGGAAGAGGCGTTTGAGTTTATGGCTAAGAATCAAAATAAATATGATTTGATTGTGTTGGATCCACCTGCCTTCGCGAAACATAGAGATGCCATCAAAAATGCGTTGCGCGGCTATCAACGATTGAATGCCAAAGGAATACAAAGTATTCGTCCCGGAGGAATATTGTTTACTTTCTCTTGTTCGCAAGCCATAGATAAAGATATGTTCCGCTTGGCTGTCTTTTCAGCTGCGGCGCAAGTGGGCAGACGTGTTAGAATCTTGCATCAGCTGCACCAACCTGCAGATCATCCAATCAATATTTATCATCCAGAGGGAGAATATTTGAAAGGATTGGTATTGGAAGTAGAATAATCTAAACCTTTATACACAATGAGTTACTTAAATGAATTAAACGAAGCGCAGCGTGCTGCGGTGGAGTATAACGATGGCCCCCAACTGGTGATTGCCGGTGCAGGTTCGGGCAAAACACGCGTATTGACCTATAAGATTGCATACTTGCTGGAGCAAGGAGTGCATGCGGGAAATATCTTGGCACTTACCTTTACCAATAAGGCGGCACGAGAGATGAAAAACCGTATTGCTAACTTGGTGGGAGAGCAAGTAGCGAGATACCTTTGGATGGGTACTTTCCATTCTATTTGTACGCGTATCTTGCGCCAAGAGGCAGAATTGATAGGCTATACACGCGATTTCACCATCTATGATACCACCGATTCGAAGTCTGTGATTAAACATATTGTAAAAGATATGCAATTAGATGAGAAAGTGTATAAGCCTAATGTGGTATTATCGCGTATCTCATTGGCAAAGAACCAGCTATTGTCGCCAACTTCGTATAGTTCTAATCGCGATTACACCATGCAAGATCGCTTTGCCCGTATCCCTGAAGTGTCGCGTATCTATTCAGAATACAATCGTAGGCTGAAGGCATGCAATGCGATGGATTTTGATGATTTGCTCTTTATGACCAATACCTTGTTCAAGAATCATGTGGAGGTATTGTGTAAATATCAAGAATTCTTCCGATATATCCTAGTGGATGAGTATCAAGATACGAATTATTCGCAATATCTGATTGTCAAGCGTTTGGCTGAACCAGATAACCATATCTGTGTGGTGGGCGATGATGCACAGTCGATCTATTCGTTCCGTGGAGCTAATATTGAGAATATCTTGACATTTCAAAAAGGGTATGAAGATGCGAAACTCTTTAAGTTGGAGCGTAATTACCGTTCGACCCAAACGATAGTAAATGCGGCAAACTCCCTGATTCGTCATAATAGAGGTCAGATTCCGAAGGCAGTATATTCAGAATTGGCTTTGGGCGAGCGATTGCAGTTGAGCACTTATATGTCCGATCGCGACGAAGGTAAAGCTGTGGCGCAACAGGTCAAATTGCTCTATCGGCAGGGATATGATTATGAGTCGATAGCGGTGTTGTATCGTACGAATGCTCAATCGCGTGTGATAGAGGATGAACTTCGTCACTTAGGTATTCCATATCGTATTTATGGTGGTATGAGCTTCTACCAACGCAAGGAGATCAAAGACGCCATTGCTTATTTCCGTTTGGCGGTTAACCAACATGATAATGAGGCATTTGCACGTGTAATTAACTATCCATTACGTGGAATAGGCGAGACGACTGTGATGAAGGTGCGCGAGGCTAGTCGTTTGTCCGGACTATCTATGCTGGAGATAATAACTAATCCAGAGGCTTCAAAATTGGATGTTTCAGCAGCAACAATGAAGAAACTGACGGCTTTTTGCGAGCTGATTCAAAGCTTTGCAGAGCGTGTAGCAACGACGGATGCATATGAGTTTGCGACGACGATGATGCGTGATGCGGGCGTGATGCGCGAGGCAAAGGCTGACACAACACCAGAGGGCGTCGCTCGTTTGGAGAACTTAGAGGAGATGCTAGCGGGTATTCATGAGTTTGTGGAGCAGCGATTGAGAGAAGGTGTTAGCTTTACGCCAATGACTGAATTTTTGTCAGAAGTAAGTTTACTGACCGATCAAGATGAGAATCAAGATGATACACAAGCGCGCATCACATTGTTGACTGTACATGCGGCGAAAGGACTAGAATTTAAGGTGACATTTATCGTTGGATTGGAGGAAAACTTGTTTCCGTCGCAGTTCTGTCAGGCGCCCAAGGAGATTGAAGAGGAGCGCCGATTGCTGTATGTGGCAATCACGCGTTCAATGGAGCGTTGCTATCTGACTAACGCACGTCAGCGTTTCCGCAATGGTCAAACCGTATTCTCTTCACCTTCACGCTTCTTGAAAGATATTGATACATGCTATGTGCAACAGGCACAATCGATGTCTACCTACGCACCACAGCCTATCAAGATTCATGCTCACACAACGAGTGTCGCGTCCGGCAGTTCGTCTCTGAGCGCTAGCAGCAAACTCAAGAGTGTATCAAAACAAGTGGGCAGTAGTACCACTAAAACGCGAAAAGAGGTGCGTTCAGAGTGGAAGAAGCAAGATAGAGTGGTACATAAAGTGTTTGGTGCAGGATTGGTGCTGGATGTCTATCATGAAAATGATAATGACAAGATTGATATTCAGTTTGACAATGTTGGTAAGAAGACACTTTTGTTGACATATGCCAAACTGACTCGTGAATAGGTAATTACGCATGGATACAAAAAAAGTGTGATAGTCAAACTATCACACTCGCGCTCCCTCAAGGACTTGAACCTTGGACCCCCTGATTAACAGTCAGATGCTCTAACCGACTGAGCTAAGGAAGCATTGTTTTGACATCGAAGATCAGTTTATTTCCGAAATCGGGTGCAAAAGTACTGCTTTTTTTTGATATGAGCAAGTTTTTTTCAAAAAAAATTACTATCTTTGCAGAAAATTTTGATTTTGCGCCCCAAATTGTCGTATTTTACATCAAAAAAAGTAAATTTTAGTCTCAAAATATACAATGAAACGAGTTTTAGGTTTAGGAAATGCTTTGACTGACATCTTGCTTCAGGTGTCTGAAGGAGATCTTCGTGAAATTGGTTTTCCCAAAGGAAGTATGAACTTGATTGATGCAGAACAATTTGAGCGTCTTCAGTCACGTTTTATTTCAGTACGTAAGCACCTTGTAGCGGGAGGTAGTGCATCAAATACTGTTGCTACTATTGCTCAATTAGGTGGAAAGGCTGCTTTTATTGGTAAAATAGGTTGTGATGAGGTCGGTAATTTTTACCGCGAGGACTTGATTAAGAACAATGTGAAGCCTCTTTTGTTAAGTTCTTCTCTGATGTCAGGTTGCTGTATTGTATTGATTACTCCTGATGGTGAGCGTACATTTTGTACTTATCTAGGCGCTGCAGCAGATTTAAGGGCAGAGGATATTCGTAAAGAAGCATTTGTGGGCTATGATATATGCCACGTGGAAGGTTATCTCGTTCAAGATCATGACTTAATAGAGACAGCACTTCGTATAGCTAAGGAGCAAGGTTGTACAGTATCGTTGGATTTGGCAAGTTATAATGTCGTAAATGAGAATCATCAATTTCTTAAAGAACTTGTGTATAAATATGTAGATATTGTCTTTGCTAACGAAGATGAATCTTTTGCATATACGCATCTTAATCCAGAAGAATCCGTAGAAAATATTGCAGGACAATGTGATATTGCTGTAGTAAAAGTGGGTAAGCGTGGGTCTTATGTTCGCCAGGGAAGTCAATTGTATCATATTGGTGCAATTACATCTAATTGTCTTGATTCTACTGGAGCAGGCGATTTGTATGCAGGTGGTTTCTTGCATGCATTATCGGACGGATTTGATTTGCGTCGTTGCGGTGAAATCGGTACAATTGCTGCAGGACGTATCGTTGAAATCGTAGGAACAAAGCTTCCAGATGAGACATGGGATGAGATCCGACGTATATGTGCACTTTATCGTGGATTTATGCATAAATTGAAATTTTAAATTAATAATCATATGAAAGTATTGTACATTTTATATCAGTATCTAATAGGTTTTCCGCTGATTGTACTTTCTACTTTGTTTGCAGCGGTGTTTACTATCGTTTGTTTTCCATGGAAGAATGGTAAAGCACCTCGTGCAGTGCAAGTATTTTGGTCGCGTAGTGTGATACGATTATTATTATTGCCGATTAAAGTGACAGGCAGGGAGAATGTTGATCCTAAGCAATCGTATGTATTTGTAGCCAATCACCAGTCTTTTTTAGATGTATTTGCGGTGTATGGCTGGTTGCCAAACAACTTTAAATGGTTGATGAAGAAAGAGATACGGAGAGTTCCTTTCGTAGGAACAGCTTGTGCAGTTGCGGGACATATCTTTGTTGATCGAAGCAATCCTCGTGCAGCGTTGCAGAGTATGGAGAAGGTCAAAAAGGAACTAGTAGATGGTATATCAACGGTGATTTTCCCAGAAGGTACGCGTACTAAGACAGGTGAAATAGGCCGTTTTAAACAAGGTGCTTTTAAAATAGCAATGGATATGGATTTACCTGTGGTGCCAATTACGTTGAATGGTTTTTACAAGGCGATGCCAAGTGGACAGCCATTTGCCAATCCCTTCTCTCATTTAAGTTTGCATATTGGTAAGCCAATAGATATTTCCCAATTCACCGATATAAATGATGCGATGTTACACGTACGTGAGAAAGTGGAGCATGGGATAGTAAAATAAGTGGTAAGATTCTCTAACAATTAACAATTTCGTGTTTTAAAAAAAAGCAGTATGCCACGCATACTGCTTTTTTCATAGAAATGTGTTTAAAAATAGTGTTATTATTTTTTCTTAGCATCGATTTCGGTATCTACTAAGATACGTCCGCAGAGCTCGCAAACGATAATTTTCTTGCGCAAACGAATATCCAATTGGCGTTGTGCAGGAATCTTGCTGTGGCAACCACCGCAACTATCACGCTCGATCTTAACAACTGCCAAACCATTGTGAGCATTTTTACGGATACGATGGAAAGCAGAAACGAGACGATCATCGATATTCTTCTCTAACTCGGTTGCACGAAGCATAAGTTTTTCGGTTTGCTCTTTGGTCTCAGATAAGATTGAATCTAACTCATTACGTTTTTGGTTGAGATCCACGGTACGATCCTCGATATCAGATATTGTTCTTGCTTTCTCAGCTTGACGATCTTCTAATTCTGTAGTATAATTGCGGATTTTTCGTTGTGAAGCTTCAATATCAAGTTCTTGATATTCAATTTCTTTTGTCAAATTGTCATACTCACGATTGTTGCGAACATTATTTTGCTGTTCTTTGTAACGAGAAATAGCGGCGTTGGCATTTTCGATACGTACACGGAAATCAGAAATACCTGTTTCGCATTCTTTAATACTATTCTCAATGTTGGTCAAACGAGTTTTTAATCCTTCTACCTCATCGCTCATATCTTTTACTTCTTGTGGCAACTCGCCAGCTAAGATACGCAACTCGTCGATTTTGGTGTCAACGGTTTGTAACTCGTACAATGCGCGCAGTTTTTCCTCTACGGTCATTACTTTTTCTTCTTCTTTCTTTGCCATAATTGTATTTTTTTGAAATTATATTCTATTTAATTAGCCATTTTACGGGTGTAGTATCGGTTTCCGCAATGTGGGTTGTAATGTGTTGCTTGAGCAATTCATCAAATATTTCCCGTGTGAAATGTTCACTTGTCCAATGGTCAAGGTCTATCACCCCTATTTGTCCATATGCGGCTTGCATTTCGTGATATTTCATATCTGCTGTGATATAGATATCAGCACCTTGCGCAATGGCTTGAGTAATAAATTCGGCTCCTGCACCTCCGCAAATAGCAACTGTAGTAATATTTTCATCGCATGGTTTGATATATCGGAGTGAACAATCGAATATATTTTGAACGAAATGTATGAAATCATCCGATTTCATCGGTGTTTTTAATTCTCCAATGACGCCAAGGCCAACATTATCATCAGTGGTTGGACATAAGATATGGTAGTTGATAATATCTAATTTGTCGGCGATTTTCCCACTTACACCATGTAGATACACATCCATGGATGTATGAGATGAGTAGATTGCTATATTATGGCGGATAGCCTTCTCTATGCAGCGTTCTTGAGTTGTACTTCCTGTAATCTGCTTTAAGCCACGGAAGATAAGGGGGTGATGGGAAATAATTAAATCGCAATGCTTCTCAATAGCTTCATCGACGACAGACTCTGTAACATCTACCGTCAACAATGCTGCATGAACTTCTGCATTGCGATCACCCACCTGTAGGCCCGAATTATCCCATGATTCTTGGTAACTCAAGGGAGCTACAGATTCTATGATATTAATAATATCCTGAAGGATCAACCTTTTTTAGAGCCAACGCCTGTACGTGCTGAGGAGGCTGCGGCTTTTTGTGTTTTAACTTGTTGCTTTGGAGCTGGTTTCTTTACCTCTTGTTTTTTCTCCTCCACTACAGTTTCTTGCTCTTCTTCTACGGTGAAATCGGTGATTCCAGCGCCAATGAGAATATTATACCATTGGATCAACTTGCGAATATCGCTTGGATACACACGGTCGCGATCATAATCAGGCAATACTTCTGCAAAAAATGTGTGCAACTGGTTGTTATCTGCCTTTTTAGGATCGAAAGAAACGGCTTTTAATTCCTCTTTCTTTCCTAAGTTGGTCAATACCTCGCTGAGTGCGATATCATCGCCCATAGTGTACATTGAAATCTCACCAAGAGATACGATTTTATCGCGAGCATATGTAGGCATACGCTTGCCATCGAGAAGTGATTCTACGATGAGCATGTTATTACCTTGACTAACCAATTTGTACAAACCAGGTTTACCTGTGATGGATAAAATATTCTTCAACATACGTGTATAATTTTCTAAATCGGCTGCAAAATTACTATTTTTTTTTGAAGTATGCAAGAATTATGTAATTTTTGGATAGTTTTTCTATTAAATCTTAAGATTTACACCTACGAAATATGTTCTTGGAGTGGCGGGACCATAAATGAAGCCTGCATCGCGATCCATGCCCTTATCAAGGTCGGATTGGAATTGGTCAAGGATATTCTTTACGCCTGCGTTAATCTCCAACGTGTAATGTTTGTAGAGCGGAATATCGT
Organism: Paludibacteraceae bacterium; assembly: GCA_045577965.1. GTDB lineage: Bacteria > Bacteroidota > Bacteroidia > Bacteroidales > Paludibacteraceae > Colicola. The sequence continues at coordinate 25,680 of JAZNJI010000018.1, forward strand.
AGCAAAGTTTGATGTCCCATTCGAAGAATGTAGGAGTAGTAACTTCTTCATCTTCTGGCACATATCCTGCAAAGTGTTGCACCAGCATATTGCCTGTTACCTTGCCGTTGGTGACAATGTGGAAATGCTCTACTGGTTCGATATTACAGAGGAAATAGCCATAGTGGTCTGGGGTACGGAACATGCGGCGTTGAGGTGCAATGTTTGGATTCTCGCTCCATTGCAATGGTTCGATATAGCGGCTATGGTTGTAGGTATAACCCGCTTGGAAAGTAAGCAAGTGACCAAAGCCCACCTTGGCTTCGATATTCATGCCCGCCACGCGTGCGCCGCTCGCGTTAATACGCGTTAATAATAGGTTGCCTTGTGCATCGTGTCCGTTCTCCACGAGGGTAAAGACATCGTTGAGTTGGGTAAAAAATCCCTCAAGGGTAAGGTTGAGATCCCACTTGCCGAAGCGTTTATACATGTCAATGCTTCCGCTGATGGAGTGGCTGTATTCGGGTTTGAGGTTTTCGTCCAATGAGATAAGCGATACCTCGCCACCTACTGCACCTACGTGCAAGTCTTCTTCGTAGATTTGTGGTGCACGATAGCCGCTGGCGTAGCTCAGGCGCAGAATAATTGGATCGATAGGTGTGTAACGGATATTGGCACGAGGCGAGAAGACGGGTTTATCAAGTAAGGAGTGCTGCTCCAAACGACCACCTACGAGGATAGACCATTGTTTGTTTTTCCACTCATTTTGGACATATCCTCCTCCGAGATGTACGCGTTGGAGGGTATTGCGGTCGTATCCAAGGATCTGGTCGCGGAGTTGGTTGTAGGAGTATTCCGCACCTGCGCTAAGGTCGGCATTCATAATGCCGCAAGGATAAGAGAAGCGGTATTGCGCACCTGTAACAGACACAATATCGGTGGATTTGCCATAAGCGTTAGGATTGTAGTTGGTACCGAAATAGCTATCGCGAGCGATATGTTGGAAGCTGGTATAAACACTTACAAAATGCTTATTATCAGCGGTGTACATATCCCATTTGGCTGTAGCCGCGTCGATATTATGCTTGAGTTGCTCGGTGAGTGGCGACTCGTGTGGTTGGAGGCTATCAATGCCATAACCGCCACGGCGAAACTCGGTGGTATGATGGTATTCCGCTGTAATCTTGGAGTAGTCGGATGTCTTGAAATAAGAGCGGAAGCCAACCGTTGTGGAGTTGAGGTGTGGGATGTCGGAATAGCCATCATTGTCTCGGTCGTATTGTTGGCGATTGCGTTGTACGCCAAAGAGGAAGAGTCCTGCTTTTTGATTTTCCGACACCACGCTAGCATTCATGTTGGTGTTGATATCGTAGGTGCCAGTCTGAGTAAAAGCACTTGTATTGCTGATATTGAATGAGTTACGGCTAGGTTCTTTGGTGATGATATTCACTACACCTGCGATGGCATTGGCACCATAAAGTGCGCTACCTCCGCCACGAATCACTTCGATACGATCCACCATGCCCGCAGGCAGTTGCTCCAAACCATAAACTGAAGCGAGCGAAGAGAAGATAGGGCGGGAGTCCATGAGGATTTGGGTGTATTGTCCTTCCAAGCCGTTGATGCGAATCTGTGGTACACCGCAGTTGGAGCAAGTCTCTTCCACGCGCAAGCCCGTTTGGAAATTGAGTACATCTGCCATGGTGTTGGAAGTAGTGGACTCTATGATAAGCGGAGGAATGACATTGACGATGGTCGCTACTTCACGTTGTTTGGTTTCGTATTTATTGGCAGTAACCACCACATTATCAATCATAAAGGATGTCTCAGCAATTGCCACATTCATTTCGACAAGAGTATCTCGATGAAGGGTAATGGTACGTTTCTCTGTTTCGTATCCCATCATCGAAAAGACGATAGTGAGTTCACCTTCAGGTAGGTTTTTGAGATAGAAGTGTCCGGATTCATCGGTTAGACAACCAAGGGCAGTACCTTCGACTTGCACATTCACGAAAGAAAGGTGCTCTTGGGTGTGCGCATCTAGGACGTGTCCCGCGATATGGGCGTCGGACTTCTTCTCGTGGCTGTGATGGTGGTGATGATGGTGATGATCTTGCGCTAAAATAGGCATATAGCTCACCAGGAGGCAAGCAACGAGAGAAAAGAAAATGAGTGTTTTTTTGTTCATCTTTCAAATTGTTTTATTAAAAATCGACTGCAAAGGTAGTGCATTTTTTTCACCCACGAAAATAAGAAAGCAGATTTACCAATTTTTGGGGAGTAATAAAGAATATTTACTATGAAAATGAACATAAAAAATAGTTATTTTATGGGTAGTAGTTTGTCATCTTATTTTTTTTTTATACCTTTGCACATAAATTCACCTATACCCCCAATAATATGTATAAAGGTAGCGATAAAATATGCGATTTAATGTCGCACGAAGAGGATGCGATACATGTCATCAGTCGGTTTGGATTAACTATGGGCGTTGGCGAGCAGACTATTGCTGAAGCTTGCGAGGGCAATAACGTGCATACGCCCACATTTCTTGCGGTGATTAATTATAAGGTGTTTAAGCAACGTGCTTTGCCTGCAGATATTGATGTTGCAACCTTGCAACGCTATTTGCGTAATGCACATACTTATTTTTTGGATTTTCGTTTGCCCTATCTTCGTCGTTTATTGATTGAGGCTTTGATTCCTGCAGGTGCAGCCAATAAGATTCCTATGTTAATTTTGCAGTGCTATGATGAGTTCGTGGAAGAGATTCGAACCCATATAGAGCGGGAGAATGCAGGTTTATTTGAGGAGCATGCTCGAGATGAACAACGCATAACCGATAAATTAACTGAGATTAAGAATTTAATAATCAAGTACTATCCGTCTAATCATATTTCACCACATGGTACCGTGACATATACGTTGATCAGCGTGATGAGCGATTTATGGCATATGGAGCAAGACTTTTCAGACCATTGTGCAATCGAGGACGAAATATTGCGTCCTGCTCTCAGGAATGCAAATCCCATAATTCCTCTTCATCATGTTGCGCAGGAAAATGAAGCATTAAGTGAACGCGAATGTGATGTGTTGGTCAAAATAGCCAATGGCTTGAGTAATAAGGAGATAGCAGATGCATTGTGTATTTCGGTGCATACTGTAATTACGCATCGAAAAAATATTACTCGTAAGCTGAATATACATTCTACTGCAGGTTTGACGATTTATGCGATAGTCAATAAGTTTGTCGATCTAACAAATTTGGAATAAGTTTTTTTTTAAAACACGCCGAAAACTTCTTCAAAAAAGAACTTTTAGTCCTTTTTTTTGCTTTTTTGTTTTTTTTTCACTACCTTTGTGCCCAAATTCGATGCATTATGAATACAATAGTTTCTAAACGATTTTTTTCGGAGAATGTAGCAGAAATTGTGGTGGAGGCTCCGTTGATTGCTCGCAGTAGAAGGGCTGGGCATTTCGTGATTGTTCGTGTGGATGAGAAAGGCGAGCGTATGCCATTGACAATCTCCGATGCAGATGTGGAGAAAGGAACAATTACTTTGGTTGTTCAGCGTATTGGTGTGTCTTCTAGTAAATTATGTGCGTTGGAGGCGGGGGATAGAGTGGCGAATTTGGTAGGTCCTTTGGGAAAAGCAACGGATATTCGTAACTATGGTACAGTAGTGTGTGCGTGCGGAGGTGTTGGTGCTGCACCAATGTTGCCAATTGCTCAAGCCTTGAAGGCAGCAGGTAATCGTGTGGTGACTATTTTAGCTGCTCGTAATAAGGATTTGATAATTTTGTATGACCAATTAAAGGCGGTTTCAGATGAGATTATAGTAATGACTGATGATGGCTCTATGGGGATGAAAGGTCTTGTAACACAGGGAGTTGAGGAAGTGATCTTGCGAGAGAAGGTGGATAAGTGTATAACGATTGGTCCTGCTATCATGATGAAGTTTGTAGCCTTGATCACGAAGAAATACAATATTCCGACAGAAGCTAGTCTTAACACTATCATGGTTGATGGTACGGGAATGTGTGGTGCGTGTCGTGTGACAGTTGGAGGAAAGACGAAATTTGTGTGTGTGGATGGTCCTGAGTTTGACGCACATATGGTGGATTTTGATGGAATGTTGAAGCGACTTGGACGTTATAAAACGAAAGAAATGGCTGAATATGAGGCATATTTGAAAGGAGAATCAAGATTAAATAGTTATATCCATCAGCAAAATAATGTGGAAGTTGATATGACTGGATTTGTTGCTCCTTTTGAAGGAAAAGCAAAAGATAGGGTGGCTATTCCTCGCGTAAAGATGAATGAGTTAGCGCCAGAAGTGCGCATAAAGTCGCTATATGATGAGGTAAATCAAGGATTGACTTTTGAGCAGGCGGTGACTGAATCTCATCGTTGCCTTAATTGTAAGAATCCGACTTGTGTGGAAGGTTGTCCAGTGAATATTAATATTCCTGGTTTTATCAAGCAATTAGAGATTGGTAATGTATCAGCAGCAGCGGATATTATCAGTGAAAGTAGCACATTACCAGCAGTTTGTGGTCGTGTTTGTCCGCAAGAAAAGCAGTGTGAAGCACAATGTATTCATGTAAAAATGGGTCATGAGCCGGTGGCAATTGGATACTTGGAACGTTTTGTGGCGGATAATGCAGTAAGTGGAAATGTGAAAAGTATGAGTAAGAATGGTAGGAAGGTTGCTGTGGTTGGTAGTGGTCCTGCTGGTTTAGCATTTGCAGGTGATATGGCCAAATATGGTTATGATGTGACCGTGTTTGAGGCTTTGCATGAGATTGGTGGTGTATTGAAATATGGTATTCCAGAGTTCCGTCTGCCAAACCGTATTGTGAATAGAGAGATTGATGGTTTACGTAAGTTGGGTGTGGATTTCAAAACGGATGTGATTGTCGGTAAAACCTTGAGCATAGGAGACTTGCAACATGAAGGATATGAAGGTATATTCGTTGGAAGTGGCGCAGGATTGCCTCGATTTATGAATATTCCAGGTGAGAATTTGAATTCCATTATGTCATGCAATGAGTATTTGACTCGTGTAAATTTGATGGATGCCGCTTCAGATGATTCTGATACGCCAATTGTGGCAGCGAAGAATGTAATGGTCGTAGGTGGTGGTAACACAGCTATGGATGCTGTCCGTACAGCAAAACGTTTGGGCGCCGAACACGCTATTGTAGTTTATCGTCGTAGCGAAGAAGAGATGCCAGCGCGTGTGGAAGAGGTGCACCATGCCAAAGATGAAGGTGTAGAGTTTATGACTTTACATAATCCTATTGAATATATTGGTGATGAGAGTGGCAGAGTGAAAGAAGCTGTGTTACAAGTAATGGAATTAGGCGAGCCTGACGAGTCGGGTCGACGCAGTCCAGTACCTGTAGAAGGAAAAACAGTAACGATAGCAGTGGATCAAGTGATTGTAAGTGTGGGAGTCAGTCCTAATCCGTTGATTCCTTCTACTGTAGAAGGCTTGGATGTTTCGAAACGTGGCACTATTGTGGTAAATGAAAAGATGCAATCGTCTATTCCAACGTTGTTTGCGGGTGGTGATATAGTTCGTGGTGGTGCAACAGTGATTCTCGCGATGGCTGATGGACGCAGAGCTGCGAAAGAAATGCACGAGTATTTGACCAAGTGAAAATTGGAAACAAATAGAAATCCCCTAATGCGACATTAGGGGATTTCTTTACAAGGTCATTTTGTTTAGAATACGTATTTTACTCCAGCTAGGAAGTGACATCCCTGTGTGGTATATCCGTAATAGATAGGATTCTTTCTATGTAGGTAGTTGCCTAGTTGGAGATATACATTGAGCCATCTATTGATATCGTATTGAGCACCGATATTCAGGTCAATGACCATTGGAAGTTGCACGTCTTGCGTAGTAGTGTGTGCTAATCGTGTGCCTTCAAGACGATTGTCGGAATAAAGTGACCATTTTTGATCAAGATTGACATCTACTCGCAAGCTTGCATCCCAATTAGGGCGATCGTACACGGGCAAATTAGCACTGAGGTTCTTCCAGAAATAGTAATTTCCTCTAGCTTCTACATTAACAATATCTTTGAAATGGTAGTGTGCCGATGCACCTATGTGTCCACGTTGATAATCATGTAAAAGATACGAATATGCAAGTGCATTTTCATCATATATCATGGTGAAATCGTTCTTATGAAGTGAATATCCACCATAGATATCAATCACAATTGTGCGATAAGGTCGTATGGTCAACCCAAGATTAGCGGCAATTGGTGTATAGGTTTTGGTATCCCGTCTTGCTGCAATTTGCGAGAGATCAAAATATCTATTGATAAACATGCTTTCATTGATTGTTCCTGTGGCAAAATTACCTTCGATCTCTGTGTGTAGATTTAACTTATCAGGCAGGATAAACCATTCAAATTGGATGTTGGGTGAAGGAGCGAAGCTAACATTCTCAATAGTGCTGAGCATTTTTCCCGTTCCAATGTTGAGATCCAAATTTACTCCCGCATGTAATCTTATTTTTGCTTCCTTGAGTTCGTAGAATGGTTGGATTCGAATATTATGTATGAATGCTAGATCTTGATTAGAGGTGTACAAATTATTTTGACCATATATTTTTGCGCCTCCAGTGTGTTGTCCTTCTTGCCAGTATACATCTAAATGAGATTGTATTTGATGCTCAGTGAGTTCTGGCGTAAAGAAAGCCTTATAGCCAACTTGCGCATTGTATTGCAGATGGCATTGTGGATTAGCACTAATACCTACAAAGGCAGAGGCCTTGTAGAGCGATTGTAACTGATCTTTACTAATTAAAGAATATGCTACGTTGCCACCATTGATGCCAAAATTGAGTTTTGCTTTATTGAACATGTACGTTCCTATCCCTCCTATTTGCGAATGAGATAAGGTGTTTTTTCCCAAATATGCATCATGTTTAGCATATACTTTTGCTTCTAATTTTTTGATTTTATGTATTTGGTAGTCAAAATCTAGATGGGTATTATGGTGTCCCACAGCTACATCAATTATGCCATTTAATGGTGTAGGATGTTTGAATTTTAGTTCAGCAGCTGGTAATGAATGTAAATTATAACCGATAGAAAGTGGAGTGGAGTAGGTGGAGTAAATTACTGGATTGGGATCTATTTCCACTTGCAAGATGGATGGTTGAAGATGGATAATTGTCGCTTGTTCTATCTCCGGTTGATAATCTCGCTCTACAGTCACCACGCGGTTGAAAGTGGTATCTTGCGCAAAGGTAGCGCAAAGGTTGCTACTAAATAAAGCAAGCGTGATACTTAGTATACATTGTATTTTTCTCATAATTACTGGATTTGTGCCGTGTCCGCGTTTTGTTGAATTTCCAATTGAGCAATGTGTTGCAACTTGTTTTCGATAATTGTTTGAATGTCGTTTTGCGCGTGGTAATTCTTTTGCAAGGCCAATAAATATTGTTTTGCTTGGAATAATTCGTTGCGTTCTACATTGATGTCCGATAGTAAGATAAGACTTTTAGCTAGCCAATATTGCTGCGATGTTTGTTGCTGTGTAAAAGACATGATTTCTTCTTCTGCCATATCCATTGCATTGAGGTGGTAATAACATTCTGCAAGTAGATATTTAGCTTCAGCTCCATGTGCTGTACGCACTTCTTTTGCTACGGGTACAAGATCAACTATTGCCAACCCGTATTGTTGACTGTTAATGTATGCCTTTGCGCGGCAATACAAAACTTCATTGTGCGTCACAGAGTCGAGTACTGGCTCTTCTAATAATCGTGTTGCCACGTCTATTATTGTTGTTGGTTCTTCAATATTATAGCTACAACGCAGTATTCCGAGTAATGCCGTCAGATGTTTGCTAGAAGATGATGCTACCTCGCTCATACGTTGGAAATAGTATAGTGCTGTACGATATTCTTTCTTGTCGTAGCTGAGTTCTGCTATACGCATACATGCCTCTTCCATGTATGGATTGCCCTGCACGTCAGCCAATGCACTATATTGCTCAATGGCTTGATCGTATTGTTCCAGTTGATAGAAACTATTTGCTGTGTAGTATGTCGCATTTATGCAGTAGCGTCCTCCAGGACAAAAACTCTTTAGATATGTCGTAAAGCCTGCTGCTGCTTCTCGATAATTTCCCATCATGTATTGTAGTTCAGCAGTCACGTATATCAACGAATCTTCGCTATTAGCGGTTTGTAGTTGCATGTTATCAAGAGTCTTGGTATAAGCAATATATTCTTCAACTTTATTTGTTTCTACGAATATTTGCTCCAAATTTTCAAGTGATGAATATGCCTCTTCGCTACCAGTATAGGTGTTGATAGTTGTTTTGAATGTTTCTATCGCATTGTCATATTGCTTTAATGTACGATAGGTCATACCCATTTCTAGAGATGCTTTAGCAGCAAAATTGCTATTAGGATAATTCTTAAGCAATGCTTGATAGGCAGTAATAGCTTCGTTATTGTGTTCTTGTTGCAACTCCGCACGAGCTATTTCATAAAATGCATCGTCTGCGTAATCTGAATATGGATACTCTTGTGTCAGTGAAGTGAGTACATCAACTTTTTTGGCATAGTTGTGCATCAAACCTTGTGCATAACCATTTTGCATCATTGCATAATCCGCACCAATACTCTTGAATTCTGCCACTTGCGTATAGATTGCACTAGCTTCTTGGAAGTTGCGTTTATGGAACAAACAATCCCCCAAACGGTTGAGAGCATCTGCATAAGTGGTGTTTTTTGTGTCATTGCCTAGTGCGTGTATGTATTCGCGATACAGTGAATCTGCCGCCAGGTATTCTTTTTGATTGAACAGCGCATAGGCTTTGAGATAGATCGCTGATTGTTGATTTTTTGATTGGGCAATGTTAGCTTGTTGTTGATACAAATCAATCTGTCCAATAACGTCCGCGTACTGATGCAAACGATAATATGCTTGTGCGCACAGATAGTGAGCTTCAGTCTTGTATTCTGATTGTTTTTCCTCGTTGGCTATTAATTCATTACCCCATTCTAGCACATCATTCATCTTATCCTGCAAGAATGCATCAACAGCCAATTGATAACGCAGATACTGACATGTTTGTTTCACTTTATCATTGGGTTGTTCTATCTCTAGCAGTGCATCTAACGCCGCTTGATAGTTTTTGCTAGTCATATACAAGTCAGCCATTAATGCATATACTTTATCTATATACTTCGAGTGTGGATATTCTTTGATAAAGGTTTGAAATGCAGTGATACCTTCTCCCAATGCTGAGTTTTGTAGATAGGTCGCTTGCACATAGTTATACATGGCTTCCTCGCGTACAGTTGGATTGATATTCGATTCTATGGCTGCTGCGTAAGCCAAAATTGCCTTTTCGAGATTGTCCGTGCGCAAATAACTGTGTCCAAGATGTAGGTATGTGCTTTCTGAAATGGAATCATTTTCGTGTTTTACCTCTTTGAGATAATTGATAGCTTGATTATACTGTTGTATTCGGTAGTTGGATACTCCTAATAAGTACAAATCGTTGCGTATCACTTCTTTATTTTTTGCGATGCGTAAATCACGATATGACTCAAGGTGGCTAGCAGCCTTATCATAGAGACTATCTCGATAGTATATTTCACCAGCCATGCGGTGTAACTCGTCGTTATATTCGTTTTCTGGATAATCCGCTAATAACTGCTCAGCACGTTCTAACACTTTGTCATATTCTGACATAGCATAGTATATCTGCACAATATAATAAGGTGCAATCTTTCGATAGCCGCCTACTTGCTCTAAACTCAAAAATTCTACTAACGCCTGGCTATATTCCTTAAGGCTATAGTAGCAAAATCCTGCGTAGTAACTTGCTTGCAAGGTGTATGGATTATTGTGCTTTGTGCTGATAACCAGCATATTAGCTAAAGCATGATCATATTTTTCTAGTTTTAAGTAGGAGTACCCCATATAGAAGTAATACATTGGCTCCGTTGTACGCGAAAGTTCCTTTACGTCAACTTTTTCAAGTTCTTCTATTGCCTCTTCATACTTTTTATTTTCCGTCCATAATACACCTAACATTGCATGGACTTCGTTTGCATAAGGCGTATAAGGATATACTTTTAAGTATTCCTTTAGATCTTCAATTGCGGCTTCCGAACGTTGTTCAAAAGCTTGTTGTACGTTGTCAAATGCTTGCTTATAATCTTGTGCAGATAATACAGCAGTACCCAACGTTAAAAATATGATTGCATAAATTACTCGTTTCATTCTTCGCTTATCTTCTACGGTTACGTTTCTTGCGTTGCATATCACGTTTGCGCTTATTGCTGATGGTGCGCAAAATAGCTACTACCACTATAGAGCCAACCACCACAATAATAAACCATACTAGTCCTTTGCTCAAGTTATCACCTTTAACGCGAGACCACATGGCCAACATATCCTCGGTCTTGTCGCCACAGTCGTGCATCAACGCACAACGCTCGATTACTGTTAGGTCTGGATAGAAGACGTGGTTGGCATGTACCGCCTCTGCTCCTTCGCCGAAGAAATAGGTCAGGTCAGAAGTTTCCTCTATCTCTTCGTCGTTTGCCCATGCAAGAATACTAGAGTCTGCTACAACACTCACATAACCAATTTCTTCCATGTTGAGAATAGCATTCTCTGGCATACACATGTAGTTGATAAAGTAGCTAGCAGCTTTGGTATTCTTTGCATATATAGGAATACACCAACCATCAAACCACACATTACTTCCCTCTTCTGGCACAAAGTATTCCAAGTTTACACCTACTTCAGCGGCCTCATCTATTGCCCATTGAGCATCGCCTGACCAACTTAAATTGAGCCATGCTTTACCTTTGGTCATTTCCTCTTTGCCAAAATCCACTTCCCAACCAGCAATATTATTTTTCATGCTAGTTAGAAACTCCTCTACGCGTTGAATACGCTCATCTGTCACATTCGCTACCAATTCATCACGTGTGACTTCACCACGAGCAATCTCATCGCGATATGCGTATAGTACGACTACAGAATAGATGTCGCGGAAAGCATCTTTCATAAATACTTTGCCTTGGAAACGCTCGTTTTGCAATCCACCTAAGGATATGATATCTTCCTTGTTGACTAGGGCTGTGTTGTATAGGATACCCGTCGTGCCCCACATATAGCCTACTGTATAATCAGCCACGCACACACTGCTATCTGGTGCCATTTGTTGGAATTTTTCTACAGCAAAAGGTGATACTAGTTTTGTGTAATCTGGCGTATGGCCGAAGTCTTTGTTGATAGGTTGCAATAGCTTATTACGCAACATACGTTCAATGATATACTCCGATGGACAAATCACGTCATAATCCTCGTGACCAACCTCAATCTCTGTGAGCATTGATTCGTTGATATCGAATGTCTGATATAGAACTTCCACCTGCTCACCTGTTTGCTCGTAATACCATGCTGGAAAACCATTCAGCACGTCCATATTAATATAATCAGCCCAGTTATACACTTTAAGTGTTTGTTCGCGGTCAGCAGCGAAAGTGTTAGAAACCAACACACAAGGTAGCACCAATGCGGCTACGGCAAAAAAGAATTTTTTCATAGAATGCTTTTGTTTATTGTAGTTGTTATTTTTTTGCTTGTTTATTTGCTCGTATATTCATAATAATCAACAAGACCAAGATGGTTAAGAATATCAGCGAGAATAGAGGGCGCAATTCTGGCGTCAAGCCACCCTTGCGCGCGTCCGCGTATATGAAGGTGGACAATGTCTCTAGTCCACTACTTCCTTTGGTGAAATACGTTACACCAAAGTCATCAATACTCAATGTCAAACTCAATATAAATCCGCTAATCATTCCTGGCCACAACTCGGGCATCATGACCTTGCGCAATGCTTGAAATGGAGTTGCACCCAAATCCAAAGCTGCTTCATAAATATTTGGATTCATCTTTGTCAGTCGTGGCATCACACTCAACACTACATACGGCGTACAAAATACCACATGCGCAGCTATCACGGTACCCAAACCGCGACTAATACCCAAAAACACAAATAGCAAGAACAAACTGATACCTGTCAAAATATCAGGGTTAATCATTGGGATGCTATTCATAAATGTCAATATCTTTCTGTCGCGTGACCGCATGTGATGAATACCAATTGCGGCCAACGTACCTAATACTGTAGATATTAGTGCTGACGATAAAGCAATAATCACCGTGTAGAAAATTGCGCGATACAAGTTCGGATCTACTTTCACTTGTGCCACTGCATCATAACCTGTGAATAAATTCTCATACAAACCAAATGTAAATCCTGTCCAGTTGCCAAATACTTTACTTTGAGTAAATGAGAATATAATAATCAGCAGAATAGGCGCGTACAATACCACTAATAGCAACCACAAATAGCCTTGTGCCGCTATGCGTGATACCAAACTGCGCGTCTCTATTTTCGATTTCTTATTATTTCCAAACATGACTCTAAACTCTAAACACTCAACGATTGATATCCTCCTTGTCTCCTCCGAAGAAGCTTGTTAAACCAATGATTATCAACATGATCAGCGACAATGCTGCGCCATAGTTCCACATCGCGATACCACCTTCACCAAAGCAACGTTGAATCAACGAACCAAACAATGTTACCTTGTTGTGGGTCAGCAACTCGGCTATCGCAAAGGTAGAAACGGTTGGCATAAACACCATCACAATACCTGAATAAATACCAGGTGCTGATAATGGTAATGTCACCTTCAAGAATACCTGATGACGCTTTGCACCTAAGTCGTGTGCCGCCTCTATCAAACTTGTATCCATCTTTTGCAATGTGTTGTAAATAGGGTAGATCATGAATGGCAAAAAGTCATACACCATACCAAACAACAATGCACCTTCGCCCAAAGGCAAACCAAACATGCGGAACAACTCGACCGTCGCAATTGTTCTCAACAAAAAGTTGATCCACATAGGCAGAATAAACAACATTGCCATCACTTGCGGAGTCTTGAAGTCTGCCATCGCCATTATATATGCTGCAGGGTAACCTAACAGCAAACAGATGATGGTGGTTATCAGCGCGATCGCCAACGAATAGATAAAGGTGTTGACGGCCTCCGACTTGGTGAAGAAGCTAACAAAGTGTTGTATCGTAAAACTACCATCGGCATCCGTAAAAGCATATACGCCAATCAGTACCAACGGTAATATCACCAAGCACAGCATAAACAACGCATAGGGCCATGCCCACGTACGTCGCGACTGAAAAATCATTCTTATTTTACTATTTTTCATGCCTATAACCTATAGCGGAATTGCCGCGTTCTATAGCCCTTCTGGGCGTCCTTAAACCTCTTTTTTATACAGTCTTATATAACTTGGTGCAACGCGAATACCCACTCTATCACCATCGTCCCATACATCATTGGTGTCCACATATATATCGTCACCGTCATCTGTGCGCACGGTCAAATGGTAGTGATCGCCTTTGTACAAGATGAAATATACCTCGCCGCATAATATACCATCTTCCTCGTCATCTTGCAAATTCACACGACTGAAATCCACTTCTACTTCTACTTTTTCGCCCACCTCAAAGCGTTCTGCCACGCGTTCAGGAATATCCCAGTCTGCGTCTAAGAAACGCACACGATTATCCTCCAGTACTTCGCCATCGAAGGTGTTGTACAATCGCTCTTTCTTCATTACTTGGATGTCTTCTGGCTTCACCAAGAGTCCCACTTTCGTTCCTGGATCAAATGCATGGTAATCTTGAATCATAAGCTCGTAGCCCTCATCGGTCAGTACTGTCATCTCATAATGAACGCCCTTGAAGATACAACTCTGCACTTCTCCATGCAATTGCCATGGACTATCATCTTCCACTTTTCCGTTTTCACTTTTCACCTTTCCGATATATACATCCTCTGGACGAACCACTACATCCACTTCGGTATCTTCGCCAAAACCTTTGTCTACGCATTCGAAGTCATGCTCGCAGAAATTCACCATTCTATCCTTGACCATGGTGGCATCCAAGATATTACTTTCTCCAATGAAATCGGCAACAAAGCAATTTTGCGGTTCGTTATACACGTCCGTAGGTGTACCAATCTGCTGAATCTTTCCTTCGCGCATGACCACCACGCGGTCGCTGAGGGTGAGTGCCTCTTCTTGGTCGTGCGTTACGTATATGAAAGTGATGCCGAGTTTCTTGTGCATCTCACGTAGCTCCATCTGCATATCTTTGCGCATCTTCAGGTCGAGCGCAGCCAATGGCTCATCCAGCAGCAGCACCTCTGGCTCGTTGATAATCGCACGAGCAATAGCTACACGCTGTTGCTGACCACCCGACAAACTGTCCACGTCGCGGTACTCATAGTCCGTCATGCCGACAGTTTTGAGTGCCTGCTTTACCTTCTTTTCAATGACTTTCTTGTCCATCTTCTTCAGTTTCAGACCGAAAGCCACATTATCAAATACGTTTAAGTGTGGGAACAGCGCGTACTTCTGGAACACTGTGTTCACATCGCGCAAGTGCGGAGGCATCGTGGTCACATCTTCGCCGTTCAGCAAGATATCACCCTCTGTTGCCACTTGAAAACCTGCTATACAACGTAGCAGGGTAGTCTTTCCGCAACCCGATGGACCCAGGATAGTTACGAACTCGCCTTTCTTGATTTGTAGGCTCACATCGTCTAAGGCAAATTTACCGTCCTCAAACTGTTTGGACACATGATTTACCTCAATGATAAAATCCGATTTCTGCATTTCTTTTTTCGCTATGGTACACTATAAGTGTAATACATAAAAGTTCGTTTAAGCCAATTTGGGTGCAAAAGTACAAAAAAAAACGCACTTCTGCAAGAGAATTGCGTTTTTTTCTATTATTTTCTACTTTGAGTTTTCAGTTTTCACTTTTTTGTTTTCTCTTCCTCCTTGCTTAATCTGATTATTTCATCAATTTTTTCGATTTCTTTTTCCCAAGAACTTTTGTAAAAAGTCTTACCTTTTTTGGTGCGAATTTTACCTCTGATTAATTTGATTAAAATTGCTATTAGTACGACCCCTATAAGGTACATATACAATATGTCATTTTCATTAACAACCTCAAGTACGAGACGTCCCAATACCACGACCGTAAACATCCTCCATACCCATCTGCCTCGACCTGCTTCGTACTCTTGCGCACGTTTCATTTGTTTGGCGACATCCAGTAGTTTTCCTGCTCGGATATCTTTCAACTTAATCATCGACAAAGGTTTTATAATAGTGATTAGCATTAATACTGTCATTACGATGTCATATATCAAATGCTCCCACTCCATTTGTGCAGAATTAGTTAGACTCAAAATCCATGATGCAATAATCAAACCTGCCATCATTGTACTTATCATCCACGCAGCAATAATCTCTCTTTTCAATTTTTTACCAACAATCTGTAGTATAAGTTGCTCACTTACAATCTCTTGCTTATTCAGTTTCTCTTTCAGCGCAGCCAGTTGCTCGCGCATTTCTTGCAATTCATCCATAATATATCTATTTTATAAGGTTAATGGTTTTTCTTTAATTCTTCGCGGATACGAACCAGTCGTACCGACACATTTTTCGCACTAATGCCTACGATTTCCCCGATTTCATCGTAACTTAGGTTCTCCAACCAAAGCATAATAATCGCTCTATCAAACACGCCCAGTTTCTGAATCCGCTTGTACAGCATCTGCACTTGCTCCATGTCTTTGTCGTTTTCATCGAACAAGTCAATGTCCACCGCCAACGGAATACGCTCGCCGCGACGTTTCTCTTTTCTGTCCATTGAGATACATGTGTTCATTGTTACGCGATACACCCAAGTCTCAATCTTACTCTCGTTGCGAAATTTCTCAAAGCCCTGCCACAAATGGATCAATGTCTCTTGAAAGAGATCATCTATCTCATACTTGTCTTTGGAGAACATATAGCAGATACTATATATCGTGCTTTTCTGCTCCTTGACTAGGGCCGCAAATTCTTTTTCGGTTTGTTTCATATCTTTCGTTTGTGTTTTTGCTACCTTTTACCTGTAAATCTTAGGTGATTCTTAGGTTATTTATAGGTGATTCAGCAGTTCTGACCATCGAATCAACATACCTTGCCGCGAACTTTTTACTAACATTTACCCGTTAGACGCAGCACCTATATAATTTACTACAATATTTTTTCACTTTTTTTAAAAATTATGCAAAGATAGCCTAAAATTTGCATATTTACAAAAAAAAACGTACCTTTGCATGCTTTTAGGTCAACATATTGGATTACACTATGTCAAAGACGCGAAAAATTATCAACGATCCCGTATTCGGTTTCCTTAGTATACCTGATGGCGTACTATTCCAGATTCTGCAACATCCTTACATGCAGCGACTTAACCGCATCCGTCAGTTAGGCTTAAGCTTCTTTGTCTATCCGGGTGCTATGCATAGTCGTTTTCTCCACTCGTTGGGTGCCATGCATCTTATGCACGAAGCGATTACTTCGTTGCGAGAGAAAGGTGTAGAAATATCTGATAATGAGGCCACTGCATCCATGGCTGCTATCCTGCTGCATGATGTGGGACACGGACCTTTTTCTCATGTCTTTGAGGAAGCAGGTATGCTCCCACCTGGCACCAATCACGAGGATATTAGCCTCATGATGATGCATGAGATTCGGGATTGGTTTGCTGCTAGTCAAGTGGCGTCACCTAAAGAGCGAGGTGAAGTGTCTGCGGTCATGGATATGGCTATTCGTGTTTTTAAAGATGAATACCCAAAGCATTTCCTCCATCAACTCATTTCCTCGCAATTGGATGTGGATCGTCTAGATTACCTCTGCCGTGATTCCTTCTTTTGCGGCGTGACCGAAGGTAGTGTGGCCAGTGCGCGTATTCTCAAAATGATGAATGTCAAGGATGGCCGCCTGGTTGTTGAAGCCAAAGGTATCTACTCCGTGGAGAAGTTCCTCGTGGCGAGAAGACTGATGTATTGGCAGGTGTATCTCCATCATACTAGTGTTGCTGCGGAGCAACTACTTATCAAAATCCTTACCCGAGCTAAGCAATTGGTTGCCAATGGAGTAGAACTCTTCTATTCGCCGGCATTAGGCTACTTCTTAAATGGACTAACTGAGGATCATTCAAGACTACTTTTTCATTACGCACAGCTAGATGATTCCGACTTGCTTTCTGCTATCAAAGTGTGGAGTAAAAGCAAGGATAAGGTCTTGAGTATTTTGTGTGAATCCTTCACTAATCGCCAACTTTTCAAAGGTAAACTCATCGAGGCGCCTCTCACAACGACCGAATACAACGCTCTTTGCCAACAATATGCTTTGCGTTTTGGTGTGACTCAAGAGGAGGCAACTTATTTCTTTGTTGAGCATATTTCAACCTCCAATACCTATAGCGAGAAGGGTGAAGCCATCGATATCTTGTACAAAGATGGCGCTGTGAAAGACATCGCCGAGGCATCCGAGATGCTTAACATGGAAACCCTCACATTTAAACCACAAAAGCGCTATTTATTTCACCTGAAATAATATTTTTCGTATAATAATTCTTAAAAATGCACAAGCGATTTGCGTATGTGCATTTTTTTTTGTACTTTTGCGCGCTTTTTTATAATATTGGTGTAATATGGAATTTTCTGCACAACAAATAGCCATGCTGCTTGGCGGCAAGATTATGGGTGATGCCAATCGCAAGGTGTCGGATGTAGGACCTATTGAGTCTGCCCATGAAGGACAACTCTCTTTCCTCTGTGATGCCAAGTATCTTCCTCATCTTTCCCAAACTGGCGCAAGTGTGGTGCTTATGACCGATTCCATCGTTTTTGAAGGCGAAACGAATGCTACTATTATTCGTGTGGAAAATGCGCGTGCAGCCATGGGGCAACTACTCGCTCTAGTGGCCAAAGCCATGAATCCTGCTAAACAAGGCATCGAGCAACCATGTTTCGTCAGCGAAGGTGTTGTTGTGCCTGAGGATGCGTATATTGGTGCCTTTGCGTATATCGGTAAGAATGTCCAACTCGGTAAAGGCGTGCAAATCTATCCACATACCTATATAGGTGATAATGTCAAGATTGGCGATAACACCATCCTCTATTCGGGGGTGAAGATCTACTATAATTGCGTGGTTGGAAAAGATTGTATTTTGCACGCGGGTGTAGTCGTTGGTAGCGATGGTTTTGGATTTGAACCGGATGCCAAGGGTGTGAACCAAAAACTCCCTCAAATAGGCAATATCATCATCGAAGACGATGTGGAGATTGGTGCTAATACCACCGTTGATCGTGCCATGATGGGTTCGACTATCATCCGCCGCAATGCGAAGCTCGACAATCTCGTACAAGTGGCTCATAATGTCGAGATTGGGGAGAGTACCTTCATGTGTGCTCAAGTCGGCGTAGCAGGCTCTACCAAGGTGGGCGGACATTGTATCCTAGCTGGTCAAGTAGGTGTGGCAGGTCATATCACGATTGCGGATAACTGCATCTTTGGTGCACAATCTGGTATTGCTAACAATGTCAAGAAATCTGGAATGTACCAAGGGTCGCCTGCCATTGATGCCATGAATTGGCGCCGAAGTATTGTTGGCTTCAAGAATCTCCCCGACATCATGAAACGCCTCCAAGAACTGGAAAAGAAGGGCAACTAATAACGTCGGTCATTGCAGTTACATCTAAACAACCCATCATATGAAAAGCATCCACCGTTCTCTCCTCTGCATATACATGCTCCTTATCATAGCTATGCCATCCGTGGCTCAATCTGCTCGATTAGATAGTTTGCAACGCGTCGAAAAAGAACTCAAAGACCAGGTACAACTTCTCCAACTGCAGTATGACAGTCTCTATCGTATCATTGCTCAATGCAAGACGGATTCACAGCGATTGGTGCAGTATAAAGTGAAGGATAAATTCGACAAACAGGCGAATAGACTCAGCAATCGAATCAACCAACTCAACGACGAGATCCTCAACGAGCAGGCTCGCTTAGAGCAAGAGGAACGTGATGCCTACCTTACTCAAAAGCAAACTGAAATACAAGCTATGAGCCCCGTACCGCTCAAGGGCGAGATTAATGGTCATCCTTGGGTGGATCTTGGTTTGCCTTCGGGTACCAAATGGGCTACATACAATGTCGGCACCACGAATATCCATGGTGTGGGCACACGCATCGCTTGGGGCGAGACATCTACCAAAAAACTCTTCTCTCCCGATACCTACAAGCACCAAGGTGTTTCATTGGTTTCTTTTGCTGGTGATGCTGAATATGACTTAGCCACCGCACAATGGGGCGAGCAGTGGCACACTCCCACCCTACAGCAATGGCAGGAGCTCATCGAACATTGCCAATGGCAGTATGTGATGATCAATGGCATCCATGGTGTGCTTTTCACCAGCCGCAAGACCTATAATACCATTTTCTTGCCTAGTACGGGCTATACAGATGATGAGACCTACAAACTCAAACACACCACATATAATCTGGCGTATTGGAGTTCTACGGGTATTTCTCATAATGGTGCCCATTCATATATTGCCAACTACGAGCAGGGCTATATGACTACCACCAATCGCTATGTGGCACATTGTGTGCGCGCTGTGTATGGCACGTCTAATGCAGGCACTACCACTATGCAAGATGCTTCTGCCACTATGCAGGATACTCTGTCAATGAATCAGGATACTAATGCGACGGCCCAACAAACTGCTATCACTGTTCAGGATACCACATCCACAGTCCATCAGACCACCCAAGCACACAAGAACAACGCCAAGACTATCCAAGAGACTGCCAAAGCCGTTAAAAAGACTGCTGCAACAATCAAGACATTGCACAACATATTCAGGCGATACCCCCCCCCCGTATCCTCTGCACACACATCTTTCCTCGTTACTAGTCCAGCTCTCGACGATTGGTAGGGTCCCCAAAAAACCTCGCGGACCTTTTGGGTGCTTTTCCTGCCAAGTGAATGTTCTTCCATTGCCTCGTATCTCATTCAAGTACTTTTTTAAAAAAAGTACTTTTCTTAAGAATCCTTTTCCCTGTACCCTCCCTATCTTTACGCTGCCAAAGACCAAAGACAAACCAAGGACGAACCAAGGAACTCCGAATCAACTCCCAACTACTAAAAAGTGCTTTTTGTTAAGAATACAATACTACAAGAAGAAAATAAACGTCAATGGTTGCATATATCAGAAAAAAGCAGTACCTTTGCAGCGAAATTCATACTATATTGGTATAGTATGCGCAAAATAAAACTAAAAAGATGAAACAACATACATTAAAAGCACCTTTCTCCTTCGAAGGAAAAGGATTGCATACTGGACTATTTATCCATGCTAACTTCCTCCCTGCAGAGGAGAATACCGGTGTGCGCATTTGTCGTACTGACCTTGGTGGCCGTCCTACCTACGAAGCTATTGCTGACTATGTCACTGCTACCGAGCGTGGTACAGTACTCGAGCGCGGAGCATGGAAAGTGTCCACTGTGGAGCATGCACTCTCTGCCCTCTATGCCATGGGCGTGGATAACTGCCTCATTGAGGTAGATGGACCTGAGATGCCAATCCTCGATGGTAGTGCGAAATATTATATCCAATCCATCGAAAAGGTGGGCTTGCAGGAGCAAAGCGCTGAGCAAAAAGTGTTTGTCGTTACCAAACCTATTGAGTATCTTTCGGAGCACGGTAATAAGATGCTTATTCTTCCATCTGAAAAATATGAAGTAGAAGTAACTATCTCATATCCGTCTTCTAGCTTCTTGCGTGAACAAAAAGCTGAGCTCACTAATCTCTCCGAATACATTCGCGAGGTTTCTTCCGCACGCACTTTCTGCTTTGTACGTGAGATTGAGCCATTATTACGCATGGGACTGATCAAAGGAGGCGACTTGCAGAATGCCCTCGTAATTTATGAGACACCAATGTCGCAGGAGGGTTTGGATTATATGACCGAAAAACTTGGACAACCCCACCTTGATGCAACCAAACTTGGTTATCTCAGTCCACTTAACTACCAAAACGAGCCTGCTCGTCATAAATTATTGGATATTATAGGTGATATGTCCTTGGTAGGATGCCGCATCCAAGGTAAGATTATAGCCCTGCGACCAGGACATACTTTCAATACACAATGTGCCAAACAATTGAGAAATAAAATATTAGCGAATATATAATATGAATTACATCCATCCTGAAGCAAAGCTTCATTCTTCAGTACAAGTTGGACCATTCACCTGCATCCATGGTGATGTAGAGATTGGTGAAGGTACCATCATTGACAACAATGTGACTATCTATGACGGTGTCCGTATTGGTAAAAACTGCCATATCTATGCTGGTGCAGTCATCGGTGGTGACCCACAAGATTTGAAATTTAAAGGGGAAAAGACATATGCTATCATTGGCGACAATACCACTATCCGCGAGTTTGCAACTATCCATCGTGGTACTGCTAGCAAAGGCAAGACCGTTGTTGGAAACCACTGCCTTATCATGGCCTACTGCCACGTGGCGCACGACTGCCTCTTGCACGACCATATCATTATGTCTAACGCAACCCAACTCGCAGGTGAAGTGGTTGTAGACGACTGGGCAATCATCGGCGGCGGTAGCCTTGTACACCAATTCTCGCATATCGGTGCGCATGTGATGATCCAAGGTGGCTCAAAGATCAACAAGGATGTACCTCCATATATCATCGCTGCACGCGAGCCAATATCCTATTGTGGTATCAACTCCGTAGGACTCAATCGCCGTGCATTTACCCAAGAGCAAATTACAGCAATACAAAATGTATATCGCCTTATGTATCTATCTGGTTTGAATGTAAGCCAAGCGGTAGAGCAGATTGAGAACACCTTGCCACAAAGCCCCGAACGCGACCTTATCCTCGACTTCGTCAAAGCCTCCCCACGAGGAATTGTGAGAGGATACAACTAAACAACTCTACACAATACTACACAACGCTACACAATACTACACTATACGTTTATGGAAATGGAAGAAAGAAGTCTCAATTTTATTGAGCAAATCGTAGAAAAAGATTTACAAGAAGGTAAGAACGACGGACGTATTCAAACTCGTTTCCCGCCTGAGCCAAATGGCTATCTCCACATTGGTCACGTCAAGGCCATCTGCATGGACTTCGGTATCGCCGAGAAATACAACGGTGTTTGCAACCTCCGATTTGATGACACCAACCCTGTGAAAGAGGACGTAGAGTACGTAGATTCTATCCAGCAGGATATCGCTTGGTTAGGTTTCAAGTGGGGCAATATCTACTATGCTTCTGACTATTTCCAACAACTCTACGACCTCGCTATTGAGTTTATCAAACAGGGCAAGGCATACGTAGATGAGCAGACTGCTGAGCAAATCGCTGAGCAAAAGGGTACACCTACCGAACCTGGTGTAGCTTCTCCATACCGTGATCGTCCTATCGACGAGAACCTTCGTCTCTTCCAAGCTATGCAGAATGGCGAAATTGAGGATGGAAAGATGGTTTTGCGTGCGAAGATAGATATGGCTAATCCAAACATGCACTTTCGCGACCCAATCATGTACCGAATCATCACTACACACCCTCACCACCGCACCGGTCGCCGTTGGAATGTATATCCAATGTATGACTTCGCTCATGGTCAATCTGACTACTTCGAGGGCGTGACACACTCCATCTGTACGCTGGAGTTTGTGGTGCATCGTCCATTGTATGACTACTATATTGATCAATTTATCACTGGCGACTATCGCCCACGCCAATACGAGTTCAACCGCTTGAACATTACTTATACTGTGATGTCTAAGCGTAAGATGCTCCAACTCGTCAAAGAGGGACTCGTTAGCGGTTGGGACGATCCTCGTATGCCTACTGTATGTGGTCTTCGTCGTCGTGGATATACCCCAGAGGCAATTCGTGCATTTATCGATAAAATCGGTTATACTAAGGTAGAGGGTATGATTGACCTCGGCTTGCTCGAGCATACCGTGCGTGAGACATTAAAGGAGACTGCACCTCGCGTATGTGCTATCTTTGATCCTGTGAAACTTGTGATTACCAACTACGAGGGTGATGGCGAGACAATCATAGCAGAGAATATTGACGGACATCCAGAATTGGGTACCCGCGAGATGAAGTTTGCTAAGGAACTCTATATCGAGCGCGGTGACTTCCAAGAGGAGGGCGATAAGAAGTTCTTCCGATTGAGCCCTGGTGGTCGTGAGGTTCGTCTCAAAGCAGCGTATATCATCCAAGCCACTGGTTGTGAGAAGGATGCTGAGGGTAATATCACTACCGTATATGCAACCTACGACCCTGACTCAAAGTCTGGTACCGAAGGTGGCAACCGCAAGACTAAATCTACCATCAACTGGGTAGAGTGCAACTCTTGCATCGATGCAGAGGTTCGCTTGTACGACCGCCTCTTTGCTTGCGAGAACCCATCTGCAGAGGAAGGCGACTTCCGAGACCTCTTGAATCCAGAGAGCTTGAAAGTAACAACCTGCAAGATAGAAGGCGCATTGAAAGCTGAAATGCATGCACCAGAGGTGGTGAATGGCATTGCTAAATGCAACAACTACCAGTTCCTCAAGCATGGCTACTTTGTAGTGGATCCTGATACTACCAGCGAGAAGCTTGTCTTCAACCGCACTGCTTCGCTCAAAGACAATTGGCAGAAGTAATGCATATACGAACTCAAAACGGCAAACAATATGTTCTCTGTGCGTGGAGGCGGAAATATGTCCGCCTCACGCCAGAGGAACTAGTGCGTCAGACTACCTTGCAACTATTAGAAGATGAATATGGGTTTCCGCATGGATTGATCGGAGTGGAAATACCTATTGAAGTGGCAGGATTGAAAAAGCGATGTGATGCCATTGTGTATAACCAGCAGATGCAACCGCTGATGCTCCTTGAGTTTAAAGCCCCGACCGTGCCACTCACGCAGGAGGTCTTCGACCAGGCTGCTATCTACAACCGAACCCTGCATGTACCTATGTTGATGCTTTGCAACGGACGCGAGAGCATCGTAGCGGAAGTACAACCAACACAATACCTATTTCTCGAACATATACCATCGTATCAAAACCTATAAAATAAAAAACGTTTCAATCCGAGTTGAAACGTTTTTTATATGCGCGAAATTTATTTTTCGTTATTATTTAACTTCGTCTCCTAGGATATTATACTGACGGTCGCCTTTTATAATCACTATTTGGCCATTCACCATCACTTTTGTAATTTCCTTATTGGCTAGATTTGAGATATTATCTACATCTGAAGAAAGTCCTTCTATTACTTCGGTATCCGTCACGGTTAGATAATAGTCGCGTGCTTCGTTGATAGTGAAATACAAACGCTTATCACCCTCTGTACCTTCGCCTACATTGTTGTGAAGGATAAGATTTAGGTTAGGAGCGGCTTTTTCTACTTGGAATTCATACACACTATATGTCACGCCATTCTTCACTTCGGTAGGTGCAGTTGTGGCGCCTGGCCATCCGCCAAATGCTTCTAAATTGCCATACGCATAGATGTCGAAAGTAGCCCAACCAGTTTGGTTGTTCACATATAGTTTATGGGTGGCATATTCTATTGTTTCGCCATAGCTCATCCAAACTCCCCATGGTTCTTCCCAAGTGGTCACACGGAACATATTCTTATCCGCAGGAATACCTGTTTGCGCACGGTTCCATTCGCCTTCCCAAATGCCTGTAGTAGACCCCTCTGCATTAGGATCTTTGCGCAGAAAAATAATATTAGTTGCGTCACTGCGGATTTCTGCTTTGTAGATACTTCCCTCTACCAAAGTGAAGTGGTAACCTTGCGCATCTGTATCACCCGTGTTCCACACCCATGCTGCAAATACAGGATTGTCAACAGCCCAAATGTTGGCATCTAGATAAATAGTGCGGGTTTCTTGGGCACTAACATTCATCAACATGGCAAATACCATTGCCATAAAAAATGTAAATTTTTTCATGATACTTAAATTTTAATTAGTTAATTGATATATACGATATTCATGTTCAGACAAAGTAGTCACACTGCCCAAGGTGCATGGTTGTTTGCTCATAAGATCGGTGCCCACTTTACCTTGGTGCTTCATCGGCAGTTTGACTTGTTGCTCGCTATTGGAGGTATTGCAAATCACGAGCAAGGTCTTGTCGTTTGCCTCGTATTCCAAATATGGCACTTTGCTGTTGAGCGTGCCCGTAGATTGCTTACCTCCGCGCAAGATGGTTGTATTCAGATATATGCTCATTAGTTCCTTCAATGCATTGCGAGTTGTGTTGTCTGCAGCAAAATCTAATATATTATAGTGGAAGAAGTTGATGGTATTCATATATCCCAAATCTTGCGACGAATAGATCATTGGTACTCCGCCCATAAAGATTGTGAGGCAAAAAGCCGACAATTCGCCTTGAGCAGTGCGGAATACTGTAGCAGGTGCCACTTGCGATGTCTCGTCGTGAGTTGTCACATAGCGCATGCGTTCACACCCCTTAGGCGTGGACTCATACTCTGATTTGCTAGCGGATAAGACGGAAGCAAAAGTACCTGTGCCCTTATATAACCCCTCTATAGCGTACATATAACTCCAACTATAGAGCAAGTTAAATCCCGCATTACAGAGGCGCACATCGCTCGTTTCTGCTAGCATGATGGCATCCTTCTTGCGCTTGAAGATTTCGGTATTCACTTTTGTCCAGAAATCAATGGGTACACCATGTGCATAATCGCAGCGATAGCCATCTATATCTGCCTCATCCACCCAGTAGAGCATGGCATCTTGCATGGCGTCGCATACCGCAGGTTTGCTATAGTTCAGGAAGGTCACATCTGCCCACTGCTGCTCGTCGCCCGTTTGTGGTCCTGTGTACCAATCTGGATGCGCCGTCACCCATGCATTATCCCATGATGTGTGATTGCCAATCCAGTCGAGAATAACCTTCATACCATTTTGATGCGCGGTATTCACAAGTGATTGGAGATCCTCCATCGTACCGAATGCAGGATCAATGCCCTTGAAATCTTTTACGCAATAGGGCGAACCAATCGACTTATCACCTTCGCCGCGTGGGTGAATAGGCATCAGCCACAAGACGCTCACACCCATCTCCTTCAGCTGTGGGATATAGGCCTCAATGGCTGCAAAGGCATCTTTCTCTGCAAAGAGACGCTCATTGCACTCATAAATAACCATTTTATTTGCCTCTACAATAGGCGTTTGAGGTTCATCTGGCTCCTCCGTTTGTGTGCCATTGTTGGGCTTGCAGCAGGCAAAAATGCCCGCTACAAACACCAATAATAATATCCAAATGCTCTTTCTCATCGCTTTCCTTGAATTTGTGCAGCAATACTCAGTGGAGTTACCCCTTCATCACTCACTTTGATATACAACTCGTTGGTCACTGCTTCTACCTTAATATCATAGTCTGCTAATTGTGTACCCGCATTATTATTGAAAATCAAGTGGTACTCATCACCCACAAAGCCTGTGATTTGTGTATGTGATAATGGTAAATTCAGTATAGCTGCCGAGTCCATAGAATTGATTGCTGTTCCAGGCCAAGCGCCAAACACCTCTTTGCTTCCCCATGCATATACATGTAATGGAGAAAGCGTATTGGTAGCGTTGTAGATCCAGATATCCAGTGTAGCTTCTTCTTTTGGCTTCGCTTGTGGGTCAAACCATACTACATCACCTGGATTAGCAGGGTCCGCAATGAGCTGTGCACCTTCGCTGGTTAGATAGAGGTAGATGTTCTCCCCTATGGTATAAGCGTAGTCTGCTAGTTGACTCGAACCATTGTTGCTGAAGATCAGGTTCTCGTTTAGGCCCGCGTTAGCTGCACCCATATCAAAATACATATAGGTGTAGTCGCCAATCTTCTCCGTACCTGTCACCGCCATACCTGGCCATCCGCCGTTCAAATCGTTTACATCGCCCCACATATAGAGGGTTGTGCTCATTCCCCATTCTAAACCGTCCAATACGTATACTGCTGCACCATCGTGCTCTACGGCGTTGTCCATCTTCAGTTCCTCGATCGCGCCTTCTGCGGTGATGTGCAGGTAGATGGGTTCGCTACTTGAGAACACCACTGGACCATAATCCGCCAACTGGTTGCTACCATTGTCGGAGAAGATGAGTGTCTCGCTAAGACCTTCGTTGTCAGCGCCTATGTCAAAGTACTTGAGTTCCATACCATTGACAGTCTCTGTGCCTGTCACTGCCATACCTGGCCAACCGCCATTCAGGTCATTCACGTCGCCATACATATATAGGTTCAGCTGACCAAAGCCACTCTCATCAAGTACATATACCACAGGACCATCGTGTTGCACTTGCTCGCCATCGCTCGCGAAGTAAGAAGCCCAACGGTCTGCCCATACATTGTACATCTGACCTACATTAGCGGTCAAGCTGTGTGTAGCAGGTTTACCCTTGATCGTATATTCAAGACCTGACTTCTTGCTCACAAAGCTAAAGCCATCAGCCAAGGTCTTACCTTCCACAAAGTCGTTAGGGAAGAGGTAGATACCCCACTTCTTGTCGGAGTTTTCAGCTTTCTCCAACTGCCAAGCCACATTGCCGACAACCGTTTTCTCGTCCATGCCATTGAAGGCACCGATGATATAGATCTCCTCATCCACCGAAGTGCCGATAGGAGCAATAAGTTCGATGAGAATAGCATTTTCCAAGGTAGCAAACTGTTGTTGCTCGTGGTCAAATACTATTTGTTCCTGTTGGCAGCTTGCAAACAACAGTGCCATGCATGCCATCATAGAAATTATATACCTTTTCATAATTCAATCTTAGTAATTAGGATTTTGTTGTAATTCTGGGTTTACGCTCAATGCACTTGCAGGCAATGGGAACCACTCATATTTGCGGTCACGCTTAGCTGGATAACTGAATCCATCATCCGTAGTGCGACCAAAGAACCACCATTGTCCTTGGGTAAACTTGTCAAAGCGACGCAAGTCGGTACGGCGACGACGACCCTCGCTGAGGAACTCTTGTCCCCATTGGTCTAGCATCCATATCTCGTCAATCGTATTGATACGACCGTAGTCTTTAGCATCGGCTTCGTTTTTGAAATAACGTTTGCGCACTTGCAATACTAATTGCTCAGCGGCAGGCGCATCGCCAGCACGCAGTTTACATTCTGCCAAGGTATAGTATACCTCTGCCCAGCGGAACTCTACATCATCAATGTCTTGGAAGTCCTTACCTTCGCTCTCAGGATAGATAGGATAACGTACCAGACGAACACCCGAATTGGTTTGTCCCCAACGTGGCGACATAACGGTCTCTAATTCACGACCGATAGTAGTAGCACCAGGGAATTGGCCCACTTGGTCGGCATAATACAGTTCCATACCATCGCGGTCGGCATCTGCCTTTAGCACCTCGCCAGTACCCCAAGCAGCTTTTTGCAATCCGCGCAAGAAGATACCATTGTAGTTGCCATTTTCCCAGGTGTAATTACCTTTGCGAATATCCTTGTCGCTAAAGCGCTCATATACTGCACCTAGGCGGTCGTTGTATGGAGCATCTAGGAAGCATACTGCACCTTCTGAATAGCCATGATTAGGATTCACTGTACCCGAATTGTCGTACGATGGCGCCAAGCAGCAGCAGTTCCATGCAGATTGGGTAGAGGCAAAATTAAAGTACTCCGAATAGGTATACGCCAAAAATGGCATATCGCGCATCCAGCCCGCGTTGAGCTGTCCATTCTCCATGGAGAAAGCCATCACCACCTCAGGGCAGGTGTTATTTTCGATATGATAGATATCACGATAATCGTTGGCCAATTGATAGGTACCATAATTGCCATCTATGAGGTCTTGCGCCAATTTGGCACACTCATCAAAGCGGGCTTTGCCCGTAAACACCTCTGAGTTGAGCAACATGCGCATCTTGATCATTCGGTTGACCGCTTGGTTCATACGATTGCGGGTAGCATGACTACCATCCTCCTTTGGCAGAGCGCTGTAGCAAGCATCCAACTCGCTGCAAATAAAGTCATACACCTTTTCACAACCTTTTTGGAAATCCTTGTCAGCAGAACCTGGGATATCACCACCTTGAGCAGTGTACAAAGGTATTGCACCACCCCAAATCTCAAAGCAGTTGTAGTATGCCCATGCACGCAGGGTGCGAACTTCTGCTATATAAGCATTGAGTTTCTCCTCTGTCATGCCCAATGCGGCAGCATCCAACCGTTCAAAGTCGCCTAGCAACGTATTGCATAAGCCGATGGTAGACCAAGCGGTCTCCCATGTAGAGCGGATAATCTTAGACTCGGCAGTCCATGTATGGGTAGAGAGCACGGTCTTCTCGCCCTCATCGTAGCCCCACAAACCACCATTCCATACACGCCATACTACTTGGTCTGCAGAAAACTCATTCAGGTACCAGAAGTACTCCAGATAGCTCATAGCCGCATTGCCGTATATCGCAGCCACTGCTCCCTTGACAGATGCCTCGTTCTGGTAATATACCGTAGCATCTATGCGGTCGAACACTTGCTCATTCATGTCGCATCCTACCAATGACAATGCAAAGAATAGGAAAATATATGTGATCTTTTTCATAGCATTAATGCAGTTTTAATGTTACACCTAAACAGAATTGGGTGGCGGTTGGATAAGCCGACGATGTATCCACACCTGGGGTGATACCATTCACCGCTACGATACTTGGGTCATTGCCCGAGTAGCCAGTGAAGGTAGCCACATTCTTGGCGGTCACGTAAAGACGCAAACCGTCTACCACTTTGTTTTGCCATTGCCAGTTGTAGCCCAAGGTAATGTTATCCAATTTAAAGTACGATCCATCCTCCAAGAAGTAGCTGGAGATCACGCCACCGCCAGTCTTCACACCTTTATCCTTGGTATAAGCCGTGCGCAGCACATTGTCTGTACCACAGCCTTGCAAGCCCATACCATATTTACGCATATTGAAGATGTCGTAGTCAAATGCACCTGTGAAGAGAATAGATAGGTCAAATCCCTTCCATGACAATTGGTTGTTCCAGCTCAGTGTGTGCTTAGGTGCACCATTGCCGATATTGCGTTTCCAGGTAGCGTCAGCAGAACCTACTGGCTGCTTGTTGCCATCGTTGTCATAAATCAACATATTGCCATGCTCATCGGTACCTGCATATTCATAGCCATAGAACTGGCCAATCTCGCCACCCTCCTCTACGCGGAAGAAGTACTCCGAGGTACCCACACCTGGTTTGAGATACAGGTCTAGATAGGCAGCCTTGTATATATCGCTGGATAATTTGGTCAGATAGGTACGACCATATGCGTAGTTCACGCCCATGTTCCAACTCACCGCTTTACCGCTCAGGATATCCCCATTCAAGCTTACTTCCACACCGCGGTTGGTGGTGGTACCTACGTTCACCAAGATAGATGGGTGTACGTATGGTGGCTGAGGAGCAGTGTATTGATACAATAGGTCTGGTGAGCGGCGGATATAGTACTCTACACTACCACGCAGACGGTTCCATAGATTGAAGTCCACACCTATATTATATGACTCAGACTTCTCCCAACTCAATATCGGGTTAGCATTAGACGATGGTGCATAACCCACTACCCATTCACCATCGATAAAGTATTGATGACGTGTCGAATAGGTCGATAACGATTGATAGGAGCTAGAAGGCTCACGACCTGTCACACCGTATGAAAAACGAGGTTTCAGGCTTTTCAGGACATGAGAGGCTGGATCCATAAAAGATGCCGACATCATCTCCCATGCTACACTCGCTGATGGGAAATTACCCCAACGGCTATTCACACCGAACTTAGTGCTTGCCTCGCGACGGATACTTGCACTCACAAAGAGCATATCCTTCCAATTGTAGTTCACACGGCCAAAGAATCCGAACAAGGATGCTTGCGATTTTCCTGTCCACATATTGGCCAAGCCCTCGTTGAGCCATGTACCCGAACCGAGTGAATGCCACAGGGTCTTGTCGAATGTGAAGTTGCGGTTCTCTGCACCCACTTGCTCCCATGTATGTTGCTCCCATGATGTACCTGCCACAAAGCGAAGGGTATGATCATCCATTTGGAAGTCATAGTTCACCAGCCAATCCAAGTGGTGTACTTGGTTCTTTTGGTAGTTTACATTTGCGCGACCTTTATAGCCTCCCCAATAACTCTCATTCGAGAGAGAGGATGCATAGGTGTTGGACTTCAAATCATTATAGTCCAACGAATAGGTCACCGAGGTG
Source organism: Paludibacteraceae bacterium (assembly GCA_045577965.1). GTDB lineage: Bacteria > Bacteroidota > Bacteroidia > Bacteroidales > Paludibacteraceae > Colicola. Next base: position 56,960 of record JAZNJI010000018.1, read on the forward strand.
TTCAGGTTGTGATTCTCATCACTATAGAGCTTGAGTTTCAAACCTGCATTTGCCATCAAATACATACGCTGACCATTGCTACTGGTCTCCTTGAGACGAGTCACAGGGTTCACCGCACCCGTCACACCTGTAGGTTGGTAATAACTACCATCCTCGTTATAGACAGGCATTGTTGGGTTCATACCCAGCGCATTGTCCACCTGACCATTGTCGCCCCACTGCTCATCCACTCGACGACCGGCCAAGCTAGCTGATAAGGTCAAGTAATCCTTGAGCATCTTTTGTTCCATCGCAAAACGTCCACCATACTCGCGGCGTTTGCTCACGATGTCCAGACCGTTGGCCTCTTTGAAGTTGAGCGAAGCGCTATAACTGCCGCCCTTGCTAGCAGCAGCTACGTTCACATATTGGTTGATATCATATGCTGCCGGACGAGTGATCTCGCTATACCAGTCGGTTGATGAACCATAGTCTGTACCTCGGCGAGAGCGGCGAAATTCATCTGCACTTAATACTTGCATATGAGGTTTCGCTACATTAGCTCCGAAATACGAGTCATAGGTCACTTGGAAATGTCCTTGCTCAGCACGGCTCTTCTTGGTGGTCACAAGTATCACACCATTCGCGCCACGCGTACCATAGATAGCTGCACTGGCAGCATCTTTCAGCACGGTGATACTCTCAATGTCTTGCGAACTGATATTGCGGATATCACCACCTGCTATACCGTCAATGACATACAATGGCTCGTTGCTGCCGCTCAGCGAACCTGCACCACGAATCTGCAACGAAGAATTAGAGTTAGGGTCAGCTGCACTAGTGGTGTTCACCGTTAAACCAGCTACTTTACCCACAAGCATCTCCATAGGATTGTTCATCGGACCTTTCACAAAATCCTTACTGTCCACTTGCACAATCGAACTGGATACCTCTTTCTTACTCAAGCTACCATAGCCAATCACCACCACTTCTTCCATGCCGACGCTCATCTCTGCCATTACGACATCAATGGTTCGACGGCCTTCCACAGCAATTGTTTGGCTCTCATAGCCCACATACGAAAACTCTAACACAGCATCGGCAGCAATATTGCTCAGCTGATAGTTTCCGTCAAAATCGGTCACTGTACCATTGCTGGTACCTTTTACCACAACCGAAGCACCAATGATGGTCTCGCCATTGGTGTCAGTCACTGTACCACTCACGTCCTGCGCCAATGTGTGCACCAGTGCGCCACAGGCCAGAACCATGATCATGAGAAACTTTTTCATAACATCTATATTTTTGGTTAATTGTTTTTCTTCACTTGCGCAGCCAGACCGCCGCCTGCTGCCATCCAGACTGTCACTTTGTCACCTTTCTTCACGCTATATTCCTTTATATCATACGCGTATGGGCGTGCGTGCCAGTCTGCATCCTCCGCGTCGCACCACAGTGTCATGGTGTATGTGGCGCCTTCTTCCAACATATCCAACACCAGGTCTGTGCTGCGTGCCTCTTCGTCGGTGATACCTCCAATATACCATGTTTCGCCTCCGCGCTCCTGACGGGCATAGATGCAGTAGTCACCTATCTTGCCATCCAGTAAGATCGATCGCTCCCAGTCGCATGGTACCGCTTCCACAAAGCGGAATGCATCTGGGTGCTCCATATAGTGCTCAGGCAGGTCGCATACCATCTGCAAAGGTGAGTAGAAGCATACGAACAAACCCAATTGGTTCATCAGCGTCGAGTGTACGCGCGTGGTAGGAATCACAGGGTTCTCAAAGTGGAATACACCAGGTGTATAATCCACAGGACCGGCCAATATACGGGTGTATGGTAATACCGTCACGTGTTCACAAGGACTTCCTCCGTCACGGCTCCATGCATTCCACTCCTGACCACGAACACCCTCTTGAGTCATCAGGTTGGGGTAGGTCCGCTGCCATCCAGTAGGCATCACAGGCTCGTGGTTGTCTATGCTAATCTGGTATTTCGCTGCGGTCTCTATCACCTTGCGGTAGTGGCGAACGCCCGATTGACCTTTATTCCATTGCAGTCCATCCAAGGTGCGGATGATAGGCGCTACATAACCCGTCTTGATGGCATTGATGCCATGCGCTGCATGGTATTGATATGCCTCCTCTAGCACCGTCTCATAGTCTGCAGCATTACCACCCGTCTCGTTATGACCCACTATCTCTACACCTAAACTATCTGCCAAACGGCTCAGATAATCCATATCCCAATCAGGATAAGATTCGGTAAATGAGAAATGACGCCAGTCTTCCCAACCTTTGTTCCACCCTTCGGCCAATACGCCTTCTATACCATGCTCCTTGGCAAAACGCAAATATTTCTCCATATTCTCGGTAGTGGCACCGTGATTAGGACCCATTTCCCAAGTCATGGTCTTGATATGCATACCCCACCAGATTCCGATAAACTTCATCGGACGAATCCAATCGGTATCTTCTATCGCACAAGGTTCGTTGAGATTGAGCATGATGCGTGATGCCACCAATTCAGGCAATGTTTTTGTCAGAACCACCATTCGCCACGGACTGCTCCAACTACCCTCTTTATAGGCTCTTGCAGCCAATGTTTGTACGTTGGCATCCAACCATGGGGTCAGATAGGTACATAGCATGTTGTCCTTTACATAGAGGTTTTGTGCAGGGTAGTCGTATAGCGCAGCCTCATGCACAAAGGCATAACCACCATCCTCCATCTCGATGGTGATGGGCGAGCATACGGTGTCTGTCAACGACCACATTGGGTGTTTACTCCATAATCCCTCGTAGTACTCTGTACGCCATGGTATGGACCATACATTGTGATTTTTGGCAAAACAATAAGCTGTTTTCTCGTCGGTAATCGTCATATGATCACCTGCCTCGGGAAACTCATAACGGAATGCTACACCATCATTGAAACAGCGAAAGGCAATATGCATCTGCCTTCCCGACTGGTGTTGCAACTTCACCACCATGCTATTATGGTGATCGCGGATAAAACGTTCTTCACCCCACACGGTCTCCCATACCTCGTCTTGACTACCTTTCTTGATGCCTTTGAGCATAAAACCAGTACTCAAGTCCGTGTCTTCTGTATGCAACCCCAATGGCGACCATAGCAATACGGTATCGCTACCTCGTCTGACGCTGTATTCGGGAGCACCATCTGTGGTTAGACGAAACGACAATACCAACTCACCATCGGGCGAGCATAACTCTGGCTGGCGATTGCCACATGCCAACATTACAAGTGGAAGTAGAAATAAGAATAATTTGATTTTCATGATATTTTTTGTTAATTTTTGACAAAATTACTATATATACCTTGTATATGCAAAAAATATTACAAAAATCAAGAAAATATCTTGTTTTATTGTTCTATATTTTTGCGTTTCAATTTTTTTTTGTACTTTTGTCGAAAATTCATATCTACCATGAAAAAAACGCTCTTATTTCTGCTTCCTCTGGTGCTATATACATGTGGCGCATTTGCTAATAAGTACTCGATAAAATCGGATATTCAGCGTTTGGATATGGTCTTGGACCAACGCGCCAATTACGACCTGTGCAAACGGCATCGAATAGATAGTCTTACCCTGCTTCTGGACACGGCTAAGACGCCTTATACTATCTATAAATGTTTATACGAAGAATATAAATCATTTAATTACGATACAGCACTCATTTATACCCAAAATATGTATGAAGAAGCGCTCTTGATGCAGCAACCTGCTTTGCTTGCTGAAGCGGATCTCTCTCGTGCATTTGTATATCTCTCTGGTGGACTTTTCAAGGAGGCATACGACCTACTCTCACACCTCGAGAATACCCTACACTCTACACCTCTCTACCATATTACCTACGCACGTTTGCTATACGACATGGCTGACTATGCGGGTGGAGAGATGTTCACCATGTACAACCAGCAGGGAAATCGCCAAATGCAGCTACTCCTTGAGCAGACCACACCTGCCGACTCCATGTACTACCACTATCCGCTTGCCTCTATCCTGCTCAGAGAGGGGAATTGCCATAAGAGTATTGCCCACTTTCAAGAGGCACTCAAAGACTCTAGATGCTCTACCCATGACCAAGCTATCTTCTATAGTTCCATAGCTTTCCTCTACCGACAATTAGGTAATGATACTCTCGCATTAAAATATTATGTCAATGCAGCTATTGCAGATATTCAAAGTTCTACCTACGAGACAGTAGCCCTTCGAATGATTGCCGAGATGCTTTATCTACAAGGTCAGGTCAATCTCGCCGATAAGTATATCCACATTGCCATGCAGGATGCCCAGCGTTACCACGCACGCCACCGACAAGTTAGCATTTCGCAATTATTACCTATTATTGAGCGTCAACATACCGAAACGCTCCAGCAGCATCATTACACTACATTGATCATTTTAGCAATTTCCATTTTCTTATTAATCTCCTCTATTGTGTGTATTTTGCTCATTATTAGACGTACACGCAAACTACACTCCGCGCGAAAGACGATTGATCAGATGAATCAAAATTTGCAGATTGCCAATACCGTCAAAGAGGAACTACTAAGTAATATCCTCGTAGGACAATCTCAATACATCAATGCTGTGGAGCAATATCAAAGCTATGTCAAGGAGTCAGTTGTCAAACGACAGATATCTCAACTCATGATCGTTCCTAAGAATGCGGATGCTAAGCTGCAACGCCAGATTCTCAACCGACGTAGAGATGAAATGTTGCTCAAGATTTTCCCTACCTTTGTCGAAGATTTTAACCAATTACTTAAGGAAGAAGAGCGTTTCGTACTCAAAGACAACGAATTGCTGAATACCCAACTGCGTATTTTTGCACTTATTCGTCTCGGTATCGTACATAATGAAGTCATCGCCGAGATTTTGGATTATAGTATCAATACCGTTTATACCTATAAGACGCGTACCATCAATCGCTCGCACCTTTCGCCCGAAGAGTTCTACCATCAACTTATGAAAATCTCATCCTTCAAACAATCATAATTTTTAAATTCATGGAAACCATCCTTTCTCTCAACGATGCTCTGGATACCGCCACTTTCTATGGCGTGAATAATATCAATATCTTGTGCCTAAAGAACCAACATCCCGATGTCAGGGTGGTGGCGCGTGGCTATCAGGTCAAGGTCATCGGTTCACAGCCTGCTATCACCCGATTCGAGCAGAACTTGCGCAAGTGTGAGGCGTTTTGTATAAAGAACAACACTCTGACCGAGCAGCATATACTACAACTCTTGCATGGTGAGCAGCCTACTGAGTTCTTGCAGGATAACCTTATCCTCCATGGTGTCAATGGCAAGTCTATTGTGGCTCGCAGTGCCAACCAGCAGCGTCTTGTAGACGCTTACGAGGAGAATGACCTGCTATTTGCCATTGGCCCTGCTGGTAGCGGTAAGACATATACCGCTATCGCTCTGGCTGTCCGAGCCCTCAAGAATCGCGAAGTCAAACGCATCATCCTCTCGCGTCCTGCGGTCGAAGCGGGCGAGAAACTGGGATTCTTACCAGGTGATATGAAGGAAAAGATCGACCCATATCTCCAGCCGCTCTACGACGCCTTGCAAGATATGATCCCTGGTGCCAAACTCAACGAATATATGGAGCGTGGGGTGATACAGATTGCCCCATTGGCCTTCATGCGCGGACGCACACTAGCCGACGCGATTGTTATATTAGACGAGGCGCAGAATACTACCACAGCCCAACTCAAGATGTTCCTTACCCGACTGGGTGTTAATGGCAAGATGATCATCACAGGAGATATGACGCAAATCGACCTGCCTGCTAGCCAGAAGTCTGGGTTGAAGGATGCTATCGAACGCCTTCGTGATATCAAAGGCATAGCGATGGTGGAGTTCAATCAAAAGGACATTGTTCGCCATCACTTGGTAAAATATATTGTGGCGGCATATAATTTACCTACTAAACGAGAAGAAAATTTATGAAAACAGAAAAAGGAATAAAACTGCCTCCTATTTGGCTGTGTATAGTATTGGATCTATTAGGTTGTGTCTCCTATTTCGTACCTACCTGGGGCGAATGGATTGATCTCATCTGGGCACCCATATCAGCCTTCTTCTTCTTTTGGCTATTTGGCGGAAAAACGGGTGCATTGGGTGCTGCGATTAATTTTATTGAAGAGTCTATTCCTTTTGCAGACCTTCTTCCAATGTTCACCATCGGCTATTTTGTTCGCAAAAGAGAAATCAAAAAACTAAAGTCAGACACCCCAAAACTCAAAGATTAGTAGTGCAATCAGCTATTGTCTTAAATATCACACGCTATTCGGATTCAGGTAGTATTGTGCATCTATATACGGCCGAAAATGGACGAATGCATTATGCCCTATATGGCAATAAGTACAAGGGCTTGCTTCGCCCATTATCAATCGTGGATTTCACCGCCAACCGCCGCAATAATGCTCCTGTGCATATGGCTACTCTCTCATCTGTCTCGCTGCTGTATACACCCCAACGATTGACTACCGATATTCAGCGCCAGTGTGTGGCCCTGTTTGTTGCTGAAGTCTTGGCTGCTACGCTGCGCCACCCAATGAGCGACCAGCAGCTATTTGATTGGCTATGCGACATGATTCATCATCTTGACCAAGACGATGAGATTACCAACTTCCACCTTCATTTTCTACTGGAGTATGCTACTTATTTAGGTATTGGTATAGATGATACCGAGCATCCTGATTGGTACGAGGCTCCCAGTTCTCGGGGGGAGCGCCAGCAGCGCCTCCGCCAGCTCTGCCTCTACTATAGTGAACATATCGAAGACTTCCGTTCGCCTAAATCCCTAGATGTGCTGATGGAAGTGTTTGACTAGGATAGTTCGCTAGTTTTCCTCCACTTTTTGTCCTCGTAAATCGTATATTTCGTGATTGCGAATGATGTATATCTGTCCATTGCGCAATATGTATTTCCTGGTGATTGTTTCTGCAGATGGTTGTTGTACGGACGTAGGGGCTTTCACTCCATATACCTCCACTTCCCATAATGAAGCGCCATAGCCTGTGTTGCGTTGCTGGCATAGAATACGCACATAACGCGCATCTACAGGACCAGTAGGCAAATTGATATCTTGTGTACCACCCTGTGCATTGGTAGCAGTATATACGGTAGTATATTCAACACCATCAGTGGAGAGTTGTATATCGAAATGCGTAGCGTAAGCTGCTTCCCAATAGAGTTTCACACGATTCACCATATATTCTTTCTCTAGGTCAATACATAGCCATTCGCCGTCTTGGAAGCGCGATGACCAGCGGGTGTCGAGAAGTCCGTCGGTGGCTTTATCGCTACTAGTTCCGCCACCCTCACTACCCGAGCAGGTGGTGGGTTTACCCAATGCCAGATTAACATCTGCGAAGTCCACTACATGGATATAGGCTGTGTCGGTAAAGCCGCCTAATGATACGATGAGTTGATGGTCGCCCAAGGTGGTGGCTTCGTAGTATTCGGTCGTTTCAATTTCGGTAATGCCAAACTGGTTGATTGCCGACACGGTGAAGAGTTGTGTATCACCTAATGGGAGCGTGATATGCTTAGGTGCTACGGTGGTAGCAGTGATTTGCTCCGACTCCATAACGATGAATGTGCGCGTAGCGGTAATGTTTCCTACGTTGGCGGTGAGGCTTATCGTGCCCGTGGTAGTAGGTTGGAGGCGGTTGCCTTGTATGTTTGCGCCTTCGGCTATTAGCGTAGGTTTGCAAGTCATTTCTTCTCCCAAGCGGTTGTAGCCTTTTACCTCGAAGAGCACTTCCTCGTTCTGCGTCAGTGCATCGCGGTCGGCATAGATAGCCATGCCAAAGAGTGCGGCATCATCGCCTGCAAGTGGCATGCCGTATGCCTCCAACTCATAGAGTGATGTGCCGTACTGCGTAGCGCGTGTGAGTCCCACCAAGGTGATATAGCGTCCCTTCTGAGCTAGTTCGATGGTTTGGACACCGCCTGAGGAGGTGAAAGGTGTAGAGTGTAGGGTGTAAAGTGTAGAGGCTAGGGGTATGGTATCAGTGATCAATAGGGCAAAGGAGTTGGCATAGGCTGCTTCCCATCTGAGGTTGATATGGTCAATGAAGCAAGCTTGTTGTAGGTCGATGGTGATATACTCGTTATCCTTGTGCGCAGAGCCCCAGCGGGTAGCGAGGTTGCCGTCGTTGATGCCTGTGGGCAGTGTGCCTGCGTTCTCGTGGCTGCTGGCGGTGACAGGCTTACCCAATGCGAGATTAGGATATGGGGGGAGTACCACTATGGTATCACGCACGGTGCGTTCGCCCTCATAAGCGATGATGTATTGCCCAGGGGTAGCAGGCGCAAAGTGATAGCTCCAGTCCACGGGGTAGGCCTCGCCATATTGGTCGGTAGCAACCACAGTGAAATCCGCCGTATTGCCTAGTGCGAGATAGTCAATAGCGGGTTGGATAGTAGCTGTAGCCATGTATGGCAATGCACCTACGCGGATAGGCATAGCCGTTTCCAGCGATTGATAGGTAGCGCGCACTTCGGTGAGTTGGGCTGTAGCAGGTGCAGTATAATGCATGATGCTATCAGCGCGGAAGGTAGCACCATATTGGTCCAAGAAACGGAGTACATATTCGTTGGTGGATCTAGGTAGAACTACGGAAGGTCCTTCGAGATGGATGTCGGTTAATGTCGGTGAATTGGTGAAGAGGGTTAGGCGGTGAGGGGGAGCGATGAATTCCTGCCTTATTGCCCCATCGCCTTTCGCCTTAAATTGCACCGCAATTTCTTCGTTCGTAGCGTTATACACCGCATAGGTAGTCTTGCCAGTCAAGGAGTCGGTGTATGCCGCAGCAAGGGGGTAATTGGCTTGAATGGAATGATCTTGATGCCCATAGGCGCGGAGCGAGTGTGCCAGCAGGTAGGTGATACCGCCTGTGTCGGGGTTCTTGGCGAGGGCTTTGCCCATCTGGCGCATGCGTGTCCATACGTTGGCAGCAGAGTCGGGGTCGAAGAGGGCGAGATAGGAGAGGCAGACATTTCCTAAGCCGGACTCATCGCCCAGTCCGCCTGTGGGCGCTTCGTAGTTGCCCACCTCTTTGGTAGCATACATCTGTGTGTAGTCCCAACGCGCAAAAGCACGGTCTTCGGTGAGATAGTTCTGAAGGATAGGCGAGATAGGTAGCCACTGGATGGAGTGCATCCATACGGGGTCGCCTGAGAACCATGTCCACCAACCTACGCCCTGCATGGTGAGGTTGCAGCAGTAGGGATGGAGGTATTTGGTATAGTCGATATTACGTCGTCCGCGGTCGAACCAGTATTCGGCTGTTCCGCGTGCTTCAATGGTATAGCCATAGATACCTGTTTCCATAAGATCTTCATCGCCGAGGGCAGCGCCCAGCATCCATACGCCTCCCCAGCCCTGCATAGACTCAGAACTGGACTCTTGTCCATTGCCATTGCCCTCGTTGCCCATACCACTTGCAAAGGAGTGACCTAGATAAGGGTTGAAAGTGCGGAAGCGAGGGAAATCCTCTTGCCTATATGGATTGGCGTAGTCGAGGGCGACGAGGCGAGCCATAGGTCCGTATTGCTGGCGGAAGTCGTCGTCTAACATACAGAGCAGCGCAGAGGCGTAGACGAAGTATCCATAGTGGAAATGATGGTCGTTGAAGGTGTCGGAGTCATATGAGGGGTCAAAGCCGACGAGTGCACCCCAACGGTCGTAATAGGCGAAATAGTATTGTGTCTCGCCTGGTGTATAGGTGTACCAATCAATCAGGGTGGAACGGAGACGAGATTTGGCAAGTTCAAAGGTGGCAGTATCGCCGAGCTGATAGGCGGTGGTCATATAGTGTGCCATCTGCGTGAGGCCTTTGCCTCCCCAATAGGTATCTGCTCCGAATGAACCCGCCAAGGCGTATTCCGCGCAGAGGGTACGCATGAGTGCGGGGTCGTAGCCCTGTAGTGTATCATAAGGTACGGAAAAGAATGGCAACATACCATACACGGGATAGTCGATGATAAAGTCGTTGCCCTGTGCAAGGCGCATCTCGCCTCGCGGTGTGGCATAGGTGGCAGCGGCAAAAGCGATGTCGGTGTGCGTATCGTAGTAGTGATGTGGAAGAAATCCCTGCCATAGGCCATTGGCACTGGTGGGAACGATATCTTGGTAGGAGATGTGAAACTTCGTGCGTAGGAGCGATTGCTCGGATAGGTAGTCGTAGGTGATTTGTGTATTGCGTGGGATACGGAAGGCAAAGGGTTGTAGTTGCTCGGTGGTGATTCCGTCGGTTAGGACAGCCACGGCAAGGGTGGTGGTATTGCCCTCGGTGCGTTGGAATACGGTTAATGCACTAGGGTCGGGGTTGGTGATGGTTGGTTCGGCATTGGTAAGCTCCAGCCATACGAGCGGTGAGCCCTGCATGAGGGTGACGCGTACCTCGGCATTGCCATCTTGCAGCACGAATGCTATCATATAGTCGCTCCAGTGAGAGATAAGGGCTGCTTGAGGCGAGAAGGGACGATTGGGCGATGAGGCGATAAGGGAAATGGTGAGTGGGTCGTTCCACTTCATCTCACAACCCGTAGGTTCCCAATACGAAGGTTTGGCAATAGATATGCCTGTGGCATCTGCCCATACGAGGGCGGGGTATGCCCATAGTTTGCCTGTCCAAGGGTTGACGAGTGCGTAGGTCCACCAGTCGTTGGAGGGTAGGGGTCGATTGAGTAGGGAATCCACTGCGTAGATCTCTCGATGTTCCATTTGGTATGCCTGGCAACCGCCGTGGAGAGAAGAACGGCTCTCTTCCAGTGGAGGAAACGAGGCGTAGGAGCCGCTGCCGATAGGTACAGGTGATTGGCTATAGGCTATGGGCAATAGGCTATTAGGCGATAAGGCGATAAGGGTAAAGGCAAGGGTAAGAAAGAGGGATTTACGCATAGAAGTGGGGTATTGGCGCTAAAGGCGCAGTGTATGGTGTAAAGTGTAAAGTGTATGGTGTAAAGGCGAGGAGAATGCGGCTTGCGCCGCAATTCTCGCCTCATCACTTATCACTCATAGTTCATAATTATCAAAGGCGCACTCCTTGAACGTTATACATCACACCATCACGGATGATGATGAGTTGGCCATCGGAGATCACTTTTGTAGCAGAACTTGGCAGTACAAGTTCAGGGGTGGCGGTGTTGCCCGCAGCAAAGCCATATACTTCAAACTCAAATATCTTCATACCCCATTGTGTAGCAGCCTTGGTGCTCCAGAATCGTACATAGCGAACTCCATTTCCGTGCAGGAGGTTGTCGCCATAGAGAGCTTGGGTATGGTGATTGACGCCAGGATTACCTACATGATTGTAGGCTGTTTGCCATGTAGCATTATCGGCAGAGAAGTCCACATGATAATCTTGCGCGCAAGCGCCTTCGAAGACGATGGCCACCATATTGATGTCGCATGTAGCTCCAAGGTCGAGTACGAACCAAGCGTCGTAGGTGCGAGCAGAGTCGGTGTCTAAGGTGCCATTATCTGGGCAACCTTGCCACTCGGTATTGAGTATGCCGTCCACGGCGCGGAATGCATCATAACCTGTGAATGGCGTAGACTGGGCAATGATTTTGTTGTTTTCAGCTGTGCTGAGTGCCAGATTTTCGCCATCGTATGCTACTACCTCAACGGCTGCTGCTTGCACGTCACCGATGGATGCGGTGATGGATGCTTTGCCTATTTGAGATGGGGTATAGGTGTGGTTGGTGATCGTACCTGCTTCTGCAGGAGTGATGGTATAGATTACCTCTTCGGTAGGGGTGATGATCTTGCCATGTTGGTCCTTGGCGATGATATGGATAGCTGTACTTTCGCCTACTTTCAAGAGATTGGCATCGATGGTGGCATCCAGAGTGGTGAGTACACTCTCGCCAGCGGTATATACTTCAAACTCCCAGAACGAATAGCCATATGGTGTGCCGCGCTCTTCGCCATAGAACTGAATATAGCGAGCGGTGGTGGCATCGATGGTGTGAATTTGGGAATAAGGGAAACCCTCTAATTTCTGGTCAGCGATGGTGACAATGGGTGTCCAAGTCACACTGTCGGTGCTGGCGGAGATGGTAAACTTCTTGGCATAGGCACCTTCCCAGAGGATCTTGATGGTGTTGAAGCTGCGTGTTTGTCCCAAGTCGAGTGTCCATACTTGTGGATCTTCGGCTGCAGACTCCCAGCGAGTTCCTGGATTGCCATCAATAGCGGCTAGTGCATCACCTGTGGTAGCTACGGCAGTAGCGCCATTGGTAGTGAGTGCGAAGTTGACGTCTGTCTCTTGCGCGAACGCTGATAGCGTCAGACCAGAGAAAATCAAAGAGAGAAATAAGTGTTTCATGATGGTGTGTTGTTAAGCCTCTCCTAAATCCTCCCCTAAAGGGAAGGACTTTTGGAACAGGAATTTATGGTGTAGGATAGTGTAGAAAGTTAGGGAGGTAGTCGGCCTCCCTAACCTAGATGGGATGAATTATTTCATCATTTTGCCAGTAGCATCAAACTTCACGCCATTGCGGATGATGATGAGTTGGCCATTTTCGATCACTTTGGTTGCTGTGTTTTCAACAGTGATATTCTCTACGTCGGTGCTCTCGCCATAGAAATATACATTGTCGATATAGCAAGTAGCAGGCATGTTAGCCCACTTGAGTTGGTAGATGTTGGCGAGGTTGATACCTACGAAATCAGCGGTGAGGTTGATATCGAGGGCATTCCAACCTGGTTGCAATGCGTAAGCCTTCTCTGCTTCGCCACCCCAGATAGGAGTAAAGCCAATAGAACCAGCTTCAGCTACATACACATCCATGTGAAGCATAGGGTAAGCGGTGAGGTCACCGATAGTAGTGTTGCCATTGAGTTCCCAACCAAGGTAGTTGCAAGTGCTGTAGTAGAATGCTTTGTCGCCTTCTGCGAGTTGCACTTCTTCCTCACGGGTAGTTTGTCCCCAACCGCCCATGCCGCGAGTAACGGTAGTGGTGTAAACATCTGAGTAGATAGAGAATACTTGTGCAGCATCGCGAGTAGGAGCAGGTGCAGCAGCAGGATGCTCAACCTCAGGAGGAGCTACAGCGCCACCTACCTCTTTGATAGTAATATCAGAGATAGTCACTTGTGCAGGTACAGCCCAACCGAAGTCGAATACGATAATTTGGTTGTTGCCCTCAACACCATTACCTGGCTTAGAAGTGTAGTTGAGAGTCTCGTTAGCAACGAGGTTGATAGTTTGGTTCTCCATTACTACCTCCGCATTGTCGTCCATCTTCAAGGTGATGCCGCCTATAGTAGTATTAGCGTGGAACTTGCAAGAGATGGTGTATTGCTTTTCAGCACTAAATACTACATTGTGTTGGAGTTTTACTTGTGCTTGCCATTGGCCATAGAATTGGCTCTTGAGATCTACGGTGATGGTGCCTGCGGTAGCATCATATGTAGCAGAACTATTGGTTTCTTGTGCCCAGTTAGGAGCAAAATAAGTCTCTTTGATAGAAGCTTTAGAAGCATCGAATAGGTTGTCGCTATCTGGATTTGGAGTAGGATCTTCTCCACCTTCGTCACCACCTTGAGCAGCTAGATATGCAGGACCCCATGCCTCTGGCTTGCCAGCCTCGGTGAAGTCAATACCTGTAGCACCGTGTTGTCCAGCCTCAGCATTGAAGAATGCATGAACTGCCCAACGCCAAGCGCCTTCATTAGCCTCTGCCATATCGGTAGGTAATGTCACACCAGCAGCAGTAGCTACGGATAGGATATAATCACCTAACCACTTGTACTCAGATGTGGCAGAAGTCATAATCTCTTGCATCTTTGCATTAGCGAAGGTAGAAACTTTGTCGATTGTTTGGTCAGCGCGAGACAAACCATAGAATGTGTTGTAATAAGGCTTGAATGCTTCCCATAGTTCCTCGTTGGTAGGAACACCTGTAGTTTCTCCACCTTCGTCGCCTCCGCCTTCGCCGGTAGTACCGTCAGCATAATATACCCAGAACTTGCAAGATCCACCTGCATAGTTGATGGTAACTTCTGTTTCTTGAGCGGTGAAAGCAGATAAGTGCATGATCAAACCAGCTCCTTGAAGAGTAGAAGCCACTGAGCAATCGGTAATGCCTGCAGGTACGTGTGCATAGATACCCGCTTCAGCAGCCCAGTCAGGTTTTTGGATGTTAATCACAGTGAGGCCTTCAGCAGCAGATGCTTTGTACTTATTGGTATAAGGACCACCACCAGCGCCATCGCCTAAGAATTCAATGGTACTCCAATCTACGCCTGAAGCGCCGAGCATAGTTGCACTAAATAGTGCGGCTACGAAAATAGATAAAATCTTTTTCATACTTGTAAGAATTTAATGGTTAATAAAAAAATAATGTGTTTTATAAGCATTAATTGCTTTGTGTAGAGTTGTAGGAAGAGGTGGATAACTATCAAAAGGCAGCTTCAGCAGGTAGAGTGCTGCCCTTTGATAGTGATTAAGTGTACTACGATATCTGAATAGATTATCATGGTTGTGGAGCAGTACCTGAACTTAACAGCATGCATGCTGCATCAGGATGTAAGGTGATTTGCTCTAGTGTTGGTTTTTGATAATTTTTTTTGTTCATTGTTTTGATATTTAATAGTTAATTATTTTACACATTTACCCATAGCGTCATATACCTGTCCATTATGGAGGATGTATAGATTGCCTTGGAGAATAACCTTAGATGGCAATGTTTGAATGGTAGCGCCATCATTAACGCCAGTCTCTACTTGTGGTGCACGTTTAATAGCCACACCATATACTTCTGTATTGCCTTGTGATAGGTAGATAGTATATTCGCTTGCAGTAAGGTCCCAAACGATGGCATTATCCTTGAGCAAGTAAATCGTCTCGCCGTTTTGTGCTTCAGCCGATAAGGTGTATTCGCCATCAGCAGGAGCATAGAGATTCAATGCTACAACAGCCTCGTCATTAGATAGAGGCGTATGGATCATACAGAGGTCGGTATTATATGCGCGAGCGAAGAGTTGTGGCACGCTTGGCGTGTTAGTCATAGTCATCTTCACAAGGTCTTTGCCAATCTCGTATGTGGTAGTAGCATCGTCGGTAGCAGTGATATAGAGACGGTCGGTATAGTTATCGTTTGAGAGATATACCTTAGCCTTTACCTCTGTAGTCTGTTGACGAGCAGGAGTATAAGATGGCTTCGAAGCATTTGCATCTTCCATAGTCATACTACCATTTACAGCTGCTTGGATGAAGAATGGTGTACCCACAGTGAAGTTGGTAGCATTTGCTTCGTGTGTTTCATAAGTGTATGTTTCTGGGTTGAGCACTTGTACAGCTTGTGCTACGGATCCGTATGCTAATGTTGGGTTACCGACACCGTTCCAGCCCTTGTCGGTATTTGTACCTGAACCATTGTGAGCAATAAGGGCTTTGGTGTTTGCAGCTACAACAGAACTACCGTCTGTCTTTTTGAAACGGAAGGTCTTGATGTCGCCATTAACGGTCATGATATAGAAAGTACCAGGCACGAGGTCGCCATGGTATTTCTTCCAACCATACTTGCCGTTCGCACGAATATCTCCGTGGTAATCCATGATAGCATAGTGCACTTCGTTGCTGAGTTTGTTTCCATCAGTCGTGTAGATACCATTGAGTGCATTTACTGGGAATGGTACTGTGAATGCATGCCATTGGTCGGCCGTAGCTTCTTTGCCTAAAGTGATGTCGATGTATGCATCGCCAATCACATCAAAGTTGCTTAATGTAGCACCAACCAATTGTCCTGATTCACCTGCGCCCATAGTGGATTGGATAATAAAATCCTTCACGATGAGTTTCGCACTATTGCTGATGGTTACCTTACCATCTTCAGTGATGGTGAGAGAAGTGTATGCGTAATCCTCTGTTATTTCGAGAGACTCTGTTACTTCTTGATGAACTTCTTTGTAGAAATATACATTGTCGATATAGCAAGTAGCAGGCATATTAGCCCATTTGAGTTGATAAATATTCGCAAGATTGATGCCTGTAAATTCTGCTGTTAGGTCAATATCTATAGAGTTCCAACCTGCTTGTAGAGTATAGGTCTTCAATTCCTCAGCACCCCAAATAGGAGTAAACTGAATAGAACCAGCATTCTCTACATAAATATCCATGTGGAAATATGGATATGCACTCACATCACCAATAGTTGCGTCACCATTGAGCGACCAACCGAGGTAGTTGCAAATGGTATATAATAATGCTTGGTCTCCTTCTGTCATATTCGCGACTTCTTCTTGAGTGGATTGTCCCCAACCACCCATAACGCGGGTAACAGTGGTTTCATACGCATCGGAGAATATTGAGAATACGTTTTCTGCTTTCCAAATAGGTTTTGGAGCAGGTTCTGGATGTGTTACTGTTGTGAATGGTACTTCAATAGGTTCTGCCTCGTTACCGTATGCATCACTTACATAAACTTTCATTGTGAATGTGCTACCTACTTGGAGGTTGGTGACTGTAATATTGGCAGTTTCGCCTGAAGCAACATTACGAGCACCTTTTAACTCTCCACCTAACATTATCTTGTAATTCACGCTACCTGATTCTTCATCGGTTGCTCTGCAAGTGAAGACCGCTGTGGTAGCTGAAGGAGAAGCTGTCGCAGTGAAATCACTTGGCGGGGTATTATCGGTGACTCCTTGAGTAGTGTAGAAATAAACATTGTTGAGCCAAAGTGTTTGATTGGGTACGTTATCAATCTTGATTTGATTTACATTTAACCAATTAGAAACACCCTCGAAATCGTTCAAATTAATATCAATAGAATTCCACTGTCCACCTGTAATATTTTGGGTAACGCGAACTTCAGCAGCACCATGAATAGGAGTGATACCAATAGATGTATTGTTTGCACACCAAACATCCAAGTGTAGATATTCCATCTTAGAACAGTTCAAAAGAAATTCAGTTAAGCCAAAATATCCACCTGCAACAGTTACATACTTTTTACCATAAGTATCTGGTGTGTATGTTGTTGCAGAACCCCATTCACCAAAGTTGCAGTTTGCACTATATGTATCAGAATATACTGCTTGCACTTGGTTTGCAGGCCGTGTAGGAGCGGTTGGCAAGGATGATGGCTCTGCTATGTAAGCGTTGGTTTTCACGGATACTGTTGCGTTGTTTTCTGATTCCAAACCCGCTAAGTCAATAGCAGTAATGGTGAATGTATAGTCGGTATTTGCAGTAAGACCAGTAACTGTGATATTGCCATCTACAGGCTCAATTGTTTGGTCGTGTGCAGGATTTGTACTAACTACGTGGTAGCTATGTACCATTCGGTTATCAGTTGCTGTGACAGCGATAGTAGCAGTATTGTGTGATTGAGAAACAAGTTCAGCTGTACCCATTACTGGTTTTTCAGTATCTTCCTCGCAAGAGTTAGACCAATCGAAGTGATTGCGTTGAGCAAGCACGGTATTGATTTCTTCTTGCACAGATAAACTTGTGCTAAAGTATAAATCCGGTCTCCACATCCACATATCTTTCCATGTTTTACCTGTACTTGGTTCAAACTCTATACTTGTTATTACACCATTTCCGTTTTCAGAGAACTCCCAACCACCGTTTTCTATTGTTAGAGGAACATCATTAACTTGGTCGTATTCTATATCGATACCAGTAAATTTAATGCAGTTCATCGCCGTATTGGCGTTGTTGATACCTGTAATTTGCATATCTGATGTTCCCTCAATTTTGATTTGATATTTACCTGGTGTAGCTGCTTGACCAACTGTTAGGTAAACGATATGTCCTGCGTTTGTCAGTACAGGTGTTTGGCAATAGATGGTACGAATATAATCGAAGTTAGCTACAAGACTGAGAGCAGATGTAATTGTGGTTGTATAGGTGGCAGAGGTAGAAACTACTTCATCACCTTTGGTCCAATTAGCAAATACATATCCTTCATTAGGTGTAGCAGTAAATGTAACTTCTGTGTCAGGATCTACATACACTTCATCTTGTCCATTAACCTTCGCGGTACCCATAGCAGCATCGTTGACTGAAGCTGTAACACGCTTTTGTCCTTCACATTTTGCTCCATAGAGATAGTCATTAAATTGTAAAGTTGGATAAGCATCTTGATTCTCTGATGTTTTATACTCAACAATGCCATTATAAGTGATAGGTTCACCAATACCTGGTTTTACATTAGGATCTTTTAATGCTAATGTTTGTACTGAACCTACCCAAGAAGATGTAAAGTAATCTGATCCCAATGAATGTGTGCCTACACGCAGGTTATTAATGTTAAAAGCATTAGCACGGAATACAGAGGCAGAAGATTCACCGCCTAATGCTTCTGCAATAGTAATAATGATATTGCCATTATCATCCGTTTCCCATGTGAACTTAGCCAAAGTGTTTCCATTACTCATCTCTTGCTCGCAATATGCAGAATTAGTAGGAGATGCAGGAACTACTGTGCGTTGCCAATCAAAAGGTTCGGAAGGGGCGGTTGTAGGATAACCCGTAGCAGATGCAGTAACTGTTACTTGATAGGTACCACTTACATATGGCGTATAATTTAATGTACCGCCGTTAGTAACATCTTGACGATATTTGAGAATACCACCCAAATAAACACTTGCTGTATATGTCTCTGCAAGCGCAGAACCAGTGAAAGTAATTATACCCTCTTCTGAAACGGCTACATTGGTAGGAGTTTCTAATGAAGGGCAAGACTCGCCATATGAATAAGCAAAAGTCTTACCAAGAGAATATGCACCTCCATATTGATCATTTTTCCATGAGAAGGCATGTCCCATCCATACTATTACAGCATTAGCAGGGAGAACGGCTTCGGCTTTTTTAGTTAACGTATATCGTTTATCATTGTTAGAGAGTGTACCTCCTTCATTGAAATACACAGTTGCATCTTCAACAGTTTGGTGATTGGTACCACTATACACTTTCCAACTATCAGCAAAAGAAAGACCGCCACCAAGTTCGAATCCACCATTACGGAACGCAGAATTAGATGCACCTTCACCATCCTCGATATCTATAACTACATTACCACTTGCATCTGTAGCCCATGTTAACGCCACATTCGCATTGCCCCATTTGAGATTATTGTCGGTATATGAACAATACAAATATGGTTCACTTGGATATGGATCTACATTAGCACAAATTGCCTCGGCAGGTAAAGTTACATTATATTGCCAACGTCCACCCCAGTTGATAATAGACCATTGAATCATGAATGTAATATTTCCTTCTGCATCTGGTGTAGGAGTATTGAATAAAATGCCCATTGCATCTGATCCTCCAGTAGCAATATCACTTCCAATTTCTTTGATTCCAACTATATTAATATAGTCAAACATAGATGTGTTTTTAGCAGCATCCTGCCTGATAGTAACTATGGTATGACCTGCGCCATCCGAACCAACAGAAAGCAATATGAAAGAATTAGAATCAGCATTAACATTTCCTTCATGACCAATTTCAGTGTCACAAAAAGGACTCATAGGAATAGAAGTGGTTGTCACTTCTACGGTTTTTCCTTGCTCAGAAATGTTATCCGCCGCATCTTTTGCATAAACAGTTAGTTGATATGTCGTACCTGGCTCTAAACCAGTTACAGTAATGTTGTTATTAACAGCTGTAAAAGAACCTAATTCAACGTTTCCATTCTTCACTACAAAAGATTTCACTTTAACATTATCCGATGCTTCTACTGCAATTACAACTGATTTGTCAGAAGCACTCACAAAAGTAGCAGAAGTCATTACTGGAGCCTTAGTATCTTCTGCGGCTGGAGCACAAACTACTGAAAAATCTTCATCTGTTGGAATATTAAAACGTGCTTCGCCATCAGCATAATTTACAAATAAGTCACCTACATAGATATCAGGAACTTGATTTGACTCAAAAGTATATGACAATTTATTGCCATCTTGTGTGAGATTCTGAGACACTTGTGTTTCTTCAACACCATTGACTTTCATGTAAAAATTTGAACCAGCATTGTACCCTGTGAAAGCATCTGTAGATTCAAAAATGAATTGATACTGATTATTACCCAATGATGAACAAGTAATGTTGGCAGTATGTTTACCATTTGTACTAGTAATCAACTCTTCGCAGTACTCAGCCGCGGAAAGGGCAATCGCACTAAATAGCATCGCGAGTAGTGCGAATGATTTGAGAAAATGTTTTTTCATATATATAAATTTTTAAGTTAGTATTATCCGTTCACTTCGTTTACGTTATATGCGCATATGGCGCGTTGTCTGTTTCACGTTGTTATGTTGTATGCCCCATGGGGCGTTGGTTTTCGAATATTCGTCTCTTGGTTGTCTCTCGGTCGTCTCTCGGTCATCTCTCGGTGATCCTTTAGCGAGGTTCCAATCAGGTTCCAATCAGGTTCCAATGGAGATAGGGGGCAATAAAAGGGCAATAAAAGGGCATTCCCTAAATAATTATCATCATATCATTCCTCTCTCGTTTTGTTTGCATCTTCCGAACCCTTACCGAAGGGATACCGAAGAAAACAATATACAGGGTTCTTTGACGTATTGACATATTTGGATTTAATATCTCCTTGCCTTCGGCAGAAATCTAAACTATCTAAACTAATGTTTCTATATCATAGTTGGGATAGTTGAGATCTCTCGACCAACGGGAGTAGGTGAATTTATTTTTCGCTTTTCGCCAAACTCGGTAAAAATTTTCCGCCAAACTCGGTAAAAGTACCGCCAAATTCTATAGTAATTTTCCGCCAAATGCCTTAAAATTATTTGTAAGCAATTGTATATCAGCAAAAGTTATTTTAATTACTTCTACCTATAATAGCCGTGTATTATCACAAGTATTTTCGCCAAACTCGGTAAAAATTTTCCGCCAAACTCGGTAAAAACTCCGAAAACGCTTGCATGATTCAAAAAAAAGTTGTACCTTTGCAGCCGATTTTGAAACTTACAATATATCACTATGGCAAATTTCGAATACAAACCACGTATTGCTGACCAATTGCTTAATTCTAAATTACGCACTTCGGGCGCAGTTTTGGTACAAGGGCCAAAATGGTGTGGCAAATCTACTACTGCAATGCAAAAGGCGAAAAGCTCTCTGATGCTTGGTAGTCC